>CANJJE010000028.1 GCA_947474755.1 Burkholderiales bacterium | reverse complement strand
CGCATCGAAGCCCAGACGGAGAAGGACTTCGAATGGTTCGAGCACAAGTATCCGGGCTGGTACGCTGAATTCGGCGACTACTGGAAGTGGTACGAGCGTCTGAGCCACCCTGGCCAAACCAACGTGCTGTTCAACCAGGAAACTGGATATACGTATCCGCATCGTTGCTGGAGCTGCATGGTTCCTTGCCTGATTCGCGAAGACTTCGTCTATGACGAAATCGAAGGCGAAATCTTCACCTACTGCTCGGAAGTTTGCCGCTGGACCCACAAGGTCGCTTTCTCTGGCGAATACGAAGGCCGTGCGACCCCAGCAATGGGTCGTTTCAGCGGACGCCGCGAGTGGGAAGAGTGCTATGCCGGCTGGGACCTGGCTGACGCCATCAAGGACCTGGGCTTCGTTCGCCCTGACGGCAAGACACTGATTCAGCAGCCTCACCTGCGCTTCGACGACAAGTACATGTGGACTCTGGATCACGTGAAGGGCTTCACCCTGGGCAGCCCGCTCAAGGCATTCCGTGCGCTGACGCCGGAAGCCCGCGAGTTGGCAGCCATCGAGTACCGCAAGGGCTTCAAGATCAACCCGATCTGAGGCTCTAGCGTTTTTGGGGATCTCGGGGGGAGGCGTCAGTTCCTGTGTGGAGCACCGCCCCCCCCCGCAGACACCCGAGGTTCGGGAGGCATCCATTGGTTGAGGCAATCAATGGGTCGTGCGCAGGGAGCTCACCGAGTCGGAAACGGAGCGCAGAACCGCTCCGGGGTTTGCCTTCGCTGATCGACCGGCGTGGCGCTGATCTGCCGTGCGAATGCCACGAAGGCGACCTTGCCATCGGTGACGTGGTGGGCCACCGTCAGGTCCACGCGCGACCGCGTCTTTGCATGCGAATTCAGCACGAGGTAGTTGCCGCGCCAGCCCGAGACTCACGGGTACTCGCCGCGCTTGAGCCGGGAGGGGGCGAACCATGGGCTTCATGGAATCAGCCACGCAGTTCGCTTCGCACTTGACGGGCCTTGCTTGCTGCCTCGGCCGCTCGGGCTCCTGCGGCACCACCAGCGCGCGCAGCTTGGCACTGGGAGCCAGCACGCCATGGCTGCCGCCGAGCCAGCTCCGGTGCGCGCCATCCAGCAGATGGTGCGTGACCACGTGCTGCACCACCTGCAGCAAGGGCGTGAACAGCCCGGGTGATCGGGCGCATCCCCGCGAGGAGCGCCGCCGCCCGTCCGTCGGCGATCACGCCCCCGGCGCGATTAGACTGAACGCTTCCGATCGGAATTCCTGTCCACGCTAGGTGGTGCTTACCCATGCTGCGCATCCGTCGCGTTCCCGCAAAGCCCCAGATGCCCAAGGTCGACCGCGCCGCCATGGCTGCGCTCGCGATGATGGCCGGGCTCGCGATGTCATGGGGGGTCGACGCGCAGCAGCCACCGGCCCATTTGAATCCCGCCGCCACCGCCGCCTGCGTGGCCCGTGCGGAAGCCGATGCGCCGGCGCGCTCGGGCTACGCGGTGCTGGCCTGCCCGGGCCGCGCCGCGCAGGACTGCATCGCCCAGCCCGGACAGGACAACACGGTGGGCATGGTCACCTGCCTTGACGCCGAACGCCGCTACTGGGACGCGCGCCTGAATGCGGCCTTCGCACGCCGGCTCGCCGATGCCCGCAAACAGGACGCCGAGATGGCCTCCATCCGCGCCACGGTGGCGGCGGTCGAGCCCTCGCTGCGCGCCATGCAGCGCACCTGGATCGCGTACCGTGACGCGGCCTGCCGCCACGAGCAGGCCCAGTGGATGGGTGGCACGGGAGGTGGCCCCGCCACCATGGCCTGCCACCTGCACGAGACCGCACGGCAGGCCCTCCTCCTCGAAGGCTGGTGGCGCCAGTGAGCGCGCCACGAGTGGCGCTCGCGGCGCAGCTGGCAGCTGTCCTGCTGGCTGGATGCGCAGACATGACCGACCGCGCCACGGTCGCACCACCGCCGGACGCGGGCCTGGTGGCCGCCGGGTGCCGATGGGAGCGCGTGACTGGCGGTGGGCTCGAAGTCCGGTCGCAGGCCTGCGACCTGACCACAGGGCAGTGGCGCGTGGTGTGGGAGCCGCAGCGCCAGGGTTTCGAGCTGCGGGTCGATGAACGGGTGCACGAGCTGGTGATACAGCCGTGGTCACTGCCTCCGGACGGCGGGCCCGACAGCATCGTGGCCACGTTGAAGGCCGCCGGGCACCTCCCGACGGCGTCGGACTGCCAGCTCGTGCCCGCAAAGCGTCGGCCGCTGCCGCGACTGGCCACAACCTTCATCCTGGCCCCTGCCAAGCCGGTACCGGCCGTGACGCCCAGCGGCGAGATCCCCGAACCACCCTGCGGCCCCTACGGCGCCTCGACGCACGGCGTGCGCTACTTCGTCTTCGATCTGCGGCGGCCGGATCGCCTGATCTTCGTGAACGAGGGTCAGGACCAGCCGATGTTCGATCCATCCAGCATCGTCGGACACTGACGAAGGCTCGGGCGCAGGGCATCCGGTGCGTGGTCGTGTCCAACGTGCAGCGCACCAGATCGACCGCCATGTCGACCGTCTCGCGTCGAACGCCAGAGTCGGCAAGGGGCTGCGGCATCTTTCCCTGGCCTGCCAGATGCCAGCATCCAATGGTCTCGAGCGAGGCATTGCGGCCCATGTCCGCAAGCGCGGCTCAGCGGCTGACCGTGAAGCCCCGTGAGCCCGTCTTGATGCGGATCGGCGGCGCCGTGCGGTCGTAGGGTGCCAGTGCCTCGCCGCGGATCGTCGCCGCAATCTGCCTTGCCTGACGTGCGATCGGCTCGATGTAGCGCAGCGCCTGGCCGTCGATGCTGATGCAGTCGCCCAGCGCGTGGATCGTGGGCACGTTGGTGCGCAGCGTGAGCGGATCGACCGCGATGCCGTTGTTCCAGCTCAACCCAGCTGACTGCGCCAGCCGGTGTGGTGTTTGCAGTCCGGTGGCCGCGATCAGGTGCTCGGCGTCAAAGCGCCGGCCGTCGTCGGCATGCACGGTGCGCACGCCGTCTCGATCGCTGACCCCGGTGATGCGCACCCCGCCGATGAACTCGAGCGGCAGGCCCTGCCAGGCGGCCAGCAGCTCGCGCGTGGCGTCTTCGCACAGCAACTGCGCGAGGGGTCGTTCGTTGATGTCGAGGAGCGTCACCGGGTGGCCGGCCAGCGCGAGGTCGTTGGCCAGTTCGCAGCCCACCAGACCCGCACCGGCAATCAGCACCCGCTGCACGGGCTGGGCGCCGGGCTCGCCGAGATGTTCGCGGAACTTCAGGTACGCATCGAGGTGGTTGATGCGCCAGCACAGCGCCGCAGGCAGCTGCGGCAGATCAAGAGGCTCGGCTCCGTGTGCCAGCACCAAGTGCCGGTAGCGCAGCGTGCCGCGCGTGGTGCGCAAGGCCCGCGCGCCGGCCGACACGCTGATGGCTCGCGTGCGCGTGAGCAGCCGCACGCCGAGGCGGGCTGCGGCTTGCTCCGCGGTCTGCCTGACCAGCGCCACCGGGGCGACGCCCTTGGCCAGCGCCACCGACAGCAGCGGCTTGTCGTACACGTGACCGGGGCAGGCGGTGACGATGGTGATCGGCAGGTCGGCGTCATGCTCGCGCAGCGCCTGCGCCATTTGCCATCCCGCGCAGCCGGCACCGACGATGACGACACCGGCATCGTGGCGCCCGCCCGTGCCCGTGCGTCGGGCCGACGCCGTCACACTGGCTGCACGCCGCAGCGTGGGCAGCGGCTCACAGGGCTCGAAGTCGGCCTTGCTCACGCCGCACAGCGGACACATCCAGTCGTCGGGGATGTCTTCGAAGCGCGTGCCGGGCGGCAACCCGCCATCGGCATCGCCCAGCGCCTCGTCGTAAATCCAGCCGCAGGCTCGGCAGATGAAAGTGCGCCAGGCTTGCGCTGTCATGCGGCCGTACGGGCTTTCAAGCTGGCACCACGGTGGCACTGAGCCGCGCGATTTCCTTGCGCAGGTGCTTGACGGCTGGCGTGACGATGGCCACGAAGTGCGACTCGCGCACGCGCCGCTGAACCGCCGAGCTCATCAGGTAGCCGCGCGCGCCCTGGTGCAGCAGCGCCGACTGAGCGGCACGCAGGGCCAGTTCGGAGGCGTGGGCTCGTGTGTCGAGCACGTCGATCAGGTATTCAGTGCTGGTTTCAAACGGTGTGCGGGCCAGGCGCATCGTGCGCTCGGTCAGCGCATCGAGCTCGGTTTGCAGCTCATCGGGACGTTCGTCGAGAAACTCGTTGACGTGACCGAGCGGGCGCTCGACCTCCCACATCGAGTCGATGGCGCCTTGCGTCACACCCAGCCCCATGCCGCACTGCAGCAGCACGAACGCGGCACGCACGTGGCCGATGAACGGCCGCGCCGGGTCGGCGATGAGCGTGTTGGCGCCGACGAAGTGCTCGGTCAATCGCACCGCCCAGGTATTGGTGCCTTCCATGGCAGAGAACGACGGGCAGTTGCGCAACTCGACGCCCTCGCCGTCGCAGCGCACGATGAACATGATCTCGTGGCCGCCCTCGGTGCCTTCGACCGCGGCCACCGCGCCGAAGTAGTGGTCAGGCCCGAGGTTGCTGACCCACGGCAGCGTGCCATTGACCCGGTAGCCGCCTTCGACGCGGCGCGCACGCAGCAGGAAGGTTTCGATGCCGGCAAAGCTCTTCATCGGGTTGCTCAGGCCGGTGGCGCCCAGCGTGTGT
>CANJJE010000027.1 GCA_947474755.1 Burkholderiales bacterium | reverse complement strand
TCCTTCCCATCCCGAACAGGACAGTGAAACGCCTCAGCGCCGATGATAGTGCGGGTTCCCGTGTGAAAGTAGGACATCGTCAGGCTACTACCCAGAAACCCCCGCGCCCCTCCAGGCTCGGGGGTTTCGCCTTTGGTGGGCCGAGAAAGCGCCTGTGTACGCAGTGATTTCAGCGTATTCACCACGTCGGCTCCGTTGGGGCTTGCCCAACTGCGATGTCCTGACACTCGCGCGTGTTGCAGTCGACCGCCGTAAGCATGCGCAGATTGCGGCCGTTGAACAGCGAGTCGGCGACGAAGTCCATGCTCCAGATGTCGTTCCTGATGGCCTTCTTGGCGCAGCATGACGTGCACCCGACGGTATCCGTAGTGCACGCGCGTGTCGGTGATCTCCTTGATGCGCATCTTCAGCGCCGTCTGGTCGCGACGGCGTGACTCGTAGCGATAGGTCAGCCACGGCTTGCTTCAACTTTCGGTTCTTTTACTCGAGTTGGAGCAGCCGTCGCAGCTCGGACGGTCCGACGCCACCGCACTTCTTGTGCTACACATAGGAGGTCGCGTCGCTGATGCCCATATTGCGGCACACCTCCTCGACGCCGATACCCAGTTCGGCTTGCTTGAGCGCAAACACAATCCGATCGTCACTGAACTTGCTCTTCCTCACCACATGCTCCTGGCCCCTTGGGGGCCATCATCATGCCGGTGGTTTTGTTACCGAAAGGTGCGAAATCTTGGGAGAGGGTCAAACAACACACTGGCAGCGGGAATCAGGCGCGCGACACCTGAAGAACTACTGGAAGACGCTGACGATCACTACTTGCCTGCGGCAAGCAGAACGGCATCGCATCGAACACGAGTATCTCGTCGCGCTGACGGTTGAAGCCGCGGCCCCGGCGTGCTTGCCACTCGCTGGTACCCACTGGTGGATTCCGGGTGTCGCCATCCTCTGAGCCGCGAATCGAACCTCTCTGGCCGTGGCAACATCTGCCTGTATGAAGAAACTGCTTTTTCTGGGTGCCGGAGGCGTCGGTGGCTATTTCGGCGCGCGACTGATCGAGGCCGGTGTCGACGTCAGCTTTCTGGTGCGTCCCCGGCGCGCGTCGCTGCTGGCGGCCCAGGGCTTGCGCATCATCAGTCCGCATGGTGATCTGACACAGCGCGTGCGGTGCGTCACCCGTGACACGGTGACGCCCGAATATGACCTGGTGATCCTGGCGCCGAAGGCCTATGACCTCGCCGACGCGCTGGATGCCATCGCGCCGGCGGTGGGTTCCAAGACCTTCGTGCTGCCCTTGCTCAATGGCATGGCACATCTTGACCTGCTCGATGCCCGATTCGGCGCAGAACGCGTGATCGGAGGCATCGCCCACATCGTGGCCACGCTGGACGCTGGCGGCTGCATTCAGCAGCTGAACCCGATTCACACGCTCACAGCCGGTGGGCGCGATAGGTCCACTCAGCAGGCGGCGGCCGACTTCATCGCTCTGTGCGGTACCGCGAAGTTCGATGCCGCGCTCTCCACTGACATCATTTCCGCGCTCTGGGACAAGTGGGCGTTTCTCGCCACCCTTGCGGCGCTCACAACGCTCACGCAAGGTGCCATCGGTGAGGTGATGGCCACCACCCATGGAGAAGCGTTGCTTAGACGCGTTTATGCCGAAGGTCTGACGGTGGCGCAGCGAAGCGGCGCAATCATCAGTGAGGCAGCCCAGGCTCGATCTCTGGATCGGCTGACCCAGCACGGGTCGAGCCTCACGGCATCGATGCTCCGAGACCTCCAGGCCGGGTTGCGCACAGAGCATGACCATGTGCTGGGCGATCTGGTGAAGCGCGCGCAGCAGCACGGCGTGGACACGCCGCTGCTGGCGATGGCGCATTGCCATCTGCAAGTGGCCGGTGCTGCCTGATCTGGTCGTTGTGCGGGCTTCCACCTCGCTGATCAGCTGCAAGCAGTGTCCCTTGATGCCAGATTGAACCGATGCGTGAGCCTCCTGTAAGCGGCCTGGTTTTGACGGGCGGTGGCGCGCGTGCTGCCTATCAGATCGGCGTGCTGAAAGCGGTCACGCAGATCCGGCGCGATTGCCAGTGCGCTGCCCACAACCCGTTCGCCGTCATTACCGGTACTTCGGCTGGCGCCATCAACGCAGCGGCATTGGCTTGTCGCGCCGATGACTTCGATGCGGCGGTGCAGACCCTGATCGACACCTGGTCGCACTTCCATGCCGAACAGGTCTACCGTGTCGACTCTCTGGGTGTGATCCGCACCGGCGCGCGCTGGCTGACGATGCTGTCGATCGGCTGGCTGCTTGCCAAGTGGCGCCGGGCAGGGCCCCGCTCGCTGCTCGACAACAGCCCGCTGCGGGAACTGCTGTCCCAACTGGTACCTTTGCATCGTCTGCGGCAGGTCATGGAGGGAGGACATCTGCAAGCACTGGCGGTCAGCGCGTCCGGCTATGGATCGGGCCTGCATGTGACCTTCTACGATGCGCTGGCAGACATCGTGCCCTGGAACCGATCGCAGCGCGTGTCGGTGGCGCAGTCAATCACGATCGACCATCTGCTCGCATCATCGGCGATTCCGTTCGTGTTCCCTGCGGTGCCGCTGGGCCTGAAGGGCAAGCGCGAGTATTTCGGGGACGGCTCGATGCGCCAGTCGTCGCCCATTTCGCCCGCGGTGCATCTGGGTGCGGAGCGCATCCTGGTTGTCGGGGCCGGGCGCATGCATGAACCGGCGCTGCCGTTCGAGGCACGCATCGGCAGCGACGAATATCCGAACCTTGCGCAAATCGCAGGCCATGCGCTGTCGAACATCTTTCTCGACGCGCTGGCGGTGGACATCGAACGGCTGCAACGCGTCAACCGCACACTGTCCTTGCTGTCACCGGAAGCGCGCTCGCGCAGCGGCCTTCGTGCCATCGAGGTGCTGGTGATCGCTCCTAGTCAGCGCCTCGACGATATCGCTGCACGCCACCTCGGCAGCCTGCCGCCGTGGATCCGCACGCTGCTGCGCGGCGTGGGTGTTTCCGGGCGCGGTCAAGGTGCACGTGGCGCGGCACTGGCGAGCTACCTGATGTTCGAGGCGCCTTACACGCAGGAGTTGATGGCTCTCGGCGAGACCGACACGATGAACCGCCGTGACGAAGTTGCACAGTTCTTCGGCTGGAACCGTCGCCACCGACCCCGTGGCTCTGACCACCCGCAAGCCCCGTATTCGCACACTGAACACCTCGAACTCGACGACGAGGATCGCGAACCGACCCGCGCTGCAAGTCCGCGCTGAAGCCGTGCGGACACCGTGGGTGCGGGCGTTCGATTGTTTGCACGATCGACAACCGCTGACCGCGCTTTGTTCTTGCGCTGCATCAGGTCTTCCTGGAGCGTCGCAGCCACCCTGTTCCTGGTGTGACCTGGGGCTCGCGGCACAATCCGCGCGTCGCGCCGGGCCGTGAGGGAGGCCCCACCCAGCCCGACCCAAGCAAGCACCGAGGGAACTCGGCCAGCCCAGTCCATTCACCCTCGTCCATCCTGGAGACTCTCATGAACCATCGCCTCATCGCTTCGTCCGCCCTGGCATCCGTTCTGGCGCTCGGTGTCCTGTCTACCGCTTCGGCCGCCGACGCACCGGCCAAGGAAAAGTGCTTCGGCATCGCTAAGGCCGGCGCCAACGACTGTGCCAACCTGTCGGGCACGCACTCGTGCGCGGGCCAGGCTACCGTTGACAACAGCCCAGATGAATGGAAGCACGTCGCCAAGGGCACCTGCGCCTCGCTGGGCGGCAAGACGGCCGATGAGGCCAAGAAGGCACTGAAGAAGTAAACCGCGATGCCCGTGGCCGCAGCGTCGCCCTGCCTCGCGGGGATCGGCCTGCGGCACCCGCATTACGCGCGGGTCGTCGAAGAACAGCCCGCCGTCGGATTCGTAGAGGTTCATTCCGAGAACTTCTACGCCGACGGCGGCGCCGCTTTGGCGGTGCTCGATGCGGCGCGCGAACACTATCCCGTCAGCCTGCACGGTGTCGGGCTGGCGCTGGGTTCAGCGGTCGGCGTCGATGCCTGGCACCTCGATCGGCTCGAAAGGCTCGTGCAGCGGATCGACCCGGTACGGGTGTCGGACCACGCCTGCTTCGCCCGCGCGCCAATGCGCACCGGTGGGCCTGTGTTGCATGCCAGCGATCTGCTGCCGATAGCGCACAACGCTGCGTCGCTCGCGATCCTCGCTGGCAACGTCGGGCGAGTACAAGACCGCCTGCGGCGCCCGATGCTGGTCGAGAACCTGTCGGCCTACCTGACGTACCACGACAGCACACTGGCTGAAGCCGAGTTCCTCACCTTGCTGTGCCAACGCAGCGGCTGCAGCTTGCTGCTCGATGTCAACAACCTGATGGTCAATGCGCTGAACGAGCGCACACCGGATCCGCTGGCTTGCGGTCTTGCGTTCATCGACGCGCTGCCGCCAGGGATCGTGGGTGAGATCCATCTGGCGGGCTATTGCGACACCCCGGACATCGTGATCGACGATCACGGCAGCGCAGTGCGGCCCGACGTGTGGGCACTGTATGAACATGCCCTGCAGCGCTTCGGTGCTGTGCCCACGCTGATCGAGTGGGACACCGACGTGCCGCCGCTCGAGGTGCTGCTGGCCGAGGCGCAGCAGGCCACGGATCGTCTGGCCAGGCTGCAGCGATGAACACTGACGACACTGGTTTCACACGGGAAGCCGCTCGCCAACAGGCGTTGGTGGCGGCCTTGTGGCCGACCGATGCCAGCACCACAGCGGCACTTGAGGACTGGTGTGACGGCCGGTCTGTGACCGTTGTTCACGGCCTACAGGCCTACCGCATCAACGGCGTGGCCAACGCCACACGTGCATTGGAGGGCGCCTATCCAACAGTGCGCGCACTTGTCGGTGCCGACGGGTTTCAGATGCTGGCGCGCGAGCTGTGGTCTGCACACCCGCCGGTGCTTGGCGACCTCGCGCAGTGGGGAGGGTCACTGGCGGCTTTTCTGGAAGCGCATCCCGACCTGTCCCACTGGCCCTATCTGGGTGACTGCGCACGCCTCGACTGGGCGGTGCATCGCTGCGAGCGGGCGGCGGACGTTCAATGGGATTCCGCATCGCTCGCCCGCCTTGGCGATACCGATCCGCAGCATTTGCAGATCCACCTGCGCCCAGGGCTCGCGGTGCTCGCATCACGCTGGCCGGTGGTGACGATTCACCATGCCCATCGCGGCGGCGCAGCGCCTGCCGCACTGGACGCCGCACGCGATGCGCTGCTGGCAGGTGTCGGCGAGTCGGCCCTGGTGTGCCGATCGGGCTGGCGCGCCCCGGTGCACCGGATCGACGACGTCACCGCGACCTGGACGCAGCGCCTGCTGGCGGGTGACTCGCTGGCGTCTGCGCTTGATGCGTTATCCGACGGCTCGGCTGTCGGCCCTTTCGATCTGGCGGGTTGGCTCACAACCGCGATCGCCGCGGGATGGCTGAAGGGAATCGCGGTCACCGGCGACTGACTGGATTCAACCTGGAGCCCTGTCGATGAATACCCCGCGCCCGACGTCCCTGTTGTTTCGGTTGTGGACATGTGCCGCTGCTCAGCCAGCACATCGCCGCGGCGGAGCTGTCGAGGTCTAGCCCGGTAACGAATATCGCCGTGTCGCCGGACCGGCCTTCATCACCTGACCGGGCACCGGGTGCCCGACGATGTCGGGAAGCTGCCTGGCCAGCGTCAGCAGGCGATCGAGATCGACACCGGTGTCCCGCCCCATGGCCTCGAACATGTGCACCATGTCTTCCGTGCACACATTGCCGCTGGCGCCGGGCGCGAACGGGCAGCCGCCCAGGCCGCCGAGCGAGGCGTCGAAGTGGGTGATTCCGACGTCGAGCGCCGCCAACGCATTGGCCAGGCCCATCGCCCGGGTGTCGTGGAAGTGCGCCGTGAAGGTCACTTCGGGCCAGCGCTCGGTGACGGCATGAAACAGCCGCCGCACCTGAGCCGGGTTCGCCATGCCGGTGGTGTCGCACAGGGCGATGCGGGTGATGCCCAGATCGATCAGGCGAGCGGCCCAGTGCAGCACCTCGTCAGCGGGCACGTCGCCGTCGAACGGGCAGCCGAATGCCGTCGACAGCGAGGCATTGATGGCCGCCTGACCGGCCGCCGCTGCGACGATCTCGGCGAACTGCGCCAAGGACTGTTCACGCGTCATGCGCAGATTGGCCTGGCTGTGCGAAGCGCTGGCGGACATCACCAGATTCAGTTCGTCCACTGCACAAGCCAGCGCCCGCTCGGCACCGCGCACATTGGGTACCAGCGCGGCGTACTCGACGCCCGCTACACGCTCGATGCCGCGCATCACTGCTTCTGCGTCGGCAAGCGCCGGTATGGCCTTGGGCGAAGAGAACGATGTGACCTCGATCTTTGCGACGCCACTGCGGCTGAGGGCATTGACCAGTTCGATCTTGCGCTCGGTGGGCACGAACACCGGTTCGATCTGGAAGCCATCGCGTACGCACACCTCGTGGATATGCAGCGGCGCGAGCGTCTCAGTCGAATGGGTGTGCGAAGGATGCGTCATGGGCACGGCAATGCAATCAGGAGGTTCGTATTCGTCAGTCTAGCGGCGACGCCACACACTGATGCCGATGGCGCGTCGATGCTGAACAATCGGCGGGACACGCAGGTTCATACGACCTGATGAGCGGACTGACAGACAAACTGAAAGAAGGAACACACGTGGAACGCTTTCACATGCACATTGGCGGCGCCTCGGTCGAGGCGGCGAGCGGGGAATGGTTCGACAGCATGAACCCTGCTACCGGCGAGATCTGGGCGCAGTTCCCGAAGGCCGATGCGCGCGATGTCAATCTCGCCGTGAAGGCTGCCCACCGCGCCTTCGAAGACGGCGCATGGCCACGCCTGTCGGCCAGCGCGCGCGGCTTGCTGCTGCACAGGCTTGGCGAGCTGATCGCCGAGAACGCCGAGCGCCTGGCCGATCTGGAAGTGCGCGACAACGGCAAGCTGAGGGTCGAGATGCTCGGGCAGATGAAGTACCTGCCGCAATGGTTCTATTACTACGGCGGCCTGGCCGACAAAGTCGAGGGCGCGGTGACGCCGATCGACAAGCCGGGCATCTTTCACTACATCAGCTACGAGCCGCTCGGCGTCGTGGCGGCCATCGCGCCGTGGAACTCGCCGCTGCTGCTGGCTGCCTGGAAGATCGCGCCGGCGCTCGCGGCGGGCAACACCATCGTCGTCAAACCGTCCGAATTCTCTTCAGCATCGACGGTCTACTTCGCCGAGTTGGTCGCCCAGGCGGGCTTTCCCCCAGGAGTGTTCAACGTCGTCACTGGCTTCGGCCTCGATGTCGGGGAGCCACTGGTCAAGCACCCGCGGGTCGCCAAGGTGGCCTTCACCGGCAGCGAGTCGGGCGGGCGCAGTGTGTACCTGAATGCGGCCACCGATTTCAAACGGGTGTCGCTGGAGTTGGGCGGCAAGTCCGCCAACATCGTGTTTGCCGATGCAGCGCTCGACGACGCAGTCAAGGGCATCGTGTCGGGCATCTTTGCCGCTACGGGACAGACCTGCATGGCCGGCTCCCGGTTGCTGGTGCAGCGTGAGGTGCATGACGAGGTCGTCGCGCGCCTGGTCGATTTCATGAAGACCGCGAAGCTCGGCGACCCGCTCGACAAGAGCACCAATGTCGGCCCCGTATCCACGCCGCCCCAGCTTGCCAAGGTGCTGCACTACATCGATGTGGCCCGCTCCGAAGGTGCCACCTGCGTTCTGGGCGGCGAGCGCTCCCGACGCCCGGGCTGCGAGAAGGGCCTGTTCGTCGAGCCGACGATCTTCACCGGCGTGCGCAACGACATGCGCATCGCGCAGGAAGAGGTGTTTGGTCCGCTGCTGGTGGTGATCCCTTTCGACACCGAAGAAGAGGCGGTGGCGATCGCCAACGACACGCCTTACGGCCTGGCCGCCGGCGTGTGGACGCGCGACCTCGAGCGCGCGCTCACGCTGCCCAAGCGCCTGAAGGCGGGCACGGTGTGGGTCAATGCCTACCGCGTGGTCAGCTACATGGCACCGTTCGGCGGCGTCAAGGCGTCAGGCCTCGGCCGAGAAAACGGCATCCGCGCGATCTATGAGTACCTGGAATCCAAGAGCGTCTTCATCAACCCGAAACCCGGCATCGCCAATCCGTTCGTGCTGGGGTGATGGCGCTGGCGCGATGGGGCGGCCAAGCCTCGTCCGGCTGCGAGAGTGTGGTGCGTTCGAAGTCCCGGTACCTGACTAGGCAAAGGTCAGAGCCGCCGCAGATCGAATTACCGCAGTCGGCCAGAACCGGAAGCTCATCAAGGTCCGCTGTCGGCGCACGACCCCGCTGCGCGGATCGGTCGAGTGATGGTCTTGCGGGAACACCCAGAACCAGGGCCAGCTCGACCCAGCACGCGGGTACTTGCGTCCCAGCGCGTGGGGCAACTCGACGCCACCTCGTTGCTGGGCCGCGTCCTCGGCCCACAGCAGCTTGGCCCGGCCCAGCTGATCTCGCAGCGGCTGCGCCAGGCTTTGCGGAAGCATCAGCACTCGGTCCTTGCCGCCTTTGCCCTCGCGCACGATCAGCGCCTGGTGAGCGAAGTCAACGTCCTTCACCCGCAATTGCAGGGCCTCACTGATCCGCATGCCGGTGCCGTAAAGCAACCGTGCCAGCAGGGCATGCTCGCCCTGCATCCGCGCCAGGATGCCCATCACCTCATCCCGGCTCAACACCACAGGCAGGCGCCGTCGAACGCGGGGGCGCTCCAGTTGCGCCACCCAAGGCAGGCTCACCTGCAACACCTTGCTGTACAGGAACACCAGGGCCGACAACGCCTGCTTGTGAGTGGCCGTGGCCAGCTGGCGCTCATCGGCAAGCCAAGTCAGGAACGCCTCGACCTCGGCTGCACCCAGGTCCTTCGGGTGGCGCAGCCCGTGAAAGCGGATGAAGGCCTTGCACCAATGCACGTATGCCTGCTCGGTGCGCCGGCTGTAGTGCAGGTATCGAACCCTTTCGCGCACCTGATCCAGCAGCCGAGGCGCACGCAAGGGCGGCAGCTGGACCGCCGTGACGGGCCGAAGTGTTGCGCGTGGCTGCGCCGAATCAGGGTGAGTCTGCGGCATCGCATCGTCCTCGCGGCAGCGGGCACTCGCCGGGCTTGTGCGGCGCCGACACTGCTGGCACAGTTGTCTGACATTGCTGCCGCTTTACGCATGAATTTAGTACTGTACAAAACCACAGTCAAGCGCGACTTCTTGCAGCGCCATCAAGGACTTGGCCATGCGCAGATTGCCGTGTTTATGCAGCATCGGCCGGAGTTATCCGGCAGGGCGTGCTGGATAAACCAATAGTTAGGCGTCTTGTGCCTCAGACCTACTCGCTCACTTTGCTTGGCCTGTGCATAACACTGTGCTCTCAATGCTCAGCTTCGGAGTCACTTTGCGGAACCACTGAAGTCGCCTTGTTCTCTTGCCCGACTGCATACAAACTCGTCTCTCTCTGCGCGTCCCGAGACCTAAGCCAGACGTCAGGCTACTTGCAATATCGATTTGGAACCAAAACCAAACTCGACTTTCAGTATCCGGAGATCAAGGTCCACCCCTACAAGAAATTCATTCGTAGCGGCATAGGGTATGCCCGCGGCGGCGAGGAGCACATCAGCTTCTCGAATGGGTCATACATGTATGTTCTCTACGACATCCTTACGGGCCTGGACCCAGGCAAGGGAACGCATGCGAGATCAAGTGGCGTCGTAGTTTTATCGAAGAGCAAAGCAGTTCCCGTCGACGGGGAAATGCCGATAGCATCTTTCGTTCGCCACGTTAGATGCCAGCAACCGGCCTTGTGGAGTGGCGTGCCAGATGGAGCAATGCCATCCGGAACACACTACCTCTTCCCGGAAGACGTATACAGGTCAATGTCGCAGACATTACTCAAATGAAGTGCCCACGCTGCCAACTGAACCGCCCCGGGTTTTGAGGAGGCTCCAACTCTTGAGAAGATGGAGCCATGAACAAGTCGAAGAAGTTCTCACCTGAGGTCCGTGAGCGGGCCGTGCGGATGGTGCAGGAGCACCGCGGGGAATATCCGTCGCTGTGGGCGGCGAT
>CANJJE010000026.1 GCA_947474755.1 Burkholderiales bacterium | reverse complement strand
TCTCCGTGGAGATTCAACCGAGTCTGAAACTATACATCGCTTTTGATATCTCAGTCAATCTGCAGCAAAACATTAAACCGCTACAACAATCAACCTTGCTTCTCCCCGCCCGACTACCAGCGAAGCCCTCCACTGTAGCACACGTTTCACAGACGCAGCAAGGCTTTTGCAACTGATTCGGCGACTTCAATGCCATCGACGCCTGCCGACATGATGCCGCCGGCATATCCAGAGCCCTCACCCGCGGGGTACAGCCCTCGCACGTTCAGACTCTGGTGATCGCGGCCCCGAGTGATGCGCAAAGGTGAAGATGTGCGCGTCTCGACGCCCGTCAACACCGCATCTGGCATTAGAAAGCCCTTGATCTGCCGATCGAATTGAGGAAGGGCCTCGCGAATGGCTTCGACCGCATAGCTCGGGACACTGCTGTCACCCCGCTGACCTAAGTCGGTCAGACGCACGCCTGGCTTGTAAGACGGCTCGACGCCGCCGAGAGAAGCCGATGGCTGGCCGCGCAGGAAATCAGAGACCAGTTGCGCGGGCGCCCTGTAGTCGGCACCGCCCAGTTCGAACGCACGCGACTCCCAGTGCCGCTGGAACGCCATGCCATCGAGGGGATTGACTCGCCCTTCGGCCTCGCCGTCCTGGCGATAGTCTTGCGGCGAGATGCCGACCACGATGCCAGCATTGGCGTTACGTTCGTTGCGCGAGTACTGGCTCATGCCGTTGGTGACGACGCGGTTTGCTTCCGAGGTCGCGGCCACCACAGTGCCGCCTGGGCACATGCAAAAGCTGTAGACAGATCGGCCATTGCGCGCGTGGTGCACCAGCTTGTAGTCGGCCGCACCCAGGATCGGACTACCTGCCGCTGACCCAAAGCGCGCGCGGTCGATGACGCCTTGAGGGTGCTCGATGCGAAAGCCGATCGAGAACGGTTTGGCCTCCATGAAAACGCCGCGCTCGTGCAGCATCGTGAAGGTGTCGCGAGCGCTGTGGCCGAGCGCAAGAACTACATGCCCTGCGTCGATCTGCTCACCCGACTCAAGGGTGACGCCGCGGATGGCCTTGACGCCTGCGCGATCGGTTTCGATCCGTACATCGATCACCCGCTGCCGAAAACGGATCTCGCCACCCAACGATTCGATCTGGGCGCGCATCTTCTCGACCACGCCGACCAAGCGGAATGTGCCGATATGCGGCTTGGCGACGTAAAGAATCTCCTCCGGTGCGCCTGCCCTCACAAACTCGTCAAGCACCTTGCGGGTCAGGTGGCGCGGATCACTGATCTGGCTCCATAACTTGCCGTCGCTGAAGGTGCCCGCACCGCCTTCGCCGAACTGCACATTCGACTCGGGATTCAGCACCCCCTGACGCCATAGCGCCCAGGTGTCCTTTGTACGTTCGCGAACCTCCTTGCCACGCTCCAGCACGATCGGTCGCAACCCCATCTGCGCCAGCACCAATGCAGCGAAAAGACCACACGGGCCGAAGCCGATGACGAGCGGGCGTGGCAGCTCGAGGGCCCGCCAGTCGGCGGGCGCGTGGCCCACGAAGCGGTAGCGGGTGTCCGGCGAGGGCTTGATGTGCGAGTCATCGGTATGACGCAGCAACACCGCTGCCTCGTCAACAACTTCGCAGTCGATGGTGTAGATCAGCACGATCGCGGCCTTCTTCCGTGCGTCATGGCTGCGCTTGAAGACGTTGAACTCGATCAGGTCCGCGTGGTCAATGCCCAGCCGCGAAACGATCGCTGCGCGCAGGGCATCGGCGGCGTGGTTCAGCGGCAAACGTAGTTCGGTCAGGCGCAGCATGACAGCATGAGGTAGGCAGCCGTTGATTGTCGGGGCAATCAACCTGCCGCATCGGCTTTGCGCCGCAACGTCGTCTGCGCTCAGCTGCTCGACAGCAGTTTGGCTTCGGCGCGCGCGAGCGGCTCGGGCAGCCCGGACAACACCAGCGTATCCCCCACCGCCAGAACCAGATCGTCGTCTGGCCGCGTGACGGCGCCGGAGGCGCGCCGCACCGATGCGACCGATACGCCCACCGCGTGCAGCGCCTGGTTTGCCAGCGTCTGTCCGATGCAGCCGCACACCGCTGTCAACGTGACGCTGTGCAAGCGCATGTTGCCGAGTTCGTCATGGGTGTCGTCATCGGCACCATGGAAATAGCCTCGCAACAGACCGTAGCGCGCCTCGCGCTGGTCCTGTACGACGCGGATCACGCGGCGCATCGGCACGCCGACCAGCGCCAGCGCATGGCTCGCCAGCATCAGTGACCCCTCGATCGCCTCGGGCACGACTTCGGTCGCGCCGGCGGCCTGCAACTTTTCGAGGTCGCTGTCATCGATAGTGCGCACGATCACCGGCACTTTGGGCGCGTGCTCCTGCACCAGCCGCAGAATCTTCATGGCTGATGGCGTGTCGTGGTAGCTGACGACCACTGCACTGGCGCGCGCCAGGCCAGCTGCCATCAGGCTTTGCAACCGCGCGGCGTCGCCGAACACCACGCTCTGGCCCGCGGCGGCAGCCTGGCGCACGCGATCGGGGTCGAGATCAAGAGCCATGTAGGGGATTCGCTCTGCCTCGAGGATGCGCGCAAGGTTCTGCCCGCTGCGGCCGTAGCCGCAAATGATCACGTGCGCCTCGGTGTTGATCGAGCGCCGCGCGATCGTCGTCATGGCCACCGACTGCATGAGCCAATCGCTGGCGCTGAGCCGGTTGACGATGCGGTTGCTGTACAGGATGAGCAGCGGCGTGGCCAGCATCGACAGCACCATGCCGGCAAGCACCGGACTGATCCACTGGGGTGCCACCAGGCCCTGATCGCCCCCCAGCGTGAGCAGCACGAAGCCGAACTCGCCCGCTTGCGCAAGGTACAGACCGGTTCTCAACGCCACGCCCGGCGCGGCACCGAAGGCGCGCGCCAGCGCCGCCACGAGCACGAACTTGGCCATCACAGGCAGCACCGTGAGCAAAAGCACCAGCGCCCACTGGTCGATGAGCGGACGCCAGTCGAGCTTCATGCCGATGGTGATGAAGAAAAGGCCGAGCAGCACGTCGTGGAAAGGCCTGATGTCGGTTTCCACCTGGTGCTTGTATTCGGTCTCGGCCACCAGCATTCCCGCGACGAAGGCACCCAGCGCCAGCGACAGTCCGGCGTGTTCCGTGAGGTAAGCCAGCCCGAGCGTCACCAGCAGCAGGTTCAGTACGAACAGCTCTTCGCTCTTGCGCCGCGCCACGATCGTGAGCCACCAGCGCATCACCTTCTGGCCGCCCACCAACAGCACGCCCAGCAGCGCCGAGGCTTTCAGTGCGGCCCAGCCGAGCGAGGCCGCCATGTCGGCGCCGCTGGAGTTCAGCGCCGGGATCAACACCAGCAGCGGAACCACGGCCAGATCCTGGAACAGCAGCGTGCCCATCACGCGCCGGCCATGCTCACTCTCGAGTTCGAGCCGGTCGGCCATCATCTTGACGACGATCGCCGTGGACGACATCGCGATGGCCGCGCCCAGCACCACCGAGCCTTGCCACGACAACTCCCAGGGGCGACTGGTGAACGAGAACACCCAAGTGAGCAGGAAGTGCCCGGCGATCGTTCCCAGCAGTGTGAGCAGTACCTGCGCCAGGCCCAGACCGAAGACCAGCTTGCGCATGCTCTTGAGCTTGGGCAGGTTGAACTCCAGCCCGATGACAAACATCAGGAACACCACGCCGAACTCGGCCAGGTAACGCACGCTGGCGGAGTCCTTGGCCAGCGCCATCGCGTTCGGGCCGATGAGCACACCCACCGCCAGATAGCCCAGCATTGGCGGCAGCTTCATGAAACGGCACAGCACCACGCCACCGACTGCGGCGACCAGGTACAACAGAACCACTTCGAGTGTCGATGCCATGGATGCTTGTAGGTCGGTCGGGTCTTCTAGAATCGACCCATCCTAAAGCCTGCCGCCCGGGCAGGCCCTGCAAGCCACGTGCCCGTGCCCACACCCGCCCCCGAAGCCTTCGATGCCGAACGCGCGTTGCAACTCGCGTACCGCACCTTCGACATCGAGGCCCAGGCACTGCTCGCGCTCAAGGCCCGCCAAGGTATGGGCTTTGCCGCTGCAGTGAAGGCGATGCTGCACTGCAGCGGCCGCGTGGTGGTCATCGGTATGGGCAAGAGTGGACACGTCGGGCGAAAGATCGCCGCCACGCTGGCTTCCACCGGCACGCCGGCACTGTTCGTGCACGCCGGCGAAGCCAGCCACGGCGACCTGGGCATGCTCACGCCAGCCGATCTGGTGCTGGCCATCAGCAATAGCGGCGAGAGTGACGAGATCGCCGCCATCGTGCCGGCCATCAAGCGTATCGGCGTGTCGCTGGTGGTCATGACCGGTCGCGCCGACAGCAGCCTGGCCCGGCACGCCGATATCGCCCTGAGCAGCGCCGTCGACCAGGAGGCCTGCCCGTTGAACCTGGCCCCTACCGCCAGCACCACAGCGCAGATGGCGCTGGGCGATGCGCTCGCGGTGGCGCTGCTCGATGCCCGTGGCTTCCGCGAAGCCGACTTCGCGCGGTCGCATCCTGGTGGCAGCCTCGGGCGCAAGCTGCTGATGCATGTGCACGACCTGATGGTGTCAGGCGACGGCGTGCCCTGTGTCGCACCCGACACAGGCTTCGGCGAGCTGCTCCACGTGATGAGTGACAAGGGCCTCGGCTTCACCGCGGTAGTCGATGCTCAGCAGAAAGTGCTTGGCATCTTCACAGACGGCGATCTGCGCAGGCTGATCGAGCGCGGGCAGGACCTGCGAGCGCTGCTCGCCCGCGAGGTCATGCGCAGCCAGCCGAAAGTGATCCGTGACGATGCCCTCGCGGTGGATGCAGCGGGGCTGATGGAGAAGCACCGCGTCACCAGCGTGCTGGTCGTCGATGCATCGCAGCGCCTGGTCGGTGCGCTGAACCTCAATCAACTGATGCGCGCCAAGGTCATCTGATGGCCATTCACACGCCACGTCCCCTGAACCCGGTGCTGTCGTTTGCGCCTGAGCTGCTCCTGGCGGCGCAGGGCATCCGCGCGGCCATCTTCGATGTGGACGGCGTGCTCACCAGCGGCAGCATCTACATCAGCGAGCGCGGTGAGGATTTCAAGGCCTTCAACTCGCTAGACGGCCACGGCCTGAAACTGCTCGCGCAAAGCGGGATCACGCCGGTGGTCATCACGGGCCGCGACTCGCCCGCCGTGCGCCGTCGTGTCGCCGACCTCGGGATCGCGCATGCGTACTACGGCGTGCACGACAAACTGGCCGCTGCCAACACGCTGCTGCAGACGCTGCAGCTCGACTGGGACGCGCTGGCAGCCATGGGCGACGACTGGCCCGACCTGCCGTTAATGACGCGAGCTGCGTTCGTCTGCGCGCCTTCGAACGCCCACGCGGAAGTCAAGGCGATCGCCCACCACGTCACTCAGGCGACGGGGGGTCACGGCGCAGCGCGCGAATGCTGTGACGTGCTGCTGATGGCGGCGGGACGCTATGCCGCACTGCTGCGCGGCCACCTGACAACGCTCGACGGCACATCATGAGGACGGAAAGCGCTACGGCGGCGCCAGGGCCGGGGGCACGACACTTGAGCTCGGCGAGCGAATCGGCACTGGTAACCGTGGCCGAGCCGACCATCCGGCGCTACGTGCTGCCCTGGTACCAACGCATGCTCAGTGGCTTGTCGGCATATCTACCGCTGATCCTGATGGCACTGGTCGCGCTGGCGACCTGGTGGCTGGTCAAGAACACCCCGGTGTTCCAGGGCGCCAAGCCTGCGGCAGCGTTGCGCCACATACCGGACTACACGATGCGCAATTTCAAGGTGCAGCGCTTTGCCGCCGACGGCAGCCTGCGTCTGCAGATCGAAGGAGATGAGGCTCGCCACTACCCCGACACCGACACGCTGGAAATCGATCAGGCGCGCATACGCTCTATCACGCCCGACTCGGGCGTGACAGTAGCCACGGCGCAGAGGGCGATATCCAACGGGGATGGGTCAGAGGTGCAATTGAATGGCCAGGCCCATGTGGTGCGAGAGGCTTCAAAGGTCGGCGACAAGACGCTTGAGGCGATCGATTTCAGGAGCGAGTTCCTGCATGCGTTTTTGCAGACCGAGCAGGTGAAATCACATCTTCCGGTGACGATCACCCGCGGCACGGTGAAGATCCAAGGCGCGTCGATGGACTACGACAACCTGAGCCGCGTTGCGCTGTTCAAGGGCAGTGTGAAGGCGACCTTCAGTCCGGGTGGACAGGGGCGCTGACTTCACGCTGGCACGTGACCGTGCCTCAAGTCGCCGACGCCTCAGAGAATGACTGCGACATGAGCGCACCACTGGTCTTCATCACTGGCGCATCAAGCGGCATCGGACAGGCGCTGGCATCGCGCTTCCTGCACGCGGGTTATCGGCTGGCACTGGTGGCGCGGCGCGACGCCGAGCTCACCACCTGGGCTCGAGAACACTGCGCTGACACCACCCGGTGCAGGGTATACGTCGCTGACGTGCGCGACATCGATAGCATCACTGGCGCCGCGCGGGCATGCATCGTGGCTCAAGGACTGCCCGATGTGGTGATCGCCAATGCTGGCATCAGCATAGGAATCGACAGCGCCGAGTACGAGGACCTGGAGGTCCTTCGAACGACACTTGAAACGAATCTGATCGGCCTGGCCGCCACGATCCAACCGTTCGTGCGGGGGATGTGCGAACGTCGAAGCGGCGTACTGGTCGGTGTGGCAAGCGTGGCTGGCGTGCGCGGCCTGCCGGGTCACGGGGCCTACTGTTCAAGCAAGGCTGCGGTCATCACTTACTGCGAGAGCCTGCGTGGGGAATGCCGTCCGCACGGTGTAAGGGTGGTGACGCTGAGTCCGGGGTATGTGGACACTCCATTGACTCGCGGCAACCGATACCCGATGCCATTCCTGATGCGTCCCGGGGAGTTTGCGCAAAAGGCTTTTCTCGCCATTGAGAAAGGCTCATCCCACCGGGTGATTCCGTGGCAGATGGCTTTCGTGGCCAAGCTGTTGAGATGGCTGCCCGACTCGGTATTCGACCGCGCCATGGCTGGACAACCTCGCAAGCAACGCCAACGACGAGACGGATCTTGAATGCAAGACGGCTGCCCTTCGCAGGGCAGCCGTCTTGATCATTCGGTTTGTCAGTGTCTGGATGAAGACTCAGTAACCGCCGCGGTTTCCACCGCCGCCACCACCATAGCCCCCGCCGCCACCGGAGCGACCACCGCCACCGCCGTAGCCGCCGCCACCGGAGCGACCACCGCCACCGCCACCATAGCCGCCGCCACCACCACCGGAACGGCCTGCTCCGCCACCGCCGCCAAATCCACCGCCACCTCCGTAGCCACCACCGCCACCCGAACGACCACCGCCGAAGCCACCTGGCCGCTCTTCGCGTGGCCGAGCTTCATTGACGACCAGAGCACGGCCGTCCATTTGCTGACCATTCATGCCATTGATGGCAGACTGGGCTTCGGCATCGGAGCCCATTTCGACGAAGCCAAAACCTTTGGAACGACCGGTTTCCCGGTCCATCATGACCTTCGCCGACGACACGGTGCCGAATTGAGCGAATGTTTGCTGGAGATCGTCGTCTCGTACGTTGTACGACAGGTTACCGACGTAGAGCTTGTTGCCCATTGCGAGCGCCTTTCTTTACAGAGAACACAGAATAACTGTGTAGCTTCAACCTATCCTGACCCATTCAAGCAAAGGCGCTGCTACCGAACACAGAATTTCATTATGGGTGAGTTGGCCGATATTGCGCAAAGGCTTCTCAAAATCGGACGCAACAAAGTGTTGTTTTGCAGGTTTGCGCCTACCTCATCGTTTCCAACAGGCAACTACTCTTATTCTTTTAACCGCTGCAGCACCAGTTCGGTAAAACCCTGATCAGCAGCGTTATCTGTGACTACATCGTCTGCGGCGCTGGCACGGCGGACCGCCTGATGGCGAACCACCTCAGCGCCGCTCTCAAGAGGCGCATGCTGTTGATCGAGTCCTGAGGCAGGACTGGACGGGCGAACGCTGCGCGACCTGCGAGGCAAGGTGGCCAAGCTTTCGTCGTCATCACCGTAGCAGCGCCTCGTCGAGATCAGCGACAGCGGGCTGGGCAGTCCAGCCGTCGACCTCGCGCAGCTGTCCGACCGCTCCTACCGAAGCCGCCAGAGCGTGGCGCCGGCCTCGTCGGAAGGCGGCAAGAGTCTGGGCCCGGCCATCGTCAAGCGCATCGCCGAGCTGTATGACGGCAGGGTGTCGGTGATGAGCAAGCCCGTTTTAGACACCACAGTCACACTCTCGCTGCCATCGGGCTGAGCGGTGGCGCGCTTGCAGGAAGTGGCTCCCGCGCCACAGCGCAGGGAAAGCCCTGTGGTTCATGCAATTGGCGCATATCTAAATTCTGATCTTTGGAGGAGGCTCGCCCCGGCGCGCTTCCGATTCGGGGAGACGAGGAGACAAGACGAACGGATGCAGGCGCATGGTCTGACAGCCGCAATGACAGTGCCGCACCATCGGCCCATGTCACAGTCGAAAGGCGCCGGTACTCCCGGCGCCTTTTCGTTTCTCGATGCTTGACACCACGCTCCTGGCCCTGGCCTCGCTGTTCGCGGGATGCATCGACGCGATCGGCGGCGGTGGCGGCCTGGTGCTGGTGCCAGCCCTGTTCGCCTCCTACCCCGGCGCCGCCCCGGCCACCCTGTTCGGCACCAACAAGGGCGCCGCTGTGTGGGGAACAGCCTGGGCCATGTTGCAGTACGCACGACGGGTGAGCCTGCCGTGGAATGCACTGCTGCCGGCCACTGCAGCCGCGCTTGTCGGCAGCTTTGCCGGAGCCTGGTCGGTGACGCTGGTCGACGCCACGGGACTGCGCCGCATCCTGCCTTTCGTGCTGCTGGCGGTGCTGGTCTACACACTGCTGCGCAAGGACATGGGGCGCACGCACGCGCCTCGGTATCACGGTCGCACACAGGCGATGCTGGCCAGTCTGATCGGTGCGGTGATCGGCTTCTACGATGGCTTCTTCGGTCCGGGTACCGGCAGCTTCTTCATGTTCCTGTTCGTTCGCCTGCTCGGCTTCGACTTCCTGCATGCAAGCGCCAGCGCCAAGCTGCTGAACACAGGGACCAACCTGGCCGCACTGCTGCTGTTCGGACTCACAGGCCATGTGTGGTGGCCACTCGCCGCGGTGATGGCTGTGGCGAATGTGGCGGGCAGCCTGCTCGGCACCCATCTCGCACTGCGTCGCGGCGCGGGTTTTGTGCGCGGCGTCTTCGTCTGCGTGGTGGGTGCGCTGATCCTCAAGACCGTCTGGGACGGCTACCTTGGCACGCGCTGACCGCCAGGCTGACACCCGCGAATTGCGCTGTCTGGAGGCCGTTATTCAGGGCAACGTCGCGCTCCTGGCTGCTTACGATGAATCGACTTCAATCTTGTCAGCACCACTCCCATGCCCGTCGATCCCGAACTGCGCACGCTGAACATCGACATCCCGGCCCAGCCGGAAGCGCTGGTCAAGCTGTCGATGTTGCTCGCCGAAGAAGAGTTGAACCTGCAGCAGATCAGTCTGCTGATCGAGTCCGACATGGCGCTGGCGTCTGCGGTACTGAAGGCGGTGAATTCTTCGCTGTACGGGCTGTCAGGCCGGGTGCAAAGCGTGCACCAGGCGATCACCTACCTGGGCACGCCCGAAGTCGCGGCGGTCACCTTCGAAATGGGCCTGCGCGCGGTGTTTCCCGGTTCACCTGAACTGACGCCGGTGTGGGAGCGCGCAGCGGTGCGTGGCCTGCTGATGGGGCGCATCGGACATGCCATCGGTGTCGATCCCTGGGCGGCACATTCGGCTGGCCTGTTCGAGGAGTGTGGCAAGGCGGTGTTGCTGCGCCACGCGCCGGCGCGCTACAAACCACTCTTGGCTACTGCCGTCAGCGACGAGGAGCTGACCTTGCTGGAACACCGGGAGTTCGGGGTCAGCCACGACGCGCTTGGCGCCGCACTGTGCGAAAGCTGGGGCCTGGCGCCTGCGGCGGTGCACAGCGTGCGCTGTCACGTGAGCGTCAATGCGACGTGGGAGTTGCCGGTCCAGGTGCAGCGCCGCTCCATCTGTGCGCTGTCGGCCATCGCCCATGCGCTGATGACCGACCCGCAAACCCTCGACGAGGTCACCAACGCCATCGCACCCCAGGCTCATCTCGAGCCCGAACTGGTCCTGCGCGGTGCGCGGCGCGTTCAGGCGCAGATCGAGCTCGCCGTAGCTCAGGTTGCTTGAGCATCGCTCCTGGCACGAGACATTGACAGTGAGCGCCTCCGATCGCTTCCTGTTTTCCGCTGGCACGAGGGGCGGCAACGCCCGCGTGCTTGATGAGCCGACACCGGGTCGACACACGATACGGGCTGCCAGCCCGCCCAGGTCATCGACCGTGCTGCAACGCTGCCGGGGGCCCGTTCAGTTGTCTCTGTTCGACGGGCTCGATGCCCTGCCCCGAGCCGCCGAAGGCGAGTCCGCACAACCTGCGGCGTTAATGATCGAGCGCCGCATCGGCGGACGCCGATCCACCGATTGACGGGGCATTGATCAGGCGGCCACGCGGTACCCTTGCGGTATCGCCCCGATCAGCCGCTTTGTGTAATCCTGCTGCGGCGCGTCCAGGATCTGCATGACACTGGCCTGCTCGACGACCTCGCCATCCTTCATCACGAGCACCTCGTCAGCCATGAAGCGCACCACGGCCAGATCGTGGCTGATGAACACATAGGCCAGACCCAGCTCGTCCTGCAGGTCCTTCAGCAGGTTCAGCACCTGCGCCTGCACGCTGACATCGAGTGCGCTGACCGCCTCGTCGAGCACCAGCACCTCGGGGTTCAACGTCAGGCAGCGTGCAATGGCAATGCGCTGGCGCTGGCCGCCGGAAAACTCGTGCGGGTAGCGCGCCATCGACGATGCGTCGAGACCGACCTTCTGCAGCAAGGCTCGGGCACGCGATTCGCGATCCGCGAGGTCACTGCCAATGCCATGGATGGCCATGGGTTCGACCAGCGTCTGACCGATGGTGAAGCGCGGGTTCAGGCTCGCATAGGGGTTCTGGAACACGACCTGCAGGCGCCGCCGCATCGGAAGCAGCTGCGCCTTGCTCAGCGCCAACAGGTCCTCGCCGTCGAATCGCACCTCGCCCCCGACCGGTCCGCCGCTGGCCTCGTGCAAGCGCAACAGCGCCAGGCCCATCGTCGTCTTGCCTGAGCCCGATTCACCGACCACGCCCAGCGTGTGACCACGACGCAACTTGAAGCTGACGCCACGGCCATCGCGGCCGACCGCCTTGAACTCACGGCGACCGAACACACCACGCGGTATCCAGAAACTCTTGGTGAGCGCGCGCGCTTCGAGGATCACCGGCGCGCTAGGGTCTTTGGGCTTGGAGCCCGTTGCCAGGCGCTCGGCTCGGTCTCCTTCGGTTGACATGTGCTCATCGATCACCATCAACCGCGATCCCGTGTTGGACAAGGTCGGCCGGCATGCCAGCAACGCGCGGGTGTAGGCGTCCTGCGGGTTGGCGAAGATGTCAGCGACCGGGCCGCGCTCACGCACCGTGCCCTGGCGCATCACGACGACCTGGTCTGCGATCTCGCCGACCACGCCAAGGTCGTGGCTGATGAACAGCATGCTCATGCGGTGCCGCGCCTTGACGGACGCGAGCAGTTCCAGGATCTGGCGCTGGATGGTCACATCCAGCGCAGTGGTCGGCTCGTCGGCGATCAGCAGCTTGGGCTCGCAAGACAGCGCCATCGCGATCATCACCCTCTGCTGCTGGCCACCAGACAGCTCGTGCGGGTAGGCGCCGAGGCGGCGCTTGGGTTCGGGCAGGCCAACCTCGGCAAGCAGCGCTTCGGCGCGCGCCATGGCCTGCCTGGCACTCAGGCCCAGGTGCTTCATCAGCGGCTCGCACAACTGCGCGCCGATGGTGAATACCGGGTTCAGCGAGGACATCGGGTCCTGAAAGACGCAGGCGATGTCCTTGCCGCGCAGCGCCTGCAACTCATGCACAGTGGCGCTCAGCAGGTCGCGACCTTGAAAGGTGATTGCGCCCTGCCGCTCGGCGTTGTCGGGCAGCAGGTTCAGGACCGCCATGGCGGTGACGCTCTTGCCCGAGCCCGACTCGCCAACCAGTGCGACCGTGGTGTTCTCGGGAATATCGAAACTGATACCTTGCGCTTTCCCATCCACCACACGGCCGACCGCCTGGGTGCGCTGCACCTCGCCGCCTTGCTTTCCAGTGCGAAACGACACCCGCAGACCCTGCAGGCTCAACAGCGGCTTGTCGCTCATTCCAGCCCCCGCAGCTTCGGATCAAGCGCGTCGCGCAGCGCGTCGGTGAAAAGCGAGAACGCGGTCACGAACACCGCCATGAACACCGTCGCAGTGGCGAGCTGCCACCAGCAACCGAGCAGCAGCTCGACCTGCGATTCAGCCAGCATCGTGCCCCACGAGACCTGGTCGATCGACACGCCCAACCCGAGGTAGCTCAAGATCACCTCGGCCTTGATGAAGCCCACCGTCAGGATCGACAGCTGCACCAGCACCACATGAC
>CANJJE010000025.1 GCA_947474755.1 Burkholderiales bacterium | reverse complement strand
GAAGGCGCCGCCGAGGAAGACGACCAGGCTGATGCCTGGGGACATCGCGCTTGCGATGCCGGTGGCAACGCCGATCCAGGCGCCCAGCACGGTAGGCACCATGGAGAGCGCCAGCAGCCAGTAGGTGTTGCGCAGCACGCGGTTGCGTTCGGCCACGACCAGCGGGCCGGCCGAGCTGAGGGAAGAGGGGTTGAGAGCGGAGTTCATGTCGAGTCCTTCTGACTGAAAAGCGAATGTGGCGATGGGGCAACGCCTGACCCTGCGTGCGGAGCACCAGGAGTGGCGTTAGGGCGTGGCTGAAATGGAGCTGCGACTCAGGCCGCAGCAGGGCTCACGCGTAGGGGCGCGTGGCGCGGGGCGGACGCTGTGGTCCGTCAAGATAAGGTGCTAGCCAGGCCAAGGTGGCATACGGTCCAGGCCAGGCCATCAGCTGCAGGGGAGGAGATGTATCGGCATCGGTCGGTACCAGGCCGACCAAGTCAAGCACAGCCTCTTCGGCGGCTTGCGTCGTTTGGCCGACAAGCGATTGGATGCGCTCAGAACCTGCGGCCTGATGGGTCGAGGCCACCTTGCCTTCGTGATGGTGCAGGGTGATCGACGCCGATGAGCCGGCCGACCGATCGACCCAGTAGCCAGACCAGACCAGAACCAGCGACAGCAGAAGACTCAAGACGCGCAAGACCATGATCATGCGATTTTAGGACGCATATCGCACCCTGTGAAAACAACGCTTATCCACAGGATGTCTTACGCGACTGCAACGGGAATTTTCCCGATCTTCGCCTGCCATTCCTTTGGCCCGGTTTCGTGCACAGAGGTGCCGTTGGAATCGACGGCCACCGTCACCGGCATGTCAGCGATATCGAATTCGTAGATCGCTTCCATCCCGAGATCAGCAAAGCCGACCACCTTGGCCTGCTTGATCGCCTTGCTGACAAGGTAGGCCGCGCCGCCGACTGCCATCAGATAGGCGCTCTTGTGCTTCTTGATGGCCGCGATGCCAGCCGGGCCTCGCTCGGCCTTGCCGATCATGCCGATAAGGCCTGTCTCGGCCAGCATCATCTCGGTGAACTTGTCCATCCGGGTCGCGGTGGTGGGGCCAGCCGGGCCCACCACTTCATCGCGCACCGGGTCGACAGGTCCCACGTAATAGATGACGCGGTCGGTGAAATCGACCGGCAAACTCTCGCCTCTGGCCAGCATGTCCTGGATGCGCTTGTGGGCTGCATCGCGGCCGGTGAGCATCTTGCCGGACAACAGCAGCGTGTCGCCAGGCTTCCAGCTGGCGACCTCGGCTTTCGTCAGAGTGTTCAGATCGACTTTTTTGCTCTTGTTGTAGTCGGGCTGCCAGTGCACGTCGGGCCACAGCTCGAGGCTGGGTGGATCAATGTAGGCCGGGCCTGACCCGTCGATCACGAAGTGCGCATGACGGGTGGCGGCACAGTTCGGAATCATCGCGACCGGCTTGCTGGCCGCGTGCGTCGGGTACATCGCGATCTTCACGTCGAGCACCGTGGTCAGGCCGCCCAGGCCCTGCGCGCCGATACCCAAGGCGTTGATCTGGTCGCAAAGCTGGATGCGCAGTTCCTCGGTCTTGTTCTGCGGGCCGCGCAATTTCAGCTCGTACATGTCGATCGGATCCATCAGGATCTCTTTGGCCATCAGCATCGCCTTTTCGGCGGTGCCGCCGATGCCGATGCCCAGCATGCCAGGCGGGCACCAGCCGGCGCCCATGGTGGGCACGGTCTTCATCACCCAGTCGACCAGGTTGTCGCTAGGGTTCAGCATCACGAACTTGCTCTTGTTCTCGCTGCCGCCGCCCTTGGCCGCGACTTGCACATCCACCGTGTTGCCCGGGACCACGGTCATGTGAACGACGGCGGGCGTGTTGTCCTTGGTGTTCTTGCGCTCGAACTGCGGGTCGGCCACGATCGAGGCGCGAAGCTTGTTGTCGGCGAAGTCGTACGCGCGGCGCACACCTTCGTTGACTGCATCCTCGATCGAACTGGTGAAACCCTCGAACCGCACGTCCATGCCAATCTTCAGGAACACGTTGACGATGCCAGTGTCCTGGCAGATCGGCCGCCGGCCTTCGGCACACATCCGCGAGTTGGTCAGGATCTGCGCGATGGCATCCTTGGCCGCCGGGCTCTGCTCGAGCTCATAGGCGCGCGCCAAGTGGGCGATGTAGTCGGCCGGGTGGTAATAGCTGATGTACTGCAGGGCGGCAGCGATCGACTCGACGAGGTCGTCACGGCGCAGAGTGGTGGTGTTCATGATGGGCGCAATGCTTGAAGCCGGTGAGGCCGGCGGGACGCAGCGTGACTGCGTGACCATCTTGAAAGTGTAGCTAGGCGTTCGAGGGGTGACGGCCCGGCCGCGAAGCCCGCCGGATCGCCACCGTCGATTCGTCAGGCTTTGCGATCCGGTGTGACCCGTCCTTCCTACAATGCCGCACCTCTGGAAGTTCTGACCTGCGCCTGCGACTGCATGAACCCTCTTGCGTTGACCGTGCTGCTGCCTCTGGTGGCCGGTACGGCCCTGTGCTTCTGGAGCGGCCAGCGCGAGACAGTCGCGCGTCGCCGACTGACGGCCTGGATCGCCGCGGGCGTCACGGTCGCTGCCTTGGCGGCCACCAGCAGTCTGGCTCCCGAAGTTTTCGCCGGGACCACGGTCCTCACTCAGGCGGAGTGGATTCCGGCCATCGGCCTCAATGCCAACTTCCGGCTCGACGGGCTGGCGCTGATGTTCGTCTGGCTGATCACCGGCATCGGCCTGCTGATCATCCTGTATGCCGCCTACTACCTGCACAGTGACGATCCAGCGGGCAAGTTCTACACCCAGCTCATGCTCTTCATGGCCGCGATGCTCGGCATCGTGCTGTCGGACAACTTGCTGCTGCTGGTGGTGTTCTGGGAGCTCACCAGCGTCTCGTCCTTCCTGCTGGTGGGTTACTGGGGGCACAAGGCCGAAGCACGTGCGGGGGCGCGGATGGCGCTCACCGTTACCGGCGGCGGCGGGCTGGTGATGCTGGCCGGCATCCTGGTGCTGGGGCAGATCGCTGGAACCTATGACCTGTCGGCAATGCTGGGCCGCGGCGCAGAGATCCAGGCCGATCCGCGATACCCGTTGGCACTCGGTCTGATCCTGGTCGGCTGCTTCACGAAGAGTGCCCAGTGGCCGTTCCATTTCTGGCTGCCGGAGGCGATGGCCGCGCCGACCCCGGTGTCGGCCTATCTGCATTCGGCCACCATGGTCAAGGCGGGCATCTTCCTGCTGGCGCGCCTTTATCCGGTGCTGGGCGGCAGTGGTCTGTTCGAGGGCATCGTGGCGACGGTCGGCCTCGGCACCATGGTGTTCGCGGCTTATGTGGCGGTGTTCAAGCACGACCTGAAGGGGCTGCTGGCCTATTCGACGATCAGCCATCTGGGGCTGATCGTGTTCTTGATCGGTCTGGCTTCGCCACTGTCGGCGGTGGCGGCGATGTTCCACATCCTCAATCACGCGACCTTCAAGTGCTCGCTGTTCATGACCGCCGGCATCATCGACCACGAGACCGGTACGCGCGACATGCGCCAGCTCAGCGGTCTGATGAAGTTGCTGCCCTGGACCGCGACGCTGGCGATGGTGGCGGCCGCTTCGATGGCCGGCGTGCCTCTGGCCAACGGCTTCCTGTCCAAGGAGATGTTCCTGACCGAAGCGGTCGGCGCTCAGTCCGACTTTGCTTTCGGCGTCCTGGTGCCGCTGGCGGCGGCGTTTGGCAGCATCTTCTCGGTCGCGTACTCGCTGCGATTCATCCATGACGTGTTCTTCGGTGACCCGCCGACGAACCTGCCGAAGCCGCATCCGCACGAGCCGCCTCTGATGATGAAGGCGCCGATCGCCTTGCTGGTGGTGATGTGCGTCGCGGTAGGCCTGTTTCCGGCCCTCACTTTCGGCCCGCTGGTGCACATCGCGGCCACGGCAGTGCTAGGTGCGCCGCCGCCCGAGTACAAGCTCGCCATCTGGCATGGCCTGAATCTGCCTCTGCTGATCAGCGTGATGGCTTTGGTGGGTGGTGCAGCGATGTACTGGGCCTTGAAGCACCGATTCAATCTGCATCTCCATCACCCGCGTGGCTGGACTGGGAGGCTGTTCTTCACGCATGCGACCGACGGCCTCTTTGCACTCGCGGATCGGATCACCAGGGCTTTGGAAACCGGCTCGCTGCAGCGTTACGTGGCGCTGACGATCGGCGGCGCCGTGGTCTTGGCTTCCTGGCCGTTTCTGCTCGGACACGGTGCTGGACTCGGCACCGGCGAGCGCGCCTTGCTGCCAGCGTCACCGGTGGCCTGGGTGGTGTGGGTGGTGCTGATCGCGGCTGGCGCAGCACTGGTGCTGGGACATCGCGACCGTTTCTACGCGGTGGTCCTGACCGGCGTGGTCGGACTGGTGACCTCGCTCACCTTCGTGGCGTTTTCGGCGCCTGACCTGGCCTTGACCCAGCTGTCGGTCGAGGTGGTCTCCACGGTTCTGCTGTTGATGGGTCTCGCACTCCTGCCCGCGACCACCCCGCGCGAGTCGAGTGCGGCGTGTCGCGGCCGGGACGCCACGCTGGCGCTGGCCGGCGGTGCGGGCATCGCCTGGCTCGCGTGGCTGATGCTCACGCGCGATCACGACTCGATCGCCTGGTACTTCCTCGAGAACTCGGTGTCCAAGGGGGGCGGCACGAACGTGGTCAACGTGATCCTGGTCGACTTCCGCGGCTACGACACCTTCGGCGAGATCACCGTGCTGGGGATCGCGGCGGTCGGCGTGCTCGCGCTGCTTGACGGTCTGCGGGTGCGCCGTCCTGCCGCGAATTCCGAGGGTCGGGCATGGAGCTTCGCTGGCCAGCCACTGATGCTGCGCATGGCCGCGAGGCTGGTGCTGCCGTTGGCCCTGGCTGTCAGCGCATACATATTCTGGCGCGGCCACAACCTCCCGGGTGGGGGCTTCATCGCCGGCTTGATCACGGCCGTGGCACTGGTGCTGCAGTACATGGCGCTGGGCCAGGAGCGGGCCGACATGCTGCTCCACAGTCGGGGAGGGCAGCGCTTCAGTCGCTGGATCGGCAGCGGCCTGGCAATCGCGGGTCTGACGGGCGTCGGTGCCTTTGTCCTCGGCCGACCATTCCTCACCAGCGCCTTCGGCCACCCGACCGTTCCCCTGCTCGGCGAACTTTCGCTGGCCACGGCGGCCCTGTTCGATCTGGGGGTCTACATCACCGTGGTCGGGTCGACGATGTTGACACTCTCGGTGCTGGGTGCGGCGAGCAAGGAGCCGCCCGCAGTCCTTGGCACAGGCCTGGGTGCCGCGGCGGCCGGGAGGGGGCGATGAGCATGGAGTTTCTCGTCGCCACCGGCATCGGCTGGGTCACGGCCTGCGGCATCTATCTGCTCTTGCGCGGCCGCACCTTTCCGGTGGTGCTGGGCCTGAGTGTCCTTGGCTATGCCGTCAACGTCTTCATCTTTGCGATGGGACGCCTGTGGAGCGATGCGGCGCCCCTGCTGATCGACGGCACGGCGGTCGCCGACCCGCTGCCGCAGGCGCTGGTGCTGACCGCCATCGTCATCGGGTTCGCGACCACGGGTTTCGTGATCGAGCTGGCGTTGCGCAGCCGGCACGAGAGCGATACCGACCATGTGGATGGTGTGCGCGAGAACGACCGCATCGCTGACAGCGACGCGGGGCTGCCGCGATGAGTGCGGCTCTGACGGTGCGTCAGCCGCGCTCCCGGGCAGACAGAACCTCGCGCTCGCCGTCGTCGCTGTACGGGGCCACGGCATGAACTCGATTCCGCTGCTGCAGCCTCACCTCGCGATCCTGCCCGTCCTGCTGCCGGCCTTCACCGCCATGCTGCTGTTGCTCATCGGTGACCACGGGGGTGATTCGACAGGCGGCCACGGTCACCGCCGACTGCGCTGGGCACGTGCGATCGCCAAGTTGTCGACGGCGCTCGGACTTCTGCTGGCTGCGCGCCTGGTGTTCGAAGCCGGCAGCGGTGCCCTGACGGTCTACCGCGTGGGCGACTGGCCGGCACCGTTCGGCATCGTGCTGGTGGTAGACCGACTCTCGGCCCTGATGCTGCTGCTGACGGCCTGCGTTGCGTTGCCGGTGCTGATCTATGCATGCGGCGGCTGGGATGCTCACGGGCGGCACTTCCACCCGATGTTCCAGTTCCAGCTGATGGGCCTGAACGGTGCCTTCGTGACCGGCGACCTGTTCAACCTGTTCGTCTTCTTCGAGGTGCTGCTGATCGCCTCCTATGTATTGATGCTTCATGGCCACGGCCGGGAGCGGTTGCGCGCGGGCATGCAGTACGTGGTGCTGAACCTGGTGGCCTCGGCGCTGTTCCTGATCGGCGTGTCGCTGATCTACGCGCTGACAGGGACGCTCAATTTCGCCGATCTGGCACTGCGCGTGCCCAAGGTGGACGGACCGGAGTCGGCCGTGCTGCAGGCCGCAGCGCTGATCCTGCTGGTAGTGTTCGGCTTCAAGGCGGCGCTGGCGCCGCTCTCGATGTGGCTTCCCGCCACCTATGCGGCGGCGAGCCCGCCGGTAGCGGCACTGTTCGCGATCATGACCAAGGTCGGCGTGTACGCGATCCTGCGTGTGCACGGTGTGTTGTTCGGCGCCGATGCGGGAGCCTCGGCTTTCACCGTTCAACCGCTTCTCCTGCCGCTGGCGCTGGCCACCAGCGTGCTGGGAGTGCTCGGCGCGCTGGCCGCCCGCACCTTGACGCGGATGATGGCCTGGCTCACGGTCGCCTCGGTCGGGACCGTGCTCGCGGCGATCGGCTTGTTCAGCGCTTCCGCATGGTCTGCCGGCCTGTTCTATATGGCCAACAGCACCCTGGTGATCGCGGGCTTGTTCCTGCTGTCGGAACTGGTGGGTTCGCAGCGCGGTGACGTTGCCGGCCGGCTGGAGCCGGCTGCGGCGGTTGCGCAGCCGCAGTTGCTGGGTGTGCTGCTGCTGTTGGCGGCCGCCTCGGTCGCTGGCCTGCCACCCTTGCCGGGCTTCATCGGCAAGCTGATGCTGCTTGAAGCGGCGCTTGGTCACGCGTGGGTGGCGATGCTGTGGGCGACTGTGCTCAGCGTGGGGTTCCTGACGCTGATCGGTCTGGCACGAGCCGGCACCATCGTGTTCTGGAACGTGCGCAGTGATTTGCCGACCTGCAGTGCGTCCGGCGTCAGCCCGCGGCTCGTCGGTGCCACCGTGTCATTGATCGGCGCCAGCATCGCGATGACGATGTTCGCCGCGCCGATCCAGCGCTATACCGATGCTGCCGCAGCGCAGTTGCAGGACAGGGCTGCCTATGCGCGGGCAGTGCTGGGCGAGCAGGGCGGCGCGGAGGCCGTGACTGTTCGACCCTACCGCGTGCCGCCATCTGCCGCGCCGGGAGGATCGCCATGAAACCAGGCGCACGCAAGACGAATCAGCGCAGACCGCAACCGGGCTGGTTCGCCCACCCTGTGCTGTCGCTGCTGCTGGTTGCTGCCTGGCTGCTGCTCCAGCAAAGCGTCGTGCTGCCGCACCTCATCACGGCCGCCGTGCTGGGCCTGGGCCTGCCGCGGTTGCTGCACGGTTTCATCGGCGAGGGCACGCTGCCGCGCAAGCCGATGGCGGCGCTGCGATTCGCTGGCATCGTGCTGTGGGACATCGTGATCTCCAATCTGACGGTGGCGCGCATCGTGCTCTTGCCGCGCTCGAATCCACAGCCGGCCTGGGTGCGCATTCCGCTCGAGATCCGCCACCCAAACGCCATCGTGCTGCTCGCCACGGTGATCACCACGACACCCGGTACGGTCTCGTGTGTGATCGACGATGAGCGCCATGAGATCCTCGTCCACGCACTTGATTGCAACGACCCCGAGGCGATGGCCGAGCAGATCAAGCAGCGTTACGAGAAACCGCTCAAGGAGATCCTTGGATGATCCTGGCCTGGGCCCTGAACTTCGCGCTGGTAGCTGTGGCGCTGGCGACCTTGCTGTGCGGCTGGCGCCTGCTGCGGGGGCCGAACGCCACCGACCGTGTCCTGGCGCTGGACACGCTCTACATCAATGTCGTGGCCCTGGTGATCCTGTTGGGGGTCCAGATGCAAAACACGCTGCTGTTTGAGGCGGCGCTGATCGTGGCGATGCTGGGATTCGTGTCCACCGTGGCCTTGGCTCGCTTTCTGAGTCGCGGCGACGTGATCGAGTGAGGGGGATGAAATGAACGATATTGCGCTGTGGGCCGAAGTATCGATCGCTGCCATGCTCGTGGTTGGCGGCGTCTTCATGCTGGTAGGTGCCATCGGGCTGGTGCGCTTCGGTGACTTCTTCATGCGTCTGCATGCGCCCGCCAAGGCGACGACGCTCGGCGTCGGCGGCGTGCTGCTGGCCAGCATGGGCTTGCGCTGGAGTCAGGGCGATCCTGGATTACAGGAACTGCTGATCACGCTGTTCCTGTTCATCACGGCGCCGGTGTCTGCCAACCTGCTGGCTCAGGCGGCACTGCATCTGCGTGTACCGTCGAAGGCGCCACCGCCGGAGATCGATTCCCAGGGCTGACCGCCGCCCGGCTCAAGCGATCGGCGGCCTGTCGTCGGCTGGTTTCTCGTGGTGCGGGCGCCAGAGCAACCAGACCAATGCGAAGCCTAGCGCTGCCCCTACCACCGCGAACGTCGCAAGGCCCACCACCAAGGGGGCGCCGGCTGACTCGATCATCTCCCAGGCGCCCGCTAAGAAACCCTGGCCGGCGAGCAGTTCGGTGGTTTGATCCCCCACACGGCGTGCGGCGGTCTCGTCCAGCGGCTCGCCGAGAATGAACTGGCCGGTTTCGTAAGCGGCCCAGTAAATTGGCGGGAACGTCAGTGGGTTGGTCACCAGCGTCGCGGCTGCGGCGATCGCCACATTGGCGCGCAGCGTGATCGCCGTGGTGATCGCGAACAGGAACTGAGCGACCGGGATCAGGAAGCCGAAGAAAAGCCCGATGGCCACCGCTCGTGCCACGCTGCCACGATCGGTACGCCAGAGGCGCTCGTTGTCGAAATGATGTGCGACCGGCCGCAGCCAGCGCGAGGCCCGCAACTCTGCTCGCGTTGGAATCCAGCGCTTCAAGGGGTGCGTGATGGGCGAAGCATGACCACCACCATGGTGACGACTGTCAGCGGTACGACGAAGCTCAGCATCGCCGTACTGTAGGCCGCTAGCGCGTCATGTTCCTGGGCTCTGAGAATCAGGTAGGTCACATAGGCGGCGTAATAGCCCAGAAACACGCCACCCTCCCAGCGCGCGATCTGGCGGCCGCTCAGGAACACCGGCAGGCAGGCCAGCGCCGTGGCGATCATGACCCAGATGTCGAAGTTCAGCAGTGCGGGTGCCATCGCAAGGCCCTCTGGCGCGACAAGGCCGGACAGCCCGAGGCAACCCAGTATGTTGAAGGTATTGCTTCCCACGACGTTACCGATGGCAATGTCGCGCTGCTTGCGGATGGCCGCCATGATTGACGTGGCCACTTCGGGCATCGAAGTGCCGGCTGCCACGATGGTCAGGCCGATCACCAGGTCGCTGACGCCGAGCGCCTTGGCGAAGATGATCGCCGAATCGACCAGCCAGTTCGAACCAGCTACCAGGAAGCCCAGGCCGATGGCGATCAGCAGCACTTGAACAGCCCAGTGGGCGTCCCAGCGGCTGCCTGAGGTCACCGCGCCGTCGTACTCGTCCTTCGTTTCCTGCGTTTGGCGACGTGACTGCACGACGAGAAAGACCGTGTACAGCACCAGCAGGGCGAGCAGGATGGCGCAGTCGACGGCTCCCAGCGTGCCATCGAGCCCAAACGCCAGCAACAGCAGCGAGGTGCCGATCATGATCGGCACTTCCTGGCGGATGATCTGCGCGTTGACCACCAGTGGCGTGATCAGCGCCGAGATGCCAAGAATGAACAGCACATTGAAGATATTGCTGCCGACCACATTGCCAATGGCGATGTCGGTGTTGCCGCTCAGCGCGGCACCCACCGATACGGCCACCTCCGGCGCGCTGGTCCCGGTCGCAACGATCGTCAGACCCACGACCAGCGGCGAGATCCCGAACGACAGTGCCAGCCGGGAGGCACCCCGCACCAGCAACTCTGCGCCGATGACCAGCGCCACGAGGCCGGCGATGAACATCAGCAAGGTCATAAGTGCTCGGGAATCTCTGCGGAGCTTAGCGGTCGGATTTGCCCGGTGGCGACATCAGGCGGTCGGTATAGGCGATTGCCAGAGCCGACAGCAGGAACGTGATGTGGATCACGGTTTGCCATAACAGCACCTTGTCGGTGTAGTTCGCAGCGTTGATGAAAGTCTTGAGGAGGTGGATCGAGCTGATGCCAATGATGGCCGTGGCCAGTTTCACCTTCAGTACCGAAGCGTTCACGTGGCTCAGCCACTCGGGCTGGTCGGGATGCCCTTCCAGGTTCATGCGTGACACGAAGGTTTCGTAGCCACCGACGATCACCATGATCAGCAGGTTGCTGATCATCACCACGTCGATCAATGCCAGCACAACCAGCATGATCACGGTTTCATTCAGCTTCGGCGCTTCGTAGCCGATGACTGCGCCGGCCGCATCCTTGATCGGCGCAAGCTGGTAGCCGATGCTCTGAACCAGCGCGGCGAGTGCCTTCTCGTTGCCGAAAACCGCTTCAATCAGGTGGACCAGTTCGACCCAGAAATGGAAGACATACACCGCCTGTGCCAGGATCAATCCGAGGTACAGCGGCAGTTGCAGCCATCGGGTGGCGAAGATCGCCGCGGGTAGCGGCCGCATCCGACGTATCGGCTTCGGCGGGGTCGGAGGGCTCATGGAGGAACTCGGTAGAAAAGGGGTCATCGGAAGCCTCGCCGCAGACATGAGGCAGGGACCAACCGATTCGGGGAGAATTGTAGGCAGTGTCGGGATATTCGACGTTTGACATTGAACTGGTCGAAGAGTAGCGGCTTCGTGAGTGCCAGCCGCTAATGCTCAGACTGACAGAAGACGACGTCTCCAAGGGCGTGAACCATGGGCGCAGCACCGCTGCGAAGATCAACACAGAGCAGGAGACAACCGTGAGTGATTCCCCTTCCGTGAAGTGGTACCTTCCTCCAGCCGAGCTAGCCCGCGACGCCCACGTGTCGGGCATGTCCCAGTACCTGGCGCTATGCGCCGAGGCCGAGGCTGATTACAGCAGCTACTGGGCCCGGTTGGCGCGCGAAACAGTCGTCTGGAAAACTCCGTTCACCCGGTCGCTTGACGACAGCGCCGCGCCATTTTTCAAATGGTTCGAAGACGGTACGCTCAACGCTTCGTTCAACTGCCTCGATCGCCAAGTCAACGCCGGAATGGGCGACAAGATCGCCATCATTTTCGAGGCCGATGGTGGCGAGGTCACCAACGTCACCTACCGCGAACTGTTGTCGCGTACCTGCCAACTCGCGAATGCGCTGAAGGCTCGCGGGATCAGGAAGGGCGACCGCGTCGTCATCTACATGTCGATGAGCGTCGAGGGCCTCATCGCGATGCAGGCTTGCGCGCGCATCGGCGCCACGCATTCGGTGGTGTTCGGCGGTTTTTCAGCGCAAAGCCTGCAGGACCGTATCAAGGACACCGGTGCGGTGCTTGTCATCACCAACGACGAGCAGATGCGAGGTGGCAAGTCGCTGCCGCTGAAGGCCATTGTCGACGAGGCATTGGCCTCGGGCCACTGCGACACGGTGAAGGACGTGATCGTGTACCGCCGCACCGGAGGCAAGATCGCCTGGAACGCGCGCGACCTGTGGTTTCACGAGGTGACGGAGTCGCAGCCGAGCTCCTGCGAGCCCGAATGGGTCGGTGCCGAGCACCCGCTGTTCCTGCTGTACACATCGGGATCGACCGGCAAACCCAAGGGCGTCCAGCACTCGACCGGCGGCTACTTGCTGCACGCGATACTCACCACAAAGTGGACTTTCGACTTGAAGCCGAATGACATCTTCTGGTGCACTGCCGACATCGGCTGGGTCACCGGCCACACCTACATCGCCTATGGGCCTCTGGCGCTCGGTGCGACCCAGATCGTCTTCGAAGGCGTACCGACCTACCCCGATGCCGGGCGATTCTGGAAGATGATCCAGGAACACAAGGTCACGATCTTTTATACCGCGCCGACCGCCATCCGTTCGCTGATCAAGGCTGCGGAAAGCAACCCTGCGGTGCATCCCGACCGCTATGACCTGAGCAGCCTGCGCGTTCTTGGCTCGGTCGGCGAGCCGATCAATCCGGCCGCGTGGGAGTGGTACCACAAACACATTGGCGGCGGCCGCTGTCCGATCGTCGATACCTTCTGGCAGACCGAAACCGGTGGCCACGTGATCACCCCGCTGCCTGGCGCCACACCGTTGGTCCCGGGCTCTTGCAGCTTGCCGTTCCCCGGCATCATGGCGGCCATCGTTGACGAGGCGGGCAAGGACGTGCCAGACGGACAGGGAGGCTTTCTGGTCATCAAGAAACCGTGGCCTGGCATGATCCGCACGATCTGGGGTGACCCGCAGCGCTTTGCGAAGAGCTATTACCCCGACAATTTCCAGGGCAAGTACTACCTGGCTGGCGATGGCGCGGTCCGCGACGCTCAAACGGGCTACTTCACCATTACTGGTCGCATCGACGATGTGCTCAACGTGTCGGGACACCGCATGGGCACGATGGAGATCGAGTCCGCGCTCGTCGGTTGCGCCGATCTGGTGGCCGAAGCGGCGGTGGTCGGTCGACCTGACGACACAACTGGTGAAGCCATTTGCGCGTTCGTCGTGCTGAAGCGGTCACGCCCGAGCTGCGACGAAGCCAAGGCTATCGCGAAGCAATTGCGCGATTGGGTCGGCAAGGAGATCGGCCCGATCGCCAAGCCCAAGGACATCCGCTTCAGTGACAACTTGCCAAAGACCCGCTCCGGCAAGATCATGCGTCGGCTGTTGCGATCGGTCGCCAAGGGCGAAGCCGTGACGCAGGACACCAGCACCCTGGAGAATCCAGCGATCCTGGAGCAATTGGGGAAGGCTTACTGAAACTCGGCGATCCCCTAGAAAACGGAAAAGCCCCGCTTGCGGGGCTTTTCTCTGGGCGACGACATTCAAACCATCGTCGGAAAGGGGCTATCACTTCTGGGCAAGGATCCACTGCACCAGCGTTTTGGCCTCGGCATCACTCACTTGGGGATTGGCTGGCATCGGGATCGCACCCCACACGCCCACGCCACCCTTTTTCACCTTGGCCGACAGCGTGGCGACAGCCTTCTTGTCGTCAGCGTACTTGGATGCAACTTCCTTGAAAGAGGGGCCGATGCGCTTGCTGTCGACGGCGTGGCACGCCAGACAGGCTTTCTTCTCGGCCAATTCGGTATTGGCAAACGCCGACGCGCTCATCAGCAGGGTGGAAGCGAGCAGTAAGGCAATCTTCATTTGGTTCTCTTTGGTCAAGTTAGGCCCCAACGAGCGTGAACTCACGCCTGTTGACAACGAGTGCTGAGATACATTTAGGGAGTGAGTATACGAAGGTCGGCTCGCTGATGACAGTAAGTATCCCCAAGCCAGTTGTAGGAGATTACCGTGTACGTGGTCGTGCTGGGAGTCGTTTTGCTCATCTTGAAACTGGCCGAGTTCGGGCCTGTGGGCCATTGGCCGTACTGGGCGGTGCTGTGGCCGTTTGGGCTTGCAGTGATCTGGTGGTCATACGCTGACAGTTCGGGCTTCAACAAACGGCGCGAAATCGAGAAGATGGAAGATCGCAAGAGAAAGCGCCGTCGGCACAACCTCGAGGCGCTCGGAATGGATCCGCAAAGTCGGCGCAAGCGCTGAGTTCTCCAGCGACTGCGCCGCGGGGGTCAGTCGAGTCGCTCGAACTTGTCGAGTACTGCACCTGAACTCGCGCTCGACGCGTTGCGAGCGAACTTTGCCAGCACGCCTCGCGTGTAGCGAGGTGTGGGCGGGACCCACTCAGCGCGGCGACGCGCTATTTCCTCATCGCTTACGTTGAGTTGCAGGCTGAGGGTATGGGCGTCGATCGTGATCGAGTCACCTTCCTGCACCAGCGCGATCAGGCCGCCGGCATATGCCTCGGGTGCCACATGCCCGACCACCATGCCCCAGGTGCCGCCCGAGAAGCGTCCATCCGTGATCAGTCCGACTGATTCGCCCAAGCCCTGGCCGATCAAGGCACCGGTCGGGGCCAGCATTTCCGGCATGCCCGGTGCGCCTTTCGGGCCCAGGTAGCGCAGCACCATCACGTCACCGGCGACGATCTGCTTAGCCATGATTGCAGCGAGCGCCGATTGCTCATCGTCGAACACGCGGGCTGGCCCGGTGATCACCGGGTTTTTCAGGCCGGTGATCTTGGCCACGCAGCCTTCGGGCGACAGATTGCCTTTGAGAATGGCGAGGTGACCCTCGGCGTACATCGGATTCCCGATCGGTCGAATGACATCCTGATCGGCACGTGGAAAGTCGGGAATGTCGGCGAGATTCTCGGCAACTGTTTTGCCTGTAATGGTCATGCATTCGCCGTGCAGCAAGCCAGCGACCAACAATGTCTTCATCACCTGCGGGATGCCGCCGGCGCGATGCAGATCCACTGCCAGATAGCGGCCGCTGGGCTTCAAGTCACAGAGCACCGGCACCTTGCGGCGCACGCGTTCGAAGTCGTCGATCGTCCACTCGACTTCCGCGCAGTGTGCAATGGCAAGGAAGTGCAGAACCGCGTTGGTTGAGCCGCCAGTGGCCATGATCACGGCCACCGCGTTCTCGATCGACTTGCGCGTCACGATGTCGCGCGGCTTGAGGTCGAGCCGGATCGCCTCCACCACGGCCTTGGCGGCCGCTGCGGCCATGCCGACGATCTCGTCGTGCACATTGGCCATCGTTGACGAGCCCGGCAGGCTCATGCCGAGGGCTTCGAAGGACGAGCTCATCGTGTTGGCGGTGTACATGCCGCCGCACGAGCCGGTGCCCGGGATCGAGCGGCGCTCGATCTGGCAGAAGTCTTCCTCGCTCATGCGGCCAGCCGTGAACTCGCCCACCGCCTCGAAAACGCTGACGATGTTGAGATCCTTGCCCTGATAGCGGCCGGGGAGGATGGTGCCTCCGTAGATGAAGATGCCCGGCACATTGGCGCGCAACATGCCCATCATCGCGCCAGGCATGTTCTTGTCGCAGCCGCCGACCGTGACCACGCCATCCATCCACTGGCCGCCGACGCAGGTTTCGATGCAATCGGCGATGACTTCGCGCGACACCAAGCTGTATTTCATGCCCTCGGTGCCCATGGCCATGCCGTCGCTGATAGTAGGGGTGCCGAAGATCTGCGGGTTGCCGCCGGCTTCCTTGATGCCAAGCACCGCAGCGTCGGCCAACTTCTGCAGGCCGCTATTGCAGGGCGTGATCGTGCTGTGCCCGTTGGCCACGCCGATCATCGGTTTCTTGAAATCCGCCTCCTGGTAGCCCATCGCGTAGTACATCGAGCGGTTCGGCGCACGAGCGATGCCTTCGGTGATGTTCTTGGAGCGGCGATTGCTGGCCATCAGAGCCTCCTTGCGATGTCGGGGAGACAAGTATCGCGATCCATCGAACTGCAGTCCAATATATTATTCAGGCCCGAGTGATCTATAGAAGATATCAGTGATTGAGCTTCGTGCGTGGCGGCAATTCGTTGTACTGGCGGAAGAGCTGCACTTCGGACGGGCAGCGCGGCGGCTGAACATCACTCAACCGCCGCTGACGATGGCGATTCAGGCGTTGGAGCGCAGGCTGGGTGCTCCATTGTTCGAGCGCACGCAACGTTCGGTGGCTCTGGCACCTGCCGGTCGGACACTTTTACCCGAAGTCAGGCGCCTGCTACAGGCTGCCGATGACCTGCCGCGCCAGGCACAGGCCGCGGCTGCGGGGCTGTCGGGTCGGCTCAGGCTGGCGTTCGTGTCGAGCATCGCTTATGGCCCGCTGCCCGCTTGGCTGCGTTCGTTTCGACTCGACTACCCCGAGGTCGTACTGGCGCTGCGTGAGGCAACGCTGGACATTCAACTCGATGCGTTCGCTTCTGGCGAGATCGATGCCGGCTTCGTGCTGCATGCGAAGGGCGTAGTGCCGTCGGGACTGCAGGCCTGGCTCGCGCTGCGTGAGCCTCTGGTGATGGCGCTGCCCGATCGCCATCCGCTGACCACCCGGCGCCGCCTGACCTTCGACCGCATTGCGAGCGAGCCGCTAGTGATTTTTCCGCGGTCCATCGCACCCTCGTTGTTCGATGCCATCGTCGGCCACTACCACGCTTGCGGGCTGACACCGCTGATCGCGCAAGAGGCGAATCAGATGCAGACCATCGTCAATTTGGTGTCGGCCGGGATCGGCATCGCCTGGGTACCAGCGTCGTTGATGCAGCTGCAGCGACCAGGCGTGGTCTATCGCGCACTGGGCGACGCGCCACTTTCTTGCGATACCAGTCTGGTGTGGCGCGAAGCGTCATTACCCGTGGTGCATCGTTTCGTCGCCCATGTGCAGGCGGCACAGGCATGGCCCCCACAATCCTTCTTCTCAACCCCGTCCCGTCAGAAGAAAGCGTCCTGATGCTCCTGCATCCACAGTTCGACCCCGTGGCCGTCTCGCTTGGGCCGCTGCAGATTCATTGGTATGGCCTGACCTATCTGGCTGCCTTCGGGTTGTTCCTGTGGCTTGCTACGCTGCGCACGAAGCAGACACAGTTCGCGAGTGCAGGCTGGACTCGGCGCGACGTCGAAGATCTGTTGTTCTACGGTGTCGTCGGTGTCGTCATCGGTGGCCGATTGGGCTACGTCATTTTCTACAAGCCGGGGTATTACCTGGTGAATCCGCTCGAAGTTTTCGCGGTCTGGAAGGGGGGCATGGCATTTCACGGTGGGCTGCTCGGCGTACTCGCTGCGATGTGGGTCTTCGCGCGCACTCGCAGCCGGCACTTCCTTGAAGTCACCGACCTGATCGCCCCCTGCGTGCCGACCGGCCTGGCGTCCGGTCGCATTGGCAATTTCATCAATGGTGAGTTATGGGGGCGGGCGGCCGACCCTTCGTTGCCCTGGGCGATGGTGTTCCCACAGTCAAGCCTCAACATCCCGCGCCATCCATCGCAGCTTTACCAGTTTTGCCTGGAAGGGCTGCTGTTATTTATCCTGCTGTGGATCTACGCGCGCAAGCCAAGAGCTCTTGGCATCGTCTCGGGGATGTTCCTGCTCGGCTATGGCAGCTTCCGCTTCATCGCCGAGTACTTCCGAGAGCCTGACAGCTTTATGGGCCTGCTAGCGCTCGACATGAGCATGGGCCAGTGGTTGTGCGTGCCGATGGCACTGGTCGGCGCTGGGCTTGTCTGGATGGGATGGCAGCAGCGCTTCCAAGCGCTACCACGGCCAAATTCTCGCGCTTGATGTTCAACACTACGGATTCCCACTGAAAGGCTTGCGATGAGACTGGTTTTCCTCGACACCGAGACTACTGGGCTCAGCCCGCAATCTGGTGACCGCGTCGTCGAGATCGGCTGCGTTGAACTGGTCGATCGGCGGCCCACCGGTCGCAACTTGCATCTATATCTCAACCCCCAGCGATCCAGTCACCCTGATGCCCTACGCGTCCACGGGCTCACCGAGGAATTTCTAAGCGACAAGCCGCTGTTCGAGTCGGTCGTTGATGAACTGCTGGATTTCGTCAATGGCGCTGAGGTGGTGATCCACAACGCCAGCTTCGACACCAGCTTCCTCGATCAGGAACTGAGCCGATTGAGTCGACCGAAGTTTGTTCAATACGTTGACAGGATCACCGACAGCCTGACGATGGCGCGCGAACTGTTTCCGGGGAAGGCCAACTCGCTCGATGCGTTGTGCAAGCGGCTAGGTGTGGACAACAGCAACCGATCGTTTCATGGTGCGCTACTCGATGCTGGACTGCTGGCCGAGATCTACATCCGAATGACGCGGGGTCAGAAGTCTTTGGGCGTCGAAGTCGACGATGCGCCGGCAGCGCTGGATCCGGTCGACACTACCGATCTGCGTCAGTTCACGCCGCCTGTCGTCGTTGCCTGCAAGGAAGAGTTGGCGAGTCACGATGCGCTCATTGCCGAGTTGGAAAAGGCTGCCAAGACGGGTGCTATCTGGGCCAAGTCTGTGGCACACTAGGAGACCAGTACGCTATAGGTTCTACGCGTTCAAGCGCGGTTCTGAAGTGGCTTGGGCGGTTAACTCAGCGGTAGAGTGCCACCTTCACACGGTGGAAGTCGCAGGTTCGAACCCTGCACCGCCCACCAGTTGTCAGACCTTCGAAACGTGTGCTACAGTGGAGGGCTTCGCTGGTAGTCGGGCGGGGAGAAGCAAGGTTGATTGTTGTAGCGGTTTAATGTTTTGCTGCAGATTGACTGAGATATCAAAAGCGATGTATAGTTTCAGACTCGGTTGAATCTCCACGGAGAGTTTCAATCGGAGCCTCAGGGCTCAAGTTCTTTAAAAATCAACAGCCGATAAGCGTGGGCGTTTGAAGGCGAGTGCCGAGATGAATCAAGCGGGTTTTACCCGTTTGAGGATTCAAGGTCTCATGGACCTTAAACGCTCACTGAATGAAATTTTCATGCAAGTGAAGTTTCTATCAATTCTTTGAGTAATTTATCAAGATCGAACTGAAGAGTTTGATCCTGGCTCAGATTGAACGCTGGCGGCATGCCTTACACATGCAAGTCGAACGGCAGCACGGGAGCAATCCTGGTGGCGAGTGGCGAACGGGTGAGTAATATATCGGAACGTGCCCAGTCG
>CANJJE010000024.1 GCA_947474755.1 Burkholderiales bacterium | reverse complement strand
GGCGCTGCACCGATTGCAGGCGCTGGCTGAACTGGGCGTGAAGCTGGCGATCGACGATTTCGGCACCGGCTACTCGAGCCTGGCCTACCTCAAGCGCTTTCCGATCGGGCGACTGAAGATCGACCGCAGCTTCATCCAGGGGCTGCCCGGCGATGAAAGCGATGCGGGCATCGTGCGTGCGATTGTCAACATGGCACGCGCGCTGCGGTTGGAGCTGATTGCAGAAGGCGTGGAAACTGAAGCCCAGCGGCAGTTCATGCTGCAGGTTGGCTGTGAACAGTACCAGGGCTTCCTGGCTTCACCTGCTGTCGACGTGGTGTCGTTCGAAGCGCTGCTCGGCCAGCGCCCCGCAGCCGCCCCGTTGCCTGCCCCTGAGGCGATCCCGCCCGTCTGACCCCCGCACAATGTGTCGCTGACCGCTGATTCCAGCGGTACCGGGGGCTCAATGATCTACAAATTCAAATCCAAAGCGGCGGGCGACCTCATCATGCTCGCACCGCATGGCGATCAGATCCTGCGCATCCTCGGCAAGGAGCCCTCCGCCCGAGGCATCTTCGACGTCGCTGACATGCCGGCCGCGATCGCGGCCATCGAGCAAGCGGTGGCGGCCGATGAGGCCCCGGGTCCGCAAGGCGATGCAGCCGCCGCTGGCGACTCCTGCGAATCGGCCGATCGCGTCGGACTGCGGCAACGCGCCTGGCCGCTCCTCGAGATGCTCAGGCGCTGCCACGCAGAAGGCGCAGTCATCGTCTGGGGCGTCTGAAGCGATGCGGTCAGTGACCCGCATCGTCGCGATCCGGCACGGGGAAACTGCCTGGAACGTCGATACGCGCCTTCAGGGGCATCTGGACATACCGCTCAATGCCACGGGCCGCTGGCAGGCACAGCGCGCCGCAGGCGCGCTGGTCGAGGAAGGTATCTCTGCGGTCTACTCCAGCGACCTTCTGCGAGCCCTGCAGACTGCCGAGGCGCTGGGCAGCGCGCTCTCGCTGCCCGTCGTCACCGATACCCGCTTGCGTGAGCGTGCCTTTGGCGTCTTCGAGGCCCATACCTTTGCCGAGATCGATGCGCGCTGGCCAAACGATGCCCGCCGCTGGACGCAGCGCGAACCTGACTTCGCGCCTGAGGGTGGCGAGTCGCTGCGCGAGGTCTACGTCCGTTGCCTCGATGCGGTACATGCACTGGCCGAGGCCCATGCCGGCCAGACCATCGCGCTGGTCGCCCACGGTGGCGTGATGGACTGCCTGTACCGCGCAGCCACTCAGCTCGACCTGCAGGCCAAGCGATCCTGGCCACTGGGCAATGCGAGCATCAACCGGCTGCTGCACACCGGCGTTGGCCTGACGCTGATCGGCTGGAGCGACACCCGTCACCTCGACGTCGTGGCACTGGACGAGTCGGCGGATGCCGCTGGCGCTTCGGCGCCCTGATCGATCCGTCTCGGCCTACTCGCCGAACAGGTCGGCGGCGGCGCTGTTCTTGGGCGGGGTGACGCCCAGATGCCTGAACGCGGCCAGCGTCGCGATACGCCCGCGCGGGGTGCGCTGCAGGTAGCCCTGCTGGATCAGGTAGGGCTCGATCACATCCTCGATCGTCTCGCGTTCCTCGCCGATGGCCGCGGCCACGTTGTCGAGGCCGACCGGGCCGCCGTCGAAGCGGTGAATCACTGCTTCGAGCAGCTTGCGGTCCATCACGTCGAGGCCATGCGGGTCGACGTCGAGCATCTTCAGCGCCAGGTCGGCCAGCGCCTTCGTGATGCGGCCATCGCCTTTCACATCGGCATAGTCGCGCACCCGGCGCAGCAAGCGGTTCGCGATGCGCGGTGTGCCACGCGAGCGGCGGGCGATCTCGAAGGCGCCTTCGGCGTCGGTGGGCACGTTCAGCAGGCCGGCCGATCGGTTCACGATGCGCGCCAGCTCCTCGGGTGTGTAGAACTCCAGCCGCGCCACGATGCCGAAACGGTCGCGCAGCGGGTTGGTCAGCATGCCCGCGCGGGTGGTCGCGCCGACCAGCGTGAAGGGCTGCAGGTCGAGCTTGATCGAGCGTGCGGCCGGGCCCTCGCCGATCATGATGTCGATCTGGTAATCCTCCAGCGCGGGGTAGAGGATTTCCTCGACAACCGGGCTCAGCCGGTGGATCTCGTCGATGAACAGCACATCGTTGCGTTCGAGGTTGGTCAGGATCGCTGCCAGGTCCTTCGGCTTTTCGAGCACCGGCCCGGAGGTCTGGCGCAGGTTCACCCCGAGCTCGTTGGCGATGATGTGCGACAGCGTGGTCTTGCCCAGGCCGGGCGGGCCGAACAGCAGCACGTGGTCCATCGCCTCGCTGCGCATCCTGGCTGCGCCAATGAAGATGGACAGCTGCTCGCGCGCTTTCGCCTGACCGACGTACTCGGCCAGGCCCTTGGGTCGCAGCGCGCGCTCGATCGCATCTTCGTTGGGCGACGCGCTGGCCGCGCTGACCACGCGGCGCGGCTCGAAATCGTCGGTCTGGATGCTCATGCCGCATTATCGACATGGGCTCGCCGGAGGCCCGTCGACGGCGTCGCCTACACTCGCGCCGTGAATTTTTTCAGGCATCGTCTCCGCTGGCTGCTGCGCATCGCGTTGATCGCGACGCTCGGTCTTGCGCTGGTGCCGACGCTGTCGCGGTTGATGATCCCGTCTGTCGGCAGCGGGCCGTGGTCGGAAATCTGCTCGACCGCCGGCGCGCGCTGGCTGGCGCAGGCCGAGACGCCTTCCGTGAGCTCCGAGTCAGCGCCTGTCGCACCCGATCCATCCCGCTCGGCGTACATGGAGCACTGCCCGCTGTGCTCTCATTTCGCTGCGACGCTGGGCCTGCCGCCTTCGCGGGCCGCTCTCGTGCCCTTGGCCGATGGAGCGGATCACTTGCCTGCGCTCTACAGCCAGGCGCCGCAGCCTCTGTACGCCTGGGCACCGGTCCAGGCGCGAGCACCTCCCGTCCTCTGAACGCCGTGATCGACCGCGTGCGGTAGCCGAAGCGTCGGCGCGGCACGCGGCCCCTGGCTGCTCGACCTGCGGGTCGGTCGGCCGCGTCTCGACACCCCGTTTCAGGAGGTCGCCTTGCGACATATCCCTCATTTTTTCCTGCTCGTCTGTGCAGGCGTCGGCTCCGCCGTGGCCGCCGACGAGCCCCGTGGGGATCCCCACACCGATGCCAATCAGGCGCGCACGCTCGAGCGTGTCGTCGTCACCGGCTCCCGCCCGTCAACCCTGCCGCTGGAGATTCCCACCACCACCGAAGGCATCACCGGTGCACAGATCGAGCGCAGCATCAACGCCACCGATGCATCGGATGCGCTGAAGTACTTTCCCAGCCTCGTCGTGCGCAAGCGCAGCATCGGCGATCATGACCATGCGGTGCTGGCGTCGCGCGCGTCAGGGACCGGCAACAGCGCACGATCGCTGGTGTTTGCCGATGGCATCCTGCTGTCGAACCTGCTGGGCAATGGCGCTGAATTCACACCCCGATGGGGGCTCGTGTCGCCCGACGAGATCGAGCGCGTCGACGTGCTGTACGGCCCGTTCTCGGCCGCGTACTCCGGCAACTCGGCCGGCGCGATCGTCGATTACGTGACGCGCATGCCGACGCGCTTCGAGGCGCACATCAAGGTGCAGGCGCACACCCAGAAATACCGGCTGTACCAGACCAACGAGCGTTTTTCCGGGCACCGGGAAAGCGCGTCGATCGGCAGCCGCGCCGGCGCGTTCTCGTGGTGGATCCATCTGAATCGCCAGGACAGCGACGGGCAACCGCTGGTCATCGCGCGGGTCAACCGTTCCACCACCCCCAGCGCGGCTGGCACGCCGGTCTCCGGTGCGGTGGCCGACCGCAGCCACCTCGGTGTTCCGGTGTTCAACGTCGGAACCAGCGCGCAGACCGATTCTGTGCAGGACAGCGGCAAGCTCAAGCTGGCCTACGACCTGACCTCGACGCTGCGCGCCAGCTACACACTGGGCTTCTGGCGAAACGATGCCAGGCGGTCGGCCGACAGCTTCCTGCGCGATGGTTCGGGCAACCCGGTTTACGGGGGTCAGGTCAACATCGGCGGCAGCGTCTACAGCATGCCTGCGCTGACGCCCAGTCGGGCGGAGCTTCAACACCTGGCCCACGGCTTGACCCTCAAGAGCCGCACCTTGGGCGTCTGGGACTGGGAGGCGGCGGCCAGCGTGTACGACTACCACCGGGACCGCGTCAGCACACCCAACGCCAGCGTGTTGCTGCCGGGCGCCTTGCTGGGCGGTGCCGGACGCGTGGTCGATCTGGGCGGTACGGGCTGGAACACACTGGCGCTGAAGGGCATCTGGCGCCCCGAGGGCGTGGAGGGCCGGCACATCATCGAGTTTGGCGTGCAACGCGATACCTTCAGGTTGCGTCGCCGCGAGTCAAATACCGGCGACTGGGTCGGCGGCAAGGCGGGCAGCCTGGCGGCGGCCTTCAGCGGCGAGACCAGCCTGACCAGTCTCTGGGTGCAGGACGCGTGGCGCTTCGCACCGCAATGGCGTACGGTGCTGGGTGGCCGCTACGAAGAGTGGCGCGCCCGCGACGGGCGCCGCCGGATCGGTGCGGCAGCGACGAGCTACGCGGGTCGCGATGCGTCGACGTTCTCGCCGAAGGCCGCGATCCTGTTCGATGCCAGCGAAGACTGGACGCTGAAGGCCTCGATTGGCCGCGCAGTGCGCAACCCGACGGTCAACGAGCTGTTCCAGGGCGGCATCAACACCACCACGCAGTTGCCGACGCTGAACAATCCGAACCTGCGGCCTGAAAAGTCGGTGACCACCGAACTGACGGCGGAGAGGGCCTTGCCGCATGGTTTGCTGCGCATGACCGTTTTCCTCGAGCGCAGCCACGACGCCTTGTACTCGCAGACCACCGTGGGCGGCACACAGGTCAGCAACGTCGGTCGCATCGACACCAAGGGTGTCGAAATGGCTCTCCAGCTGGACCGGCTGTTCGTGCCCGGGCTGGACCTCAGCAGCAGCCTCACCTACGCCGATTCAGAGATCCGCAAGAACAAGGGCTATCCCGACACCATCGGCAAACGCCAGCCCCGCGTACCGGCATGGCGGGCCACATTGCTGGCGAACTACCGCGTCGACGAACACTGGAGCGGGAGCTATGGTGCCCGCTTCAGCGGCAAGCAGTACGGACAGTTGAACAACAGCGACATCAACGGATACTCGTACCAGGGTTTCTCGCGCTACTTCGTCACCGACGTTCGGGTCAAGTACCGCATCGATCGGCAATGGCAGGCCAGCCTGGGCATCGACAACCTGAACAATGACAAGTACTGGGCCTTCCATCCGTATCCGCAGCGCACGTTGCACGCGGAACTGCGCTTCGATTACTGACTCATCAACCTCAAACAACGAAAGCCATCATGAAAAATCAATGTCTGCAGAAGGCGATCATCGGCGTAACTCTTACCCTGGCGGCGCTCAGCGCCGTGGCCCACAGTTTCAAGCTGGGCGAGATCGATATCGGACATCCTTATGCCCGACCCACCCGTGAGGGCCAGATGGTGGGCGCTGGGTACCTGAAACTTGCCAACAAGGGGCCCGTTGACCGTCTGGTCGCGGCCTCCTCGCCAGCGGCCGGGACCGTGGAAATCCACAGCATGTCGATGGAAGGCGACGTGATGAAGATGCGTCAGGTTGACGCCATTGAGCTCGCTACCGGTCAGACCGTCGAGCTGAAGCCCGGTGGTTACCACTTGATGCTGATGGGACTCAAAGCGCCGCTGAAGGTCGGCGACAAGTTCCCACTGACCTTGAAGTTCGAGAAGTCAGGCGAGGTGGTGGTGAGGGTCCATGTTGAAGAGCCCAAGTCGAAGTCGGAAGCCACCGGCGCGCACAAGCACTGAGTGCTGTACGCGGGCTGCGGCCCCTGTCAGGCCAGCGATTTCAGTGCGAGCTTGATGCCGTCGCTGACGCTGGCATCGGGCGGCAGGCTCTTCAGCGCTGCAGCGGCTTCGCGGTCGCTGTAGCCGAGCGCGATCAAGGCTTGCAGGATGTCGGCTTGCGTGTCGTTCGCCACCGTGGCTGGGGCGCTGATGGCGTCAGCGAGCTTGCCCTTGAGTTCGAGCAGCAGCCGCTCGGCGGTCTTCTTGCCGATGCCCGGCACCTTGACCAGCCTGCCGGTTTCCTGCCGCGCGACAGCTTGTGCCAGCTCGCTGACGCTCAACCCGGACAGCAGTGACAGCGCCATCCGCGGCCCGACGCCGGTGATCTTGATCAGCAGCCGGAAGGTCTGTCGCTCGTCGTGGGTGAGGAAGCCGAACAGGATCTGGGCGTCTTCGCGGACGATGAAGTGCGTCAGCAAGGTCACGCGCTCGCCGAGGGCGGGAAGGTTGTAGAAGCTGCTCATCGGCACATCGACCTCGTAGCCGAGGCCGTTGACGTCAATGAGAACTTGCGGGGGCGATTTGTCCGCGAGGATGCCGGTGAGTCGTCCGATCATCGGTCGATTATCCGGGCGCAATCGCCCGGCTGCGCAGGCGCTGCCGCTCAGCTGTCGAACAGTCCCAGCCGCTGTGCTTCCAGCGCCGCCTCGGCCCGCGAACTGACGTTGAGCTTGCGGTAGATCTGCTTGACGTAATCGGCGATGGTGTGCCGCGACAGGCCGAGCTGTCCGCCGATCTCGGGCAGCGTGTAGCCCTTGGCCACGCGCAGCAGCACCTCGTTCTCACGGTCGGTGAGCAGCACATGCGGCATGGAGTGCGCGCGTTGCTGCGCCTTGACCTTGGCCTGTGCAGCGAAGTGCGCGATGACGCGCCGGGCGATCGACGGCGACAGCGGGGGCTCGCCACCACTCATCCGCTTGAGCTGTTCGGCGATCAGTTCGCGCGCCTGTTCCTTCAGCAGATAGCCGAAGGCGCCAGCCTGCAGCGCGGGGAAGAGGTGGTCGTCGTCGTCGTGGATCGTCACCACCACCGACTGACATTGCGGTTGGGATTCGCGCAAGGCACTGACCACGCTGACGCCGGAACCATCGGGCAAGCCGAGGTCGACCAATGCCAGATCGAACTTGATCGCGGTGACCAGTTCGAGTGCGTCATGGATGCGTGCAGCCTCCTGGATGTGCGAATGTGGAAACACCTGGAGGATCAGAACCTTCAACCAGGCGCGGATCTCGGGCAGGTCTTCGAGCAGCAGGATGTTGTTCATGGGGACTCCATCGACCGCTTTATCGACGATATCCACCCGGTCCTGACCGAAATGAATGCCGCTCATGCCTGAATTACAGCGGAATCGTGAGCCTGATCACGGTGCCGTAGCCCGGGCCTGATTCCACCAGGCACTGCCCTGACAGCTGTTTGGCGCGATGCTTCATGCTCGACATCCCGTGGCCTCTGTCGAGCTTGCCGTCGAGCTCCATGGGAATGCCGTTGCCGTTGTCCTGCACCAGCAAGCCGAAATGCGTGCCATCGACCGAGGTGCGCACCTTGCAATGCGAGGCGCCGCTGTGCTTGATGATGTTGCTGACGGCTTCACGAAGGATCCGGGTGGTTTGCACCAGCACCCGAGCGCTGAGCTTGTGCTGAAGATCGTCGGTGGGGTTTCGCCAATCCACCTCGATGTTGGCCTGACCCAGGCGCGACACCACCTCGGCGCGCCAGTCGGCCAGCGCATCAGCCAGCTGCACCGGCTTGCCGGTCAGTCCGCGCACCGATAGCCGCATTTCCTCGAGCGCTTCGCGCGCCAGGGTCGAGATGCGTTCGCTCTCGCTGGTGTGCACGATGGTCAGCAGCTTGGCACCAAGATCATCGTGCAGGTCGGCGGCGATGCGCTTGCGCTCCTTTTCGGTCACTTGCTCGACACGCAATGCCGACATCTGCGCAAAGTTGCTTTCAATCTCCGCGGTGGCTTCCCTCACCCGAATCTCCAGCTGCACGCGGTTGAGCTCGGCGGCCTGCAAGGCCCGCCCGAAAATCTGCAACAGCCTCGAGCCGATGCCCAGCAACAGCAAGGGCATCGCAAAATTCAGCGGCTGCACCAGGCGCATTGGAAGCCATCCGTACTGCACCGCCAGCTCCATCAGCACCACGCCACCCATGCCGCCTGCCGTGAGCCCCATGGGCCAGAAATCGACGCGGCGGTTCTTCCAGACGAGACGCAAGTAGTAGACGATGGAGGCGATCAGTTCAAGCGACATCAATGCGAACCAGGCATTCGCAAGCAGGAAGAAATGGTCGGCAGCTGCCACCGACAGGCTCACCGGGATCAGCAGGCACTGCAGCAGCAGGCCACTGGCGATGCGCGGGGAGCGTACTCCGGCGTAGCTCAGGAAAAACTGCACCGCCACGCCCACCGCCGGCGCAAACGCGCTGCACACCAGCAGCTCGAACCCCCGTGTGTCCAGCGGCCAGTGCGGCCACCAGACCCGCAGCGACAGCACCGCCCAGCCGAGCAGCAACGCACCGAAGTACTTCAGGTAGCGCTCCTTGCGGTTGATCCAGCTCAACACCATCAGGAAACCGCCCAGCGCGACCAGGGTGATGCTCGCGATCTGCACGGTGGTGATGCGCCAGAACTCGCGCTGTGCGTACGTCGCGCCCAGCTCCGACGCGGGACCGATACGCAACATCGACAGGCCGCCCGCGCGAGCGCGCACCGCGACATGGGTCAGCGCTGAGCCCCGCACCTGAATGTCCAGCACATTGCCCAGTGGGTTCAACAAGGCCGCAGGCAGGCTCACCAGCTGGGGTCGGTAGCAGTTGCGGGTCAGTGGCTCCTGCATGCGACCACCGCTGTAGATCCGGCGTCCGTTCAGGTGCACCTCGAGGTTGGTGCACACCCGTTCGATGTACAGCGCCAGAAGTTCGTCATCGCTGACGCCTGGCGGCCTGTCGAAGTGCGCCCGGTACCAGACGCTGCCATCGTGATCCGGCCGCGAACGGGGCCAATCATCTGGCAGGGCGGTCGGCACCGCGGCGGCGTCGGCCGGAAAGTGGGGGGCGTCGCTCTGCACCGCCTGCGCCGACGTGATCGTCAGCACCGCCGCCTGGCAAGGACCGAGAGCCAGCCACAGCCACAGCGCCAGAATGTGCAGCACGGCTCGGGTTTCCATGGGCGGAGATTGTGCGGGAGGCACGATTGTTCGAGCCCTTCGTCAAGCCGCTTTGGCCGCCTTCCATCACGAAGCTGACGCCACAATAGGGTTCCTTTGCGGAACATCGGTCGACCTTGATCCTCAGACACGCGTTTTTCCCGCTCGACAACACTCGGCTGGCCCACCTGTGCGGGCCGCTGGACGGTCATCTGCGCGACATCGAATCGGCGTTCGACGTGACGATCACCCGCCGCAATGAATCTTTCAGCATCGAAGGCGGGAAGGCGCAGGCCGAGCGCGCGGTCAGCCTGCTGCAGTCGCTCTACGACCGGGCACGGCTGCCGCTGGCGGCCGATGCCTTCCAGCTGTCTCTGGTGGAAGCCGCGGCCGACGCTGCCGGGCGTGCTGTCCCACTGGCCCGGCGCCCCTCGGGCGAACAGCCGCATGCGGCTGAGCCTGCAGCCACTGCTGCCCCGTCGGCCACGGTTTTGCGCACCCGGCGAGCCGACCTGTCCGGGCGCACGCTCAACCAGCAGGTGTACCTGAGCAACATCCAGTCGCACGACATCACCTTCGGCATCGGACCGGCTGGCACGGGCAAGACCTTCCTGGCGGTGGCTTGCGCCATCGATGCGCTGGAGCGCAGCAGCGTGCAGCGCATCGTGCTGACGCGCCCGGCAGTGGAGGCTGGTGAACGTCTGGGCTTCCTGCCCGGCGATCTGGCGCAGAAGGTCGACCCCTACCTGCGACCGCTGTACGACGCGCTGTACGACCTGATGGGCACCGACAAGGTCAACCGCGCCTTCGAGAAGGCGACCATCGAGATCGCGCCGCTGGCTTTCATGCGCGGGCGCACTCTGAACAATGCCTTCGTGATTCTTGACGAGGCGCAGAACACCACGCCCGAGCAGATGAAGATGTTCCTGACTCGCATCGGCTTCGGCAGCAAGTGCGTGATCACCGGCGACGTCAGCCAGATCGACCTGCCGCGCGGTCAGATGAGCGGTCTGATCGACGCCGAGCGGGTGCTGCGGCGGGTGCGCGGCATCGCAACGACCCGCTTCACCTCCGGCGATGTGGTGCGCCACCCGCTGGTCGCACGCATCGTCGATGCCTATGAGGCGTCGCGCTCAGACTCCGCTTGATGCCGCAGCCTGCGCTATCGCTGTCTTTGCAGTTCTCGCGTGACGATCTCGCTCGCGCACACCGTGCGCGGTTGCCGCGCCACCGGGTTGCGCGCTGGATTCGTGCGGCACTGCAAGCCCCGGGCGAGATCACCGTGCGCATCGTCGGCGCCGACGATGCCCGCGCGCTGAACCGCGACTTCCGCGGCAAGGATTACGCTACCAACGTGCTGACCTTCGACTACAGCCATTCGCCCCAGGTGCACGCCGACCTGGTGCTGTGCGCCGACGTGGTCGAAGCCGAAGCCCGCGCGCAATCCCGCCCGCTGGAAGCCCACTATGCGCACCTGCTGATCCACGGCACCCTGCACGCGCAAGGTCACGACCACGAGCGCGACGATGAAGCGCAACGGATGGAAACTCGTGAAAGCGAGTTGATGCAGTCTCTGGGATTTGCCGATCCGTACTCGGACTGATACCGGTCCTGCGCCGCCGGGAACGTCGTCTCAGCGCGATGAACTCAGGTAGCGCTTGCGCCAGAAGAACACGCTCATGCCGATGCCGACCACCAGCATGCTGAGGAAGATGGTCCAGAAACCGGTACGGCTGTGGATCAGTGGCAGACCCTCGAAATTCATGCCGAAGAACCCGGTCACCAGGTTCAGCGGCAGGAATATCGCCGTCAGCACGGTCAGCGTGCGCATGATGGAGTTGGTGCGATTGCTCTGCGCCGAGAAATGCATCTGCACTGCGGTCTCGGCCGACGATTCCAGTCGGCGCACATGGCCCAGCACCCGCTCGATGTGTTCCAGGACATCACGCGAGCGAACGCGCAGCAGTTCGCGCTCCCGTCGCGCGCTGTGGTCAGCCTCTTGAGGCCATTCGTCGAGTGCATCGATCCATTCAGTGATCGCACTGCGCTGGTCTTCGCAGGTGTCCTCGAGCAGGTGCAGCGAGTTGCGCGATTCGAGCAGCATCTGCCAGTTGTCGAAGCGGCTGCGCGGGTTGAACAGCTCCTGCTGCAGGTAGCTCAGTTGCCTGGTCAGCAGCCGCCGCAGTTCGAGGTAGCTGTCGACCATGTGGTTGACCATGCGCAGCATCAGGTCAGCCGTGCTGCTGGGCAGGCGTGCCGTGCTGCGTCCCTCGACGCCGCGCGCATCACCTGTCGAGTGCAGTGCCTGTTGCTGCAGCCGGTTGGCGAAGAACTCGCGCACGAGGCATTCGGTCGGGTGCACCGTCAGCAGCACACGATCAAACAGCGCAAAGCCGACCGGGCTGGTGTCGATCGCGTCCAGTGCCGCGCGGGCGGTGCTCAGCGTGCCCTTGCTGTCGTCGAGGAACATCGGCGCGCTGCCCTCACCGGCAGCCAGCCGCCGGAACACCAGCATGTCGTACCAGGAGGTGTAGTCGAAGTGGGAGGGCAACTGGTTGTTCAGCAGGTCGGCGATGTGCAGGTCGACCAGTTGACCGCCGGTCCAGCGCTGCAGCGCGGCCTGCACCGTGGTGGTCTGGACCTCGAATTCACGCCGTGCGCTGCCAACCCAAAGGTAGCCAGTGGCGGGCAGAGATCCGGGAAGCTCCTCGAGTTCGGTGAATTGATCGCCGCTGATGTGGAAGACGCGCATCGTCGTTCCAGCGCCAGTGTCAGTCGGCCTTCATCAGCCGCGCGGCGTCGAGTGCGAAGTAGGTCAGCACGCCGTCGGCGCCCGCGCGCTTGAAGGCGAGCAGGCTTTCCATCATCACTGCGTCGTGGTCCAGCCAGCCGTTGGCGGCGGCGGCCTTCAGCATCGCGTATTCGCCGCTCACCTGATACACGAAAGTCGGCATGCGGAACTCGTCCTTCACCCGGCGAACGATGTCGAGATAAGGCATGCCAGGCTTGACCATCACCATGTCGGCGCCTTCGGCGATATCGAGCGCGACTTCGCGCAGGGCCTCGTCGCTGTTGCCCGGGTCCATCTGGTAGACCTTCTTGTTGCTCTTGCCCAGATTGCCGGCCGAGCCCACGGCGTCGCGGAACGGACCGTAGAACGCACTCGCGTACTTGGCGCTGTAGGCCATGATCTTCGTGTGGACGTGGCCTTTGGCTTCCAGCGCCTGGCGAATCGCGCCGATGCGACCGTCCATCATGTCGCTCGGGGCGACGATGTCGACGCCTGCCTCGGCGTGCACCAGGGCCTGCCGCCGCAGCACATCGACGGTGCTGTCGTTGACGATGTAGCCGGTGGCATCGAGCAGTCCGTCCTGGCCGTGGCTGGTGTACGGGTCGAGGGCGACATCGGTCAGCACGCCGAGCTCAGGGAAGCGGCTCTTGAGTTCGCGCACCACGGTAGGCACGAGACCCTCAGGGTTCAGCGCTTCGACGCCGTCTTCGGTCTTCAGTGCGGGCTCGATCACCGGGAACAGCGCCAGCGCGGGAATGCCCAGTGTCAGGCAGCGCTCGGCGACCGGGAGCAGGCGGTCCAGGGTGACCCGCTGGACGCCCGGCATCGAGGCGACATCTTGCGTCTGGTTGCGTCCGGCGGTGACGAACACCGGCAGGATCAGGTCGCTCGGATGCAGCCGGTGTTCGCGCACCATGGCGCGGCTGAATTCGTCTTTGCGCAGGCGCCTCGGGCGGCTGCTGGGGTAGGCAGGAGGTGTGTGCACGAGACGTCGCCGTAGGGAGAAGGGCTGAAAGTCGGCGGATCATAGACGCACCGCATGGCGATAATCCTTCGATGCTCTGGATCAAAGCGTTTCACATCGTCTTCGTCACCAGCTGGTTTGCCGGCCTCTTCTACCTGCCGCGGATCTTCGTGAACCTGGCGATGGTGCCTGCCGACAGCCACGCCGAGCGCGAGCGCCTGTTGCTGATGGCGCGCAAGCTGTATCGCTTCAGCAGTCTGCTGATGCTGCCGGCGATCGGGCTCGGGCTGTGGTTATGGCTGGGCTACTGGGGTCTGAACGTCGGCGGCTGGATGCACCTCAAGATCGTGCTGGTGCTGCTCGCCGTGGGCTACCACCACATGTGCCGCTCGCTGCTGCGCCAGTTCGAGCAGTTCACCAATCAGCGCAGCGACCGCTGGTTCCGCGTGTTCAACGAGGTATCGGTGCTGCTGATGATCGCCATCGTCGTGCTGGTGGTGGTCAAGCCGTTTTGACCACTTGCTGAACCGAGTGCTGCGCGATGGTGCGTCACCGGAGTTCCGCATCGCTGCTGGCCTGGCTGTACGCGGGCCTGATCGTTTACGCCAGCCTCTACCCGTTCGCCCAGTGGCGTTGGCCGACCACCTCGCCCTTCGCCTTCCTGTTGCTGCCATGGCCTCGCTACTGGACGGAGTTCGACCTGGTGTCGAACCTGCTGGGTTACCTGCCCCTGGGTTTCCTGATCTTTGCTGCCCAGGTACGCAGTGGTCGGCTGGCCGCTTTCGGCGCATTCCATGCGCTGTGGCTTGCCTCCGCGCTGTCGCTGTTGCTGGAACTGACACAGAACGGTTTGCCTTCGCGCATTCCATCCAACGTCGACTGGGCGCTCAACACCCTTGGCGCAGCCGCCGGTGCGGCTCTGGGTGGCCTGATGAAAGCACTGGGGCTGCTGGACCGCTGGCAGCGCCTGCGCGAGCGCTGGTTTGTCGACCACAGCGCAGGCGGACTGTCTTTGCTGCTGCTGTGGCCGGTCGGTCTGTTGTTCCCGACCCCGCTGCCTCTGGGCGTTGGCCAGGTGCTGTCGCGGCTGCGCGGTGCGGTGACGTCGGTGCTCGCCGACACCCCCCTCGCCAGCTGGGGGCGCGCCGTCATGGAGGCTCAAGCACCTGCACCCGACTTGTCGCCTCTGGGCGAGTTGTGCGCCATCTCGCTCGGCCTGCTGGCGCCCTGCCTGCTTGGCTTCGCCGTCTGTCGGTCCGGCTGGCGTCGGGTGGTGGTGGTGGCCGGCATCGCCGTCACTGGCATCGCCGCGACCACGCTGTCGACCGCGCTCAATTTCGGCCCCGACCATGCTTTGGCCTGGTTGACCGGCAGCGCCGCGGTCGGCCTCGGCGCCGGCGCTCTGGCGGCGCTGTTGGTGGCCTGGGTGCCACGACGTGCGGCGGCGGCGCTGGGTTTGATGGCGCTGACGGCGCTGGTGTTGCTGGTCGCCCAGGCACCCGAAGATGCCTACTTCGCCCAGAGCCTGCACGGCTGGGAGCAGGGCCGCTTCATCCGCTTCCATGGCGCCGCTCAGTGGGTGGGCTGGATATGGCCCTATGCGGCGGTGGCTTATCTCCTGGGGCGGGTCGCCTCGCGCGAAGAGACCTGAAGGTACGGATCGTTGCACCTGCAACGCCAGTCGCCAGTCTCTTGCAGCAGGCTCCGTAGAATCCCTGCATGAGTTACTTCAGTCGGCATATCTTCTTCTGCCTGAACCAGCGCGAGAAGGGCGAGCAGTCCTGCGGTCCGCACGGCGCGCAGGCTGGTTTCGATCGCTGCAAGTCTCGCGTCAAGGCGGCGGGCCTCTCCGGTGCGGGCCAGGTGCGGGTGAACAAGGCTGGCTGTCTCGACCGCTGCGCGGGCGGTCCGGTCGCGGTGATCTATCCAGAGGGCGTCTGGTACACCTTTGTCGATAACGATGACATCGACGAGATCGTCGATTCGCATCTGGTACACGGGCGGATCGTCGAGCGCCTGCTGTTGCCGCCAGCGGTTGGCAAGTGACCCGCTGCCCCTCGAAGGCGTCATCTCTGGCGCCAATCAACGCGTCATGAATTCGCATACCCAGAAGATCACGTGTGAGGGCCCGGCGGGCACGCTGGAATGCGCACGCGACATGCCGGCCGGTGCGCCGGTCGGGCTGGCTATCGTCTGCCATCCGCATCCGTTGTTCGGCGGCACGATGGACAACAAGGTGGTGCAGACCGTCGCCCGTGCCTTGCTGGCGCTGGGCTGGACGACGGTGCGATTCAACTACCGAGGCGTGGGCCAGTCGGCTGGCAGCTGGGGCGAAGGCCATGGCGAGATCGAGGACGCGCTGGCAGTGGTGGCCGAGCATCGCGCCCCGTCGCAGCCTCTGTTGCTGGCGGGTTTTTCCTTTGGCGGCTACGTGGCTGCGGTGGCGGCGGAGCGCTTGCCCCAGTCAGAGCGGCCGCAACGCCTGTTGCTCGTTGGCCCCTCGACCGAGAAACAGCAATTGCCGGTGGTGCCCGATGACACCGTGGTCATCCACGGTGAAAGCGACGAGGTCGTGCCGCTCTCGGCCACGCTGGCCTGGGCGCAGCCGCAGTCCCTGTCGGTGATCGTGCTGCCCGGTGTCGGTCATTTCTTCCATGGGCAACTCGGGTGGCTCAAGCGCGTCGTCACGCAGCAGTTGCGGCCACCCGGCTGACGTTCCCTCATCTTCTTGATTGATTTCCGATGCAAGTCTTGCGTTCTGCCCTGTCGCGTTCGTTCTCCATCGGCCTGCTGTGGCTCGCTGGCGCCTTCGCTGGTGCCCAGGCCCAGGCCCCGCTGCCACCGGAAATCGCCGCCCGCAGCTACCTCTTGCTCGACCTGACCAGCAACCAGACCTTGGCCGAGCGCGATGCCGATGTGCCTGCCGACCCGGCGTCCTTGACCAAGCTGATGACGGCGTATGTGGTTTTCACTGCGCTGAACGAGAAGAGGCTGTCGCTGACCCAGCCTGTGGCAGTGTCGCGCCGTGCCTGGGACGAGCGCAAGGGCGGTGGCTCTCTGATGTTCATCGACACGACGATGACGCCGACCGTGGACGATCTGCTCAAGGGCATGATCGTGCAGTCGGGCAATGATGCGTCTGTCGCACTGGCCGAGGCGGTGGGCGGCACCCTCGACCAGTTCGTCGCGATGATGAACCGGCAGGCCCAGGCCTGGGGCCTGAAGAACACCAGCTTCAGGAACGTCACCGGCCTGACCGAGCCCGGCCACAGGAGCACCGCGCGCGACCTGGCGGTGATCGCCAGCCGCATCATCCGTGACTTCCCGAAGGAGTATGCGTACTACTCGATCAGGGACTACAAGTACAACAACATCACCCAGCCCAATCGCAACCTGCTGCTGCGCCGCGACCCGAGCATCGACGGCATGAAGACCGGTTACACCGAGGCGGCCGGCTACTGCCTGATCGCCAGCGCGCAGCGGGAGTTTCCGAATCTGGGGGCCGGAGGAACGGGCGGCGGACCACGCCGGTTGCTCAGCGTCGTGCTGAACACCATCTCGATGGAGGCCCGAGCCAACGAAAGCCAGAAGTTGTTGAACTGGGGCTACGCCGCGTTCGAGACGGTGCGGCTGTTCGAGGCGAGCAAGCCGGTGACCACCGTACCGGTGTGGAAGGGCAAGGCGGCGCAGGCTGCGCTAGGCGCTCAAGGCGGTGTCTTCGTCACCATGCCGAAGGGTGAGGGCGGCAAGCTGCAGACCAAGCTCGAACGCGCCGATCCGCTGATCGCGCCGCTTGTCAAGGGTCAGCGCGTGGGAACGATCAAGGTCAGCACCGCTGCCGGAACACCTGTGGTCGACGTGCCGTTGGTGGTGCTGGAACCTGTTGAACTCGCCGGGGTTTTCAGCCGCGCATGGGATGGCCTTCGGCTCTGGATCAAGTAACCTGTTGAGGCCTGTTGGACGGGCGCTCGCGACGGTAACGGAGAACCTGCCATGCAAGACCTGCCCGATACCTTGTGCTACCTGAATGGCGACTACACCCCGCTGAACCTGGCGAAGGTGTCGGTGCTCGACCGCGGTTTCCTGTTCGGCGATGGCATCTACGAGGTGGTGCCGGTGTACGCGCGCAGTGTGTTCCGCTTCGACGCGCACATGGCGCGTCTCGATCGCAGCCTCGCCAAGGTGCGCATCGCCAACCCTCACACCGCCGCCGAGTGGCTGGCTCGCTGCCGCAAGCTGATCGACGCTCACCCGGCTGACAACCAGCTGCTGTACCTGCAGGTGACCCGTGGCGTCGCGTTGCGCGACCATGTGATGCCAGCCGGCATCGAGCCCACGGTGTTCATGATGACGAGCGCGCTGAAGCCGCCCAGCGCCGAGCAGAGGCATCGCGGAGTCGCCTGCACCACTGCACGCGACTTTCGGTGGGAGCGCGGTGACATCAAGAGCATCTCGCTGCTGGGCAATGTGCTGGCAAGGCAGATGTCGGCCGATCACGGCGCGGCGGAGACCATCCTGTTCCGTGACGGCTTCCTGACCGAGGCCGCATCGTGCAATGTGTGGGTGGTGCATGAGGGCGCTGTGCTTGGCCCGCCGACGAGCGAACATCTGCTCGAAGGCATCCGCTTCGAGCTGATCCGCGAGTTGTGTGAGGAAGAGGGCATCGCCTTCAACCTGCGGCCGATTTCCGAAGGCGAGGTGGTCGCGGCCGATGAGCTGATGCTGAGTTCGGCCACCAAGGAGGTGCTGCCAGTCACCACGCTTGACGGTGAATCCGTCGGCCATGGCGCCCTGCGCGGCAAGCCGGGCCCGGTCTATGCCAGGCTCTATGCCGCCTACCAGCGCGCCAAGGCTGCGCAGTGCGCGTGAGCACGACGCCGATGCAAAGCATCCCGCCCGACCAGTCGCTGATCGAGTACCCGTCGCTGTTTCCCATCAAGGTGATGGGCGCCAACGTCGAGGGCTACGCCGATGCGGTGCTCGAGATCGCGCGGCGCTTCGATCCGCTGATCGATGACAGCCGCATCGAAACGCGCCTGAGTTCCGGCAGCAAGTACCTGGCCATTACCGTGACGGTCACCGCGACCAGCCGCGAGCAGCTCGACGGGCTGTACTGCGCACTCAGTTCGCACCCGATGGTCAAGGTGGTGCTGTAGGACTCGACGACAGAGCATGACCTCGCCGATCCTGATTCACAAGGGGCGTGTCGATGCCGCCGCAACGATCGCTGCGATGCGTGCCCACACCGAAGCACGCATCGCAGCCGCCGAGCCGACGCCCGATGAGATCTGGCTGTGCGAGCACCCGCCGACCTACACCCAGGGGCTCGCCGGGCGACCTGAGCACCTGCGCGATCCCGGCGACATCGCAGTGATCCAGACGAACCGTGGCGGACAGGTCACCTACCACGGGCCCGGTCAGGTGGTGGCCTATCCGCTGATCGACCTGAAGCGCCTGGGCATCTACGTCAAGGAATACGTCTATCGACTCGAGCACTGCGTTCTGCATACGCTGGAGGCTGTCGGCGTCACCGGCCACCGTGTGCCAGGCGCACCGGGTATCTATGTGCGGCTCGACGATCCGTTCGGCCATGCACCGCTGGAGGCACTGCCACCGAGCGAGAGGCTGGGTGTGGCCGCGCCCGATGCCTTCCGGGGCCTTGGCAAGATCGCCGCGCTCGGCATCAAGGTCAGCCGCCATTTCTCGTATCACGGCGTCGCGCTCAACGTGGCGATGGATCTGGAGCCCTTCCAGCGCATCGACCCCTGCGGCTACGCCGGCTTGGCGACGGTCGATCTGGCTACACTGGGTGTTCACGTTGACGCGGCATGGGTAGCGCAGCACCTCGGTGCCAGGCTTGCCGCTCATCTGGTGCCATGACGACAGCGTGCGACCCGCCTTCTGCGCTGTCCCCCGAAAGATCGAAATGCCTTCCGAATCCCTGACCCCCGGCGTTGCCGACGTTGTACCGAACGCACAGGCCTACGACGCCAGCGCCAAGCAGAAATCGCAGGCGAAGACCTCGCGCATTCCGATCAAGATCGTGCCAGCCGAGACGCTGAAGAAGCCGGACTGGATCCGCGTCAAGGCGGGCTCGGCCAGCAGTCGCTTCTACGAGATCAAGCAGATCCTGCGCGAGCACCAGTTGCACACCGTCTGCGAGGAAGCCTCCTGCCCGAATATCGGCGAGTGCTTTGGCAAGGGCACGGCGACCTTCATGATCATGGGCGACAAGTGCACCCGACGCTGTCCGTTCTGCGACGTCGGCCACGGCCGGCCCGATCCGCTGGACGCGAACGAGCCGCTGAACCTGGCGAAGACGATCGC
>CANJJE010000023.1 GCA_947474755.1 Burkholderiales bacterium | reverse complement strand
CCCTGACGCACCTGCTGCTGGCGCGCCGGGTCGGTTTCGCCGCACGCCAGGCGACACATCCAGTCGGTGGGCGACTCGAAGTCGCAGTGCGACGCGCCCGCGATCAGCTCGTCGCGCCACAGCGCCGGCAGCACGCTGCCCCAGGGTGCGGCCACGGCTTCGGCGTTGCAGCGTGACGGCGGTGCGCGCAGCAGCAGCGCCTCGGTACGCAGCCGACCGGCCGCCGCCAGGCCCAACCTCTCGGACTCGCCAGACATCGTCCGGTCGAACGGGTCCAGGCCGACGAATCCGACCACGCCTGGCGTGTCCGCCGTCAGCAAGCTGGACAGGCCTCCTGCGGAAAAGCCCACGAGCATGACCCTCTCCACGGGGGCGCCGAAGGTCCCGCCGGCACGCAGCAAACCCACCAGCGCGGCGAGAGCCCGGGCGTTGCAGCGGAAGTCGAAGGTGCAGGGCAGGTCCGGCGTCAGCGCCAGCACGCCGGCATCGGCCAGCGCCTGCGCATGCCCCGCCAGCGTGCTCCGGCTGCGCGTGAAACCGTGCGAGAGGATGGCAGCCCCGCGCGGCAGGCCAGCGGCCGGGTAGACGTCCAGCGTCACGCGGTGGCCGTCGAGTGCATGCACCTGCGTCTGCACAGGCGGCGGCTCTGCAGGCCCTGTGGCGGCCGCCATCGTGACCATGGCCGCACCCAGCAGCGCGGTGCAAGCCTGGCGTGCGTGGCGAATCAACGGTTCCATTCGCGCATTGTCGGCCGCTGTCGCACATGGCCTGTGGTGCGCGGGACAGGATCCTGGCTCAGCCTGGGCGCCCTGCTGGCGTCAGCTTCCATGGGCGGCGGGCTGAAGATCATCGCGGCGATCCTGGAACAGCCGGTCATCGAGAAGATCCCGGAACAGGTGGAAGGCGCGGTCCGTCCGCAGGCGGGCTCAGCGCCCGAGCAAGGGGAATAGCTTGACCAGCCCGTCAGACATCACTTCCACCGCCAGCGCCGCCAGAATCAGGCCCATCAATCGGGTCATCACATTGATGCCGGTCTGGCCCAGCACACGGGCAATGGGTTGCGCCAAGGCAAAACAGGCGGCCGTGGCCAGCGCGATGACCACGCCGTAACCCACCAGCGTGCCCAGTTGCAGAAAGGTCTTGGCCTTCTCTGAATAGATCACCACGGTAGACATGGTGGCTGGGCCGGTCAGCAGCGGTATGGTCAGTGGCACCACGGCAATACTGGCACCGCGTGCCGCTTTTTCGGCACCATCTTCCAGTTCATTGGTATTGGTCTTGGCCTCGGCCGGTTGGGCGTTGAGCATGTTCAGGGCCGATGTGAGCAACAGCATGCCGCCGCCCACCTGGAAACTGGCCAGCGAAATGCCGAAGAAATTCAAGATCTCCAGGCCCAGCAGCGCACTGATGGCAATGACCACGAAGCAGCTGAAGGACGAAATCGCAATCGTGCGCCTGCGATGCTCGCGAGAGAAGCCTTGTGTGTAGTGGATAAAAAACGGCACGATGGCCAGCGGGTTCACGATCGCCAGCAGGGTGATGAGGGGCTTGAAATCCATAGTGCTTTTCTGATCGATGTTTGTGCGGCTAGCGGCCGCCCGCTACATCGAGCGGGGTGCCCGTGGTGTAGCTGGCGTCATTGCCCATGAGCCAGACGATAGCCCGGGCAACCTCCAGCGCGCCGCTCATCGCTGGGCCAAGGCCTCGGCCAGCGCCTGCCGGTAGGCGTCGAAGGCCTGCAGGTCGTTATGGCCCGCGCCCTCTATCACCGCCAGCCGCGCGGTCGGCACCGCGGCCAGCAGGCGTCGGCTGTGCTCGACCGGGATCGTCGCGTCTCGGTCGCCATGCAGCAGCAGCACCGGGCCCATGATGCCCGGCAGGACCAGGTCGGTGCGCAGCGGATAGCGCAGCAGCGCGCCCGGCACCCAGGGGTAAATCTCGTCGGCCAGCGACGCGATGCTTTGGTACGGCGAGATCAGCAAGGTCAGCTCCGGCTGCACCTCGACGGCCAGCCTAGCGGCCAGGCCCGTCCCCAGCGAGCGGCCGACGAACACGCGATGGCGCCCTTCGTACTTCGCCGCGATGTGGACCCAGGCTGCCCGCACATCGGCGTGCAGCTGCGCTTCGCTTTCGATGTGCCCGCTGCTCTTGCCGAAGCCGCGGTAGTCCAGCATGAAGAGGTCGAGATTGGCGCGACGGTAGAGGTCGGTGTTGACGAACCAGCTCTGCAGGTGGCCGGCGTTGCCGTGCAGGTAGAAGACCACGCCGTCGGGGTCGGGCAGGCGCAGGTGCAGGGCGTTCAGGCGCGCCCCGGTCACGTCGATGAAGACCTCGTGCACGTCGGCGCCAGCGCTGAAGCGGTGCCCGGCGGGCAGCGTGCGCGGGTGGAAGAGCAGCTTCTCCTGCCACAGCCACAGCGCGCCGAGCAGCGTGGCGTAGGCCAGCAGCAGCGCCAGCGCCCACCCGAACCAGCGGCGCCAGGCAGCGTCAGCCGACGCCACCGAAGCCCCCGACCTCGGCGCCCAGCGCGATCGGCCACAACGTGCTCCAGACCGTGCGCGGCATGACCCAGAGCATAGGTATTTCAAACGCCCTCAGCAAGACCGAGCAGAGGCCCCAGGCCGGGTCTGGTGACCCCTGAAGTCAGCGAAACTGGGCTTCTCGACGGGCATGACCGTCGAGTCCGAGGGTCTGCGACCGTTCACAGGCCGCAGCCTTGGCCTGCTTGGATCTCAGATCTCAGGGCCGACCCTTATGTCAGTCATGTCGCAGGGACACTGGGCGTACCCGCCACCCCGTGGGGCGGCTGCGGATCCAGACCCAAGTTTCGGCCTTGTCTCTGGTCCCGCCGACAGGAATCGAACCTGTATTTCACGCTTAGGAGGCATGCGCACTATCCATTGTGCTACGGCGGGTAGCCTCTGATTTTCACATGCGGAGTTGCGACCGCTAGCCCCAGCGCCAGGTCCAGATCACGTCCAGTGAACTCTCGAAGCCTGACTGGGCGCGCAGCGTGAAGCTGCGGGCGATCCGGTAGATCAGCTGAAAGCTCCCGGCGGTTGCATTCAGGCCGCGCTCGTAGCCGACGTACCAGCGGCGTGACAGCTGCTTGCCGAGCGATATCACCGTTTCTCGCACTTCGCCCTGGTTCTGCTTCAGCGTCAGTTCGTCGAGCCCGATGGCCTTGGTGAACTGGTCGGTGATGCTGTCGCCTTCACCGGCCAGCAGGGCCATGGCGGCGGTCTGCAGCAGTGCAGTGTCCGCACCACCCAGGCCATCGCTCGGGCGGCCCAGTACCAGCCACGACAGTTTGTCGACCTCCGATACCTCGGGTTGCGAGAACAGCCGGATGCGCGGGTTCTGCGCGGTGCCCGTGACCTGCACACCAGCGCGGATGTCGAGGTTCGGGCGGGTGGCCTCGATGTTGAGCTGCGGGTTGTCCGGTGGCCCGTTGAAGGTGATCTGGCCGCGGTCGATCGTCAGTTTCTGCCCGTAGGCGGCATAGGTGCCGCCCATGGCGGCGACGGTGCCGTTGATCGCCAGCCTGCCACCCGGTGCGGTCAGTCGCAGGTCGCCGCGCAAGCCGCTCTCGATGCCGCGACCACGCAGACGCAACTTGGTGCCCAGCGCGATCTTCAGGTCGAGGGCCACGTTGCGCGAGGTCGTCGAGCTCGGCAACGGTGTCGCCGCATCGGTGGGGTCCGACGCCGGTGCATTGCCCGGCCCACCGCTCGCCGGGGCGCGTACCACCTGCACGTCGTCGGACAGCGTGGGCGCATCGCTGCGGGTGAAATCGATCAACCCTTCATCGATCATGAAGGCGCCGTTGACGCTCAGAGCGTCGCGGCTGAAGCCCAGCTGGGCGGCGCCACTGGTGACGATGCGGCGATCGACCCGTCCCAGCAGCACGAAGCGGTCGGCCTTCAGCTGCAATTGCGCGCTCGCTGATTCGCCGAGCGCCGCGGAGCCCTCGATGCTGAGGCTGCCGGTGCCACCCTTGGCGTTGAAGCGTTCTATGCGTGCGCTATTGCCTTGCAGCAGGACCCGTACTTCGCCCTCGCTGATGTTCACGCCTTCGAGGAAATTGCGCACGCTCAAGGCGCTGCCCTGAATGCTGCCGGTGACCTCGGGTGCGCCGAAGCGCCCGGAGAACACCGCACTGGTCTTCATCTGGCCGCCCAGCCGCCAGCCGGTCGGCACCCAGGTGCCCCAGGCGCCGAGGTTGGCCACATCCAGTTCTGCGGCGCCGTCGACCGATGCATCGGGCGTGGGCCACAGCACCTCGGGCGAGGTGCGCACGACCACTGCGCCGGCGAGCACGCCGAGCGTCTTGCCGTTCAGGTACTGCGAAAACGTCCACACGCCGTCTTTTGCGCTCACGGCGAGGCGCAGGTTGGTCAATCCGAGCGACTGTGTGCTGATTTCGTCGGTCACGGTCAGGTCGCCACGGCTACGGTCGAGCACCAGGTTGGCGCTCAGGGTACCTTCGCTGTGCACATCGAAGCGTCCACCCATCGCCAGATCGCCGCCCCAGCCGAAGCCCGGTTGCAGGCGGGCCAGCAATGGCGAGATGGGCAGCGGGTCGAACGCCAGTTGCGCATCGATTCGTGCCGGCTGAGCGATGCCGCCGGCCGCCTGCCAGGACAACTGGCTCCAGCGCACGGCCGCGCCCAGCACCTCGATCTGCCCGGGCTGCACGGTGATGCGCGCCGGATAGCCTGACCACTGCGCCTGCATGGCGATGTCCCTGGCGCTGATCCACGGTGCAGCGATGCCGCTGCTCGCCTTCAGATCCAGCCGCTGCACACTGCCGCGCCAGCCAGCGAGACGCTGGCTGGCGCGGTCGATGAGGCCACCCTTGGCCTGCAGCAGCAGCATGCTGCGTGCCGGGGTGTCCGTGCCAGGGGAGCTTGGCGTGGCTTGTGCGGCAGCCGTCGACTCCACGATGTCGGTCCAGGCTGGCGGCAGCGCTTTCGAGACGGCACGCAGTTCGATGGTGTGGTCGCCGGCGGTCCCCGCGATCTTGAATTGCGCCGATTCGATGTTGGGTGATGCGTTGGGTGCGGTCGAGGCGGGCGTCGACTTGCCGCTGGCCGACGGTGTGTTCAGCAGCCGCATCTGGGACAGGTTGGCGTCGATCTCGACCGCCGCGCCGTCAGCGCTGCCCGCATTCCAGTGCGCGCTGGCCTGTTGCACGGCGGCGCCACCGATGCGCAGCCCGCTTGCGCTCAACTCGCCCTGGGTCGTGATGGCCGGCCAGCGCCCGTCTACCGTTGCCGATGCGGTCAGCGCGCCGGCCAGCGTCGCGTCGGAACCCGGTGCCTGCACAAGGCGCCACAACGGCTCCAAGTCTGCGAGCGTTGGCGCATCCAGGCTGATGTTCCAGCGGTCTGTTCTCCCGTTCAGGGCATTCGGACGAACCGTGGTGTCGAATCGGCCTTGCGCCTGCAAACGGTTGTCGGCCACCTGCAGTGCCAGCGCGGCTTCAGCGAGCCCGCTGTCGACGCTGCGCAGGCTCGCGCTGCCATCGACAGGCGTGCCGGCGACGATGCTGCGCACGATGGCGAGCGTGGCGCTGCCGCGCCACGCGTTCAGTGGTGCGCTGAGGTCGGGCGGCAGTGTCAGGTCGAAATCGCCCTTCGCGTTGATCCGGTTGGTGCCCCGGCGCCAGGGTGAATCGGTACGACCGGGCCACCACGGCAGCGGGTCGAATTCGACCAGTGTGGCGTGCCCCTTGGCTTGCCAGGGCGCACCGGTCGATGTACGGCTGGCCTCGCCGACCAGTGTGGCCAGCGCGCTGCCAGCGCTGGCCCGCATCTCGCGCAGCGTGAGGTGCTGCGTGTCGGCGAGTGCGTCGAGCTTGAGCCGCACCATCTTGCCCGCGGTTTCCACCTGCCCCAGGCCGACCGACGGCGACAGCGCGCCGGTGAGGTCGAACTGCAGCTCGATATGCGGCCCGGTGGTGGCCGGTGGGACCGCAGCCGAGGATGCCGCGGCGACCGCGGGCGCTGCAGCCGCCCCACCAGGCGTCGCGATCACCAGAGACAGGGGGCCACCGATCGACATGGCCGGCGCGCGCGCGTCGAGCAGCGAGGGCTGCAGTGCCTGCAGGGTGGCGGTCAGCGTCGAGCGATCCGGGCTCCAGCGGCCGCTGCCGGACAGGCTGCCGCCCGTCTGCAGCTTCGTGCCGAACTCGGCGTCGAAGGCCTTCAGTTCCACCGTGCTGGGGTCATCAGCGCGGGCGCTCAGTTCGGCCGTCAGGTGACGCAGGGGCACAAACCCGTCGTTCCAGCGCCCGGCCATCTCGTTGCTCAGCATGATCTGCGCGGCGATCGGCCGATCGATCGCCGTGCTTTGCACCGTGACCTGACCGGTCCATGCGGTGACCGGGGCCGAACTGCTCAGCGCCGACAGGTCGAATGCTCGCGTCTCGGCCTGCAAGTCGGCCAGTGGCCAGGTGGCGAAGGGCCGCAAGCCTGCTTGCGCACTCAACGATTGCGCAGGATGCAGCGCCGTGGCCTGCGACTGCACGCTGGCATTCAGCGTTGGCGCATCCAGCGGGCCGGCCAGTGCGAGCGTGGCCTGCCAGGTGGTCAGCTCGATCAGCGTTGCAGCGCCAGGGGTCGCCGGCGCGGCCGATCCGCCGGAGGCTGCTGCCATTTGCGCCTGCGACACCTCGAGCTTCGCGTCGATCGTGAACGGCGCAAGGGTGTCGATGCGAGCAGCACCCCGCGCCTGCAGACGGTCCCAGGCTGCGCTCAGCGCATCGATCCGGTGTTCGGCACCATCGGCAGCGCCCAGATGCACGCGGGCGCGCAGGTTGCGCAGCGGGTTGTCGCCCAGCACGTCGGCATGCAACGCGCCGACCTGCAAGGCCTCGATGTCGATCTGCACCGGCAACTGCAGGTGGGTAGGCGGGGTCATCGCAGCGTCGCTCGGAGTCAGCAGCACATCGATGCGCGAAGCGTGCAGATCGGCGAACGAGACCCGCGCCCACAGGCCTGGCGCCTTGCTGCGCGCCAGCTGCAGGCCGCGCCAGCCCAGGCCGGTGAGCACGATCTGGTCGCTGCCGGACAGTTTCACCACGACACGCCCGGTCTCGAAGTCCCCCAGCAGCACGCCGCGCGGTGCGGTGACGTCGATACCCGGCAGACGCGACACCAACCAGGCGCTGCCAGCCTCGCTGCGCACCGACCACCACAGGCCTGCGCCCAGCCCACCGACCAGCAGCACCAGGGACAGCAGGGCGAGCGCAGCGCTCCAGCCGAACCATCGCAGCCAGCGTCGGGGGGCCGGCACGCGTGCGGCCCGCGTTGCAGGCGTCGCGAAGTCTTCGTCGTCGCTCAAAACGCAATCCCCACACTCAGGTGCAATCGGACCTTGTGAACCTCGTCGCCGTAGGCGACGTCCATTCGCAGCGGGCCGACCGGGCTGCGCCAGCGCAGCCCGAGTCCGTAACCCAGGACCGGATGAAGATTCTTCCAATGATCGGCCGCGTTGCCAGCGTCGATGAATGCCGCGCCCCACAAGGAGGGAAACCGGTCCGAGATCGGGCGGGCAACCTCGACACTGCCGGTCAGCAGCACCCGGCCGCTGAGCAGTGCTCCGTCGACCGTCGGGCCCAGGGAGCGGTAGGCGTAGCCGCGCACCGAATCGTCGCCGCCGGCTCGAAACAGCAGCGTGTCCGGGATGCCGACCCTGTTGCTGGCGAGCACCTCGCCGCCCTCCAGCCGCGCTGTCGCGAACCACGCGCCTCCAAGAGGCCTGTAGTGGGTGTAGCGGCCGTACACGCGGCCGAACGGTCCGCTGCTCTGCGCGCCGGTGCCGCTGACGGCATACCCACCCGACACCTCGGCCGACAGGGTGTAGCCATCGGTGGGCAGCAGCAGGCTGTCGAGGTCGCGATACACCCAGTGGTAGTTGCCGGTGAAGGCGTCGTTGCTCACGGTGGTGGTCCCGGTGTCGGAGGTGGTGTCCAGGCGTGAATGCGTCGCTTCGAGGTAGTACAGCCGCTCGATCTGCGTGGTGTCCTGCGTGCGCCCGATCCGCGCTGTCCACGAATCGCGCACTTCGTTGACGGCTCTCAACCGTTCGTAGTTGCCGGCAATCAGGTTGCGGTACAGCCCTTCCAGCGGATACGAGGTCAGTTCGCCGTGCCAGGACTGCAGTTTCGGACCGACCTCAAGCTTGTTCTTGGAGATCCACTCCCAGCCGAAAGGCTGTCGATGCGTGTGTTCGGCGGTGACGCGCGGACCGGTGTTGGCGCTGTAGCCGGCGCCGAATGTGGCCTGCTGGAGCGGCAGTTCGCGCAACTGCACGTTGACTGGCGCAGCCTCGGCGGTCTCCGGGTCGGCGTCGAGCACCACCGAAGCGCCTTCGAACAGCCCGCTCTTTTGCAGCCGCTCCTGGAAGTCGATCAATCGGGACTCCCGGTAGGGCTCGCCGGGCGTCAGCAGCGACAGCCGCTGCACGCTGTTCTCGCCGTAGCGCTGCAGTCCGTTGATGCGAACCGGCCCGATTCTGTAAAGGGCACCGCTGTCAGCGGCGACATCGAGCTGAACCGTGTGGGTCTGCGTATCAACCCGGGCGCTGGAGTTGCTGATCGCGGCAGCGGGGTAGCCGTCGGCACGCAGCTTCGCCAGGGCATTGTTTTTCGCACTGCTCCACTCGGACTGCTGGAACGGCGCCCCGGGCGGCAACCGCCAGCCGTTGCGCACCTGGGCGATCAGCACCCTCGCATCGAGCACGCCGGCATCTGCTTCCTGCTGCAGCGGGCCCTTTGCAGTTAAGGCGAAATGGTCGATTTGCGCGCGCGGGCCCGGCTTCACCCGCACACGCAGCAAGGGCAGGGGCTGCGGCACGGCGCGCTCGCTGGCGGATGCTGCGTCCTGCGCTCCGGCGGCACGCTCGCGTGCTGGGGCTGGCGTGGCGTCTGCGCCGACGCGCGTGACCGTCACCTCCGGATTGAAGTAGCCCTCGGTTTCGAGCAGCGCGCGCACCTGCGCGGGTGCGGCGGCGATCAGTCGGCCGATCTCGGCGGGGGTGATGTCCTCGCTCTGCGGCACATTCTGGAACCGTGACAGGTCGAGGTAGGTCAGCAGCAAGTCGCGCAACTCGCTGGGGGCCTCGATCTCGAGCCGATACACCGCGACCGATGGCCCGGCCTCTGCGGCGTCCGCCGGGGTCTCGTCGTCAAACAGCTTCTTCACGCTGGCGCAGCCGTTCATGCCGATCAGCATGGCGCAGCAGCCGAGGGTTGCCGCCATCCGCTTCCAGCTCATCGGCTGAGCGAGCGCATGGCCGCGTCCAGACCCGGCAGCGTCAAGGGGTACATGCGCTGGTTCATCAACTGCTCGACGAGCGCGATGCTCTGGCGGTAGCTCCACAGTGCCTGCGGTTCAGGGTTGATCCAGACGAATTTCGGGAAGGCCTGCGTCAGCCGTTGCAGCCAGGCCGCACCCGCTTCCTCGTTGTGATGTTCGACGCTGCCGCCAGGCTGGAGGATCTCGTACGGGCTCATCGTCGCGTCGCCGACGAAGATCAGTTTGTAGTCCTTGTTGTACTTGCGCAGGATGTCGTGGGTCGCAAACCTCTCGCTGTGGCGGCGCTGGTTGTGCTTCCACATGAAGTCATACACGCAGTTGTGGAAGTAATAGAACTCCAGGTGCTTGAACGCCGACTTGGCGGCGCTGAAGATTTCCTCGACGCGGCGCACGTGGTCGTCCATCGAACCGCCGACATCCATCAGCAGCAGCACCTTGATGTGGTTGTGTCGCTCGGGGACCATCTTCAGATCGAGGTGGCCAGCGTTCGCGGCTGTGGCGCGGATCGTGTCGTCGAGGTCCAGCTCGTCAGCCGATCCCTGACGAGCGAAACGCCGCAACTTGCGCAGCGCGACCTGAATGTGCCGGGTGCCGAGTTCGGCGTTGGCGTCGTAGTCCTTGAAGCGGCGCTGGTCCCACACCTTGACCGCGCTGCGCTGGCGGCTCCTGTCCTGGCCGATGCGGATGCCCTGCGGGTTGACGCCATAGGCGCCGAACGGACTGGTCCCGCCGGTGCCGATCCATTTGCTGCCACCCTGGTGGCGCTCCTTCTGCTCCTCGAAGCGCTTCTTCAGCGTCTCCATCAGCTCGTCCCAGCCCATCTTCTCGATCGCTGTCTTTTCTTCGGGGCTCAGCTCGAGTTCGAGCACCTTGCGCAGCCATTCGAGCGGAATGTCCTGCGCGAAATCGGTCACCGTCTCCACGCCCTTGAAGTAGGCCGCGAACGCCTGATCAAATCTGTCGAAAAGCGCTTCGTCCTTGATCAGCGTGGCGCGGGCCAGCACGTAAAAGTTGTCAAGGGTGGGACCGCCGCTCGATTCATCGTCATCGAGCACACCTGCCTGAAGTGCTTCGAGCAGCGTCAGGTATTCGCGCACCGACACCTTCAGCTTCGCGGCTCGCAGCGACAGGAAGAAGTCGGTGAGCAAGGTGCGCGTCCGATCGATCAACGGCGCTGTCGCTGCATGAAGACCAGTTTCTCGAACAACGAGGTGTCCTGCTCTGTCTTCAGCAAGGCGCCAAGCAGCGGCGGCATGAGCACCCCCTCGTCCTGGCTTTGCAGCGCAGCCAGAGGAATGTCCTCGGCGACCAGCAGCTTCAGCCAGTCGAGCAGTTCGGACGTCGACGGCTTCTTCTTCAAGCCAGGCAGATTGCGCACTTCGTAGAAGCGCTGCAAGACGGCCGACAGCAGATTCTTCTTCAGGTCGGGGAAGTGGACTTCGACGATGCGTTGCATCGTCTCGGCGTCAGGAAACTGGATGTAGTGGAAGAAGCAGCGGCGCAGGAAGGCGTCGGGCAACTCCTTTTCATTGTTCGAGGTGATGAAGACCAGTGGCCGATGCACGGCGCGGACCAGCTCGCGCGTTTCGTACACATAGAACTCCATCCGGTCGATTTCGCGCAGCAGATCGTTCGGGAATTCGATGTCGGCCTTGTCGATCTCGTCGATCAACAGCACCACCGGCTGCTCGGCAGTGAAGGCCTTCCAAAGCACGCCCTGCACGATGTAGTTGCGGATGTCGCGCGCCTTGGCGCCGCCATCGATGTCGGCCAGCTGACTGTCGCGCAGCCGGCTCACCGCGTCGTATTCATACAAGCCTTGTTGCGCCTTGGTGGTGCTCTTGACGTGCCACTGCAGCAGAGGCATCTCCAGTGCCTTTGCGACTTCCTCGGCCAGCATCGTCTTGCCGGTGCCCGGCTCGCCTTTGATCAGCAGCGGACGCTTGAGAGTGGCCGCGGCGTTGACCGCGAGCATCAGATCGTCGGTGGCGACGTAGCCTTGCGTGCCTTTGAACTTCATGATGTCCTGCTGTCAGCTCGCGGATACGACGTGTCAAAAGCAGTATAGAGAAACGAGGTTTGTCGGCTACCTTTCGGGCCGTTCCCGAAGTACTCGGGTTCACCCGGGTGCGTTCTATACTCCCCGGCTGATCTTCAACACGCACTACGTACTCGCCCGATCATGAGACCACTGCATTTGCTCGCCCTGTCGTTGATGTTGATGTCTGGTGCTTTCAGCACCTCTGCCGTCGCGCAGGATGCCAAGGCCGGTGAGGGCAAGGCGGCCATGTGCGTGGGTTGCCATGGAATCGTCGGCTACCAGTCCAGCTTCCCCGAGATCTACAAGGTGCCTAAACTCGCGGGCCAAAATGCGCCGTACATCGTGTCGGCGCTGGCCGCCTACAAGAAGGGTGACCGACAGCATCCGACGATGCGCGGTATTGCGGCCACGCTCACCGATCAGGACATGGCCGACCTCGCTGCGTTCTATGAAGCCCAGGGCAAGGATGTGGCGCCCGTCCCTCCGGGACCGCCCAAGAACGCGCCGTCTGCGCGCGTGGCCGAACTGCTGAAAAAGGCCAATTGCACTTCCTGCCACGGCGAGAACTTCAACACGCCGATCTCGCCTGCCTACCCCAAGATCGCGGGTCAGTACCCCGACTACCTGTATTTCGCGCTGAAGGCGTACCAGATCGATGGCAATCCGAAGGTCGGGCGCAACAACGCGATCATGGGGGGCATGGCGCGCCAGTACACCCATGCCGAGTTGAAGGAGCTGGCGACCTACATCGGTTCGCTGCCGGGTGCGTTGCAAACTGTGCCGCAATCGCGATTCCGCTGACACGGCGAGCGGCGCTGCCGCCTCGCACCAGGAACGGCCGCCCACCAGGGCGGCCTTTTTATTGGCGCGTCCGGCAGGGCGCAGTCATGTCTCAAGCTGTCGGCTCCGCGTGCCGATACAAGCTGACGTGAATACAGAGAACCTCAAGAAGGTCCCGGTGGACCAGATACGCCTGGGCATGCACGTGCACGAAGTGTGCAGCGCGTGGCTGGACCATCCGTTCTGGAAGACGAAGTTCGTGCTGCGTGATCCGTCCGACCTGTCCAAGCTTCAGGAAAGTGGCATCAAGGAATGCTGGATCGACGTTTCCAAGGGCCTGGATGTCGCCACGGTCATCGATGACATCGAAGTCATCGATTGCACCGACGATGCCGCCATGGAATCACGGCGCATCGCTCTGGAGGTCGACATCGCGACCGATCTGGCCCGCGCCGCCGCGGCCTCGACCTACAAACCGGCGGAGTTCGCAGAAGAAGCGCGTCGCGCGTCAGCACTTTGCAATGAGGCGCGGGCGGCAGTGACGTCGCTGTTCGCCGAGGCACGCATGGGCCGCGTGGTCTACAACGAACAGTGCGCCGAACTGGTTCACGAGATCGCCACCTCGGTCGGGCGCAACCCGAGCGCGCTGATCTCCCTTGCGCGGCTGAAGACGCACGACGACTACAGCTACATGCATTCTGTGGCCGTCGCCGCCTTGATGGCGGTACTGGCCAAGCAACTCGATATGGACGAAACCCAGGTCCGCCTGGCGGCGAAGGCGGGTCTTCTGCACGACATGGGCAAGGCGGCGATTCCGCTGGACATCCTGAACAAGCCCGGCAAGCTGACGGATGACGAGTTCGAGCTCGTCAAGACTCACCCGAAGCACGGGCATGCCTTGCTGCTGGCCGGCGAGTCGGTCCACCACGTCGCGCTCGACGTCTGCCTGCACCACCACGAAAAGATGGATGGAACCGGCTACCCGGACAAGCTGCCAGGCGACCAGATCTCGCTCTTTGCGAAGATGGGGGCGGTGTGCGATGTCTATGACGCGATCACCTCGAACCGGCCGTACAAGCGGGGCTGGGATCCGGCCGAGTCCATCGCCAGGATGGCCGGCTGGGCGAAAGGCCACTTCGACCCCGTGATATTCAAGGCCTTCGTCACCAGCCTGGGCATCTACCCCGTGGGTTCGCTGGTACGTTTGAAGTCGGGCCTGCTCGCCGTGGTCACTCGGCAGAACGAGACCGCTCTGACCAGCCCCGAGGTCAAGGTGTTTTTCTCGACGAGGCAGGGCATGCATGTCCCGCCGCGCCTGCTGGACCTGTCGAACGGCAACTGCGCCGATTGCATCGTCAGCCGCGAGTCGAACGACACCTGGAAGTTCACCCACCTTGACGCTTTGTGGGCTGGCGAGGACACGCTGCGCAAGATGGGACGCAAGGTCTAGCGCCTCTCATCGGGCGGTCGGCACCACCCTACACTGGCCCTTTGCGATTCAGGGGTCAGGCCATGGGATCTGGAGGATCTGCAGTGCCGAAGGGTGCGCGCCGTGTGTGGGCGCGATACCGCTGTGCCATGCTGTGTCTGCTGGCGAGTGTGCTGTGGACGACTGCCGTGCAGGCTCAGACGCTGCGCTGGTCGTCGAAGGGCGATCCGCTGACGATGGATCCGCATTCGCAGAACGAGTTGTTGACCAACAACCTGAACGGGCAGGTCTATGAGTCGCTGGTCAACCGCGACCGCCAGTTGGCCATCGTGCCGGTGCTGGCGATCTCCTGGCAGCAGAGTGACCCGCTGCACTGGCGCTTCAAGCTGCGCCCGAACGTCAGGTTTCACGACGGCACGCCATTCACGGCCGATGATGTGGTGTTCTCGGTTCTTCGCGCGCGTGACAGCGCATCGGATATCAAGGCCTATGCCCAGGCGATGGGTGAGCCCAGGCGGGTTGATGCGCTGACCGTCGATTTCGCGCTGAAGCAGGTCAACCCGATCTTTCTGCAGCACCTGAGCACGGTGTCGATCATGAGCCGTTCGTGGGCCGAAAAGAACGGCGCTGCGAAGCCGATCGACTACAGGAGTCGGCAGGAGGGTTATGCCGCACTGCACGCGAATGGCACCGGCCCCTACACGCTGGTGCTACGGCAGCCCGATGTGAAGACCGTCTACCGCCGATATCCAGGCTGGTGGGGCCGCTTCGAGGGCAATGTGCAGGAGGTCGTCTACAGCCCGATCAAGAGCGACGCCACGCGCATCGCGGCGCTGATTTCCGGAGAGATCGATTTCGTGCTCGATCCGTCACCGCAAGACACGGCGCGGCTTCGCAAGACGCCCAGCGTGAAACTGATCGAAGGCCCGGAGAACCGCATCGTCTTCATCGGCATGGATCAGGGCCGTGACCAACTGCGCTACAGCAGCGTCAAGGACCGCAATCCGTTCAAGGATCTGCGGGTGCGACGTGCGCTGTACCAGGCGATCGACATCGAGACGATCCGCAGCCGGCTCATGCGCGGACAGGCGCTGCCCACCGGCGGCATCACGCCATCGCCACTTGGCGCGTACAACGATGCGGCGTTGGAGTCCCGCCTGCCTTTCGACCTGCCTGCCGCGAAGCAGGCGATGGTCGAGGCCGGCTACCCCCAGGGTTTCGATGTGACACTCGATTGCCCGAACAACCGCTACATCAACGACGAGAAGATCTGCCAGGCGCTGGCGGTGATGTGGGCGAAGATCGGTGTCAGGCTTCGTGTCAACGCGATGCCGAGCTCGACCTACTTTCCCAAGTTGCAGCGGCTCGACACCTCGATGTACCTGCTCGGCTGGGGCGGCTCGATCACCGATGCCGAAACCACGCTGACACCGCTTCTCCGCACCCGCAGTGAAGGCGGTATCGGCTCGTGGAACTTCGGACAGATCGCCGACGCGAGGCTCGACGGCCTGGCCGCGGCATCCAGCCGCGAGGCCGACCTGGCCAAGCGCGAGCAGCTCATCAAGGCGGCCTTGCGACAGCAGAAGGATCAGGTGCTGATGTTGCCGCTGCACCGTCAGGTCGTTCCATGGGGGGCGCGGCAGAACGTGGACGTGGTGCACCGGGCCGACAACTGGGTCGAGTTCGCATGGATTCGCATCCGGTAGCGTCTGGCGCTGCGCCATCGCCGCACACCGACCCGCGCGGTTTCTTGAGGGCGCTGTTCGATGCGGCTGTCGCGCGGGCCTTGCCTGGCGGGGTGATCGCGCCTTTCCTGCCTGCCCCGCCACCTGGCCGCACGGTGGTCGTGGGCGCTGGCAAGGCGGGTGGCGCAATGGCCGAGGCGGTCGACACGCTGTGGCCTCGCGATGCGCCGCTGTCCGGTCTGGTCGTGACCCGCTACGGTCATGCGCCCTCCACGTATCGGTCGGCAACCCACCGCATCGAGCTCATCGAGGCAGCGCACCCGGTGCCCGATGCCGCCGGACTGCAGGCGGCACGGCGCATCGCCTCGCTGGTACAGGGCTTGAGCGCCGATGACCTCGCGCTGTGCCTGTTTTCTGGCGGTGGCTCGGCGCTGCTGACGCTGCCGGCCGACGGCATCTCGCTGGAAGACAAGCGCACGATCAGCCGCGCGCTGCTCGACAGCGGTGCGGCGATCGACGAGATGAACTGCGTGCGCAAGCACCTGTCGGCAATCAAGGGCGGGCGGCTTGCGGTGATGAGCTGTCCGGCGCGCATGGTCACGCTGCTGATCAGTGATGTGCCTGGCGATGCGCCCGAACTCATTGCCAGCGGACCGACCGTGGCCGATCCCAGCACCTGCGCCGACGCATTGGCGGTGTTGAGGCGCCACGGGATCGATGTGCCTGACGCCATTCGCCAGGGTCTGGAAAGTGGCGCGTTCGAAACGCCGAAGCCCGGCAACCCGGTGTTCGCCGGTCACACGGTGCACCTGATCGCGACGCCGCAGCAATCGCTGGAAGCGGCTGCCGCCGTGGCACGGGCTGCGGGGATCGACGCGCACATCCTCAGCGACGAGGTCCAAGGCGAGTCGCGCGAGGTGGGTCGCGTGCATGCCGCGCTGGCCCGCGCAGTGGCCCGACGCGGCGCGCCGTTTGCCCGGCCCTGCGTGATCCTCAGCGGCGGCGAGACGACGGTGACTGTGACGACGAAGGGTGGGCGCGGCGGGCGCGCCAGCGAGTTCCTGCTCGGATGCGCGATCGCGCTGCAAGGCGAGCCCGGCGTGCATGTCCTCGCAGCCGATACCGATGGCATCGATGGCGTCGAAGACAACGCTGGCGCCTTCGTCACGCCAGACACGCTGGCCCGCGCCGCGGCCCTCGGGCTCAGCCCTCGGGACAGCCTCGATCGGCACGATGCCTACCCCTTCTTCGCTGCCCTTGGCGATCTGGTCGTGACCGGCCCGACCTGCACCAACGTCAACGATTTCCGGGCGCTGTTGATCCTGTAGTCCGAACGCACGTCAATCACCCACGGCGGACGACGGCTGCGCCGCTCAGGTAAGGTGTAGCCATGAGATCAAGCGCTGCGTCACCTCGCCACTTCGTGTCCGTCTGGTCGCTCGCGTGGCGACAGCTGACGCGCGACTTCCGCGCAGGTGAGCTGCGTCTGCTGTTCGTCGCGGTGGCGCTGGCCGTGGCGGCACTGACGGCCGTGGGCTTTTTTGCCGATCGGCTCAATGCCGGCCTGTCGCGCGACGCGACGCAGCTGCTCGGCGGCGATGCGATCGTCGCCAGCGATCAGCCGACACCGCCTGCCATTGTCGACAAGGCGCGCGCGCTCGGCCTGGTCAGCGCGACCACCGTGACCTTCCCCAGCATGGCCCGCGCGTCCGACAAGCAAGGCGGCGCGTCCCGGCTGGTCAGCGTGAAGGCCGTCAGCGATGGCTACCCGTTGCGCGGGAAGCTGCGCCTGACCGCCGGACCCGGCACCCCCGAAGAGGCCGTCGCCGGTGCGCCAGCGCCAGGCAGCGCGTGGGTCGAGGCCGGGGTGCTCGATGCGCTGGCGCTCAAGGTTGGCGACGATTTGCTGCTCGGCGATGCCACTTTGCGCATCGCGCACGTGATCGCCATCGAACCGGATCGTGGGGCGGGCTTCATCAGCTTTTCCCCGCGCGTGATGCTCAACCATGTCGATCTGGCTGCGACCGGACTGATCCAGCCTGCCAGCCGCGTCACCTACCGGCTCCTCGTCGCGTCGAAAGACGTTGCCGGGGGCAACGATCCTCGGGTACGCGAGTTCACCACCTGGACCGAGGTTCAGCTGAAGTCGCCGGCAGTGCGCGGCGTACGCGTCGAGTCGCTCGAAGGCGGTCGGCCCGAGCTGCGCCAGACACTGGACCGCGCAGAGAAATTCCTGAACCTGGTCGCGCTGCTGTCGGCCTTGCTGGCGGCGGTGGCGGTGGGCATCGCCTCGCGCGATTTCGCGAGTCGTCACCTCGATGACTGCGCGATGCTGCGCGTGCTCGGCCAGTCACAGCGCGCGATTGCGCTGCAGTACCTGATCGAGTTTTCGCTGGTCGGTCTGCTGGCCAGCGCGGCCGGTGTGGCGCTGGGCTTCGTGGTGCACCACGGCTTTGTGTGGCTGCTGGCCGGACTGGTCACCGCCAGCCTGCCGGCGGCCTCATGGTGGCCGGCCCTGTTCGGCCTGGGCGTCGGCTTCACGTTGCTGATGGGCTTCGGCGCGCCGCCGGTGCTGCAGCTGGCGCGGGTGCCGCCGCTGCGCGTGATTCGCCGCGAGATGGGCGCGTTGAAGCCGGCGTCGGTCGCTGTGCTGCTGGCCGGCACCCTGGGTTTCACGGGCTTGCTGCTGGCGGCCTCGTCCGACCTGAAGCTGGGCCTGATTGCGGTAGGCGGCTTTGCAGCGGCGATCGCATTGTTCGCCCTGCTGAGCTGGCTCGCGGTGCTGCTGTTGCGCCGCGCCGTGCCGGAATCGAACGCACCGCGCTGGCTGGCGCTGGCAACGCGGCAGATCGCGGCGCGGCCGGCGTTCGCCGTGTTGCAGGTCTCCGCGCTGGCCGTTGGGCTGCTGGCGCTGGTGCTGCTGGTGCTGCTGCGCACCGATTTGGTCAGCAGCTGGCGTGAGGCCACGCCGCCCGATGCGCCGAACCGCTTCGTGATTAATGTGCAGCCCGATCAGGCCGCTGCCTTCCAGACCCGGCTGCGCGATGCAGGCGTCACGCAGTACGACTGGTTTCCGATGATCCGCGGTCGGCTGGTCGCGATCAATGGCCGCACGCTCGATGCTGACTCGATGACCGACGATCGCGCTCGCCGCCTCGTCGAGCGGGAGTTCAACTTGAGCCATACGCCGACGCTGCCCTCGAACAACCTGCTGGCCGGCGGCCGCTGGGTGGCCGAAGAGCCAGGCGGCCTGAGCGTCGAGTCGGGGCTGGCCGACACCTTCGGGCTGAAGCTGGGCGACACGATGCGCTTCGACATTGCCGGGCAATCGGTCGAGGCCCGCGTGACCAGCCTGCGCAAGGTCGACTGGGCGTCGATGCGGGTCAACTTCTTCGTGCTGTTCCCGAACTCGACGCTGGACAACCTGCCAATCACCTACATCGCCGCTTTCAAGGTGCCGACGGCGGGCGGACCCAGGGCAGGGACCGAGTTCGACAACGCGCTGATCCGCCAGTTTCCGAATCTGACCAACATCGATGTGTCGGCCTCGATTGCGCAGATTCAGGGCGTGCTCGAACAGGTGGTCGGTGCAGTCGAGTTCCTGTTCGTCTTCACGCTGGCCGCCGGCTTGGTGGTGCTATTCGCCGCAGTCACCGCGACGCGCGAGTCCCGGTCGCGCGAGTTCGCGGTCATGCGCGCGCTCGGGGCGAGCGGCGAGTTGCTCGGGCAGGTGCAACGCGCCGAGTTGCTGGGGGTTGGCGCGCTTGCGGGTGCTCTGGCGTCGGTGGCAGCGGTTGTCGTTGGATGGTTGCTGGCCGGTCAGGTCTTCGGTTTCAGCTGGCAGCCATCACCGTGGGTACCACTGGGCGGTGCAGTGACTGGTGCCTTGCTGTCGCTGGCCGCAGGCTGGTGGGGCTTGCGCGATGTGTTGCGCCGACCGGTGGTGGACATGCTGCGCCAGGCGGCGCAGTGACGCGCCGATCGGCTAGGGCTGCTCCCGGAGGCTGGCCCAGCAAAAAGCCCGCCGCTGCGTGAGCAGGGGCGGGCTTGCGTGACCACCGGGGCGTGAGCCCCGGTGCCGGTGGGGGCAGTTACTTGCCCGTACCCGTGGCCACTTCTTCCAGCACGTTCAGCGACACGTCGGTCTCTTTCACGCCCTTCGGGTTGGACTTCATGTTCGACGACCAGTTCGTGGCGTGGCCACGCTTGACGTCGATGATGT
>CANJJE010000022.1 GCA_947474755.1 Burkholderiales bacterium | reverse complement strand
TCGAAGTTATCCTTGTTGATCACGAACCCGGCTTGCAGCTCCTTGGCGTGGGCCGCTGTCGCGCCCAAACCCGTCGCCAGTGCCACCGCGCCACCCAGACCGCCTTGCAGCACGCTGCGACGATCAACTCCACTCTTTTCGATTTCCATACTGGATGCTCCTTTGATCAAAGTTGCCGGGTTAAACGAAATGACAATCGCTGGGGGTTGAATGAAAACCCGTGCAATCCTGTTCGCTCCCGGACAGCTAGGGTCGGTCGCAGTTGAAACAGTTCCCAAGATTGGTGATTCCCCTTACACGCAGCCGTCTCGATGAATCTGCTCGTCCGAGTTGTGTGCGGTCCTGCACTCCAGATGCGGGGTGACCGCATCCTTGCCATCACCATCAACTTCCACAGGAAAAGCGAAGAATGAAGATCTACGACTGGGCAGCGGCCCCGAATCCCAAGCGTCTGCGGATGTTCCTCGTCGAAAAGGGACTGCAGATCGAAATCGTCCAGGTGGCGGGCGACGGGTTTGTGCTCACGCCCGAGTACAAGGCGAAGTACCCACAGGCCATGGTGCCGATGCTCGAACTCGACGATGGTCGCCAGATCGGCGAGTCGACGTCCATCTGCCGTTATCTCGAGGAGCTGTATCCGGATCCACCGATGCTGGGCCGTGATCCCTACGAGAGAGCCATCGTCGACATGTGGGATCGGCGTGCCTTCGATCAGGGAATGACGGCGGTGGCCGAGGTTTTCCGCAACAGCAATCCGTATTTCAAGGATCGCGGGTTGGCGGGCTCCGCCAACCCGGTGCCGCAGCTTCCCCAACTGGTCGAGCGCGGTCACGCGAGCCTGGAAAGGTTCTTCCTGAGGTTCGACGAGCAACTTGGCAAGAGCCGCTTCATCGCTGCCGATGTGTTCACGCAGGCCGACTGCACGCTGTATTGCAGTATCGAGTTTGCCGGCTGGGTTTCGGTCACCATTCCCGACGGCTGCAAGAACCTGCAACGCTGGTGGAAGGAAGTCGGCGACCGCCCGAGCGCGAAGGCCTGAGCAGACTGCGCGGCGAGCATCGCAGCCGCCTGCCGCGGCTTCGGGGCCTCTGGCCCAGACCTTGCCTTCAGGATAGGCCATGGCGATTGCCGATGCCCATCCTGAGCGCATGACCGATAGAACCCTTGCTGATCAGCCCCTGCTCGGCCCGGCCATCGTGCCGGAGCCGGACCGCGTGCGAGGCGAAGCGGTACAGCGCGTCGTCAAGGTGCGTCGCGACTACAACAGCTGGGTCGCGCGCGAGACGATGGAGGACTACGCGCTGCGATTCACGCCTCGCAGCTTCCGCAAGTGGTCGGAGCTGCGGGTGGCCAACACCGCATTCGGTGCGTCGTCGTTCCTGGTTCTCGAAGCGGTCGGCGCGACGCTTCTGGTCGAGTACGGTTTCATCAACGCGTTCTGGGCGATCCTCGCGACCGGCCTGATCATCTTCCTGGCCGGGCTGCCGATCAGCCACTACGCCGCACGCTACGGCGTCGACATGGATCTGCTCACGCGCGGTGCCGGCTTTGGCTACCTCGGCTCCACCGTCACCTCGCTGATCTACGCCAGCTTCACCTTCATCTTCTTCGCGCTCGAAGCGGCCATCATGGCCTACGCCTTGGAGCTGGCGTTCGATATCCCGCCGGCCTGGGGCTACCTGATCTGCGCGCTGGTGGTGATCCCGCTGGTCACCCACGGCGTCACCGTGATCAGCCAGTTGCAGATGTGGACCCAGCCGCTGTGGCTGGTGCTGCTGGTGCTGCCCTACGTCTACGTTTTCAACGCTCACCCCACCCTGCTGGCGGATCTGCGCGCCTACCCCGGTGAGAACGGCCAGGGCGGCCAGTTCGACCCCTTGCTGTTCGGCGCGGCGCTGACGGTGGGCATCGCGCTCATCACGCAGATGGGCGAGCAGGTGGACTACCTGCGCTTCATGCCCGAGAAGACGCCCGCCAACCGCGGCCGCTGGTGGGCTGCGGTGCTGATGGGCGGGCCGGGCTGGGTGGTGCCGGGCGTGGCCAAGATGCTGGGCGGCGCGTTGCTGGCCCTGCTGGCGCTGAAACTGGCCGTGCCCGCCGACCGTGCCGTCGACCCCAACCAGATGTACCTGGCCGCCTATGAGCTGGTGTTGCCGAACTACGGATGGGCGGTCGCGGCCACCTGCTTGTTCGTGGTCGTCAGCCAGCTCAAGATCAACGTCACCAACGCCTACGCCGGCAGTCTGGCCTGGAGCAACTTCTTCGCGCGGTTGACGCACAGCCACCCCGGGCGGGTGGTGTGGATGGTGTTCAACACGCTGATCGCGCTGATGCTGATGGAGCTCAACGTTTTCCAGGCGCTGGGCCAGGTGCTGGGCCTGTACTCCAACATCGCGATCAGCTGGATCATGGCGGTGGTCGCCGACCTGGTCATCAACAAGCCGCTGGGCCTGAGCCCGAAGGGCATCGAGTTCAAGCGCGCACACCTGTACGACATCAACCCGGTCGGCGTCGGCGCCATGGGCTTGGCCTCGGTGCTGTCGATCAGCGCCTACCTCGGGCTGATGGGGCCGATGGCCGAGGCCTTCTCGGCGTTGATCGCGCTGGTCACCGCCTTCGTCACCGCCCCGCTGATCGCCTGGTACACAAAGGGCAAGTACTACCTGGCCCGCGACTCTCTTTCTCTGTATCCAGCCACGCCCGTGGATCCGGCCATGCCGGGCCACCAGGCGGCGCCCAAGGGCCACGAGCTGACCCCTTCAGGTCCATGGGGCAGAAGCGCAGCGACCGGGGGGCTCACGAAATGCACCGTGTGCGAGCGCGACTACGAGAGCGAGGACATGGCCTACTGCCCGGCCTACCTCGGTTCGATCTGCTCGCTGTGCTGCTCGCTCGATGCGCGCTGCAACGACATGTGCAAGCCCCAGGCGAGCTGGTCGGCGCAGTGGCAGTCGGTCGGCCGCAAGCTGTTGCCAGGCGGTGTCTGGGCACGGCTCGACACCGAGCTGGGCCACTATCTGCTGCTGATGACGGCGATCGCGCCGCTGCTGGCGCTGCTGTTCTGGATGATCTACCGCCAGCAGCTGAGCACCTTCGGCACACCTGATGTGGAGGTGGCGAGCGCCCTGAGCATGGGTTTCGTCAAGGCCTACGCCGGGCTGATCGTCGTCACCGCGATCATCGGCTGGTGGCTGGTGCTGACGCACAAGAGCCGCCAGGTCGCGCAGGAGGAAAGCAACCGCCAGACGCACGCGCTGAACGAGCAGACCGAGGTGCTGCGCGAGGAAATCGCCTCGCACCGCCGCACCGATGAAGCGCTGCAGGAGGCCAAGCGGCTGGCCGATACCGCCAACCAGGCGAAGAGCCGATACATCACCACCATCAGCCACGAACTGCGCACGCCACTCAACAGCATCATCGGCTACGCGCAGCTGCTCGACGAGGACGATTCGATCCCGGCGCATCGCAAGCAGGCGGTCAGCGTGATCCGGCGCGGTGGCGACCATCTGCTGTCGTTGATCGAGGGCACGCTGGACATAGCGCGCATCGAAAGCGGCCGATTCGCGCTCGAGGTCAAGCCGATGCGGCTGCGCGAATGCCTGCGCGAGATGACCAGCCTGTTTGCCTTGCAGGCCGCCGGCAAGGGCATCGAGTTCCGGCATGCGGTGGACGACAGCGTGCCAGAGCTGGTGCGCACCGACGAGAAGCGCCTGCGCCAGATCCTGATCAACGTGCTGGGCAATGCGGTGAAGTTCACCTCGCAAGGCCATGTGGTGTTCCGGGTCAGTCATTCGCGCCAGATGGCGCTGTTCGAGATCGAGGACACCGGCCCGGGCATTGCGCCGGACGAGCTGGAGCAGATCTTCGAGCCCTTCGCGCGTGGCTCGGCCCTTGGTGGAGGTGACTCGGGTGCTTCGGCCGGCAGTACAGGCCTGGGTCTGACGATCAGCAAGATGCTGACCGACGTGATGGGCGGCGAGATGACGGTGGGCAGCGTGGCTGGACCGGTGCCGCGCACGGGCACCGTGTTCCGAATCCGGCTGTTCCTGCCGGAGGTTCGCGCCGGGTTGGCCGATGGCATCGACCTGCCGCGCACGCAGCGCGTTGGCTACCTGGGCGCGCGCCGGCGGCTGCTGGTGGTCGACAACGAGGAGATCGATCGCGAGCTGCTGCGCAACGTGCTGGAGCCGCTGGGATTCGAGTTGAGGCAGGCTGCCTCGGGACTCCAATGCCTGGAACGCTTGCGCGACTTCAGTCCCGACGCGATCCTGATGGATCTGGCGATGCCCGGCATCGATGGCTGGGAAACCATCCGCCGCATCCGCGCCGAACAGCTCAGCGACGCGCCGGTCGCGATCGTGTCGGCCAATGCCTTCGAGAAGGCCACCGACAATGTTCTGGGCATCGCGGCCGAGGATTTCATCCTGAAGCCGGTGCGCAAGCCAGACCTGCTGGACTGGCTGGGTCGTGTGCTGGCGCTGCAGTGGATCGAGGTGCCGCAGCGCGCCGCCTCGGGCGCTCTGATGCCGCCAGTAGTTGCTGCCGTCGTGCCGATGGTGCTGCCGTCACCCGAACGGCTGCGCAGCTTGCAGGAACTGATCGAGCTTGGCTACTTTCGCGGCATCGTCAAGCTGCTCGACGAGATCGCGGCCAATGACCCGGGCACAGCACCGTTCGTCCACCACATGCGGCAGCTCGCGCAGCAGTTCCAGCTCGATGCGATGACCGGCGTGATCCGCAAGGCGCAGGATGCTGCCTGAGCCACCGAGCTCGCTGAACCGCAGCATCGCCGACGTGGTGCTGATCGTCGATGACGTGCCCGACAACCTGTCGGTCCTGCACGATGCGCTCGACGAGTCGGGCTACACCGTGCTGGTCGCGACCAACGGCGAGGCGGCCATCCAGCGCGCCGCTCAGGCGCTGCCCGATATCGTGCTGCTCGACGCGGTGATGCCCGGCATGGACGGCTTCGAGGTCGCCAGGCGGCTGAAGGCGCGGCCCGATACGGCGCACATCCCGATCGTCTTCATGACCGGCCTGACCGACACCGAGCATGTGGTGCATGCCTTCCAGGCGGGAGGTGTCGATTACGTCACCAAACCGATCCGCGCGAAGGAGGTGCTGGCGCGCATGGCGGTGCATGTCCAGGGCGCACGTCAGGCCCGCCAGGCGCGCAATGCGCTCGATGCCTTCGGCCACGCGACACTGGTGGTGCGTGCGGCCGATGGCAAGGTGGTGTGGAAAACGCCGCTGGCGCGCGATCTGCTGGCGCAGCATTTCGACGGCGGCGAGCTTGACGCTGCGGTGCTGGCCTGGGTTCGCGACGAGGTGGCCCGCCGGGTGGTGGACGGTGCCACACGGGGTGAGCCGCTGACGCTGGCGCGGCAGAACCGACGGCTGGTTCTCGCGCTGCACGAGCAGACTGGCGACGACGAATGGCTGATCGTGATGCGCGAAAGCTCGGACCAGGCCGTGATCGACGCGCTGGGCGCAGCCTTCAAGCTGACTACCCGAGAAGCCGAGGTGCTGTACTGGCTGGCCAAGGGCAAGACCAACCGGGACGTCGGCGACATTCTCGGCTCGAGCCCGGCCACGGTCAAAAAGCACCTGGAGCGGGTCTACGTGAAGCTGGGCGTCGAGACTCGCACGGCCGCAGCCTCGGTGGCCATGAGCCGACTGCGGCCCGGGGGGCAGGGCTGACGGTTTCGAATCAGCTCGCGATTCGCGTCCGGGCCAGCCACGCGCGCGCATCGTCCGCATCCTTGGCGATGCCCTCGCGCAACGCCTCCATCGTCGCGTAGTGACGTTCATCATGCAGCTTGTGCAGCAGCTCGACGCGGATGCAGCGGCCGTAGCCGCCTTCGGAGCCCAGTGAATCAGGCCAGTCGAAGCAATGGGTTTCCAGCAGCACGCGGCCGGCGTTCTCGACCGCTGGGCGCACACCCAGGCTGGCGACGCCGCCAATCGGACTGGCATCCGGCGTGAGGCCGTGCACCTGCACAACGAAGATGCCCATCGCTGCGGGCCGCACATGCGCAAAGCGCAGGTTCAGCGTGCGGAATCCGAGGTCGCGGCCCAGCTTGCGGCCGTGCACCACATGGCCGCTGATGCTGTAGGGACGGCCCAGCAGCGCGCGAGCGCGCACCATGTCGCCAGAGGCGAGCGCATCGCGCACCGCCGAGCTCGACACCCGCAGGCCACGCACCTCGTAGCTGAGCATGCGGGCCACGTCGAAGCCCTGAGCCTGGCCAGCTGCGTCCAGCATCGCGTAGTTGCCGGCGCGCTTGGCGCCGAAACAGAAATCGTCGCCGACCAGCACATAGCGGGCACGCAGGCCTTGCACCAGCACATCGTCAATGAAGGCCTGGGGCGACTGCGCAGCAAAGCGGTCATTGAAGGCCACGACGATCGTCTGGTCGATGCCGCAGCGCTCCAGTTCGCTGAGCTTGTCGCGCAGCGTCGAAACGCGGGCTGGTGCACGATCGGGGTGCCCGCTGCGCACGGCGAAGTGGTCCCGTGGGTGCGGCTCGAAGGTGAGCACGCAACTGGGCAGGCCGCGATGCTGGGCCTCGTTGCGCAGCAGCGCCAGCATCGCCTGATGGCCTCGGTGCACGCCGTCGAAATTGCCGATCGTCAGTGCGCAGGCCGGTGCGACACCGGGATGGTGGAACCCCCGAAAAACAAGCATGTCGCGATTATTGCGGTGGGGCGGTGAGCGGCTGCGCCGCAGTCACCCCGGGCACCACGACCTGCGGCCCGTCCAGCCAGCGCCATCGCCCCGGGGGCAGATCGGCTGGCAGCGTCAGCGCGCCGTAGCGGCTGCGGTGCAGCGCCTCGACGCGGTTGCCCACGGCTGCGACCATCCGCTTGACCTGGTGGTACTTGCCTTCGGTCAAGGTCAGCCGCAGACCATGCAGTTCTCCGGCGTCGCCTGGCTGGGGTCCGCCGAAAGTGCCCGTGGCCTCGGCGGCCGCGGCGCGCACCGGCACCGGGTCGTCGACCAGCGTCACGCCGTGCAGCAGTTGCTGCACCTGTTCGTCGCTGACCGGGTGCTTGCAGCCGATCTCGTAGACCTTGGGCACATGGTGCTTCGGCGAGGTCCAGCGGTGGATCAGGCCGCCGTCGTCGGTCAGCAGCAGCAAGCCGGTGGTGTCTTCGTCGAGTCGACCGACCGCCTGCACATCGCGGCGGCGAAGCGGTGCCGGCAGCAGGCTGTAGACGCTGGGGTGGTGCTTCGGCTTCTGTGAACACTCATGGCCAGCGGGCTTGTTCAGCACGATCAGCGCCTTCTCGCGAAACGGCCAGCTTTCGCCACGCACGCTGAACTGCAGGCCGCGTGGATCGAATTCCTCAAAGGGGTCCTCGCACACCACGCCGGCGATGCTGACGAAGCCGGAGACGATCAGTCCCTCGCACTCGCGCCGCGCGCCGAAGCCCTGCGAATACAGCACCTGCGAGAGCTTCACCGCTTGTCCAGGGTCATGCGATCGTTCTCGCGCTTCATCTGGAAGCGTGTCAGGAAGCTGTTGCCCAGCAGGATGAAGGGCATCTGCTGGGGCAGCACCGCAGCCTCGACGTTGTAGACCTGCACATCGCCGACCCGCACCACGTCCAGCGACGCCTTGTAGACGGCCACGCTGCCGTTCGCCGTGCCGACGATGTAGCGCGGGTTGTTCTTGTACTTCAGGCCGATGCGGTCGGCGTCGGCCTCACCCATCGAGATCGTCGTGGCGCCTGTGTCGACGACGAACTCGACGGCCCTGCCATTGATGCTGCCACCGGTCATGAAGTGTCCGCCCAGGCCCGCTGTCAGCACGATCTGCGTGCCGCCACCGGCGCTGTTCGCCGCACCGAGGTTGACTGGCGAGCCGCCGAGGGTCAGCGTCTGTCGCTGGCCCTTCACCTCGACCACGATCGCGTTCGGATTGACGCTGACCAGCCGGACCGCGCCGTATGTGGCGCCCGCGGTCAAGGTTCGTGGCGTGCCGTCGATCACCAGCAAGGCCCGGTCGCCCATGCTGCCGCTGTAGGACACGCTCTGGGCGCTGGCCAGCGCAGCGCTGCCTGCGCTGATCATTGCGGCTAGCCACGGCAACCAAGCCGAGCGCGCGGGCTTCGTCGTGGCGTTCAATCGCGGAAGTTGTTGAACGACAGCGGCACCTCGGGCAGATCCTTGCGGATCAGCGCCATCGCGGCCTGCAGGTCGTCGCGCTTGGCACCCGTGACGCGTACCGTGTCACCCTGGATCGCGGCCTGCACCTTGAGTTTGCTCTGCTTCACGGCGGTCTGCAGCTTCTTGGCGGTCTCGCTGTCGATGCCGTTCTTGATGACGATCAGCTGCTTGACCTTGTCGCCGCCGATCTTCTCGATCTTCGCGCTGCGGTCCAGGTAGCGCACATCGACACTGCGCTTGGCCAGCTTGGCAAGAACGATGTCCATCACCTGTCCGATCTGGAAGTCGCTGTCGGCCCAGACCGTCAGTTCCTTGTCCTTGAGCTCGACCTTCGAGGACGAGCCCTTGAAATCGAAACGGGTGCCGATCTCCTTGCTGGCCTGGTCGATCGCGTTGCGCACTTCAACGAGGTTGGGTTCGAGCACGGTGTCAAAGCTGGGCATGGCGGGCAGTCTTTCGTGAGGTCATCACCTCGGGGCACTGCGGGTGATCGTTGAAAATTCTGCCATGCACATCGAGTCGGGCGTCGGCCTTCGAACCTACAACACCTTCGGTCTGCCGGCCGTGGCCCATACCCTGGTGCGCATCGAGAGCGATGCCGATGTGCGCGGCGTGCTCGATCATCCCACGCTGGGGCCCGCTCCGAAGTTCGTCCTGGGCGGTGGCAGCAACATCATCCTGACGCGCGATATGCCGCAGGTGGTGCTGAAGGTGGAGGTGAAGGGACTTCGGCTGGTGGAGGAGCGCGCCGATGCCTGGATCGTCGAAGCGGGCGCCGGCGAGTCCTGGCATGACGTCGTGATGTGGACGCTGGCCCAGGGCTACCCCGGGCTGGAGAACCTGGCGCTGATCCCCGGCACGGTCGGCGCGTCGCCGGTGCAGAACATCGGCGCGTACGGCGTCGAGTTGCAGGATCGCTTTGAATCGCTCGATGCCGTCGACCTGCGCACCGGTGTGACGAGCACCTTGAACACCCGGCAATGCGAGTTCGGCTACCGCGACAGCGTCTTCAAGCAATCGCTGGCCGGGCGGGTGGTGATCACCCGGGTACGCTTGCGAATGCCGCGGCCGTGGCGGCCGGTGCTGGGTTACCTGGAACTGGAGCGCAAGCTGGCCGAACTGCGATTGACCGAGCCCCAGGCGCAGCCGAGTGCGCAGCAGATCACCGACTGGGTGATCGCGATCCGCCGCGCCAAGCTGCCCGATCCGGCGCGCATCGGCAATGCCGGCAGCTTCTTCAAGAACCCGGTGGTCACGCCCGAGCAGTGCCGCGACATCATCGGCCGAGATCCCGAAATCGTGCACTACCCGATGCCGGACGGGAGCGTGAAACTGGCGGCCGGCTGGATGATCGACGCCTGCGGCTGGAAGGGCAAGACGGTGGGGCAGGCCGGTGTCTATGAAAAACAGGCGCTGGTGCTGGTCAACCGCGGCGAGGCGATCGGATCCGAGGTGATGACGCTGGCGCGGGCCATCCAGGAGAGCGTCTACGGCCGTTTCGGCATCCGGCTGGAGACCGAGCCGGTGATCGTCTGAGACAGTCAGCGCGGGGTCAGTCCCAGGTGGCCTTCATTCACCTCACCAATCACCGTCGCCTGCGTTGCTGCAGTGGCTGTCGCTGGCGCGGCGATACCGAGTGTGAAAAACTCCGCCCAGCAAGCAATCCGGCAAGATGGTCGCGGGGGGTGACTTGAACAACAACGCACCGCAGCGGCTGGGCAGCGACACGGAGGATGCCAGGTCGCCGCTGCTGCGTCGTGCCGGCAAGGACCTGCTGTCGCTGGCGCTGATGGACGCCAGGAATCAGACCCTGTATTGGCTGTCGGTGTACGAGGCATCGCTGGCCTCCAGCGGCTGGCGCGTGCCGGTCCGGCCCGATTTGAGCCCGCCGCTGTGGGAGGCTGGTCACATCGGCTGGTTCCAGGAATACTGGATTGGTCGGCATGTCCAACGCCAGCGCGGGACGGCCTGCGATCCGACCGGCATCCGCCTGGCCTCGATCGAGTCTCACGCCGATGCCTGGTACGACCCGTCGAGGGTGCCGCATGAGCGCCGCTGGACGCTCGATCTACCCGATCTGCAACGGACCAAGGACTACCTGGCCACAACCCTGGAGATCACCCTCGACCTGCTGGACGCCACCGATGGCGATGGGGCCGACCTCGATGCGGCGCTGTACTTCCACCGCCTCGCGCTGTTTCGCGAGGACATGCTTGGCGAGCGCCTCGCCTCGATGGCACAGACGCTGGGTCTGGCCTGGCGCACCAGGGCTGGCGGCGGCCCCAGCCTGCCTGCGCTGCCAATGCACGGCAGCGCCGCGCAGCGGCCACCGCTGACCTTTGCCCCGATGCGCTGGACTCTGGGCCTGTCGCGCGGTGAAGGCTTCGTCTTTGACAACGAGACCTTGGCGCACGAGATCGCGTTGCCGGAGTTCGAGATCGATTCGCAGGCCGTGACCTGGGCGCAGTACGCCGATTTCGTCGAAGACGGCGGCTACGACGAAGATCGCTGGTGGTCGGCTGCCGGCTGGCAGTGGGTGCAGCGCGAAGGCCGGCGCGTGCCGCGACATGTGGATCAGATGCGGCAGGGCGTGCTGCAGAACCGCTTCGGCACGCTGGTGCACGTTCCGATGCAGCAGCCGGTGGTGCACGTCAGCTGCTACGAGGCCGAGGCCTGGTGCCAGTGGGCGGGGCGGCGCTTGCCGACCGAGGTCGAATGGGAGGCCGCAGCGCACCTGGGTGCCAGCCGCGGCTTTCGCTGGGGCGAGGTCTGGGAGTGGACGGCGAACACCTTCCGGCCATATCCGGGATTCAGCCCCGACCCCGATCGGGACTACTCGCAAGCATGCTTCGGTACGCACAGGGTGCTGCGTGGCGCATCGTTTGCCACCTCGGCGCGCTGTCGGCATCCGAAGTTCCGCAACTTTCACCGGCCGGAGCGTGACGATATGTTCTGCGGGTTTCGCAGTTGCGCTGCTTGAGCCTCGGCCACCCCTCGTTGATGTTCAGAAGTTGCCGAGATGACCGCTATCTGCTTGACGGATTTCGACTGGAGCAGATGTCAGTTGGCTTTCCGGCGTGATGCAACGAATCCGATGATGCCAAGGCCCGCGAGCATCAAGGCGTAGGTTTCTGGCTCCGGGACTGGCGTCACCGAGTAGTTGGCGCCTACCAGAGCAAGGCCTGGATACTGACCAAGGCCGTCGAGCGTGCCGCTTGCTTTCACGATGTAGTTGCCCGCCATTACGTTCATGAAGTGGAAGCCAGAGGCCGAAGGGTCAAGATCGCCAACAAGCGCACCTACCGTGCCGCTGGTGAAAGTCACTTGATCCAGCGTCAAGGTGAAGTTGAAGGGCGCCGGAAACGTCACGTTCGTGGCTGCAAACAGGCTACCCGTCACATCGGAAAGCGAACCGACCGAAATCGTGCCGATGGTCACATTACTAAACGACGAGCCTGTGATCGGCCCGCCCAAGATTGTCAAAGCGGATGCATTGAGCGAGGTGGCCGCAAGCACAGCAGCCACTGCGGCAGATTTCACGACAAAGCGAGAGACGGATGTTTGCATTCTTCACTCCGATGGTTGATGGCTGAGCGGATGACTGGAGAAGCCAAGGCAGCTAATGTGAAAAGTTTGCCCTCTGCCGTGACCGGACGCACCCCCCAGTTGAGGGGGGTGGGCGGATTCCAGAAAAACTCTGTAACTTCCTCGAAGGTGTCGGCATACGAACTGCACAAATTGCCAGCGTTCAGCTCCGGGCGGACGGCTCCATGCGCTGTCCCCAGTACCGCCGCGCCATGTTCAGTGAAGCCCATGATGCTCACCTTGCGGTGAGTCGGTCGCAGGGCACCCGGTCGCGTTCTGACACCATCGACTACGCCAACACTGGTACTGCAAGCACCACCGTTGTGCTCATGTCGGCGAATGCTCTCAGCGGGCGGAGCAAGAAACACTGCAGCATGTGTGTCAGATCGCCAGCGGAAAGCCGCTTGTGTCTTCGGTGATCTTGCCGGGCCCGACCAACAGAACCGACGCGGTGACATCGGCAAACCACGGGATCGCGCTGGAGCGAACCACCCCGAACGGGTTCCCGATGCCCGCCGCGATCTGTCTCTTGGAGGCCATCCAGTCGTGCGTGCGCTCGGTGGCGGTGAAAGCGATGATGTCTTGGATGTTCATGGCTTTCCACCGAACAACGCGGCTGGGCTGGGGGTTCCCTCCGACATCGCCTCCACCAGCGTCCGCACGTTGTGCTCGAACATCTTCAGGTAGGTGTCAGCTTCTGTGCCAGAAGGTGACAGCGCGTCGGAATACAACTTGCCGCCGACCTTCAGTCCGGCTTCTCGGGCGACGCGCTCGATCAGTCGGGGATCGCTGATGTTCTCGACCAGCAATGCGCTGGCTCTGGCTTCCCGGGCCTGGCGGACGATGCGCGCCACGGTGTTGGCTGACGGTTCGCTGCCAGTGTTCCAGCCGCGCGGCGCGATGAAGGTGATGCCGTAGGCGGTAGCGAAGTAGCCAAAGGCGTCGTGCGAGGTGATGACGCGTCGGCGCTCAGCGGGCAGGGCGGCGATGCGGGCGCGGGTGTCGCGGTCAAGGTCGGCGAGTTTCTGCTGGTAGCTCGCAGCGCGGGCTTCGACTTCCGCCGCCCGCGTGGGCGATTTGGCGGCCAGCGCGGCGACCAATGCCGCGCGGATGTTGTCGGCATAGCGCATGCTGTTGGCAAGGTCCTGCCAGGCATGCGGATCGGCACCGCCGGACAACTGCCGCGTTGCCACGCCGCGGCTCGCCACGATGATCGGGCCACGGTAACCCGAGGCCTTGATCAGTCGGTCAATCCAGCCCTCGAAGCGCAATCCGTTGGTAATGACCAGGTCGGCACCTGCGACGCGTCGCACGTCGGATGGCGTGGGCTCGAACACATGCGCGTCGGCGTTCGGGCCGACCAGCGCGCTTACCTCGACCGCCGGGCCGCCGACCTCTCGGGCGATGTCTGCCAGCACCGAGAAGGTGGCAACGACCTTGAGCGGTGGTGGCACGGCTGTCTCCGCAGCATGCGCCATTGGCCACGAGGCTAATGCGCCGAAGATACAAAAAAGCTGGCGCTGTAATGCGCGCCGCGTCGAACTGAGATTCATCATCACGCCTTTCGATGTGCGCGCTGCGACAACTGCCGCGCAAGCAGGCTGTCGCGCCGGCCGATCAGCAGCGACAGCAGGTAGAAGCTGCCAGCCAGCAGCACGATGGCCGGGCCCGACGGCAGGTTGGCGTGGTAGGACAGCAGCAGCCCGCCCCAGCCGCTCAGCACCGCGAACAGCGATGCCACCGCAGCCAGGCTCCACACCTCGGCGGCCCAGAAGCGTGCGGCGGTGGCAGGCAGCATCATCAGGCCGACCGCCATCAGCGTGCCCAGTGCCTGGAAGCCACCGACCAGGTTCAGCACCACGAGCGTCAGGAACAGGCCATGCACCCAGGCGCCGGCATGACCCAGGTGGCGCAGGAAGCCGGGGTCGAAACATTCGACCACCAGCGGACGGTAGACCAGTGCCAGCACCAGCAGGCTGGCAGTCGCGATGCCTGCGATCAGCATCAGCGATGCGTCATCGACGGCAAGCACAGTGCCGAACAGCACGCGCATCAGGTCGACGCTGTTGCCGCGCATCGAGATGATCATCACGCCGGCGGCCAGCGCGATCAGGTAGAAGGCAGCGAAGCTGGCGTCCTCGCGCTGCGGCGTGAGGCGCGCGACCAGACCTGCCAGGCCCGCCACCGCGATGGCGGCCACAAAGCCGCCGATGCTCATCGCCCACAGCGAGAAGCCGAACAGCACGAAGGCCAGCGCCGCGCCGGGCAGCAGCGCGTGTGCGATCGCATCACCCACGAGACTCATCCGGCGCAACACCAGCAGCGTGCCGATCGGCCCGCAGCTCAGGCCCAGTGCCAGGCAGGCGACCAGTGCGCGCCGCATGAAGCCGAATTCGGCGAAGGGCTGTATCAGCAGCGCGTTCAGTGTGGCCAGCAGCGTCAAGACGACTCCCTCGATCCGGTGATCGCAAGGGGCACCGCGCACCAGTCGGCATGCTCGTCCCACTGCTCGGCCATCTGCTGAGCGCGCATCAGGTGCTTCGGAACCAGCACCTCGCTCGTCGGGCCATGAGCCACGCATTCACGCGCCAGCAGCAGCGTCAGCGGAAAGTGCTCGCGCACCTCCGCCAGGTCGTGCAGCACCGCGATCACGGTGCGGCCTTCGGTGTGCCAGTGCTGCACCAGTCGCATCAGGTCGGCGGTGGTGCGGGTGTCGATCGCGTTGAACGGCTCGTCGAGCAGGATCACCGGCGCGTCCTGCATCAGCACTCGCGCGAACAGCACGCGCTGGAACTGGCCGACCGACAGCTCCGAGATCAACCGATCCTCGAAGCCGATGAGCCCGACCAGCGTCAGTGCGTGCAATGCCGCCTGCCGCTGCGCCGCCGTGATGCCGCGGAACCAGCCGATGCGGGGCCAGATGCCAAGCATCACCACATCGAGCACGCTGAGCGGAAAGCTGCGGTCGATGCCCGACTGCTGCGGCAGGTAGGCGAGCGCTCCGCGCTGGAGGCCGCCGGTACAAACGCGGCCGGTACTGGGCGGCACGCGGCCGGTGAGCGCGTCCAGCAGCGAACTCTTGCCCGCGCCGTTCGGGCCGATCACCGCGGTAAGCGAGCCCGGCTCGAAGCGGCAGCTGACGTGGTGCACGGCCGGGTGCTGCCGGTAGCTGACCGTCAGGTCTTCGACTGCGATGGCCGGCGGCTTGACCGCTGACGCATCGCTGCGTGTCTGGATGACCGAATCGACGGTGCTCATGGTGTGCCCGACAGCGCCCATGCGACGGCCGCCCACAGCAAGGCGATCAGCATCACAGCGCCGACCAGCCGCAAAGGCGCCGAGCTCATGAGCAGGCTGGATCGCGGGTCGCTGGCTGGAATGCCCGCCGGTGGTTGGGCAGCGTGCGTCTGCGTGTGCGTACCGTGGTCATGTTCATGTGTATGCGAGTGACCATGCGCATGGTCATGCGCTGGTTCGCCTGCGCCCACCTGACGGGATACGGCGCCGCTTCGCGGCAGAGAATCGGATTTCATGCAGCCGCTCCGTTCACGCAACTGGCGCAACGCCCGCGCAGCGTCAGGTCGTGGCGTTGCACTTCGAAGCCGGGTGGCGCCAGGTCATTCATGGGTCCCGGGCAGGCGTGGATCGGAAAGACGCGGTCGCAGGCGGTGCAAAGGAAATGGTGGTGGTGCTGGGAGGCGGCGTCGGCGTGCGCTGAGGGCGTGTGACCAGCCATGGCGTGTGCGGCGTGCTCGTGGGCGACGGCTGCCTGCGCCTTCGCATTGGCTGCCATCTCGAAGCGCGGCGGTTGCCCCGGCAACTCGACGCGGACGATCTGCCCCGCGTCCTGCAAACCCTTGATCTGCCGGTAGACGGTCGACAGGTTCAGGGTGGGTACGGCGATCTTGGCCTGTTCCAGCAGATCCTGCGGGCTCAGCGCCTGCCCGCTGCACATGAGGGCATCGACGACGGCCTGTCGCTGGCGGGTGTGGCGTTCCATGCCCCGATGCTAATGCAATTGCATTGGCATTAGTGACCGGGTCGGCCCGGATGGGAACATCAGCGTATGGCGCATGGAGGCCATGCGCCGCGATATGCAAGGCCGATATGCCGGCTGGGGAGTAGGGAGGGCGCCCCGAGTTGCGCACAAACCTCAGGCCAGCCCGAACCCGCCGGTAACATAAAAAGATTCACGGAGGCAGGAGTCGAGCATGCGGGTGATCGTGGTTGCCAATCCGAAGGGTGGCGTGGGCAAGAGCACGCTGTCTACCAACATCGCCGGCTACCTGGCTTCGCAGAGCAGGGCCGTGATGCTCGGTGACATTGATCGACAGCAATCGGCTCGCACCTGGCTGGATCTGCGTCCGGCGACAGCGGCGACCATCAGCGCCTGGGACACCCTGGATGACCTGCGTGTGCGCACGCCGAAGGGCACTACCCATATGGTGCTGGACACGCCGGCCGGCCTGCACGGCAAGCGGCTCGATGAGGTGCTGAAGATCGCCACGCATGTGTTGGTGCCGTTGCAGCCGAGCATCTTCGACATCCACGCCACGCACGATTTCCTGCTGCGTCTGGCGGAACACAAGCGGACCCAGAAACTGCAGGTCGGCGTCGTCGGCATGCGCTCGCGCGAAGGCACGATCTCGGCAGATCAACTGAAAGCCTTTCTTGGCAGCCAGGCCTTCCCGGTGGTGACGCACCTGCGAGACACGCAGAACTATGTCCATCTGGCGGCCAAGGGCCTGACGCTGTGGGACGTGGCGCCCAGCCGCGTCGAGCGCGATCTCGAACAGTGGCGTCCGCTCACCGCGTGGATCGACGGTTGACCGGAGCGTGAACGCCCCCGTTTGGGGGTGCCATCCAGGTCGCCTGGAAGTGCCCACGCGGCGGTGCGCTGGCTTAGCATGTTTTCGTTGCTGACCACGGAGAAGCCGCCATGAAGGTCTTGCTGATCGACGACCACCCGCTGATCCTGTCGGCGCTGCAGAACGTCATCCAGGGGCTGAGCGACGAGGTCAGTGTCGTCGCGACTGACAGTGCGCGCATGGCTCGCGACACGTTGGCACAGGACAGCGGCTTCGACCTGGTTCTGCTCGACCTGCGCCTGGGCGATGCGGATGGCTTCGATGTGCTGACCGAGTTCCGCGCGGCCTACCCGGCGTTGCCGGTAGTGGTGGTGTCGGCCAGCGACCGTACCAGCGACGTGATCCGCGCAATCGATCTGGGAGCCATGGGCTTCGTGCCGAAGCGCGCCTCCAACGACACGCTGTTCGAGGCGCTGAGCCTGGTGATGTCCGGTGGAATCTATGTGCCGCCAATGAACCTGGGCGACGAGAGATCGACGACCGACCCGTATATCGACACCACGTCTGGCGCGCTGCGCTCGGTTCGCCAGCGCGCCACCGACGAAGGCTTCCAGACCCATGCGCCGCTCGACTCGCTGGGCCTGACTCCCCGTCAGACCGAGGTGCTCGGCCTGCTGCTGCAGGGCAAGCCGAACAAGCTGATTGCGCGTGACCTGAACCTGTCGGTCGAGACGGTCAAGGACCACGTCGCTGCCGTGCTGCGCACCTTGAACGTCAGTTCGCGCACGCAGGCGGTGCTGGCGGTGGGCCAGATGTCGCGTCAGCAAGGCGGTCTGCACGGCTGGAAAAAGAGCAGCCCGTGACCGAAGTGCCGACATCCTCGTCCACCGAGTTGTCGGCGTCCTCGCTGCCCGAGGAGGTACGCAGCGCCTTCGATTACCTGCCGGCGCAGCTGGCAGGCAACGTGGCGGGCATCAGCGTCATCCTGATGATCTTCTGGCCGACCACGCCGTTATCAGTCACGCTGCCGTGGCTGTCAGCCTTCGCGGTGATGTGGCTCGCGCGGCTGTGGCTCTTGCGGCGATTCAAGCTGGCGTCGCCGCTCACGGTGCCCGACTGGCAGCGCTGGCGATGGTTGTGGAATGCCGGCACACTGACCTCCGGTGCATTGTGGGGCGCCACGGCATGGCTCTTCTACCCAGGTGGCGGCCACGTGCAGCAGATCGCGCTGATCATCACCGTGTATACCTTTTGCATCGCCGTCGTGCCGGTGCTGGCCACGCAGCCGCGGGTGTTTCTGATGTTCTCGGCACTGTGCTTCATGCCGATGGCCGCCCGCGTGGCCACCGACGGCTCGGCCGACAGCTATCGACTGGCCGGCATCCTGCTGCTGATCTTTTCGCTCAGCACTCTGCTGGCGCGCAGCTACCGTCAGGCGCTGCAGCGTGCGCTGGAACTGAAGTTGCGGGCTGATCACCTGCTCGCTCAGCTGCGCGTCGAGAAGCTCGCCGCCGATGCCGCGCGGCAGGAGGCCGAAGTTGCCAACCGCGCGAAAACACAGTTCTTCACCGCTGCCAGCCACGACCTGCGGCAACCGCTGCACGCGATGGGACTGTTCGCCGAGGCGCTGCGCCAGAAGAACCACGACGTCGAGGTGGCACATCTGGTCAACAGCATCAACGAGTCGGTCGATGCGCTTGAAGGACTTTTCTCCGAACTGCTCGACATCACCCGCATCGACAGTGGCGGTATCGAGGTGCATCCGCAGCACTTCCCCCTGGCAGATCTCTACCGCAAGCTGCGGCTGCATTTCGAGCCAGCGGCGTTCGAGAAAGGCCTCGCACTGCGCTTTCGGGGCGCCCGGCACGTGGTGCATGCCGATCCACTGCTGGTCGAGCGCATCCTGCGCAATCTGGTTTCGAACGCCATCCGCTACACCAGCGACGGTACCGTGCTGGTCGGCTGCCGGCGTCGTGGGGACCTGCTCTCGCTGCAGGTCTGGGATACCGGCCCGGGTATCACCGAGGACCAGCAGGCACTTGTCTTCCAGGAGTTCTACCAAATTCCGGACAGGCCGCGCGTCGAACCACACCAGCGCAAGGGGCTGGGGCTGGGGCTGGCCATCGTCAAGCGGCTAGCCGACCTCATGGGTGCGCTGGTCGGGTTGTGCTCACAACCGGGCAGAGGCACCGTCTTCAGTATTGAACTGCCACTCGGCAAGTCGGCACCGCAGACGCTGCCGATGCTGTCGGGCAAGGGGCCGCTGAGTCTCACGCTGGAAGGCCGCACCATCGTTGTCGTCGAAGACGAGCCCGCGGTATTGAGCGGGCTCGAAGCGCTGCTGCACGGCTGGGGCGCGAGAATCCTGGCGTTCGAGAGCGTGGCCGCTTGCAAGGCGTGGGTGCAGACGGCCCACGGTTCGATGCCTCGCCCCGACCTGATGATCGTCGACTATCGGCTGGAGAACAGCCTGACCGGCGTCGATGCGCTGGCGCTTGTGCGTGAGCGCTTCGGCGAGGACCTGCCGGCCATCGTCATCACCGGCAGCACAATGACCGAGCTGGATCTCGAGGCGCAGCAGAAGAACTTCCACCTGCTGATCAAGCCCGTGGTGCCGAACAAGCTGCGCGCGATGATCGCGTTCAAGCTCGGCGTGAAGACGTTCTGAGGGCGCTGCAACCGATGGGATGGCTGGGTCAACTCGAACTGAACTACCGCCGTGACGGTGACCGCACGGTGGCGCATGACCGCCACAGCGGCCCGTTGCGCGTGCTGCAAAGCCTGTATCCGGAAGGCGATGGCATCTGTCACCACGTGCTGGTGCATCCGCCCGGCGGCATCGTTGGCGGCGATATGTTGCAGGTCGTTGCCAGGCTGCGAGCCGGCTCGCATGCGCTGATCACCACACCCAGCGCAACCCGCTTCTACCGCAGCGCGGGTGAGACAGCGCGGCAGTCTGTGGTGGCCCGGGTCGAGGAGGGCGCGCGCCTTGAATGGCTGCCGCTGGAAACCATCTGCCACAGTGCTGCGCTGGCGGAAAACCAGTTGCACTTCGAGATCGAACCGGGCGGCGAGATGATGGGATGGGATTTGGTGGCGCTTGGCCTGCCCGCCAGCGGCGAAGCCTTCGAGGCGGGACATTACGCGCAGCGCATCGAACTGCCCGGCGTGTGGCTGGAGCGAGTGACGATCCGCGGCGACGACCATCGACTGCTCGATTCCCCTTTGGGTTTTGCCGGCCACCGCGTGCTCGCGACCCTGTGGTTCGCCACCGGCACGCCCATGGCGTCGGATCGCCGCGAGGGTTTGCTCGACGCGGCGCGCGATTTGGCGTCGAGCCACGCGCTGATGCGCACTGCCGGGTGCAGTTCGCCGCATGCCGAGGTCGTTGTCCTGCGAGTGCTGGCTGCTCGGGTCGAACCGGCGATGCAGCTCCTCACCGCGGTATGGGCCCGCTGGCGTGAGCAGGGGTGGAACCTGGGCGCTGTCGCGCCCCGCGTGTGGCGGACCTGACAAAGCGGGGCGCGTGAAATACGAACAGCCATCGGCGGTGAGGCCATGTCAGCTTGACCGAATCTCGAACTCACGCCGCCGCCCATTTTCCGTACGTGCATGTAAATCATGGCCGTTGCCACGTCCCCGTGCGCGAGTTGCGCACGAAGCTCGGCGTGCAGCGACTGCGGCAGCGTCACGATGCGGTCCTTGCCTCCCTTGCCAGCGGATGAAGGCTCTGACCCAATGGACGTGAGCCTCCTCGGTGCGTCGGCTGTAGTGCAGATAGCGGATGCGCTCACGCAACTGGTCGAGCAGCTTGACGGCCTGCAGCGGAGGCAATCGCACATGGGGTGTCGGACGCAGGGTCCTGCGGGCTGGCATGGGCCCCGGCAGCGATGGCCGCATGCAGCCGCCTGGCGTCCGGTACGGTGCGCGGCCATACGTAACAACATCCGGACTTCACGGGAAACTGAGTTCTGTGTGCAAACCCAGTCACTCGGGAGAAAGCAAACATGCCACAACCACTTGCGACTGGATCGGCCGACAGCGTTAGGGAGACTGCACCGACGTTAGGGCGCAGCTCCTGTCTCCCCACAACACGTCAGGCCGCACCAACCAGCGTCAGGGCTTTTGACATTGCGTACGTAAAGGTGCCCGCTAGCAGCCGGAGGAAGTCATGGCAAATCCGATTACCGCAAGCGAGGCCCGGGCGGGGCTCTATCGCCTGATGGATGAGGTGGCTGATTCTCACCAGCCCATCATGATCTCTGGCAAGCGGACCAATGCTGTTCTTCTATCTGCAGATGACTGGAACGCCATTCAGGAGACGCTGTTTCTGTTGGCTGTCCCGGGTATGCGTGAGTCGATCAAAAAGGGCATGGCTGAGACTTTGGTAAAGAGTGCCAAGAAGCTGAATTGTTGATGTGGGAAGTCGTTTTCGCAAAGGCGGCCGTCGAGGATGCCAAGAAGCTGGCCTCCGCAGGACTGAAGGCCAAGGCGCAGGAACTCCTGGACGTTCTAGTCGGTGATCCGTTTCAGGATCCCGCGCCTTTCGAGAAGTTGGTCGGTGATCTTGAGGGCGCCTGTTCGAGGCGTATCAATATCCAGCATCGCCTCGTGTATGAAGTGTTCAAGAAGGAGAATGTTGTGCGTGTGCTCCGAATGTGGTCGCACTACGAATGAGTCGAGTGCAGGCCTGACCAGTCATTGCATCGGACCGCCTGCGGCGTCCGCTGAATTCCAACGCAAGCGCTTCCCCCGACGTCAAGCAAAGCCAGACCATGACGATTCGCGCCAGCGAGTCATCATGGAGTACCTCTTCTCAATACCGACCGTGTGGCCGTGGGCCATGAACAGTCGCGCCCAGTGGTGCGCGCCGGAGCACGCCTCCATGCCGATCACGCACGGCGGCAGCGCAGCGATCAGCTCGTGCAGCCGAGCGCGAGGCACGCTCGGGCGCACCAGCTCGGGCTTGCCCGC
>CANJJE010000021.1 GCA_947474755.1 Burkholderiales bacterium | reverse complement strand
TGGAAGGGACTTCCCCGTCCCGAACTGACCGCGTAGCGGTGGTCGGCAACGAGTGCCACGATGGGGTTGCGAATCTCATCAACTCATCCGGAAGGGGAAGCCCATGGCCATTTTGTACGTCGGCATCGATCTCGCCAAGAACGTCTTTGAACCGCCCGGGAACCGGGGCGGTTCAGTGGGACTCAAGTGTAGTTAGAGATATGACCATCAGGTTTCTGTTCTTTTGATTTCAAGGATCTGGAACGTCTTTGAGGCACTTCCGGCAAGATGAAGAGGGACCTCATCGCCAACGACAGCTCCCAGTAATGCTTGAGCTAGGGGGCGACTTTCGTTAAAGATGCCATTAGAAAAATCATCTTTCCCGCGAGTAATCTGAGCGGTCAGAATGTCGTTTGGCTTGGCCATATCCACGTAACGGACCACGTCACCCACTTCGACTTCCAAGTCGTCCTCGGTGTCGATCAACACAGAGTTCACCGCTTCTCGTTCGACTTCAGCTTGCTTGGTGTTCTCAACGTGTATCGGCTCCCGCGCGACATGTGCGACCGGTTTTGCCGCCGACTGCCCTTCTTCAATCCAGGCTTCACCAGATGCGTGCTCCGGCTTCCAACTTTCGCGTAGATCCTCAAGGAAGCTAATGAGCTTTTCGGTTTCTTGTCTTGGCGTGCGGAACCAGTCTGTGGACCAGATGCGCCAAATGCGGCCACGCCATCCCAGTGACTCAAGGATTTCCTGGCGAATGCGATCGCGATCGCGGACAGATAACGCGGAGTGATAGGTTGCGCCGTCACATTCGATCGCAGCCAGATACGACCCTGGGGCGTCTGGATGTTTGACAGCGATGTCGATGCGATAGCCAGCCACACCCAACTGAGGGGTCACTTCGTAACCCCGCAACTTGAGCATTTCCATGACAGAAATTTCGAAGTCGCTATCTGGCTCACGGCCCGTTTCCTCAACGGTAGTCAGGGAGCCAGCGCGGGCATATTCAAGGTAATTGCGCAGCGCCTTGGTGCCGTCCGGAGTGGTGCCATCCATCACGATGTCTTCTGGACGAAGTGATGTGTAAAGGGCGATCGACTTCTTGGCACGGGTGAACAACACGTTGAGCCGTCTCCAGCCACCTTGACGGCTGATAGGGCCGAAGTTCTGACGAACTGCGCTGGAACCTGGTGGTTTGCCGAAGGTCGTGGAGATGATGACGGCGTCGCGCTCATCACCCTGAACGTTTTCCAGATTCTTGATGAACAGCGGTTGACCCTCGGTGGCCCAATGTTCACGGTATGCATCCGCACCGCGAACGGACTTGAGGCGCTCTTCCAACAATTCTGCGATTAAGTCGCGTTGCTTGATGTTGAGTGTCACGATCCCCAAGGATTCATTGGGGCGTGATCCGATGTGCTCAACAACCGCATCCACTACGCGTTTGCCCTCGCGCAGATTGGTTTGGTTTTCGTAGATGGCGTCGGCCAGATAGACGGCGCGCACACCAAGCTTTCCGCCTTGGCCATACGGCGAGGGGAAGATCACCAGGTTGCCACGGTAAAAGCTGTGGTTCGAGAAGGCGATCAACGAATGGTGCTGCGAGCGGTAATGCCAGCGCAGAGAGCGAGTGGGCCTGAAATGGGAGGAGCAGACGTCCAGGATGCTCTCGGCATCTGTGGTGGTGAAATGATCGTCACCACCGTCGCCGTCCTGCGCCATCCGGGAGAAGAACGATGTGGGGGGCAACTGCTTTGGATCACCAACCACCACTAATTGGCCACCACGAGCAACCGAGCCGATCGCCTCCTCGGGCTTCAATTGAGATGCCTCGTCCATGATGACAAGATCAAACTTGATGACTCCCGGAGCCAGGTATTGCGCCACGGCTTGAGGTCCCATCATGAAGCACGGCTTGAGCGCCTGAATTGAACCCCCTGCTCGGGTAAGAATTTTGCGAACAGGCATACGTGGGCGTTGCTGAGGCATGAGGTAGTTCAGGAGAACCATCTCAGTGCGATCATCGACGCGGGCACCGTTTCTGCCGGGTGGTGGAGACGCCTTCCGAGCACATTCGTAGCCGATGGCCTTGCCACGCAGAGCAATGATCTCCTTGTCCAGCCGTTTGAACTCGTCCCGGATTTGGTTGTGCTTGAGACCGGTGAAGCGGCCAAGTTGGGGGATGCTGCGGAAGGCTTCGCGAGTGATCGTGCTGTAGGTGTAATAGGCGTAGGCGTCTGGCAATTCGTCGGGCTTGATGCGCTTTCTCTCAAGAAGGTCGACGAATTCAGCCAAGGTCAGCTCGTTGGCCTCCTTGCGGCGGGTCAAATATATGGACCAAGGAATCAGAAGACCCTGATCCTCAACTGCTTTGTGAACTGCGTCATGCAGGGCGCTGACAAACAGCTCCAGGTCCTCGTTTGCAGGTGCGCCTGTCCAGGTGCCCAGATCAAACTTGCCCAGCTGGGACAGAGCAACGCTCAAGGCATCAACTTGCTGCAGTCCCGTGTGGACTGGTTCCAGTGCCGCAGCCAGGGTCCGACAGGCTTCAATCGGATGCCCGGTGCGGAGCTTGTACTTGACCTGCGCGGACAAATTGAGACCATCGATGCTTTGACCGAAGGACAGCGCTTCAATGGCGGTCGAGCAGTCTGTGTCCACGCCCAGATAAAGATCGCCAAGGAGCGACTTGACGCCGACATTGGCTTCAATCTGTGCCTTCAGCGATGAACGCTCCAAGGCTGCGTCGCATCCGGTGATCACTTGGCTGAACGTCGCCTGAGTACGAGACTCCAACTCAAGCCATTCGAATCGGTCTTCGAGGGCCTCTGTGAATTCACCGGTCTTCTCCAACACCTTGTCGAGGAGATCGCTGCCGCTGAATTCAGAGATGCGGGTGAGCTTCGCGTTGATGTCTCCGACGGCTGCGATTGCAGTCGTGATCTCCAGCTTGGCTGTCGAAAACTCGCGGCCCAGGGCACGGGCTTGATCTGCGCTGAAGCTGATCGGGTCGATCAGGACGGCTTGAATATCTTCCGAGGCAACTTTGATTTCCCGATTCCACTTCGCTAGCGCAAGGTATCCCTCCAACGGGGAGGGGGTAGCTGGCGCGGGGAAACCGAAGAACTGCGTCCAGGTCGGCGACGACCTCCACTGTTCCTTTAGGCCCAGCAGTTTGACGATTCGTTCGAGCTGCTCTAGCCGCTTATGGCCAGGCATTTTTTGCTTCGTGCGTTGGAGCGCCTTGTGCAACCGTACCGCTTCGCGCCATCGACCATGGAAGACGCGGTACCACGCATCGCCTTCTCGTAGGGTCAGGATGGCTTGCTTGATATCTCCTTCATGCGGCAGAGTGTCCACATAAAGCGAGTCGCTGAGTTCCTTCTCAAGACCAGTCCACTGTTCTTGAAGAGCCAGTAACTGATCAAGGGCCTGGACCGCGCCATCGCGAGTCAGTCCAGGTGTCTGGAGGTGGAAGTGCTCCTCTGGGGCAGATAACACAAGATCGGTAAAGCTGAGCAGCTGCTCCAGCTTCTGCGTAGATCCGTTGTAAGGAATCTTCTTGTCTCCCAGGAACAGCACCAAGTTGGCGTTAGCCGTCGAAAGCTTTCCAGCCGTCTCAACCAGCCGTTGATGCAGGACGCGAATATCGTTAAGCGTGCCCAGATCTGCGCCCAAGCTCCCGGCGATTCGTTGCAAGCCCTTTAGGTCGTCTGTCCCTGACTTCGTGACACTGGATTCGAGCTTCAGCGCTGTTTTGACGGCCCCTTCTAGGCTGTGGAACTGTTCGATCTGTTTGGCGAAGGCGCCCAATGCTTGGGCGGCTTTGGCTCCTGTCTCGTCGTCCTCAAAGAATCCTGGGATGAGGTGGAGTGGTAACTGCTGATTGGCAGTCACAAGCAGATTCTTCAGCGTGGCCAGTTGCTCACCGCAGAAAGCCAGCGAGAGGTTATGGACTGGGCCTCCGAGCGCTTGCGAAAAGCGCTTCGAGGCATCCACCAAGACCTGGCTCCACTCATCAGCCGCTTCAAACAGCTGGGTAAGCTTGACCTCATCGCCGGGGATGAGGCCCTCAGGGTAGAACCCCCAGAAGGTGCAGTTTTCATCAAAGCCACCGACGGACTTGTATTGGGAGCCAAGGTATCCGAGGCAGTCCGTGCGTCGACCGAATTCGAATTCAGAAATTTGAGTTGCATCGCCGATGTTGATCTGGCTGAGCATGCTCTCTTCGTTGCTCAAACGTTGGCGGTGCTTCTCGGCTCGCCACATGATCTGATGCAGCGTCAAACCAAACGCGTTGTGCGCGATGGAGTTGATCAGGTCTGTGTAGGCTTTCAGGTCTTGCCGGTGAGCTTCCAATTGCTGCCGCAGTCGAGGAAGGTCGTTGGGATGGTTGGGCCTGAATGTGGTTCGCTTGGAAATTTCTTCCAAGACCCGCTTCTTGTTGGTCTTGTTGCTGTGCAGTTCAAGAACAAACGGATCGAGGCCAGCCAGTGACAAGCGGTTCTTTACGACTTCAAGCGCCGCCAACTTCTCTGCGACGAAGAGGACTTTCTTGCCTTCAGCAAGGCAAGCAGCTATCAGGTTCGTGATGGTCTGAGATTTGCCTGTACCCGGTGGGCCTTCGATCACCAGGTTCTTCTTGAGTGACAGGGCATCGATGAGGGCGCTGTGCTGAGAGCTGTCAGCGTCGTAGACCAGTGGGATGCTGGCACCTGGCCCTTCTTCCACCAGGTGCTCCTCAGCTATGTTGAGCCCAGCCCCACCATCATCCGCCCGTCCCTCGAACACCTCCCTGACGATTGGGTGGTCGACGAGGGAGTTCTCATCGCCGTTTGCAGGCCATTTGGTCGGATCTAAATCGCGAACCAGCAGCATGTTGCTGAAGCTGAGCAAGCACAGCGAGACTCGGTGCTTCAGCGCGAATCCTGGCTGCTTCTTGATGATCGATTGAATCTCGGCAAAGTAGCCGTTGACGTCAATCTGTTCCTCGGCAAGCTCTGGCAAGACCAAGCCGAAGTCGTTGCGCAATTTCTCTCGGAGCGAGAGGTTCTCGGAGATGTCGTCGCCTGTGTACTGGAGGGAGAACTGCTGGATTCCCGCCACTTCCTTTTTTTGCAACGCGACGGGAACGCTGATCAAGGGGGCGGTGAACGTCTTGTCGCTGTCTCGCTGATCCGGGAATTCCAAGAAACCGAGCACGAGGAACAGCATATTTGCGCCGGTTTCCTCTATTGCCAGTATTGCCTCGCGCTCAATCTTGCGACAGTGCTTGGCCAGGTCGTCCGGGTACATCAAGGCTCGAACATTTGAATCGTTGGAGTCCTCCTCCGTTTCCGAAATGTCGTAAACCGTGGAGACACCTACAGATTTCGCCCACTCTCGAGGTTCCGGTCGCTGTAGGCGGCCATTGCGATCAACCCAATCTCTTCGGGCGGGTTCAGGCAGTCCGAGGACACTAACATGAGCTTTATTGTTCGATTCAACCAGCTTCTGATAGATCGCAGCAGGCTGTCCTTCAACAAATTGAAGAGACTTGCCTGCTGTGTGCTTGAAGTTGATGAGGCGGTTACGCCCCGTGAGATCAAGCAGCTTCAGCCGCAATTGCTCTAAGGCAGATGTGAGTGGTGAAGCGCTGTTGATCTTCATGTCTTTGAGATCTTCTTTATTGCAAGCGATCACTGCCTGTCGGCGGCAGTGCTTCCTGAACCGCCCCGGGACCGGGGCGGTTCAAGCTGCATCAATGACCGTTTGTAGTTTCGCCAGTCCGCACCTTGCTCTGTGGTCAACGCACACGACACGCGATCGGTATTGAGAAGAGGTACTCCATGATGATTCGCTGGCGCGAATCGTCATGGCCTGGCTTTGCTTGACAGCGGGGGAAGCCCTTGTAGGTTGAGTTAGGCAGCAACAGCCTACGCGAGCCATGACGTCCACATCTGGACTACTGCGCGAACTGCGGTGCTGAAATGATGTTTCGTCCCGTCGTCGTATGTCACGACCACCTCGGGAGGGCTCCCCCATCGGCCCTCACCAAACTTCGCTTCACCCCAACCCATGGGCGCCACAACGGTCTGTCCTGCACTTGTCAAATTGCGGTCAGCGCGGCTGAGCTTGAAGTGCTTGTGTGCGTCCGCGACATCGTTGATGAGAGCGAATTGCGGCTTGGAGGCGCGAAGAACTTTGCGAAATGCCTTCTTGTCACTGGTTCCGAGAACTTTCGCAACGTCATGTCGAAACGAGGGCCAGAAATAGTCTGCCATCTGGCTGAGGTTGACCGCCAAGCTCATCGCCTTTTGCTCATTCGTTTCATCCTTCTCCCATTCGGCCAGAGATGGCAACACGTGCCGCTGCATGAAGTCATGCGCCCCTGTTCCATTTGGGGCTTGCGGTAGTGTGGACATTGCTGCCTAACGTTTGAATTCACCGGCCTCGCGCGGCTTCATGCGCAAGGTCCGGTGGAATGATGGGTTGGACATCAGCGGCGCCCCTTGATCTTAGCCAGTAGCTTTTCCCAGACGGTAAGGTCAAAGTCCTCAGACAACATGAGAGAGGCAGACGAGGGGTCAATGTTGACGATTTCTTTGTATCGGCTCTGAATCTGGTAGCCCTCATTCCGGTATGTTTCTAAGGTATCCCGGAGATCGGCAATCTGATCGGTTTTAACCACCATTCTGATTGCAGTTCCTGTGGAATTACAGTCGAAGTAGCGTTTGGCTTCTGTCTTCTTCGTCAGCAGCATGCCTATTTTTCCACTTCCCACAAAAAAATTTCCGCCGTTCCGGCAGATTCTGCTCGTCATGTAGAGACCAAAGCCAGAATTAGCCCAATGGCCTCGCCGTTTTTGTCTTGCGCCCTTAAACGCCTTACCGGAGACAGCCGGCATTAGGGCGTAGTTGATAGCGCGCTTATCGTCAGAAGCATCCAAGTGTGGGTTTTTTTGAAGACTTGCACGCAGCCCTATTCCACGATCAAGAATTGCCACTTCAACTCTATTTTTTGTCGGCCAATACTGTGCGCATATTCCAAATTGGTTGGCCTCGCTGTGCTCAACCACATTTCTGATCATTTCACGCACCGAGTAAGTTAGCGTGTCGTAGATGGGGCCGGAGTCGGTTCCACAGAGCATCGCAGCAATGTGTTGGCTTTCGCTTTCTACCTCATCGCCAACTTCAATACTCTTTTCGGCAGCACTCGTTCTTAGTTGATCACAGCGAAATATCTTTAGTGGAATATAGCGCCTGCTTCCATTGGCTTCGCCGGGGGCCTTGCCGAAATCGAGACCAAATGCTTGAAAGAACCCCATATGGCCGGGGTATGTCATGTGCTTGTAATTGGTGCAAGCTGTTTTTGTTCCTTCAAAGCGAGTTACGAGGCGCTGAATTTCACTAGACACCAGCAGCAGTGGAAACGGCTCGACGTGCTGTGTGCTAGTGAAGTCGAAGACAAATTCGTCGGCTTGGTCCATATTTCCGAGCGCAACAGAGAAGCTCAGTGCCGAAGGTAGGTCTAACGACCTAGGGACAGGAATGACTGTTAGCGACATGGATGATGAGAGTCACGGGATGTGTCCAACTACTAGTTTATGCAGCACGCACTGCTGCTTAACTCGGCGGGCTGCCGCTTAACCAAGCCCAAGCTGCGAACGCCAAGCTGTTGATTGGCAATGTGATTTCAACGCTTGACTTTTTTATACAGCATCAAATTCATGTCAAAACCGGCACCCATGGGTCTCAGTCTGCCAGCCACCTGACGCCGGTGCAACGGTGGCTTTCGCTTCACCCAGCAAGGCCAGTCATGTCGAGTTCAGCCGTGGACCTGAACCAGCATCGAGGGGCGCTTGTCAGGCGACACGACAAACTGACCCCCTTCGTGGAAGGAGGTCGAAGTGCAAGAGATGGTCGAGCAAGCTCCCCGGTCCGAGTGGATCGAAGGGAGGCAGGCGATGCTCAAGCTGGCATCGCTGGGCTGGGGCGCCAAGCGCATCAGCCGCGAGTTGGGCTGTAGCCGCAATCCCTTGTTCAGCCGTTGCGGGCTCAGATTGCAAGCTCACGCGAGGTGCGGGCGGATGACGTGGCTGCAGGCACAGCGGGTGTGGAGCTTCCGCATGCGTTGGAGCGCAAGTACCCGAGGGCCGGAGCGTCGTGGCCGTGGTTCGGCTGTTGCCCCAAGACCACCACTCGACCGACCCACGCAGCTGGGTCGTGCGCCGTTCAATCAGCGGGCATCGCCAAGCCCGCCGCCCCTCAGACCGGCGCGCTGTCGATCTGCTGGTAGGCGTCGCGCAGCCACATCTTCAGGCGCTGGCGGTCCATCATGCCGAGGCCCGTGCGCGACTTGTCGGCATCGTGCTGCGCTGCCCAGAAGCTGCTGCTCGACGCATCGATCTTCTGGATGATGCTGTCGCTGAGGTGCTTGATCGACACCACGTGGGCGCCAAAGCCGAGCGCGCGTGCCTGCTCGCCGGATTGTTCGAGCATGCTGAAGTCGTCGCCGCGCATCTGGTTGCGCACCAGCACGTAGTTGAGCCGTGCGCCGAAGCGGTCGAGCAGCTTCTTCAGCAGATCGACCGAGTCGCGGCCCGAATCCATCACATGCCAGTAGGTGATCGTGAAATCCGATTCGGCCGCCATCTCCAGCACACCGGACTCGTCCATCCACTTGACCAGCGGGTCGTGCGTCTGCGCGGCCAGATCGACCAGGATGCGGCGATCGGGTTGCTCGACTGCAGCCTCGATGATCGAGTCGAGTGCCTCGTAGCGATCGACCAGCACCGGCGATGCGAAGCCGGCGTAGAAGCGCAGCAACGCACCATGCGAGCGGTCGGTGTCGAAGCCGAGGAAGGGCAGCTCCTTGTCGATCAGGTACTGCGCGACCAGGCGCGAGACCAGCGACTTGCCCACGCCGCCTTTTTCGCCGCCGATGAAGTGAATGTTGGCCATGCCAGGTCCTTGAAGAGGGAAAGACAAAAAGAAATGGGCTGCGACACCGTCGCAGCCCAGTCGAACGATCCGGTAGTGATCAGCCTGCCAGGCGTTCTTCGATGCGAGCCATCGTTGCCGGCAGTTCCTTCGGCAAATGGTATTCGAGCTGCTTGAACAACTGCGCATGCAAGACCAGTTCCTGCTTCCAGGCGGCCTTGTCGATGCTGGTGACGCTGGCGAACTGCTGGCGGGTGAAGTTCAGGCCGTCCCAGCGCAGGTCGTCGTAGCGCGGGCTGACGCCAAACACGTTGTCTTCGCCACCGGCGCTGCCGTCGACGCGGCCAAGCATCCATTCGAGCGCCCGCATGTTGTCGCCGTACCCCGGCCAGACGAACTTTCCGTCGGCGCCCTTGCGGAACCAGTTGACGCAGAAGATCTGCGGCAGCTTCGCGCCGCTGGCCGACAGCTTGTTGCCGATGTCGAGCCAGTGCTGGAAGTGGTCGGCCATGTTGTAGCCCGCGAACGGCAGCATCGCGAACGGGTCGCGTCGCACGACGCCTTGCTGGCCCGCAGCCGCAGCAGTGGTTTCGCTGCCCATGGTCGCTGCCATGTAGACGCCTTCGACCCAGGTTCGGGCCTGAGTCACCAGCGGCACGGTCGTCGAGCGGCGGCCGCCGAAGATGAAGGCATCGATGGCGACGCCGGCCGCGTTATCCCACTCCGGATCGAGCACCGGGTTGTTGCCTGCCGCGACGGTGAAGCGTGCGTTCGGGTGCGCCGCTGGCCTGGGCTTTCCGTCGACGCCGGTCTCCCTGGCGATCTCTGGCGTCCAGTCCTTGCCCTGCCAGTCGATCAGATGCGCGGGGGGCGTGTCGGTCATGCCTTCCCACCACACATCGCCGTCGTCGGTCAGCGCGACGTTGGTGAATACCACATCGGACTTCAGCGAGTCCATGCAGTTCGGGTTGGTCTTGTGGTTCGTGCCCGGGGCGACGCCGAAGTAGCCGGCTTCGGGGTTGATCGCGTACAGACGCCCGTCGGTGCCCGGCTTGATCCAGGCGATGTCGTCGCCGATGGTGGTGACCTTCCAGCCAGCGTAGCCCGCCGGCGGCACCAGCATCGAGAAGTTGGTCTTGCCACAGGCGCTCGGGAAGGCGGCAGCCACGTGGTACTTCCTGCCCGCCGGGTTGGTCACGCCCAGGATCAGCATGTGCTCGGCCAGCCAGCCCAAGCCATCGGCGTCGGCAGCCCGGCGGCCCATGGTGGAGGCGATGCGCAGCGCGAAGCATTTCTTGCCCAGCAAGGCATTGCCGCCGTAGCCTGAGCCGTAGCTCCAGATCTCGCGGGTCTCGGGATAGTGGACGATGTACTTCGTCTTGTTGCACGGCCATGGCACGTCTTTCTGGCCAGCTTCCAGCGGTGCACCGACGCTGTGCACGCAGGGCACGAATTCGCCGTCGGCACCGAGCAGGTCGATCACCGCGCGGCCCATGCGGGTCATCGTGCGCATGCTCACGACCACGTAGGCGCTGTCCGTCAGTTCGACACCGATGTGCGAGATGTGCGAGCCGAGCGGACCCATCGAGAACGGCACGACATACAGCGTTCGTCCCTTCATGGCGCCGCGGAACAGTGCCGGGGTTCCGTCGGGACGACCGGTCTGCAGCAGCTCGCGCATCTCGGCGGGCGCCATCCAGTTGTTGGTGGGCCCGGCGTCTTCCTTGCGCTGGCTGCAGATGTAGGTGCGGTCCTCGACGCGGGCGACGTCACCAGGGTCGCTGGTGGCCAGGAAGCTGCGCGGGCGCAACTCGGGGTTCAGTTTCTTCATCGTGCCGACGGCCACCAGCTGGTTGCACAGCCGGTCGTATTCGGCTTGCGAGCCGTCACACCAGTGGATGTCGGCCGCCGCGGTCAGCGCGGCAATCTCGTCTACCCAGGCCTTCAGGCGCTGGTGCTTCAATTCGGAGGGCAGGTTGTGGTGCTGCCGGGTCGTGGCGGTGCTGTTGATGGGGCCTCCTGTCGGCAAGTTGTGTGTCGGGATACCACTTTCTCGTCATTACCAGTCTAGAGGAAAGCATCAAACCCGCAATCGCATGCGTCTGCACGGATGGAGTGTGTCGATGCGTGACGACGCCAGGTTTGCGCCAGATCAACGAAGACGCCCGAGTGCCGCCTGCCGCGGCTCCTGTCTCCATTCCTCGAACAGGATGACCAGGGCAACGAGAAACCCGAAGAGATGGCACATCCAGCGCATCGTCAGGCTGCAACGGCGCCGGGTCGACCGGCCTCCACCACAAAGCTCGCGCCGGTGAGCACGGCGCTGGCCGGATCCTTCGCGTTGTCGACCACTCGGAGCGCCACCTGCAGTTGCTTGGCCTCCAGCGTGAACAGCATGCAGCCGCGCTGGGTGCTGCGGCTGAACTGGATGTGCGGGTTGAACGGCCGCGCCATGTCGAGCAACTCCTGCGGCCTGCCCTGGCTGCTGATCGAGGTGCCACAGAATTCGGTGGCCACCGTTGGTGACTCGGGTCGGTCGAAATCGGCTTTCAGATCCGCCACCACGTTGGCGTGCACATCACCGCCCAGCACGACCACGCCAGGCATGCGTCGCTCGGCCACCGTGCCAAGCAGCCTGTTGCGCGACAGCGGGTAGCCATCCCAGCCGTCGCTCCAGTAGGTGCCGCCCGGGCCTGCGTCGCCGTCGGCGGTGTCGCTCCAGGAATGTCGTGCCATCAGAGTCTGCTGGGCGAGCAGGTTCCACGGCCGGCGCGTGTCCCAACCCTCGGCCAGCCAGCGCTCCTGCTCGGCGCCGAGCAGGGTGCGTCGCGGGTCGAGCAGCGCTGCGCATTCGGTTTGCTTCACGGTGTTCGAGCCGCCTCGCCCGGACCGCGGGCACACCTGTGGGTCGCGGTACTGTCGGTTGTCAAGCAGGTGGATGCGCGCCAGCGTGCCCCAGTCCAGTCGGCCGGTGATGCGCATCGCGCCGCCGGCCACGTCGAGCCGGGGTCGGGCCGACCTGGGAAACGGCATGTGCTCCCAGTACGCCTGATAGCCGGCCGCGCGACGTTCCGGGAAATGGGGATCCAGGCGCGGGTCCTGCAGCCCGGCGTAGTCGTTCTCGACTTCGTGGTCGTCCCAGACCATCAGCCAGGGCGCGCTGGCGTGCGCGGCCTGCAGCAGCGGGTCGCGCTTGTAGGTGGCGTAGCGGGCGCGGTAAGTGTCGAGCGTGCGTGCCTCGCCGCCTTCGTGGCGGCGCGGCAAGTCGGATCGGGATGGCCCCTCGTAGATGTAGTCGCCGAGGAACATCACCAGATCGAGGTTCTGCTCGGCCACGTCGCGCCACGCGGCGTAGTGCCCGGCGTCGTAGCGCTGGCAGCTCGCGATGGCGAACCGCAGCGGCGCCGTCGCGCCGGACGTGGCCAGTGGCGCTGTGCGTGTGCGCCCCGTCATGCTGCGCTCACCCAGCGCCCGGAAGCGGTACCAGTACCAGCGCCCCGGTTCGAGCCCCCGCGGCTCGGCGTGCACGCTGTGCGCCCAGGCGGCCTCGGCCGTCTCGGTACCGCGGGCGGCGATGCGCTTGAAAGCCTCGTCATGGCTCAGCTCCCAGTGCACATCGACCCGGTTTGGCAGGTCGCCACCGGTCAGCCGAGTCCACAGCACGACGCTGCGCGCGGTGGGGCTGCCGGAGGCGATGCCGAGATCGAAGCGATGCACCTCCGTGGCCGTGGCATGGGTCCGGCCGCTCACGGCGCACGCCGGCAGCATGACGGCGTTGCCGAGGGTGTGCAGGAACTGGCGTCGGTCCGGGAACAGATGTGGCACGTGGCCTCCTGCGGCGATGTGATCGAACGGCTGATGATGCTTTGATGACAGGAGGGACTCCGTTCTAGCCATGCGAGAGGACACGGGGCTGTCAATGAATGTCGTCAGCATCGTTCGTAACGGAATGCACAAGCACGAGCGTCTTGATCAGATGACTCGCGCGTGTTCTCCGCCATTGTTGAATGCCCGTGCCGAGCTCAGGGCGTTCGCCTTCCATCACTTCCACGCCAGGGTGCTCAACGTGAAACTTCCTCCAACGCTTTTGTACGGTGCGCTGTCGCTTGCCATCTTGTTGTCCAGTGGCGCGGCAAATGCTGCAAGTTCAAGTTCGTCAACCGCAACGCTGTCGTTCACCGTCACGCCCAGCAGTCCGACGGGCCTGGTCTGGCTGCAGCCCGACTCCTATGCGCTCAGCGAGGCCAGCGCCTCCACGTTCGACCGCTGGGAGCCCGATGGCATCGGCGGCTTTGCGCCCGTGTTCGCAGCCCCGGTCAGCGCGAGCGACCTGAAGTCAGGCCTTTGGACGAACACCACGTCTTCCTTGGCCACCAGCGGCCTCGCCTTCACGAGCTCGTTCACCTTCGCGCCGTCCACGCGTAACGCCGTGCTGAATTCCACTGCCGCTGTGGTGGGCGGCGGCTCCGGCGAAGGCCTGGCATTCGTCCGCTCGTACTTCTCGCTGGCTCCGGGCGCCTCGGTCACCTTCACAGGCAACCTCACGCTGTCCGTGTTCGGGGAGAACCCCGCGTTCCCGATCAGTTACGCCACCAGCGACCTCTATGGATACGCGAGCGGACTGCTGGCCGTGGGCGGCGGCGACAGCAGCGGGGCCGAGGCAGGCAATGCCACGCTGCCCTATGCCAGCGGCGCCTACTCGTTCAACCAGGCGGCTCCGTTGAGCGTGAGCTTCACCAACAGCAGCAGCGAATTGGTCGTCGCGTACCTCGACAGCAGCGTGGCCGTCTACACCGCGAGCGCCGTACCCGAGCACGGTACCTATGCGCTGATGCTCGCCGGCCTTGCGAGCATCGGCTTGTTGATGCGCCGCCGCGCTGCCTGAAGTGCCTTTCCGTCCAGAACCCACCCTGTCAGGAGCCCCCATGAACCTCACCAATCCGCCGCTGCCGATGACCATCGAACCGGACGACGTCGACAAGAATCCCAGCGATGCGCCCCACCTGAGAGACCTCGTCGAGGGCCGCGTGCAGCGGCGCGACGTGCTGCTGGGCGGTCTGACGGCCATGGCCGCCGCCGGCTTCGGTAGCGCCGGCTTGATGGCCGCCAGCGACGCCGAGGCATCGATCCGGACGCTGCCGCCCGGCGACATCCCCGCCAGGAAGCTCGATTTCAACGCCCTCGGCCGCTTCACCGACGACAACATTCACGTCGCCGACGGCTACGCGGCCGCCGTCATCTACGCCACCGGCGACACGCTCAACCCCACCTTCGCCCCCGAGTACGTGGGCGACGGCAGCGAGACGCGCTACGACTGGCGGGCCGGCGACCACCACGACGGCATGAACTGGTTCGGCCTGCGCGCCACCGTCGATGTGCGCGACGACCGCTCCAGCGACCGCGGGCTGCTGTGCGTGAACCACGAGAACATCTCCGGCACGGCGATGTTCCTGCACGCCACCGGCGGCACCAATCTCGGCGCCACGGCGGCGAACCGCCCTCAGGAAGAGGTGATCAAGGAGATCGATGCGCACGGTGTGTCCGTGGTCGAGTTGCGCAAGACGGGCGGCTCGCTGCAGCGCCAGGCCAGCTCGCGCTACAACCGCCGGATCACGGCGCGCACGCTGGTGGACATCTCCGGACCGGCTCGCGGCACGGCCTACATGCGCACCAGGTTCTCGACCAGCGGCACCACGGCGCGCGGCACGCTCAACAACTGCGGCCACGGCGTCACGCCCTGGGGCACCTACCTCGCCTGCGAGGAGAACTGGGCGAGCTACTTCTTCCGCAACGCCGGTGACGAGGCCCTGCGCACCGAGCGCGAGAACGCGCAGCTGCGCCGCAATGGCATCAACCAGAACGCCGGCGGCTTCTCCTACCGCCGCTGGGACCGCGTGACCGCATCCTCCCCCTACGATGCCAGCGAGTTCGAGCGCTGGAACTGCAGCGTGGTCGGCGCCACTGCCACCGACGACTTCCGCAACGAGCCCAACACCTTCGGCTATGTGGTCGAGATCGATCCCTACGCTCCGAACTCGCGTCCGAAGAAGCGGACAGCCATGGGCCGCCGCGCCACCGAAGGCGCGTGGTGCTCGGTGCCCAAGCCGGGCCGGCCGCTCGCCTTCTACATCGGCTGTGACTCGCGCAACGAGTACGTCTACAAGTTCGTCACGACGCAGGGCTGGAACCCCATCGACGCGCAGCGTGGCGGTCTGGCGGCCGGTGACAAGTACCTCGACGCAGGCACCGTCTATGCGGCGGTCTTCAACGCTGATGGCACCGGCCGCTGGGAGCCGCTGACGATGTCCAACCCCAAGATCGTGGCCGGCCTCGCCGCCGGTGGCCGCTTCCCCCAGGGCTACCAGTTCGCGGACCTGGCCGACATCTGCGTCAACACGCGCCTGGCCGGCAGTGCCGTGGGCGCCACGCGCATGGACCGGCCCGAGTGGACCGCCGTGAATCCGTTCAACGGCGAGGTCTACATCACGATGACCGAGAACCCCGACCGCGGTGGCGCGTCGGGTACGTTCTCGAGCAACAACGTGCCGAACCCGGGCCTGGATGCCGCCAACCCGCGCTACTGGTTCGACACCAAGGCAGCGACGTCCCAGGGCGCGGCCTCGTCGGCGCAGCGCGGGAACGTGCACGGCCACATCGTCCGCATCCGCGAGGACCGCGATGACCCCGCCGCACTCACGTTCCGCTGGGACATCTTCCTGTTCGGTGCGCAGGCCAATGCCGACAACCCGGCCGACAACGCCAATTACCAGGCCAATGTCAACCTGTCTGGCCTGACGACGGCCAACGAACTGAGCAAGCCCGATGGCTGCTGGTTCAGCCCGACCACCGGCATCCTTTACCTGCAGACGGACGACAACACCATGACCGATCGCTGCAACGCCATGCTGCTGGCGGCGCTGCCCGGTCGCCTCGGTGATGGTGGGCCGGTTGACGTGGTGAACAAGGCCGCGGGTTCGCCCGACTCGGCCGTGCGCACCGCTGGCACCGATGTCGTGCAGCGTACGTTCGCGGGCCGCAAGATGTCGGAATTCACGCTCAAGCGCATGTTCGTGGCGCCCATGGGCGCCGAGATCACTGGCCTGACCGAGACGCCCGACGGCCGCGCGCTGTTCATCAACGTGCAGCATCCCGGCGAGAACACCGGCCGCAGCGGTGCCGTGCCGTCGACCGTGGCCATCACGCCGACCACGCTGACCGGCCCCTGGGAAAGCAACTTCCCTGGGAACATCGGCTACGGCCCTGGCGGTGCGACGGCACGACCGCGCTCGGCCACCGTGGTGATCACACGTGTCGACGGCGGTGTGATCGGCTTCGATCCGACCAAGCCGATGACCTGATCGGCCGATGAAAGCGGGCGCCGGGAGGCGCCTGCCTGTGCACGGAGGGCGCCCGGCAGGGCGCCCTCGCTTCTTGCGCGGGCTGCCGTTGAACAGCAGATCGACCCGCCCGCAGTCCCTGCGGATGCGATCGAACAGCGAAGCGACCGACGCCGGACCGGTGATATCGGAGGGCCTGGGTCATGCCGTCGGTGGTACGTCGGCGCCGACCCCGTCCGCAGGGCGCTGCTCGAAGCAGTCGGAAAAGGTGAAATACAGCGAGGCGTAGAACACCGTGGAGAACATCAGGCCCCCGGCCATCGCGGCGATCGGCACCAGTTTCGGCGCGCCGAGCAGGATGAACACGCTGTTGACCAGCACGCCGAACAGCACGATCAGAACTGCCCAGGTCAGCGCGTAGACGACGAAAGCACCCTTGTTGCGCCAGCAGGCGATCGTGCTGGAGAACAGCGCCTGCGCCGGGCTCTGGCTCTCCCAGTGCACCAGCGCTGGCGCATGCCAGAACGGCACCGCGAGGCAGCTGGCGAGGCTCAGGCGCAGCAGCATGCCAGCCGACAGGCGCGGGTCGGCGAGCAGCACGTCCAGGCGCTCCGTGTCAGCCGTCTGGGTGCTCATGGCCTCCTGCAAGGCGTTGAACGTGCCGCCGTCCACCCAGTCGCTCAGCCACATGATGAACAGGCTCGCGGTCGCGTAGAGCAGCCCGATCTTCAGCATCACGATCGCCTGGGGCCGCCGCGCGCGCAGCGGTTCGACGAACACGCTGACCATCGGCGTGTGCCCAGCCAGGGCGCCCTGGGTGGCGAGCATGAAAGCCTGCGAGACCAGCGGCAATGCAGCCAGCATCAGCAGTGCCCCGACCACAGGCACCAGCAACAGCAGCAGCGCGCCGAACAGGAAGGCAGCGAACAGTGCCGAGAAGGCCATTGGCTTGGCGAAGAAGACGCGGAAGCCACTGCGCACCCACAACACACCGCGGCTGGCGGGAACGGTCAACAGCTTCATCGGGTCTCCGGCATGGCGTCTCGTGGTGAAGGCGCGGGCAGCGTCGGGCGCCACGGGTTGTCGGCGCGCTGCCGCAGCACGCGTTCGAAATGGGTAGGGTCGTGGGCGGTCAGCATGGCCGCGTCGCGCGGCAGGTGCAGGTCCCACAGACGGGAGATCCAGAAACGCAGTGCGGCGCCGCGCAGAAATGACGGGAACATGCGCTGCTCGTCACCGTCGAGCGGCCGCACCGCATGGTATGCAGCGACCAGCGCCGAGGCGCGGTCCTCGTCGAGGCGGCCGCTGTCGAGGTCGATGCACCAGTCGTTCACGCACACCGCGATGTCGAACAGAAAGGTGTCGATGCCGGCGAAGTAGAAATCGAACACGCCGCTGAGCCGATCGCCAGCTTGCGCGTCGCTGTCATCGAACATCACGTTGTCGCGGAAGAGGTCGGCATGGATCGGGCCGCGTGGCAAGTGGGCGTAGGCAAGCGAGACAGCCATGCGCTCCTGGAAACCCAGCTCCGACTCGATCAGACCGCGTTGCGACAAGGTCAGAAAAGGCATCACCTCCGGCACCGTGTCGATCCACCAGTACAGCCCGCGCAGATTCGGTTGTTGCAGGCCGAAATCAGCGCCGGCCAGATGCATGCGTGCGAGCATGTCGCCGACCTGCTGGCAATGCGCGACATCCGGTGCCAGCCGACTGCTGCCCCGCAGGCGATCCACGACCGCCGCCGGCTTGCCGCACAGCGTGTGCACGATCTCGCCGTTCGAGTCCGCACACGGGTCGGGCACCGGGATGCCGCGTTGAGCGAGGTGCTTCATCAGCCGCAGGTAGAACGGCAACTGCTCCGCGGTCAGGCGCTCGAAGAGCGTCAGCACGTAGCGGCCCTGCGTGGTGTCGGCGAAATAGTTGGTGTTCTCGATGCCGCCAGCGCAGCCTTCGAGCGCCGTCAGGTGGCCGATCTCCAGGCGCGAGACAAGTTCAGCGGCCGCATCAAACGGCACTTCAGTGTAGACAGCCATCGCAGCAGCAGCGGAGCGGGACGAGTGGAGGGGGTTTCGGACGGTCAGGAATGCAGCGCGCTCAGAACGACAGCACGGGCCATACCCGCTTGCCGACGGCGCCGTTGTTGCCGCGCGCGCCCTGGCTGATGTCCGGGCCGATGCCGGGGGGAATGATTTCGTAGGCAGGCCCGGTCTTCGGCTTCACGACGATGCGCTTGGAGCGGCCACGCACCTTCAGTTCGTCGATGCGCGCGCCATCGTCTTCGATCACCGTCTCCTGGACGAAGGGCTCGTTGCTGTCCCCTGCCTGGACAGGCGGTTCGGGTGATGGGGCCGGCCGCACGGCGTCCGGCGGCGCGGACGCCGCCGGGGGGGGCGGGGCTGGCAGCTTGCTCAGATCCGGCGGCGGTGGCGCCACGCTGGCCGCCATCGCCTGTCCGCCCACTGCCAGGAAGATGGTGCAGCAAAGGCTGCTCAAGGCGGTGTGCGCGCGGTGACGGGTGTTCATCGATTCATTTTAGGCGTCCCGGTGGAGCGTCACAGCACAATGGATGGATGAGTTCAGTGCCTGCTCCCCTTTCCCGTGTGATGTTGCTGGTCGATGGTTCCAGCTACCTGTACCGCGCCTACCACGCGATGCCCGACCTGCGCGGCCCCGAAGGCGTGCCCACGGGCGCCATCCACGGCATGGTGGCGATGCTTCAGCGTGCGCTGAAGGACGTGAACCCGGAACACGCAGTGTGTGTGTTCGACGCCAAGGGCCCGACCTTCCGCGATGACTGGTACCCCGAGTACAAGGCCCACCGCAGCCCGATGCCCGAGCCGCTGGTGCAGCAGATCGAGCCCATCCATGAAGTCGTGCGCCTGCTGGGCTGGCCGGTGCTGGTGGTGCCCGGCATCGAGGCCGATGACGCGATCGGCACGCTGGCACGGGTCGCGGCCGAATCGGGGCACCAGGTCGTGATCTCGACCGGCGACAAGGACCTGGCGCAGCTGGTCAACGCCCAGGTCACGCTGATCAACACGATGAGCAACGAGCGGCTCGACGTGGCGGGTGTGATGGCCAAGTTCGGTGTGCCGCCCGAGCGCATCGTCGACTACCTCACGCTGATGGGCGACACGGTGGACAACGTGCCCGGCGTCGAGAAGGTCGGCCCGAAGACCGCCGCCAGGTGGATCGCCGAACACGGCTCGCTGCAGGGCGTGATCGACGCGGCTGACGGCATCAAGGGCGCGGTCGGCGAGAACCTGCGGCGCGTCCTGGACTGGCTGCCGACGGCGCAGCGGCTGGTGACGGTGCGGCTCGATTGCGATCTGGCCGGGTACGTCCCGGGCTGGCCCGGTCTCGATGCCCTGGCCTTGAAGCCAGCCGACCGGGAAGCCTTGCGTGCCTTCTATGCGCGCTACGGCTTCAAGACCTGGCTGCGCGAACTCGAGGCGTCGACGGGGGCCGGCGAGGCGCTCTTGCCAGCGGTGACATCCCGCAAACGCCCTGCGCCGGCAGCGTCTGGCAACACCGATCTGTTCGCGGTCGATGCGGAGATCGGCAAGGACGATGAGATTCAGGTCGCCACCGACCCGGTGGAGCACCATTACGACACCGTGCTGACGCGCGAGGCGCTCGATGCCTGGGTGGCGAAGATCGAGGCGGCCGCGCGCGCCGGACAGGTCACCGCGCTCGACACCGAAACCGATTCGCTTGATGCGATGGCCGCGCAACTGGTGGGCATCTCGCTCAGCGTGACGCCGGGCGAAGCCGCCTACATCCCGCTGCGACACGACTACACCGGCGTGCCCGAGCAGCTGCCTGTCGCCCACGTGCTGGCACGGCTGAGGCCCTGGCTGGAGGACGACTCGGCGCCCAAGCTCGGCCAGAACATCAAGTACGACACCCATGTGCTGCAGAACGCCGGCATCCACGTGCGCGGCTATGTGCACGACACCATGCTGCAGAGCTATGTGCTCGAAGCCCACAAGCCGCACAGCCTCGAGAGCCTGGCGCAACGCCACCTGGGCCGCCAGGGGTTGAGCTACGAAGACCTGTGTGGCAAGGGCGCGCACCAGATCGCGTTCGGTCAGGTCGACGTGGCGAAGGCAGCCGAATACGCATGCGAAGACAGCGACATGACGCTGGACGTGCACCGCACGCTGTGGCCTCAGCTCGACGCCGAAGCCGGCCTGCGCGATGTCTACACGCGCATCGAGCTGCCGACGGCGCTGCTGCTGCAACGCATCGAGCGCACAGGGGTGCTGATCGATCCGGCACGCCTCGCAGCACAGAGCCAGCAGCTCGGTGAGCGCATGGTGGCGCTGGAAGCCGAAGCCTACGAACTCGCGGGCCAGCCCTTCAACATGGGCAGCCCGAAGCAGATCGGCGAGATCCTTTTTTCCAAGCTCGGCCTGCCGGTCAAGAAAAAGACCGCGACCGGCGCCCCGAGCACCGACGAGGAGGTGCTGGCCGAGCTGGCGGCCGATTTCCCGCTGCCGGCGCGGCTGCTCGAACACCGCAGCCTGGCCAAGCTGAAGGGCACCTACACCGACAAGCTGCCACAGATGATCAACCTGCAAACCGGCCGCGTGCACACCAACTACGCGCAGGCGGTGGCGGTGACCGGGCGGCTCGCCAGCAACGAGCCGAACCTGCAGAACATCCCGATCCGCACCGCCGAAGGCCGCAAGGTGCGCGAGGCCTTCATTGCGCCGCCAGGGCATGTGATCCTGAGCGCCGACTACTCGCAGATCGAGCTGCGCATCATGGCCCACATCAGTGAGGACCCGGGCCTGCTGAAAGCCTTTGCCGAGGGCATGGACGTTCACCGCGCGACCGCGAGCGAGGTGTTCGCCATCGACCCGGAATCGGTCACCTCGGAGCAGCGGCGCTATGCCAAGACGATCAACTTCGGCCTGATCTACGGAATGGGCGCCTTTGGTCTGTCGCAAAGCCTGGGTATCGAGCGCAGCGCCGCAGCGCTGTACATCGAGCGCTACTTCCAGCGCTTCGCTGGCGTCAAGCGCTACATGGACGACACCCGCACGTCGGCGCGCGAGAAGGGCTATGTGGAGACGCTGTTCGGCCGCCGCATCTACCTGCCCGAGATCAACGGCGGCAACGGCCCGCGCAAGGCCGGTGCCGAGCGCCAGGCGATCAATGCGCCGATGCAGGGCACGGCTGCCGACCTGATCAAGCTGGCGATGCTCGCGGTGCAGAAGCTGCTGGATGCCGAGGCGCGCGCCACGCGCATCGTGATGCAGGTGCACGACGAACTGGTGTTCGAGGTGCCCGAGGCCGAACTGGCCTGGGCGCGGGCCGCAGTGCCGCAAGCGATGGCATCGGTCGCTGCGCTGAAGGTGCCGCTGCTGGCCGAAGTGGGTGTCGGCCCGAACTGGGACGAAGCCCATTGAGGTCGGGGTTGCCTTGCTGGCAGTGCGCCTTTGCGTTGGACCGCGCCGGGGTTTCGCCCCGGCGGGCGAGTCACTTTTTTCTGCTGGCCCAGAAAAAAGTAACCCAAAAAGAGGGCCCGAACACCAGCCCATTTGGTGACCACGCTTCGGCGAGAGGCGAACGGCAG
>CANJJE010000020.1 GCA_947474755.1 Burkholderiales bacterium | reverse complement strand
GATATTCCCCGCGGTGCTCCTGCACCATCCGCACGGCCCGCTCACGGACCTCAGGTGAGAACTTCTTCGACTTGTTCATGGCTCCATCTTCTCAAGAGTTGGAGCCTCCTCAAAACCCGGGGCGGTTCACGATAGTAGTCCTCGTAGATCCAGCGATGCCACAACTCCGAGTACGACGCCTTGTTCTCGTCACGATCGGTGGTGCCGTACTCGATGATGGAGCCGATGACAGCATCGACGACGGCGTGGTTTTGCCAGAATGCATAACGCAGGTCACGCTCGAGCAACAGATGGTTGCTTGGATCGTTGACGATCGACATCAGCAGCGAGTGGCCGTTACCGATGTGACGCGTCTCATCCGACTGCACCGACAGGAACACGGTGGACAGCGCGTAGTCGTCATTGCGGACGGCTTCCGATACCGCGGCCACGAACAGCGTGTTGCTGAAGCTCGTCTCGGACACCACGGACAGATAGATGTTGCCTGCAGTGATGGCGTCACCAGTGATGAATCCCTCGCCGAGTTGGCGGCCGATGGTGGTGGCGTAGCACTGCCCGAAGGCCTTCTCGGTGATGTCGAAACCAGCCGGGTCGATGTAGTTTTCCATGTACCACTTCTTCAGGTGCATCTGAATCGTGGAGTGGCGGAATTCATCAATCATCTGCATCGTGAAGCCGGTACGCAGCTCTTCACCTGGGGCCAGGCGAGCAACCATCGCCATCGAGCGAGCGGCCGAAATTTCCGGGAAAGGAATGATCGCCAGGAACAACTTCATCCACTCGATCCAGCGCGGCTTGATGTTGCGGAACATGTCACCGCGCAGTGCGGCATCAAGTGCGGCATAAACACGGCTGCCCGACTCACGCATGTTCGTCGAATCGAGATGGTTCAAGACATCACCCAGCGCGGCCTGAGCGTGCCCGGGCATCTGCCGCACCCGGCGGCAGCGCTCGAACAGCGCGTGCGTCATCGCTTCACGAGACCCTGCCGGCCGGAGACCAACGGCAAGGCTGAACGCTTCATCCAGTCAGCGCTGCACGAGTGGGTCTACGGCTTCTCCTGCCAGCACTCCAGCGAGCGAACGAAGGCCCTCGATCGCTGGAACCACCACGACAACTGGCACCGCTCTCATCAAGGCATGGGTGGCGCCGTCTCCCTGTCCAGACTCAACCCGTCAAGAAACTATCTCTTGACTCTTTACAGCTAGCCCTGCTGCCAGGCGCTCGCACTTGACCTGCTCCGAGCGGCTCTGCGCCGCACAGCGAGTGGCGCAGTTGCAGTGTCAAGGTCCCGGCAGCCAGCCTCGCTGGCGGCGACACGCGAGCTGACGGATGGGCCATGGGCAGCCAAGTGCGGCTCGAACATCTGGACTGGCTCCCGGTGGTGATCGCGCAGCGTCGTCCGTTGCCGTGCGGACGGCTGACCATGATGCGATCGGCGTTGGGCATCTGCTGTCTGTCGCGAGCGGCTGCGGCTGGCCGCGAGTGTGGGTTCCTTCTGCGGCGAAGCCGACCTTTGCCTGAACCAACAGGTGCCGGAACTTCGAAAACGGCCGCGCTCGCCGTGTCAGCCTTTCGCCCAGGTGTCCTTCAGCGTCGTGGTCCGGTTGAACACCGGGCGCGCGGGCGTGTGGTCCTTGCGGTCGGCAACGAAGTAGCCGTGGCGCTCGAACTGGAATCGGTCGTCGGCCTGCACCGAGGCCAATGACGACTCGAGGTATGCGGTGACGCTGGTCTTGCTGTTCGGGTTCAGCACGCTGAGGAAGTCGCGGCCGCCCGCGTCGGGCTGAGCCTCGGTGAACAAGCGGTCATACAGCCGCACCTCGGCCGCGATGCCGGTGGCCACGCTGACCCAGGTGATCACGCCCTTGACCTTGACCGCATCGGCGCCCGGCGTGCCGCTCCTGGTATCGGGCACCAGCGTGGCCAGCACGGCCGTGACGCGGCCCTGATCGTCCTTCTCGCAGCCGGTGCACTCGATCACGTAGCCGTACTTCAGCCGTGACTTGCTTCCCGGCTGTTTGACCCCAGCCGCATCGGTGCGCGGCGGGCTCAGGCGGAAGAAGCCCTTGCTGGGTTCTTCCATGAAGTCCTCGCGCTCGATCCACACCTCGTTCGTCAGCACGAAGTCGCGCTGGCCCCGCTCGGGCTGGCCTGGGTGAACCGGTGCGTGGCAGGGCTCCCGATGCGACGCGCTGCCGAACAGCTCGGCGAAATTGGTCAGCTTCAGTTTCAGCGGATCGAGCACCGCGCAGGCGCGTGCGGCCTTCGGGTCCAGGTCATCGCGCAGTGCGATGTCGATGGCCGAATAGTCGAGCCAGCCGCCGACCTTGTTGACGCCGCTGCGCTCTGCCAGCAACTGCAGGCTTTCAGGGGTGTAGCCGCGGCGGCGCAGTCCGACGATGGTCGGCATGCGCGGATCGTCCCAGCCCTGCACATGGCCTTCATCGACCAGTTGCTTGAGCTTGCGCTTGCTGGTGACGATGTAGGTGATGTTGAGCCTCGCGAATTCATACTGGTGCGGGCGCGGCTGCTTCGTCAGGCCCAGCATGCACAGCGTGTCGAGCAGCCAGTCGTAGAACGGCCGCTGGTCCTCGAACTCGAGCGTGCAGATGCTGTGGGTGATGTTCTCCAGCGCGTCCTCGATCGGGTGCGCGTAGGTGTACATCGGGTAGATGCACCAGGTGTCGCCGGTGTTGTGGTGCGTCGCGCGCTTGATGCGGTAGATCGCCGGATCGCGCAGGTTGATGTTCGGCGAGGCCATGTCGATCTTCGCGCGCAGCACGGCCGCGCCGTCAGCCAGTTGGCCGTCGCGCATCTCGCGAAAGCGCGCCAGGTTCTCTTGCGGCGTGCGGGTGCGGAAGGGACTGTCGGTGCCGGGCGTGCTGAAGTCGCCGCGGTTGGCGCGCATCTGCTCCGGTGTCTGCTCGTCGACGTAGGCGAGGCCGGCGGTGATCAGCGCCTCGGCGGCGCGGTACATGAAGTCGAAGTAATTGCTGGCGTAGTAGAGGTGGCTGCGCATGGCGCCAGGGTTCAGGGGATCCGGTGTCTCCCAGCCGAAGCCCAGCCACTTCACCGCGTCGAGGATCGAATCGACGTACTCCTGCTCTTCCTTCTCCGGGTTGGTGTCGTCGAATCGCATGTGGCATACGCCGCCGTAGTCGCGCGCCAGGCCGAAGTTCAGGCAGATGCTTTTCGCGTGTCCGATGTGCAGGTAACCGTTGGGCTCGGGCGGGAAGCGGGTGCGGATGCGCGCCGTGTCCAGCGGCCCGGTCGCCTGATGAGCCGCATCGCCCGGAGTGCCCGCAAAGGTGCGGCCCGCATAGGTGCCCTGGGCCAGATCGCGCTCGATCACCTGTCGCAGGAAATTGCTCGGCTTGTTCTCGTCGGGCGGGTTCGGGCGGGCGGGTGCGGTCATGGGGGCGGGCGCGGAGGGCGCAATACGACGAAGGAGGCAATGAAAAGGGCAGCGCCAGCGCGCGGCCGAATGAATTATGTCCCTCGCTCCCCGCGCGCTCGGCTGCGGTCGCCGGCTGCGGGGCCGACGCATCGCAGGCGTGCTTCGGGTGCCGCTTCACATGTCTTTACCCGTCGTCACGAAGCCGGGGTCAACCGTCGGCCTGTGCCGCCACGTTGAAGACGGGCACACCACAGCGGTGTGTCAGGAGACACAGCATGAAGACACGTTTGATCCTTGCCGCTGCCGCGGTGGTTGCGTTGTCCAGCGTGGGCGTCGCCCAGGCGCGGGACAACATCAACTGGTCCATCTCGGTCGGCGATCCCTTCATCGGCGCCGTGATTTCAAACGCGCCGGTGTACCGCCATGCCGTACCGGTCTATGTGGCTCCGCCGGTGGTCTACATGCCGCCGCCCCGGGTCATCTACCCGCGGCCCTATGTCGTGGCGCCTTATGGGCCTTATGGTTATGTGCCGTACGGTTACATCCAGTCGAGGCGTGACCGCTGGGAGCAGCGTCGCTACGAAGAGCGCGCCCGCCATGAGCGCCGCGACTGGCGCGATGGCGACCGGCATGACCGTGACGGTCGATGGGACGATCGCGACCACCGCGACCACCGCGACCACCGCGACGATCGCTGGCAGCGCCGCTGATCCTGGCACGGCGTCCGGAGCGCGGCGGCTCAGCGCTGTCGCGCGCGGGGAATCTGGCCGGTCAGGGCGAGGCGGCCAGCTGCGCCCGTATCGCTTCGATGCGGGCGCGGTTGGTGCCCAGGTCGGTCTCGCCCAGCCGCGACGCCGAACGCACGTGGACGACACCCGCGCTCGCGTCGAACCAGAACTCGGTGTCAGCGACGAATCGAAACCAGGTGCTCGTGAATTGAGCATAGAGATAGGGGCCGTCGAACTTGACGACCTTCGCACCCGGCATCGCTTGCACGATGGTCTGCAAGGTGGCCAGTGTGGCGCTGCCATCGCGGTCACCAAATCGCGTCGGCAGCGGCTCGATGAACGCTTTGCTGGCGGGATCGGCCTGGCTGGACACGCTGTTCGGTACGCGCGCGGGTGGCTTCAAGCGACCTTCCTTGACCCCCAGATCGCTCGGCACAGGGCCTTCGAGCCATCCCAGCTGACCCGCCATCAGCGCCAGCGTGGCCGACACCACGATGGCCACCAGCACCCGCTTGAGCAGATTCATCGGCGCCGACCTCCGAGCAGACTGCCCAGCACACCGCGGATGATCTCGCGTCCGACGGTGGAGCCCATGGTGCGCACGGCCGATTTGGCCATCGACTGCGCCAGCCCGTCACGCACGCCGCCGCGCGGGCCAGTGCTGCCGAACAGGATGTCGCTCAGACCGCCGAACATGCCGTCGCCGCTGGCTTCGGCAGGTGCCGCCGCCTTGCCTGCGGCTGTCGGCGCCTGCTGAGTCGTTGCTGACGCCTGCGCTGAGGCTGCGGTGGCGCGCCCCTTGATCTTCTCGTAGGCCGATTCCCGATCGACTGCTTTCTCGTACACCCCCGCCACCAGCGAATTGGCGATCAGCGCCTGTCGCTGAGTCGGCGTGATCGGCCCGATCTGGCTGCCCGGCGGCAGCACGAACACCCGCTCGGTGACGCTCGGCCGACCCTTTTCGTCGAGGAAGCTGACCAGCGCCTCGCCCACCGCCAGTTCGGTGATGGCGGTTTCGATGTCGAGGCCCGGCTTCGCGCGCATCGTGCTGGCGGCCGCCTTGACTGCCTTCTGGTCGCGCGGCGTAAAGGCGCGCAGCGCGTGCTGCACTCGGTTGCCGAGCTGGGCGAGCACTGTGTCGGGAATGTCCAGCGGGTTCTGAGTCACGAAATAGACACCGACGCCCTTGCTGCGCACCAGCCGCACCACGAGCTCGATGCGCTCGACCAGTGCAGTCGGCGCTTCCTTGAACAGCAGGTGCGCCTCGTCGAAGAAGAACACCAGCTTGGGCTGCTCCAGATCGCCGACTTCGGGCAACTGCTCGAACAGCTCGCTCAGCATCCACAGCAGGAAGGTCGAGTACAGCCGCGGGCTGTTCATCAGCTGGTCGGCGGCCAGGATGTTGATCACGCCTCGTTGTTCCCCGTTCACGCACTCGGTCTGCATGAAGTCGGCGATGTTGAGCATGGGCTCGCCGAAGAAGCGATCGCCGCCCTGTTGCTCGATCTGCAGCAGGCCTCGCTGGATGGCGCCGATGCTCGCCGCGCTGACGTTGCCGTATTCGGTGGTGAACTGGCTTGCGTTCTCGCCCACGTACTGCAGCATCGCGCGCAGGTCTTTCAGATCGAGCAGCAGCAGGCCGTTGTCGTCGGCGATCTTGAACACCAGGCTCAGCACACCTTGCTGCGTTTCATTCAGCGCCAGCATCCGCGCCAGCATCAGCGGACCCATGTCGCTGACCGTCGCGCGCACCGGGTGACCGTCGGCCTTCTTGTCGTTCGCGAAGACATCCCACAGCGTCGCCGGGCAGGCCGCGGAGGTCGGCGTGTCGAGGCCACGCTCCTTCAGCACCGCCGCCAGCTTGTCGCTCACCTTGCCGGCCTGCGTGATGCCGGTCAGGTCGCCTTTCACGTCTGCCATGAAGACCGGCACGCCGATCAGGCTGAAGTTCTCGGCCAGTGTCTGCAGCGTGATCGTCTTGCCTGTGCCGGTGGCGCCGGTGATCAGCCCGTGGCGGTTGGCGAGCTCTGGCAGCAGGAAGCACTCGGTGTCGCCATGCTTGGCAACCAGTATCGGCTCGGCCATGAGGCAGCTCCAATGGGTCAGGGGCGGGGAGGGCTCCAGCGCAGGGCAGCGCCAGGGCGGGCACGTAAAATCACAGTCTATCCAACAAAACACGGCAGGCCGCGGTACGGCGAAGCCTGTGCAGGAGGCGCCATTTCATGGCCGGACATTCCAAGTGGGCCAACATCCAGCACCGCAAGGGTCGCCAGGACGAGAAGCGCGGCAAGATATGGACGCGCATCATCCGCGAGATCACCGTCGCGGCTCGCCTGGGCGGTGCCGATCTGGCGTTGAACCCGCGGCTGCGCCTGGCGGTCGACAAGGCCAAGGCGGCCAATATGCCGGCCGACACTGTCAAGAAGAACATCGACAAGGCGACTGGCAACCTCGAGGGTGTTCACTACGACGAGATCCGCTACGAGGGCTATGGCATCGGCGGTGCCGCCGTCATCATCGACACGATGACCGACAACAAGGTGCGCACCGTGGCCGAAGTGCGGCACGCCTTCAGCAAGTACGGCGGCAATCTGGGCACCGAAGGTTCGGTGGCCTTCCAGTTCAGGCACTGCGGGCAATTGGTCTTTGCGCCGGGCACCAGCGAAGACAAGGTGATGGAAGTGGCGCTGGAGGCCGGTGCCGACGATGTCGTCACCGGTGACGACGGCGCGATCGAGGTCATCACCTCACCGCACGATTTCGAATCGATCAAGGCAGCGCTGGAAGCCGCCGGCCTGAAACCCGATGTGGCTGAAGTGACGATGCGCGCCGAAAACACGGTGGAGATCACCGGCGAGGATGCAATACGCATGCAGAAGCTGCTCGATGCGATCGAAGATCTGGACGATGTTCAGGCGGTGTTTCACAACGCCGAGCTGTCGGAATGAAGGTTCTCGTGATCGGCTCCGGTGGCCGCGAACACGCGATCGCCTGGAAGCTCTTGCAGTCGACCAAGATCCAGACGGTCTATGTCGCACCGGGCAATGGCGGCACCGCCAGTGACCACCGGCTGCACAACCTGCCGCTCACCGACTTCAAGGATCTGGCCGAATTCGCCGAGCGTGAAAAGATCGCGCTGACCGTCGTCGGCCCGGAAGGTCCGCTGGCCGGCGGCATCGTCGACTTCTTCCGTGCCCGCGGCTTGCGTATCTTCGGCCCGACGAAGGCGGCGGCGCAGCTCGAAAGCTCGAAGGCCTTTGCCAAGGCCTTCATGAAGCGGCACCAGATCCCGACCGCTGCCTACGAAACCTTCACGGACGCGGCGCTCGCCCATGCCTACGTCGACCAGCAGGGCGCGCCCATCGTCATCAAGGCCGATGGCCTGGCCGCAGGCAAGGGCGTGGTGGTGGCCACCACGCTGCCTCAGGCGCATGAGGCGATCGACTGGATGCTGGGCACCGATGCCAGCGGAACCAGTCTCGACGTGAAGCACAACGATGTGCCGCGCGTCGTGATCGAGCAGTTCCTCGAAGGCGAGGAGGCCAGCTTCATCGTGATGTGCGACGGCAAGAACGTCGTTTCGCTGGCCACCAGTCAGGACCACAAGCGCCTGCTCGACGGCGACGAAGGCCCGAACACTGGCGGCATGGGCGCGTATTCGCCGGCACCGGTGGTCACGCCCAATGTGCATGCCAAGGCGATGCACGAGATCATCTTGCCCACCATCCAAGGCATGGCGAGGGATGGCATCCCGTTCACCGGCTTCCTCTACGCCGGTTTGATGATCGACGCGCATGGCCAGCCCCGCACCGTCGAATTCAATTGCCGCCTGGGCGACCCGGAAACCCAGCCGATCCTGATGCGCCTGAAAAGCGATCTGTTCGACCTGTTCGTGCATGCCATCGACGGCACGCTCGAGGACGTCGAGCTGCACTGGGATCGCCGCGTTGCACTCGGTGTGGTCGTGGCGGCCGCCGGCTACCCCGGAACGCCGCGCAAGGGCGATGTCATCCAGGGCATCCCGGCCGAAGCGGCTGACGGCATCGTGTTCCACGCCGGCACCGAATTGCGCGATGGCAAGCTGTTGACATCCGGCGGGCGCGTGCTGTGCGTGACGGTGCTGGCCGATTCGGTCAAGCAGGCCCAGCCTCGCGCCTATGAGTTGCTGCAAGCCATCCAGTTCGACGGCATGCAGTACCGCAAGGACATCGGCCACCGCGCGATGAAACGTTGACCCGCATCTGACCATGAGCACACAAGCCGTTCGAGACTACCTGCTGGGCCTGCAGGAGCGCATCATCAGCGCGATGGAGCGCGAGGGCGGGCAGCCGTTCCGCACCGATGGCTGGGTGCGCGACCCGTCCGAGCGCCTGCAGGGCGACGGGCTGTCGCGTCTGATCGAGGACGGCGAGCTGCTCGAGCGCGGTGGCTGCAACTTCTCGCATGTGCGTGGCCCCAAGCTGCCACCCTCGGCCACGCAGCACCGGCCCGAGCTCGCCGGCGCGCCGTTCGAGGCCATGGGCGTGTCGCTGGTGTTCCATCCGCGCAACCCGTATGTGCCGACGGTGCACATGAACGTGCGCTCGTTCGCCGCGCTGCCCGAGGGCAAGGAGCCGGTGGTCTGGTTCGGCGGAGGCATGGACCTGACGCCCTACTACGGCTTCGAGGAAGATGCCGCTCACTTCCACCGCGTCAACCGCGACGCGCTCGCACCCTTCGGCGACGACAAGTACCCGCGCTTCAAGCAGTGGTGCGACGAGTACTTCTTCCTGAAGCACCGCGACGAGCCGCGCGGTGTCGGCGGCGTGTTCTTCGACGATTTCTCCGAATTGGGCTTCGACCGCAGCTTCGAGATGATGCAGGCGGTGGGCAACGCGATGGTCGATGCCTACCTGCCGATCGTGCAGCGCCGCAAGGACATGCCCTGCGGCGAGCGCGAGCGCGATTTCCAGGCCTACCGGCGCGGGCGCTACGTCGAGTTCAACCTGGTATTCGACCGCGGCACGCTGTTCGGCCTGCAGTCGGGCGGGCGCACCGAAAGCATCCTGATGTCGATGCCGCCCATCGTGAAGTGGCGCTACGACTGGAAACCCGAAGCCGGCACGCCGGAAGCCCGGCTCTACAGCGACTTCCTGCGGCCGCGCGACTGGGCGGACTGGTCCGCTTGAAACGCATCGGCCTGTTCGGCGGCAGCTTCGACCCGGTGCACAACGCGCACGTGGCGCTGGCACAGGCGGCACTGCGCGATGCCACACTCGACCAGGTCCGCTGGATTCCAGCGGGGCAACCCTGGCAGAAGACGCGCGCGGTGACGGCGGCAGCGCATCGCGAGGCGATGGTGGCGCTCGCGATTGAAGGCGAGCCCCGTTTCGTGCTCGATCGCATCGAACTCGATCGTCCTGGCCCGAGCTACACGCTGGACACCGTGCGCGCGCTGCGAGCCGCGCAACCCGGTGTGCAGTGGTTTCTGATCCTCGGGCAGGATCAGCAGGCCGGTCTGCCGACGTGGCACGGCGTTGACGAACTGCTCGGCCTCGTCACCCTGGCTGTCGCGCGGCGCCCCGGAGCACCTCAGGTTTCGCCCGCGGCCGGCGCTGTGCGCACCATTGATCTGCCGCCGATGAACCTGTCTTCCACCGAGGTTCGGGCCCGTTGCGCCGCCGGTCTCGCCATCGATCAGATGGTGCCTGCCAAGGTGGCGCGCTATATTGAACAACACGGGCTGTACCGGTGAACTCACCGCGCCCCACGCATTTCGAGGCACGCGCCGGCTGGCGCATCAGGAGTTGAATGGACATCAAGAAACTGCAACGCGCCATCGTCGATGGTCTGGAAGACGTCAAGGGCCAGAACATCCTCGTGTTCGATACCGAACACCTGTCGTCGCTGTTCGAGCGCGTGATCATCGCCTCAGGCACCAGCAACCGGCAGACGAAATCGCTGGCCAGCAGCGTTCGAGACGCGGTCAAGCAGGCAGGCTTTCCGGTGCCCCGCACCGAAGGCGAAGTCAACGGCGAATGGATCATCGTCGACTGCGGCGCCGCAGTGGTGCACCTGATGCAGCCGAACATCCGCGAGTACTACCACCTCGAAGAAATCTGGGGCGAGAAGCCTGTCAAGCTCAAGCTCGACACCGCGCCGAAGCGGCTGGTGAAAGCCGAGGAAGTGCCCGCCGAACCGAAGAAGAAGTCGCCTGCGCGCAAGGCTGCAGTGGCTGCCGCTCCCGCCGATGCGCCGGCCAAGAAGGCACCGAACCGCAAGACACCTGCGCGCGCTGCCGAGCCCGAGGCCGCCGCCCCCGCGGCCAAGCGCCGCACAGCGTCTGCCAAGGCCGCAGCGCCAGCCAAGCGCGCAGCCCCCGTGAAGACGGGCGTCACCCGCACCGTGGGCGTGAAGTCCGCAGCTGAGGGTGCGAAGGCGCCGGCGCGCAAGACGTCGTTGGCACCTTCAGCCCGCGTGGCGAAGAAGGCACCGATCAAGGTCATTGCAGTCAACAAGCCATCGACCAAGAAGGCCGCGAGCGCCCGCGCAGCCGTCAATGCGGCGCCGGCGAAGCGAGCCGCCGCCGGTAAAACGGCAGCCAAACCAGCAGCCAAGAAAGCCCCGCGCAGCGCGTGAAGCTGCTGCTGGTTGCCGTCGGTCAGCGGCTGCCCGCGTGGGCCGACGAGGCCTACCAGGACTACGCCAAGCGTTTCCCGCCCGACCTGCGGCTGGAACTCAAGGCCGTCAAGGCCGAGCCTCGCAACGGCAAGACTCCCGAGCAGCTGATGGCCGCCGAAGCGGTGCGCATCGAGGCGGCTTTGCCAAAGGGCGTGCGCCGAGTCGTGCTCGATGAACACGGCACACGGCTGACCACCTTGCAACTGGCGCAGCGGCTGACCGCCTGGATGAGCGACGGGCGCGACGTCGCCTTGATCGTCGGCGGCCCCGATGGGTTGGCTCCCGCACTCAAAGGCACGGCCGATGAGACCCTGCGCCTGTCCGACCTGACGCTGCCGCACGCCTTCGTGAGGGTGATGCTGGCCGAGGCGCTGTACCGCGCCTGGACGGTGACCATCAACCACCCCTATCACCGCGAATGAACCACCGCGAATGAAGCCCCGCACCGGTCGGACCCACGACTTCATTTACCTCGCGTCGCAAAGCCCGCGACGGCGCCAGCTGCTCGAACAGCTGGGCGTGCGCTGCGAACTGCTGCTGCCCGATGCATCGGAAGACGCCGAAGCGCTGGAAGCCGAACGCGCGGGCGAACTGCCGCTGGCCTATGTTCAGCGCGTCACACGCGCCAAGCTGCACGCCGCCCGGCAACGCCTGACGCAGCGCGGCTTGCCGCCAGCGCCCATCCTGTGTTCCGACACCACGGTCGCACTCGGCCGGCGCATCCACGGCAAGCCTCGGGATGCGGCCGATGCGGCGGCCATCCTGCAGCAGCTCAGCGGCCGCACCCACCGCGTCATCACCGCGGTGGCGGTGGCCTCGGGAACCTCTGAATTGCTGTCGGTGAGCACCTCGCGTGTCACGTTTGCCGAACTCGACGCCGAGTCCATCGAGCGCTACATCGCCAGCGGTGAACCGTTCGGCAAGGCCGGTGCCTATGCGATCCAGGGGGCTGCCGGCGCCTGGGTCAAGCGCATCGACGGCAGCTACACCGGCATCATGGGTCTGCCGCTGTTCGAGACCGCCGAGCTGCTGCGCGCGGTCGGCGTGCGGTGCTGAGCTGCAGCTCGAGCATTCACCGGTCGTGATGTGCGTTTTCCGCGGGTCGATCGCGGGCCGTGCTCGAATACCATCGAGCGAATGCAAGACATCCTGATCAACTGGACCCCGCAGGAAACACGCGTCGCGGTGATCGAGAACGGCGCGGCGCAGGACCTGCACATCGAGCGCACGCTCGAGCGCGGGCTGGTCGGCAACATCTATGCCGGAAAGGTCGTGCGCGTGCTGCCGGGCATGCAATCGGCCTTCATCGACATCGGGCTCGAACGCGCCGCGTTTCTGCATGCGGCCGATGTGCAGCTGACGGGCGAGCCGCCGCGCCACGCCGTGGCGACCGGGGGTGTCGTTACACCGCCCCCGCCGATCGAGCGGCTGGTCTTCGAAGGCCAGACGATGACGGTGCAGGTCATCAAGGACCCGATCGGCACCAAGGGTGCGCGGCTTTCCACGCAGATCAGCATTGCCGGGCGGCTGCTGGTCTTCCTGCCGCAGGACGACCACATCGGCATCAGCCAGAAGATCGGCTCGCCCGAGTTGCGCGAGCAGCTTCGCAGCCGGATGGCGGTGCTGGTGCAGGCGCCAGAAGGCAGCGGGCCGACGGGAGGTTTCATCCTGCGCACCAATGCCGAGGAAGCCACCGATGCCGAACTGGCTGACGACATCGCCTACCTTCGCAGGACCTGGAAGGCGGTCCGCGAGCGCAGCTTCAAGTCGCCACCGGGCACCTTGCTGCACCAGGATCTGAACCTGCTCGAGCGTGTGCTGCGCGACCTGGCCAACGAGGCCACGCAGTCGATCCGCATCGACTCCCAGCAGCAGTACGACGCCTTGAAGGTCTTCGGAGAGGCCTTCACGCCGACCTCGGTCGCCAAGCTCGAGCTGTACAAGGGCGAGCGACCGATCTTCGACCTGTTCAACATCGACGAAGAAATCGCGCGCGCGCTGGCGCGGCGGGTCGATCTGAAATCAGGCGGCTACCTCGTCATCGACCAGACCGAGGCGCTGACCACGGTGGACGTGAACACCGGCGGCTACGTCGGCGCGCGCAACTTCGACGACACCATCTTCAAGACCAACCTCGAAGCCACGCAGACCATTGCCCGCCAGCTGCGCCTGCGCAACCTGGGCGGCATCATCATCGTCGACTTCATCGACATGGCACGCGAGGAGCACCAGGCGACGGTGCTGGCCGAATTCAAGAAGCAGCTCGCGCGCGACCGCACCAAGGTGACCGTGAGCGGCTTCACCCAGCTGGGTCTGGTGGAGCTCACCCGCAAGCGCACCCGCGAGTCGCTGGCCCACATGCTGTGCGAGCCATGCCCCACCTGCGAAGGCAAAGGTCAGGTCAAGACAGCGCGCAGCGTGTGCTACGAGATCCTGCGCGAGATCCTCCGCGAGGCGAAGCAGTTCAACCCGAAGGAATTCCGAATCATCGCCACGCCCGCCGTCGTCGAGATGCTGCTCGACGAGGAAAGCCAGCACCTCGCCGGCCTGAGCGATTTCATCGGCAAGCCGATCTCGCTGCGCGCCGAGAACGCCGGCTCGCCGGAGCGCTATGACATTGTGCTGATGTAGCGCTGCTGATGGCCGGGTTCAGGGTGACGGGTTCTGCCCCTGTCGAATCGCTCCTTCGTCAATACCTTCTGATGGGGTCGTACTGTTGCCAAACACCGTTTTCAAACCGCTGGCTGTCCTCAAACCGGAGGCGGTTTTCGCGGTCGCGCTCCACAAAGCGGTCTTCCATCGTTTCGCCCGGGCGGTTGCCGGAACTGGATGAGTAACTGGTGCCCGGCGTCATCCAGCCCAGGGCTTGCTTGCGCAAGTCGGCCGACTCCAAGCCGCCTTTGCCCCAACTGACGAGCACGTTGTACGTGGTCAAGCCCAGCCCATATTCCCGAACTCCGAGCAAACGACGCTCCTTGATCGCCAACAGGGTCGAAACGCGGCAGCGCTGCTTGTTGGCTTCAGGCGCGCACTCGAGGCCCCAAAGCTCTACCGTTGTCTCTCCGGCTGCCCCTCCATCGCCTTCCGGATTGGAGAAGCTGTAGTCAGAAATCCTGGTCATGCGCAGGCCCGTGTTCCTCTGAGTGGCCTCCATCGTCAGCGTGGTGAACAGCTTCCGTACATCGGCCGACGAAGGCGGCGCATTGGACTTGGCGCGCTCAAGGTAGGAGCGAGTGTCAGCGCCGTCCACCATCAGGCCCGCAGAAGCCGTTTTCCAGTCCGAGATGGCCTTGGCCACTTTGGGCAGGCGAACTGCCACACGGTGGGCATAGCTGGCAAATTCGACATTTCCACTTCGCATGCCCGGCTCAAATTGCGCAACTTCATCGAAAGAAGCCTTGGCAATCCTCTCGGCAATCTTTTGCTCCTCCTTCATGAGGCGTGATTGCACGACGGGATAAATGGCGCCCGGTAGCGGCTTCACTGCGGGCTGGTTGTCAAAGAACATCATGACCGCTGCGAGCGTGCTTCCTACCGCATTGGGCTGCCCGTAACCCCCCCTGTCCTCCTTGCTGCCGCCGTATTTGTCCAGCTCAAACAGTCTGCCCATGGCTTGCAACGGGTAGTTGGGGGCCCTGGTATCCGATGCCAGATTGGAATCGGCATCGAGGCGAACAGGCATGGGCACCACTGCCTGAGATACCAACAAGCGCGGTTGGCAGATGCGCTTGAAGGCGCCATAGTCGCCCACCAGTTGGTCAATTTGCCGCAGCAATTTGGGACCGGGGGCGATGCCTTCGAGCAGCTTGGCCAGCTCGATCTCCGATTGCTCCAGTCGCTGCAAATAGTCCGCCAACGCCTTTTTGATGTCCGTGCGCTGCGCGAGCTCGGTGCCGAGCGCGATGAACAACTCTGGGGCATAAAAGCTGGCGTTGTAGTCGCTCACCGCCTTGTCAGTAAACTCCTGCAACGGCCCCGGCGGCGGCTTGTAGCCCTTCAGCAGCAGGCCCACCGTGTCGGCAGCCGGCTTCAGCAGCGCGACGCCGTGGCTTGCATCAAGGATGTCATTGAGCAGCTTCTGGGTTTGCGCCTCGTCCTCCAGAGCAATCAGCTTTCCCTGGGCGGCCCAAAGCTGGGCAAATGCGCCTGTGGTGAAGGGCGCGCCGAACCCGGCAGCGGAGGCTGACGGTGCGTTGCACGCCGAGCCCTTGCTGCGATACGGGCCAGGGGCTGAGTTGGGGTGTTTCCAGGGGCGGGGCAGGCTGCTCACGGGCACCGTCGGAATGTCCACGATCAAGTCCGGAACAGGCGTGAGGGCAGGCGGTCTGGGCACTTCATTCTCACGGGGCCGGGGGGAAGGCTGCGGTCGAGTCTGGGGCCGGGGCCAAGGCCAAGAGGCTTGAGCGAGCTGAATGGGCATGGGCTCAAGGGCCGGCGCCCGAGCAGGCGCTTGCGCCATCAAGAGGGCCGGCGCCAGCAACAACGCGCCAGTGCCGATGCTGCCAAGCCAAGCCCGCGCGTTTGCGCCTTGCTGGCGCGGTGTCCTAACTGCTTTTCTCATGGTTCGTTCATGCATCTGGCGGTGTGCACTTGGGTGGTGGTTCGGCGGGCGCTGTGCTGGCGCTCGCGGCGCGCTGGAGGGGCTTGCGAGGCGTGCTGCGCCGCGCAGTGGCGGAAAGCTTGCGCCGTGCCAGTATGTCGCGAGGGTGTAACCTGCACGTGACACAAAGTGTGGTGTACAAGTGTGGGCAGCGTCATGGCGTGGCGATGCCCTGCTTCTCGCCAGAGCGCCCCGTGTCAATGGCCACATTTTTAGGCTGAGGTATTCCACCATGTCTGATACCCCCGATCAGGTAAGCGATTCGCCCGCGGGCGGTGCCAGCCATGCGGCGAAAGAGTTCCGAGAAGGTCAGGCCGCTGCTGCCAGCGCAAATGGTGCTGCAGCAAAGGGGCTGGACTCCGCTGGCATCCCGCCTGCCGAGACTCCTACCCCGCCCCGCACCAACCAGCGCTTGTTCGAGCGCAAGATGGTTCGCGGCAAAGCCGTGATTGCTCTGGGCAGCGGCTTCAGCGTAGGCGGCACACTGGTGGATTTGTCTGAGGGAGGTGTGTGCGCTCTGTTGGATGACCCTGTCACCATCAAGAAAGTGTGCGTTATCACTTGCAACATTTCTCAAAATGGCATCAGCCATAAATTCAGTCTGCCTTCGGTGGTGGCTTATTGTGTGCTGGTCAGTGGGCGTGGCTACAAAGTAGGCTTTCAATTCGGCACGCTCAGCCCTGCGGCCGCGCAGGTCATCGCCGACGTGCTCAAGGCGGCGTAGCGCACACAGGAATTTCAAACGCCCTCGGCGACGACCTGCGACGGCCGGCGGGGGCTGAGGAGCCTGGATCTGGCGACCGCGACGTCGCGCCCTGCTGCTTCGGTGTGCGGTTCTTCCTCGAGGATTCGCTCGGGCCGCTGATGCATCTGGTCACCGACAAGGCCTTGCGCCCGCACTGGCCACCTTGCGTCGAGCGCGAGGCCGTGCATGTCTGACGCAGCGCGCAGCGTGAGCTACGAGATCCTCCGCGAGGCGAAGCAGTTCAACCCGAAGGAATTCCGCATCATCGCGATGCCAGCGGTCATCGAGATGATGCTCGACGAGGAAAGCCAGCACCTCGCCGGCCTGAGCGATTTCATCGGCAAGCCGATCTCGCTGCGCGCCGAGAACGCCGGCTCGCCGGAGCGCTATGACATCGTGCTGATGCAGAGCGACATCGAACCCGTCGAACGATCAGCCTCGAAAGCCACCCCGGCCCTGCGCGCGCAGGAAGAACACCCCCAGTCCTGCCAGCAGCAGCAGGATGCTCGCGGGCTCTGGCACTGGTGCCACGCGGAGCGAGACACCACCAAAGTTGTCTCCGTGGATGGAGTCGGGCACCCCGAAGTACACGGCACCTGCCTGCGGCAGAGAGAAGCTTCCGGCCGCGGTGTGGAGGAACGCCGTGGCCTCGTCCGGATACCCGGAACCCGCGTATGGCCCGGCGGAACCGTAATCCGTGATGTGGGAGGGATCCAGCGCGATGGCGTAGGCGCTGCTCCACCCATAGCCCATGCCGAAGTTGTAGGCCGTGAACTGCGCTCCCGGCACGCTGTTCTTCACCACGGGGGTGACGATGTACGAGCCGGCGTCGAACTGAACCGCCAGCGGCGACCACGCGCAGCAGTTTCCGAGGGAATACGTGCCCGGCACATTGACGATCGTGTCCACGGCAGTCGCCGATCCGGACGCGCCCACCAACAAGGCGATGGCGATGAGTTCAATGAGTTTGTTCATGTGGGGTCTCCAGAATGACGGACCGGGCCGGGATGACCCTGTTCGCGCTGCCGTTCGCCGACCGTCGGCTCTTGAACGAGCCCGCTTCGGCTTCGACGCTATCGACTGCCGCCCTGCCGCGACTTGATCCAGGTCAAGTCTTGCGCTTGCGAGAAATCGTGTCAACCAAGCTCCGGCGACCGGAGTCTGCGAGAGCGCTGGCCCGCGGGTACGCATCGACACGCCTTGATCCCGGTCAAGCGGCACGGCCGCATCAGGGGCGATCATGGTTGCGCAGACGAAAGATAGAGAGACACTCACCCAACGGGCTTTCGCTCGCGATGCTTCCGGGGAACATCATGAAACGACGAATCTCTCTCGCAGCAGGCGCCGTGCTCGCCTTGTGTGTTGGCGGCGTCCAGGCGGCGGGCTGGACCATCACCGATCTTGGCCCCCATACCGGCTACTCCGAAGGCCTGCCGATGGCCATCAACGACAACGGCTGGGTCGTGTTGGGCAACAAGGTCATGTCACCCGGCGCCGGCGGGGTGTATCAAACACAAACGGTCGCCAACATCCTGCAGTTTCACGGCATCAACAATGCCAATGTCGCTGTTGGCATGGACTTGAGCAACAACGCCGGCCTGGTCTGGTCCGGCGGCGCTGCGGCGTCAGCCCTCCCCATGCCGGCCGGCTCAGGCGGCTCGCAGGCCTTCGCGATCAATGACGCCGGCCAGATCGCCGGCCACATCGGGGGCGGCCCCCTCTGGGGAGGCGTGCGCTGGGACCCGAATGGAGCGGGTGGGTATGACCCCAGCCAACTGGGCTTCCTCATGAAGGGCAGCGCCACCAGTTATGCGACCGGACCTGGCGTCGGCATCAACAACGGCGGCACCGCCTTGATCAACCAGATCTGGCCCTACTACAACGCCGCCCGCTCCGGCCCGACAGGTACCACCGTCATTTCAGGAACGGACAGCCGCGATCCGCTCGGCGCCCAGCCCGATCTGCGCCCCGCAAACTTCTGCCTGGACACGCAATGCGTCTTCATCGGCAAGGCCATCAACGATGCCGGTACGGTCGTCGGCGGAGGAAACCCATCGACTGGCTATGCGGCTGAATACAAGCCGTTCGTCTGGACGATGGGCGGCGTCGGTTTGCTTCCGGTGACCACGCCAGGCGGTGGCATCAACGGCTTCGCAAACGGGATCAACGACAGCGGCGTCGTGGTCGGCGGCGTCTGGTATGCGGCCTACGATCATCGTGCAACGATGTGGACCCAGTCTGGCGGCGGGTGGACACAGACCTACCTCAATGACCTCCTGCCGTCCGGCAGCTCCTGGAGCACGCTCAGCGAAGCGTATGACGTCAACGAAAAGGGGCAGATCGTCGGAGTGGGCAGCTATTCGGGTGCTGCGCATGTCTTCCTGCTCACCCCGGCCGTTCCCGAACCTGGAACCTGGGCCATGCTGCTCTCGGGTCTGGGCCTGCTGGGTCTTGCCGCGCGACGTCAGCTTCGCGAGCGCGTCGCCGCGGTACTGGCCGCTGACCGGAACGCCACCGCTCAAGTGCGCCTGGTGTTCAAGGCTGCCTCTGGCGACGCCCTGGCGAACCGGAACACGCCAAAGCCCAGCACCATGGCCAGTGGCGCATCGATGAAGGTCGTGTAGGTGAGCCAGGCGTCCTTGCTCAGCCATTGCGTGGCCAGCAGGTTCAGTCCGGCCATCGTCAGGCCCAGCACCGCCATCCCCAGGGCCAGTCGGCGCGCATCCACCGGCATGCCGATCAGGTAGCGCGCCAGGCGCGCGCCGAAGTAGCGGCCGCGGTTGAACAGCGCGTCCGCCAGGATCAGGCTGGCGATCAGCACGCCCAGGATGCTGCCCTTGAGCTGCACCATGCGTTCATCCTGGAACCACAGCGAAAACCCGGCCGACATCAGCAAGGTGAACACGCCGAACATCGCCAGCCCGCCCAGCAGATCGGCCTTGACGAAGCGCTGTGCCACCACCACCGCCAGACCAGCGCCTGCGCCGACCAGAGCCGCCGTGGTCAGGTTGCCCGTGATCTTGCCCACGGCGAAGAACAGCAAGCCAAGCGCGATGTCCACGAAGAGCGAAGGCTTGTTGCGCGCCCACTGCGCGGCCTCGCGCTGTTGCTGCTCCTGCGCCTGCTGCTGATCTTGCGGGGCCATGGGCTCCTGGCCCTTGAATCCGTTTTCTTTTTCCAGGAGCACGGGGCAGTCCTCACGTCGGAAGGTGAAGGGTCGACGATAGGTCCACCTGCACATGTTCCTATTCTTCCCGATGTCCGGGAACTGCCGCTGGCGTGCGGGCGCACAGGAGCGGAGCAACCCTGGCCCACGGCACAGGATCAGGTATTACATTGAGTTTGATCAATGAGGTTTCCCCATGGCTGGCATACGCTTTCACGCGTTCCTCGATCAGTTCCCGGTGACCGTTCGCCGGATTTTGCTTGTCCTTCTTGAGGAGTTCAGCGGCCATGAAAAGCTTTGTTCCTGCGGTCGCGTTGGCCTTCTGCGTTTTGCATCCCGATCTGGCGACGGCGGCGGTTTCCCTTGATCCGACAACGAACGTATTGACGGACTCCGACGCCGGGCGAATGTGGGTGCTGGATGGGATCGGCTTTTGCTGCAGTTACGCGTTCCCGGGCTTTGCCAACGACTGGGTCAGCGGACTGAACCAGCAGTCGTTCGCGGGCTACGCGGACTGGCGGCTTCCCACCGTGGTGGCGCCGACCAACGGCAGCGCGCCGCCCCAAGCGAGTGGTGAGCTCGGGCAACTCTTCCAGTCCCTGACGGTGGCCTATGCGGATCGCAATGACTGGCCCTTTGGCTTGGTCGCCACCGACTACGGCGGCAGGATCATCTATTCCGATGCACCTGTTCCAGGTCTGCCGGCAAATTATTGGGGTCTGAACTTTGGCGATGGCGAGTACAAGGCCGTGAATGTGAACAACGCCTACGCATGGGTCGGAGTCATGGCAGTGCGTCCGGTGCCCGAACCGGGCACCTGGGCGCTGTTGCTGGCTGGACTGGGGCTGATCGGTGCTTGCGCGAGCAGGTCAAACCGCGAGACGAACGGACGATCTGCGCCAGTAGGCGAGCCGGTTTGAGCATCGACGCTATCGCGGGATCAGCAGCCTAGCGCGTTGACTTACGGCCCAACCGGGTTTCCACTCGGCGCGCCGCCGCCGCAGGTGGCGAGGACGGTCTTCTGCTGAGCAACGACGAGCAGCCTGGCTCTACCCCCGTGAACAAGGGGGGGAGTGCCGCTATCGAGGCCCGCCTTGGGTCTTGCTGAGGGCGTTTGATTTTTCTAAGCTACCGGGCGTAACGCGGTCGATGATCCGTGTCCCGGCGACGCACACCCAACCCCTGGAGGACGCAACCCATGAAGCCAAAGCTCAGCCTGCCGCTCCTGCTCCTGCCGTTCCTGCTGACCCTTGCCACCCCAGGCCACGCGACGCAGTATCTGCGCGCCGGCGGGAACGCGCTGGTGCTGACCCTCGCGGGTAACGCCTCCGACTTGAAGGAGCAGGATTGGCTCAGTTCCCCAATGGGCCCGGTCGTCCGCGAGACGTCGGTCCAGGTGGGTGGGACCTGAGCCTCGATGTCGTTCACGGCGGACTTCGGCGTACTGCGTGGCGACCTGAAGGCCACGGTCTTGGGCACTGGCCCGCTCTGGGCACAGGCGGGCGGTACCTTTGAAAGCTACACCCAGTTCATAGGCGCGTCCTTCTCGGACAGGATCACGCTGGTCGGCGCAGGGCCGGTCTCCGTGGTGGTCAGTGCATCGCTCCACTCGGTCATCGGGGACCCTAACGACGACACCACCTCCGAGGTCAAGCTGAAGATCGACGCCCTTCGGAACGGAATGACCCGGATGGAATTCGCACCGTTGACCCATAACGTGACCGGGGATACCACCACCACCCTGACCTTCACGGTGAATGGAACCGGCGGCGATTACTTCAATCTCTCCGCCGACCTGTCGGGGCTGGTCACCGCACGGATGCCCGAGGGCGTGACGGGCGAGTACGTCGCCTTCGCAGATGCCAGCCACACCGGCATGGTGACGATCGCGGCGCAGACCGGGTCATTCACCTCCGCCAGTGGTGCGCTCTACGCCGCCCCGATTCCCGAGCCCGGTAGCTGGACCCTCATGATGCTCGGGCTGTTCGCGTCGGGCCTCTGGATCCGCGGGCGGTCCCGGCCCGCACCGCCGAGGCTGATGGAGTGTTGAGCATGCGAATCTCAACCTGTCCGGGTTGACGAACTAAACCACGCCGCAGGACATCACTGCGGGTGGGACGCATCGCAGGGGCAAGGCTGGCAAGCTTTCGCAGTCACCCTATGGAAACGAGCATCGCTTCGTTTGCTTTCAGTTCGTGCAGCCGATCCCGAACGAACAGACGCGCCGCTTCGAACGCGCTCCACTCGAACTCGCTTTCGTTCTCGACATCGATCCTCCGCAAGAACGTGGGCCACTCGCTTTCAGCGAGTGGTTTGCCGAGCGACGCAACCAACGGTGCATCGGTTGACTTCATCAACCAGTGGCTCCCGCCAAGATTCTTCCTCAGCGTTTCGACAGCCGGATCGGTCCGATCCGAGAATCTTTTGTCCAGGGAGTCGATCCAGGCAAAAACCAGGGCGACGTAGGCTCCATCGGCGTCGCCGAAGATCTGCTCGCGGAGGACATGAGGGCGCAGCAGTTCGTGAAACATGTTTTTGGGTTTGCGCAAGAGCCGCGGCTTGGGCTTCGACCAAAAACCGAGATGGGGCACGTCGGACGCCTTCAAAACCGTGAACGATGCAATCTGGCTCATGTTCTTGGTTCCTGCTTTCCGGAGAAACTAATCAGGTGCCGGCTTCAGGGTCTTGCGACAAGATCCGGAGGGTTGTTTGCATCGCCGCGACCTACACGGCTGGCGTGCCTTTGCTCGCCCGGAACCAGCGGCGGTGCACGCCCAGCAGAGCCAATCCGCTCGCGAGCAGCACGCCGGTGCCCGGCAGCGGCACCGGCGAGGCCAAGCCGAAGCTCGCGACGACGAGGGTCTTCGGCGAATAGACGTACTCCAGCCCTATGGTCGCCGCCTCGCCAAAGGTGAACAAGTCAATCAGTGTCGCGGGCCCGCCGAGTTTTGACCCCTGTCCCACGTTCAGCGGCTTCCCCCGGTTCAACGTTAGCCCGTCCGATTTCGCGATGATGCCGGTCGCGGCACCACCCAGCACCGAGAAGTCCCGCGACCACAGCGCGTGGCGCGCAGCTGCGGCAAGCTCGATGGGGGCGGTGCCCTTCGCGCTGCCTGGCAGGTAGTAAACCTGCAGCAACGCATCCTGCAAGCCGTAGGCCGCACCATCCACCGAGAACAGCGGCTGGCTCGACGGCACCGCGAGGTCCGCGGTCGAGTAATGTTCGAAGAGGCTGGCGAAGGCCAACTCGTCATTGGCTTCGAGCCCGGCGCGCACGGCGGCAATTTCGTCGCGGACATCTCTCAGGAAGGTGTTCTCGGCCCGGGAGCCCGCCGCGCTGCGCCCGAGGGTCGGGTCGGCGAGGGCCACGGTGTTCCAGATCTGTTTGTTGAGCTGGAAGGCGGTGTTCAAGGCCCCGCCCGACGCCGCGCCCTGCGCCTTGATCAGTGCCGCGTCGCGCGCGGCGGCCAGCACGGCCTCGGCCTTGAAGAGTTCGGCGTTGGCATCGGCGGTCTGGTTTCCGGCGAGTACGGCGAAATCGTTTTTCACACCGATGCGCAGCGCGCTGACGTCACTCGCTGCGGCCTTCAACTGTGCCGCGAGTCCGCCAGCGGGCGCTGTCGCGCGCAGGGCGTCCTCGACGTAGGTCGGCACGTCCTTGCTCGCAAAGGTCGTGCGGAACTCCAGAAAGCCCTGTATCTGGTGGTAGGAGAACGTGTTGTTGAGCAGACCGACGTTGCCGAGGTTCACGTCGCCGTAGCGCACCACGGTACCGGGGAAAACGATCTGGCTGGTCGGTGGGGCGGCCCGCAGCCGCCAGTTGCCGAGCAGGTCCTGCGGGGCGGCCAGCGCGCGCGTGGCGGTGAAATTGAGCGTGGCCGGGCTCGACGTCGTGTTGGTGCACTTGGCGGTACCGGCTACACAGCCCCACGACACCGTTCGGTCTGAAACGCTCGGCGTGCCTCGCAGGCTACCGTCGACTTCGACCCGATAATTGAAACGAACGAGTTCCCGAAACTCGGTCGGCGCCACCGCCACCCCCGGATCGTCGATGGCGGGAAACAGTCGGTAGCTCAGGTTGGCCGGGACGACGCTGGTGCCGAGCCAGGTGCCGAGCCGTTCGTTGGTGAGCAGCCTCGCGCGAGCGGGATCCAGCGCGAAGCTACTGTCGAGCCCGACATCGAGACGCTGCCGTTGGAAGAGTTCCAAGGAGAGGTTGCCCTCGATCGTGCCGGCCTTGGCCGGGGCGGCAAGCGCGATCAAGAGGGGGAGCGCGACCAGAGCGCGCAATTCGACTCGGGGCTTCATCGTGGAACCTCGTGGCAAGCAGACCTGTGAGAACCCGACAGAACGGGCCTTCACCAACCACGAGTCAGGCCCCTTGGAGCGACCATGCAGGCGCGCGCGGCAAACACGTTCCGACAACGAAATCTTTCGACCGAGGGACGTTATCGCAGGGGCTTGGCGTGGTCAATCCCGCGTTCAAGTGCCGCTCCGCAGGTGGGTCGCATGGCCGGGCCGCCGGCACGAGGGGCGCCCAACCAGCCAGCGGCCTTCACCCTGCGGGAATGCCCGTGTCGCGCAAAGTCTCAGCCACCGCGTTCGCTGCCTGGCTCATCGCGTTGCGGCCAATGGCGCCGATGCAGCCGACGCGCCAGGTCTCCACCCCGTCAGCTTGCCGGGGTAGACGATGAAGCCGCGCTGCTTGGCGCCTTCGTAGAAGTCCTTGAAATCGCGGCTCGGGTGGGGACGTAGTTTCAAACCCCCGCGGGGACGACCTGCAGGCGTCCGAGGTGCCTGGATCTGGCGACCGTGACGTCGCGCCCTGCTGCTTCGGTGTGCAGTTCCGACATGATCGCTTTCGCTGACAAGGCGGTGGCGCTCGTTTGATCCAGCTCAGAACCGGACGCGCAGTGGGACACTAGAGTGGCGCGTTGGCGGGCCGTGGGTCTGTCGAGCACGTCTCCAGGGAAGCCCCGACATGAATCTGTTCTCCCTGCTCGACCAGACTGCGCTGCGGTATC
>CANJJE010000019.1 GCA_947474755.1 Burkholderiales bacterium | reverse complement strand
TGTCGATGTACTCGCGCATCGACTCGGGCAAGGCAAAGCTCATGGTTTGGCGGCTCATTCAGGCACCTTGGTCGGCTTGACAACAGTTGTCAAGACCGCTGGAGGGAACACCTCCAGATCCAGGAATGCTGCCGCAGGCCGCGTCGCGAACCTACCCGTCAGGTGCGTGGGTCGTGGTCCAAGACCGTCGCCAAAAGCAAAAAAGCCCCGAGCGCTCAACACTCGGGGCTTTTTGCTGCCCGTCTAGGTGACGGCAATTCTCAAAACGGGATGTCGTCGTCCATGTCGTCGAAGCCGGTCGAGGACTTCGAGGCGGGCTTGGTCTGGGCCGGCCGACTCGCGGGCGGTGCACTGCGAGCCGCTGGTGCAGCGCGGCTTTCGCCCCTGCCACCACCACCCTGGTCGTAACCCGAATCGCCACCGGCATCGCCGCCACCCATGCCTTCACGGCCGCCGAGCAGTTGCATGTTGTCGGCGATGACCTCGGTGGTGTAGACGTCCTTGCCGTCCTTGTCCTGCCACTTGCGGGTCTTCAGTCGGCCTTCGACATAGACCGGGCGGCCCTTCTTCAGGTACTCGCCAGCGATTTCGGCCAGGCGGTCGTAGAACACGACGCGGTGCCATTCGGTTTCCTCGACCTTGTCGCCGCTGGTCTTGTCCTTCCAGTTGCGGGTGGTGGCCACGCTGATGTTGCAGATCGCGTTGCCGTTCGGGGTGTAGCGCACCTCGGGGTCGCGGCCCAGGTTGCCGATGAGGATGACTTTGTTGATCGAGGCCATGTGCGCTGCTCCGGAAGACGATTTCTGATCCGGCAGATTATCGACTTCGCGCCACCCTGTCCTCATCGTTACCATCGGGTTTCATGCTTTTGGCCGCCCGATGACCCCCTATGTCGATGTGATGGATGCAAGCGCGGCCGAGGTGCCCACGGGTCGGGACGCGGTGCGCACCGCCCATGGCGGCGCGGCGCTGGCGGTGCTGCAGACGGTGTTCGGCTACACCGCCTTTCGCAACGCGCAGGCCGAGATCGTCGACCACGTCTGCGCCGATGGCGACGCGCTGGTGCTGATGCCCACAGGCGGCGGCAAGAGCCTGTGCTACCAGGTGCCGGCCATCGTGCGGCACCGGGCCGACCGCGGCGTGAGCATCGTGGTGAGCCCGCTGATCGCGCTGATGCATGACCAGGTCGGCGCGCTGGAAGAGGCCGGTGTGCATGCGGCCTACCTGAATTCGAGCCTGACCTCCGAAGAAGCCCAGCGCATCGAGCGCGAGATGATGGGCGGGCGGCTGGTGATGCTGTACGCCGCGCCGGAGCGTCTGACCACGCCGCGCTTCCTGGCGCAGCTTGATTCATTGCACGAGCGCGGGCTGCTCAGCCTGTTCGCGATCGACGAGGCGCACTGCGTGAGCCAGTGGGGGCACGACTTCCGCGAGGACTACCTGTCGCTCAATGTTCTCCATGAGCGTTACCCCGGCGTGCCGCGCATCGCACTGACCGCGACCGCCGACGACCTGACGCGCGCCGACATCATCGAGCGCCTGCAACTCGAAGACGCGCGCATCTTCATCAGCAGCTTCGACCGACCGAACATCCGCTACGGGATCGTCGAGAAGGACAACGCCCGCGCCCAGCTGCTGCGCTTCATCCAGGACGAGCACGACGGCGACGCCGGCATCGTCTATTGCCTGTCGCGCAAGAAGGTCGACGAGACAGCGGCGTGGCTGAGCGCAGAGGGCATCACCGCACTGCCGTACCACGCGGGCCTCGATGCCGACGTGCGGCGGCGGCATCAGGACCGCTTCCTGCGCGAGGAAGGGCTGGTGATGGTGGCGACCATTGCCTTCGGCATGGGTATCGACAAGCCCGATGTGCGCTTCGTCGCGCACCTTGACCTGCCGAAGAACATCGAGAGCTATTACCAGGAGACCGGCCGTGCTGGCCGCGACGGTCTGCCCGCAGACGCCTGGATGGCCTATGGCCTGGCCGATGTGGTCAACCAGCGGCGCATGATCGACGACAGCCCGGCCGACGAGGAGTTCAAGCGCGGCCAGGTCGGCAAGCTCGAGGCGCTGCTCGCGCTGGCCGAGACGCACGACTGCCGCCGCGTGCGGCTGCTGGCCTACTTCGGCGAGCCCAGCGAGCGCTGCAACCGACTGCAGAACGCTTGCGACAACTGCCTGAGCCCGCCGGTCACCTGGAACGCGACAGAGGCCGCGCGCAAGGCGCTGAGTTGCATCTACCGCTTCCACCAGAACGGCGGCCAGCGCTTCGGCGCCGGGCATTTGATCGATGTGCTGCGCGGCAAGGTCACCGACAAGGTGACGCAGCACGGGCATGCCTCGCTGTCGACCTTCGGCATCGGCGCCGATGTGTCGGAGGGGCAATGGCGTGCGGTGCTGAGGCAGCTGATCGCGCTCGGCTACTTGCGCACCGAAGGCGAGTACCACACGCTCGAACTGACCGCCAGCGCGCGCGAGGTGCTGCGTGGCGGGGTGGAACTGCTGCTGCGCGAGGCGACGGCCGCTGCCGGGGTAGGCGCAGGCCGCCGCAGCAGGTTGGGTTCACGCAACAGCACCTTGAAGGGGCTGGACAAGAGCAAGGCCCCGCCTGTCCCGCTGGACGCCGAGGCCACCGAGCGCTTTGCCGCGCTGAAGGACTGGCGCGCCGAGGTCGCCCGCGAGCACAACCTGCCGGCCTATGTGGTGTTCCACGATGCGACGCTGGCCGAGATGGCACGCGCGCGGCCGCAGTCGATGGACGACATCGCGCAGATCAGCGGTGTCGGCGCAAAGAAGCTCGAAGCCTACGGGCGCGAAATCCTGCGGGTGCTGCAGGGCTGTCCATCCACGTGAACCCGGCTTGTTGCGCAGCGGCGCGGCTTCTATGCTTTCGCGCTGATCAGCGCAAGGAAATGTGTCCGTTCATTGCAGAATCCTCCGATGTCGACAATCACCCCTCGGGCCGCCAGCCCCGCAACGTGGCTCCGCAGCGCCATGCGCTTCATTTCGCTCAGTTCGCTGTTCGGCGCCTGCCTCTGCAGCGGCGCGATCGCCCAGTCGTCCTTTGACAGCGCGCCATCCGGTGGCGTCGGCAGGAACTCCTGGACCTTCGCGCTCGACAACGACTTCCTGGCTCTGAGTCAACGGGATGCGGGCTACTCCGGCGGCTTTCTGTTCACGATCTCGGGGCCCGCTGCGGCAGAGAACCTCGTGTCGCTCGACCCGGTGCTCAGCTTCCTGGACAGCTGGTGGCTGCCTGGCGCGACGCGCACGTCGTCGAAAACCGGACTGCAGTTCGGCGCCCAGGCCTACACACCGGAAGACAAGGAATCCCGCGCACCGATCTTTGACGACCGCCCCTACGCCGGCCTGTTCTCGCTGACCAGCACCCGCATGACCATCGTCGACGCCGGGCAGGTCGCATGGTCTTCGGCCTTCACCGTGGGCGTGCTCGGCACCTCACTGGGCAAGCACCTGCACCGGGGCTTTCACCAGCTGATCGGCAGCCAGAAACCGAACGGCTACAGCCACCAGATCTCCGAGGGCGGTGAGCCGACCCTCAAGTACACCGCACGGCGGCAGGGACTGCTTGCCAAGTACCGCTCGGTGCTCGGTGGGCGTGCCGACTTCAAGTGGGGTGCCGAAGCCAGCCTGGGCTACATCACCGAGGCGAGCCTGATGGTGTCCGGGCGGTACGGCAAGTTCTCGACCCCCTGGTGGTCGCTGTACCCCGAGCGCAGCGAGTACTACGCCCCGCCCGCCACCAGCATCGATGGCGACTTTTATCTTCTGTACGGCGCGAGTACCAGCCTGCGCGGGTACAACGTCCTGCTGCAAGGGCAGTTCCGGAATTCGGATGTGAAACTCTCGTCCAACCAGGTGGAGAGGGTGCTGGGCGAGGCGCACCTCGGTGTCGTGTGGGGCATCACCCGGGCGACCAGCCTGAGCTACATCGTGCGTTTCCAGACCGCAGAAATCAAGCGCGGCGCCGGGGCGCGCGACACCTACGTCGGCAGCCTTTATCTGAACGTCGGGTTCTGACGGGCGGCGATCCAGCTGCTGCCGCCGCGCCCAGGGGCGGTCCGTATGATGGTCGGCTTTGCGCTGCGCAGCCGATGCCCATTTCTTCGTCGACACCGCCTCCGGAGGCACAGCACGGCCCCGAGACCTCTCTGGAAGCACGCGTCATACGCGTGCGGGGCGCTCGAACCCACAACCTGAAGAACATCGATGTCGACATCCCTCGCCATCGGCTGGTCGTCATCACCGGGCTGAGCGGCTCGGGCAAATCGAGTCTCGCATTCGACACGCTGTATGCCGAAGGCCAGCGGCGCTATGTCGAGAGCCTGAGCACCTACGCGCGGCAGTTCCTGCAGCTGATGGACAAGCCCGATGTCGACATCATCGAAGGCCTGAGCCCAGCCATCAGCATCGAGCAGAAGGCGACCTCCCACAACCCGCGCTCCACCGTCGGTACCGTCACCGAGATCCACGATTACCTGCGCCTGCTCTATGCCCGCGCCGGCACGCCGTTCTGCCCGGACCACCATCTGGCATTGCAGGCTCAGAGCGTGAGCCAGATGGTCGATGCGACTCTGGCGCTGCCCGAAGGCACGCGGCTGATGGTGCTGGCACCGGTGGTGCGCGAGCGCAAGGGTGAATTCGCCGAGCTGTTCGCCGACATGCAGGCGCAGGGCTATGTGCGTTTCCGTATCGATGGCAAGGCCTATGAAGCTGCCGATCTGCCAACGCTCAGGAAGAACGAGAAGCATGACATCGACGTGGTGCTCGACCGCATCAAGGTCACCGCCGATGTCGGCAGCGGCCTGAAGCAACGCCTGGCCGAAAGCTTCGAGGCCGCGCTGCGCATCGCCGATGGACGCGCCATCGCGTTCGAGATGGATGGCGCGGGCACCGACGGCGCGGGGCGGGCGTTGCCGCCCCGGGAACATCTCTTTTCCAGCAAGTTCGCCTGCCCGATCTGCAGCTATGCGCTGGCCGAACTCGAGCCGCGGCTGTTCTCGTTCAATTCGCCGCAGGGTGCCTGCCCGACCTGCGACGGCATCGGCCATGTCACGGTTTTCGACCCGCAGCGCGTGGTCGGCTTCCCGAGCCTGAGCCTGGCCAGCGGCGCGGTCAAGGGCTGGGACCGGCGCAACAGCTACACCTTCACGCTGCTCGAAGCGGTGGCCAAGCACTACCGCTTCGACATCGACACGCCCTTCGAAGCGCTGCCTGCGGCGATTCAGCAGGTGCTTTTGCATGGGTCGGGCAGCGAAGAGATCAGCTTCGTCTACACCGCCGACGCGATCGGTGGCGGCGGCGCCACCAAGGCGCGCAGCGTCAAGCGCAAGCATGCCTTCGAAGGCATCATCCCGACGCTGGAGCGCCGCTACCGCGAGACCGATTCAGCGCTGGTGCGTGAAGACCTGGCGCGCTATCAGAACCCGAAACCGTGCCCCGATTGCGGTGGCACCCGTTTGCGTCGCGAGGCCCGCCATGTGTTCCTGCAGGGCGTCGGCGACGACATTGGCGAGCCGATCTACCGTGTCGAGCACGGCACGCTGCGCGAGGGCCTGGCCTACTTCGAGCGACTGGAACTGAGGGGGGCGAAAGCCGATATCGCCGACAAGGTGATCCGCGAGATCCGCTCGCGACTGAAGTTCCTGAACGATGTCGGCCTGAACTATCTGAGCCTGGACCGCAGCGCCGATACGCTGAGTGGTGGCGAGTCGCAGCGCATCCGGCTCGCATCCCAGATCGGCAGTGGGCTGACCGGTGTGATGTACGTGCTCGACGAGCCCAGCATCGGGTTGCACCAGAGGGACAACGAACGGCTGCTCGGCACGTTGCGCCACCTGCGCGACATCGGCAACAGCGTGCTGGTGGTCGAGCACGACGAGGACGCAATCCGCGCCGCCGACCACGTGATCGACATGGGCCCGGGCGCCGGTGTGCATGGCGGTCGCGTGATGGCGCAGGGCACGCCGCAGGAGGTAGCGGCGAACCCCGACTCGCTGACCGGCCGGTACCTGTCGCGGGTGTTGCGCATTGCGGTGCCGAAGCGGCGCCCGGCGGTTGTCGGCCAGGTGCTGCGCATCACGAATGCGCGCGGCCACAACCTGAAGAGCGTCAGCGTCGAGATTCCCATCGGCCTGCTGACCTGCGTGACCGGCGTGTCAGGCTCAGGAAAGAGTACGCTGGTCAACGACACGCTGTACGCAGCGGTCGCGCGCAAGCTCTACAACAGCCATGTCGAGGCCGCGCCGCACGATGCGATCGACGGGCTCGATGCGTTCGACAAGGCCATCAACGTCGACCAGAGCCCGATCGGCCGCACACCACGCAGCAACCCGGCCACCTACACCGGCATGTTCACGCCGATCCGCGAGCTGTATGCCGAGATGAACACCGCGAAGGAGCGCGGTTACGGGCCGGGCCGCTTCAGCTTCAACGTCAGCGCCTCGGCCGGCGGCGGGCGCTGCGAGGCCTGCCAGGGCGATGGCGTGCTGAAGGTCGAGATGCACTTCCTGCCCGATGTCTACGTCACCTGCGACGTCTGCCAGGGCCAGCGCTACAACCGCGAAACGCTGGAGGTGCTCTACCGCGGCAGGAACATCACCGAGGTGCTGGCGCTGACCGTCGAGGACGCCCATGCGCACTTCAGCGCGGTGCCCAATATCGCGCGCCGGTTGCAGACGCTGCTCGACGTGGGCCTGGGCTACATCCGCCTCGGCCAGAGCGCGACCACGCTTTCGGGTGGCGAAGCGCAGCGGGTGAAGCTGGCGCTGGAGCTTTCCAAGCGCGACACCGGCCGCACGCTGTACATCCTCGACGAGCCCACCACCGGATTGCACTTCGCGGACATCGCACTGCTGCTGAAGGTGCTGCACCAGTTGCGCGACGCCGGCAACACAGTTGTCGTCATCGAGCACAACCTCGACGTCATCAAGACAGCCGATTGGCTGATCGACATGGGCCCCGAAGGCGGCGCCGGCGGCGGGAAGGTGGTGGTGGTCGGCACGCCCGAGACCGTGGCGGCGCATGCAGCGAGCGATACGGGGCGCTATCTGAAGCCGCTGCTGTAGCAAAGGCCTTGTCCTGTGGTGCGCCCGGCTGGGATCGAACCAGCAACCCCTGCCTTCGGAGGGCAGTACTCTATCCATTGAGCTACGGACGCGAAGGCCACGATTGTAGTGGGCGCCCCCGCGAGGCGCGGCTTTGCGAGCATGACGTCATGCTTCGAGGCGGTTGGGCGGTGACCCCCGGCTTTATACTCGCCCGCTGTGCTGACGCGGTCCGCTACGGGTTGCGTCTCCGGCGCCGCTTGGGTTCCGGATCGCGTGACGCGAGCACCACTGCGACCCGCACTCCAGCATCACCCTGCGATCCGAGGAATTCATGAGCGACCCCAGCCACTCCCACGACGAAGAACACCACGAAGGACCGATCAAGACCCCCAAGCAGCTGATCGTCACCGTGCTGCTGTCCTTCGTTGTCCCGGTGATTGCCATCGTTTTGCTGGCCGTCTATGTGACCACCGACAAGAAGCCGGCGGCGGGTAGCGACTTCCTCACGCCCGAGTCGATTGCACGCCGCATCGCACCGATCGGCGCGGTCACTGTCAAGGACGTTGCCAACCCGGCATCCTGGAAGACCGGTGAGCAAGTGGTTGCCGCGCAATGCGCAGCCTGCCATTCGGCCGGTCTGGCCGGTGCGCCGAAGACCGGCGACGCCGCTGCCTGGGCGCCCCGTATCGCTCAGGGTTACGACGTCTTGCTGACCAGTGCGCTGAAGGGCAAGAACGCCATGGGCGCCCAGGGCGGTGGTGATTACAGCGACATCGAGATCGGCCGTGCGGTCGTCTACCTGGCCAACCAGAGCGGCGCCAGCTTCCCTGAGCCTGCAGCGCCGACTGCAGACGCTGTGCCCGCACCGGCGACCGAGCCGGTGGCAGCAGCTCCGGCGCCGGCGCCTGTCGAGATGAAGTCGGCCGAACCGGAGCCTGTGGTCGTGGCCGCCGCTGCGGTACCCGCTGCCGCGGCGACCAATGCCCCCCCGGCCTTGTTCGCCCAGAACTGCTCGGCCTGCCACGGGGCTGGCATTGCCGGCGCGCCGAAGGTCGGCGACAAGGCGGCCTGGGCCCCTCGCCTGGCGCAGGGCATCGATGGCCTGACTGCCAGCGCCATCAAGGGCAAGAACGCGATGCCTCCGCGGGGTGGCTCGCAAGGCAGCGATGCTGACATCAAGGCGGTAGTGACTTACATGGTCAACGCCGTCAAGTAGGCGTTCCAGAACGGGTGAAAAGCCGACCTGCGGGTCGGTTTTTCACGTCTGCACTGAGGCAGCTGACTACCTGCTTTACGGCAGCTGTGTCGCGGCATCCGATGCCGGACTCAGCCGATATCGGAATCGCGCGGGCAGGTCGGCGAATTCCGAGTCGCCGACCTGCCATAGCCCCTGCTCGATGGCGTCGGCCGCGGTTTCCATGTCCAGCGTGTGGACCAGGCCCAGGCCGAGGTCGGTGGCAATGAACAAGCGACCCCGCTCATCAAGCCAGGCCGAGTCGTATTGCGCCAGCACACCACTGTGGCTGCGCAAGATGACAGGGCAGTCTGCCTGATGGCGCTGCAGCCGCCAGACCCACGGCGCGGCCTCCAGCTCGACATACACCCGCTGAGGTCCGTTCTGGAAATACCAGGCGCCTGCCTCGTCGCAGGCGTAATTGCGTTCTATGAATTCGCGTAGCCCGACATGTTCGAGGCGGCTGCCCTTGACCTGCGGAAAGCCGCCTGCGGCCTGCGCCTGGTCGTCACGCAGGTACCAGTCGCCGCGCGCGTCCAGCCCCAGCCAGCCGCGGCAGTGCGGTACGTTCGGCCATTTCGCCAGAGCCGCGGCAACGATGTCGTCCATGGTCGATCGTCGCCGATTCAGCCGCCGTGCTCGCGCAGCCATCGCATCACCTGCTCGGGCATGGCTTGCAAGCGCCCTGGGAAGGCTCCGCTGGCGAACCCGGCGTGCCCGCCGCGCGCCGGCTGCCACAGCGTCACATGGCGTCCGACCTCGTGTGGGCCTGGCAATGAGGCAGCCGGCACGAACGGGTCGTTGCGCGCGTTGATCACCAGTGCCGGGATGCGGATGCGGGGCAAGTGCGGTTTGGCCGAGCCGCGATGCCAGTAGTCGTCGGTATTGCGAAAGCCGTGTACCGGTGCGGTGTAAAGGTTGTCGAAGTCGTAGAGATCTCGAGCCGCCAGCATCTTGTCGCGGTCGAACAGGCCCGGATGGCTTCTCAGCTTGAGCAAGGTTTTCGGGCGCAATGAGCGCATGAACATGCGGGTGTAGACGAGGCGGTTGAAGCCGCGCCCGATCGCATGCCCACCGGCTGCGAGATCGATCGGCGAGGAAACGGCAGCCACCGCGCCGACCGTGCCAGCAGCCGCTTCGCCGGACTCTTCCGCCCAGCGCAGCAACGCATTGCCGCCGAGCGACACACCGACCGCCAGCCGAGGGCCCGCGTGCAGCGCGCGGAAGCGGTCGAGGATCCAGCCGACCTCCTCGAAATCGCCCGAGTGATAGGCGCGTGCAGTGAGGTTGGGCTCGCCGGAACAGCCCCGGAAGTGCGGAACCGCGTAGCGCCAGCCCAGGCGCTGCGCAGCCTGGGCGTAAGCGCGTGCGTAGTGGCTGGACGAGGAGCCTTCCAGGCCGTGGAACAGGACCAGCAGGGGCGCTGCGGGGTCGCGCGGGCCGGCGTCGGGTTCGAGCCAGTCGACATCGATGAAGTCGGCGTCGGGCGTGGCCCAGCGCTGCCGCCGGTAGCGTGGCTTGGGGCCGTCGATCCGCTTGCACACCAGTGCTGGCCAGATCGACTGCAGGTTGCCGCCGACCGCACCATCGCCCAGCAGCCAGCTGGGCGAGCGTTGCGCCATGCTGTCTGCAATCAATGCAGAACGGCACCCGACTCGAGGACTTCGTGAGCCTCGCGTGTCGTGCCCGGGCTGGCGTGATGGGCGACGATTCGCCAGCCCAGCGCGGTTTTCACGTACACGTTGGTCGCGATGACCCAGGCCGATTGGCGACCTTTGTCGGTCTGCACCTGCACGCGTTCGAGCACGCTGTGCACCGCGCTGAAGTGGGAGTCGACGCGCCGGACTTTCTCTGGGTGGATATCGAGCGGACCCTTGGCGAAGATGCCCGCGAAGCTTTCCCGGATCACTCCCAGGCCGATCAGCCGCGGACCGCCCGGATGCACGCACGCGACATCGTCTTCATCACTCCATACCGCCATGAACCGATCCAGATCGGCGCGCTGCATCGATTCGTAAAACTGATGCTCTGCCTCATCGGGTGAGGACAGCGCCATCACGGGGGGGTTCGGAGTGTTCATTCCACCTTCCTCTTCAGCCGCGAGCTGAAAGATTCGAGTCAGCCAACCGAAGCTTGATTGTACGAAGCCCATGGAAGCCGCTCGCCCGTGCCCACCACCACGTCCGAGCTTTCCCGAGATGTGCCCGAAACAACCTGGTGGGAAATCCTGCCGGCGGTTCGACCACCGGCGCATCGACCGGTCGGCTGCTTTACGCCGACAAGCTGGCGCTCTGAGTGACTACCGTCGTGGAGGGGCCTTCTGGAAGGAAGATGCTGAAGGTTGAGCCCTCGCCCACGGTGCTCTCGACCTCGAGGCGACCCGACATCAACTGAATCAGGCAGCGCGTCACCGCCAGGCCGATCCCGGTGCCCTCGATCCCGCTGTGACGCTGATCAAGTCGGTTGAACGGCTCGCCCAGCGCGGGCAGTTGTGCCTTGGCGATGCCGACGCCCGTGTCGATGACCCGCACCACCACGCCGTCGGTCACCGACTGCGCCTGCACCCGCACGGTGCCATGCGGGCGGTTGTACTTGATGGCGTTACAGACCAGGTTCAGCACCACCTGACGCAATCGCGTCGCATCGGCGTGCACTGTCAGCGTCGATCTGGCCTCGATGGGCAAAAGGCGCACCGAGGCAGTGTCAGCCAGCGGGTTCAGCATGGCCATGCACTCGGCCAGCAATGCCGGCAACTCCACCTCCGTGCATTCGAGCGTGAGATGTCCCGACTCGATGCGTGTGAGGTCGAGCAGTTCCCCGATCATCTGCAACAGATGAGCGCCGGCTTCGTGGATCAGCGCCACGCGGCGGCGCTGGTTGGCCGACAGCGGGTCGCTTTCGTCGATCTGCAGCAATTGTGCAAAGCCCATCACCGCATTCAGCGGCGTGCGCAGTTCATGGCTCATGTGAGACAGGAACTCGGTCTTCGCCTGATTGGCTGCCTGCGCCATGGCGGCCGATTGGCGCGCCAGTTGCAACTCATGGACTTCCGTGGAGTCTTCGAAGTAGCCGTACCAGAGCACCGCACCGCCATGCTCTCGATGCGGCGTCGAGGTGCCGGTCATCCATCGCAGCGCACCGTCGGGGCGACGCAGTGGGCAGTCGAAGCGCCAGGGCGTGAGCGTGCGGGCCGAGAGCTTCATCGCGGCGATGGTGGGTTCGTAATACTCCGGATCAATCATCCGCAGCAGTGTTCCGCCGTCGCGCATCAACTCGCTGGCGGGCATTCCCAGCACCTCCTGGCAGCTTTCGCTGACGTAGCAGAACCCGCCGTCACCTTCCCCGCTGTGGCGGTACTGGTAGATGACGCCGGGCACGTGGCGTGCCGTTTCGCGCAAATGCTCGGCGATCGCCAGCGCACGTTGTTCGGCCTCCCGGCGCTGAGTCACGTCGACCAATGTGCCCACCACGCGCAGTGGCTGTCCGTCGGCGCTCCACTCGACAATGCGTCCGCGTTCGGCAATCCACCGCCATTCGCCGCTTTTCGACTGCGCGCGGTACTCATGCTCGTAATAGGGCAGTTCGCCACGGGCATGGCGTTGATACTGCTCTTCGTTCGCCGCGCGGTCCTCCGGGTGAATCAACTGGTCCCAGGCTTGCTGGGTCGGTCGACCCTCTTCAGGGCCGTAGCCGAGCAGGTTCAGGTCATTTTCGACGTCCGAGAGCACGTCGGTCTGCGGGTTCCATTCCCACACCGAGGTGCCGGCACCGATCAACGCGGCACGCACCAGGGTTTCGTAATCGCGCCCTGGAGTGTCGCTATCGTTGCTCACGGTGCCTCAATGAGCGTGAAGTTTTTCACCCGCCTTCAGCGAGTAGACGGTGCCGCAGTAAGGGCACTTTCCCGAGCCGGTGGTGACCACATCGATGAACACCTTCGGATGGTTGCTCCAAAGGGGCATCTTCGGGTTCGGGCAGGTGACCGCGCCCGGGCCCTGCAGATCGTGCGCGGTGATTTCGATGAAGCGGGACGAGGCGGATGGCGCTGTGCTCATGATCGGCTCCGTGGAGGGATGCGTGACGGGGACGTGATCAACGTGCTGCCATGGTTCTACACAGGCGTCAGACCGGCGTCAACCACTCGGTGTATTTCGGGTTGCGGCCGTTCACGATGTCGAAGAACGCCGACTGGATTTTCTCGGTGATCGGCCCGCGAGAACCTCGGCCGATCTCCAGACGGTCCAGTTCGCGGATCGGTGTCACTTCGGCGGCGGTGCCGGTGAAGAAAGCCTCGTCGGCGATGTAGATCTCGTCGCGGGTGATCCGCTTCTCGACGATCTTCAGTCCCAGGTCCGCGCAGATCGCGAAGATGGTGTTGCGGGTGATGCCGTTGAGCGCGCCGGCCGACAGGTCTGGCGTGTAGACCACACCATTCTTGATGATGAACAGGTTCTCTCCGGCGCCTTCGCTCGCGAAGCCGCTGGCGTCGAGCAGCAGCGCCTCGTCGTAGCCGTCGTCGGTGGCTTCCATGTTGGCGAGGATCGAGTTGGTGTAGTTGCTGACCGCCTTCGCCTGCGTCATCGTGATGTTGACGTGGTGACGCGTATAGCTGCTGGTCTTCACTCGGATGCCGCGCTTCAGGCCGTCCTCGCCGAGATAGGCGCCCCAGGTCCAGGCGGCGACCATCAGGTGGATGGTGTTGCCCTTCGGGCTGACGCCGAGCTTCTTGTCGCCAATCCAGCTCAGTGGCCGGATGTAGCCGCTCTCCAGCTTGTTCTCGCGCACGACACGGCGCTGGGCCTCCATCACCTGATCGATGGAAAACGGGATTTTCATCCGCAGGATCTTGGCGCTGTTGAACAGCCGTTCGGTGTGTTCGCGCAGCCGGAAGATCGCCGTACCCTGCTCGGTCTTGTAGGCGCGCACCCCTTCAAAGGCACCGCAACCGTAGTGCAGGGTGTGCGACAGCACATGGATCTTGGCGTCGCGCCACTCCACCATCTCGCCGTCCATCCAGATCTTTCCGTCACGATCGGCCATCGACATGGCGAGACTCCAAACTGTTCATTGACGCTTGATTTTAGGCGCCTGTCTGGGGTGCTCCCGAGGCCCCGTCCGGATGGGTGCCCTGGGGTGCGCCGGTCACAGCGTGCGCACCAGCGAGATCGCTTCCTCGATGCGCTCGACCGCATGGATCGTCAGCCCCTCGATGGCCTTCTTCGGCGCGTTGGCCTTGGGCACCACCGCCACGCTGAAGCCGAGCTTGGCGGCTTCCTTCAGGCGTTCCTGACCGCGTGGCGCCGGGCGCACCTCGCCGGCCAGGCCGACCTCCCCAAACGCGATGAAGCCGCGAGGCAGTGGCCGTCCGCGCAGGCTGCTCTGGATAGCCAGCATCACCGCCAGGTCGGCCGCCGGCTCGGCGATTCGTACTCCACCGACCGCATTGACGAACACATCCTGATCGTTGCAGGCGATGCCGGCATGGCGGTGCAGCACCGCGAGCATCATCGCCAGCCGGTCCCGGTCCAATCCGACGCTGAGTCGGCGGGGGCTGGGCCCGCCGCTGTCGACCAGCGCCTGGATCTCCACCAGCAGCGGCCGCGTGCCTTCCAGCGTGACCAGCACGCACGAGCCGGCCACCGGGTCGCCGTGCGTCGACAGGAAGATCGCGCTCGGGTTGGCCACGCCCTTCAGGCCGCGCTCGGTCATCGCGAAGACGCCGATCTCGTTGACGGCGCCGAAGCGGTTCTTGATCGCCCGCACCAGCCGAAAGCTGCTGTGCGTGTCGCCCTCGAAATACAGCACCGTGTCCACGATGTGTTCCAGCACCCGCGGCCCGGCCAGCGCGCCTTCCTTCGTCACGTGGCCGACCAGCACGATGGTGGTGCCGCTGGACTTGGCGATGCGCGTCAGCTGCGCAGCGCATTCGCGCACCTGCGCAACGGAGCCCGGCGCCGATGTGAGCTGGTCGCTGTAGACCGTCTGGATCGAATCGATCACGCAGACCACCGGCTGCTCCGCGGCGATGGTCGCGGCGATCTTCTCCAGCTGGATCTCGGCAATCACCCGCACCTGAGAACCGCCTGTGCCCTCACCCAGTCCCAGGCGGCGCGAGCGCAGTGCGACTTGCGCCCCGGACTCCTCGCCGGTCACGTACAGCGTGCGAACGTTGCGTGAGAGCGCGTCCAGCGCCTGCAACAGCAGCGTCGACTTGCCGATACCCGGATCGCCTCCGATCAGCACCACACCTCCGGCGACGATGCCGCCGCCGAGCACGCGGTCGAGCTCGTCGATGCCGGTGGGCTGCCGGTCCACATCCGAAGCCTCGATGTCGGCCAGCGTCGCCACGGGCAGCGCACCGGCCAGCGACTGATAGCGGTGCTTCGTTCCGCTGCTTTCAGCGACCGACTCGACCAGCGTGTTCCAGGACTCGCACGAAGGGCATTTGCCCAGCCATTTCGGGCTGGTGCCGCCGCACTCGGTGCAAGTGAAAAGCGATTTGAGTTTGCTCACACGACGACTGTAGCGGGGCGCTGAGAGAGGACTACTCGTGGCCCGCCTTGCCGCCGATCTTTCCTCGACCGGCCTTGACCTGTGCGCGCAGACCCTTGCTTTCGAGTCGACGCTGCCTCGAGCCGTAGGTCGGCTTGGTGGGTCTGCGCACCCGCGGCGGCGTGGCCACGCTGTCGACGAGCTCCTGCAACCGCATCAGCGCGTCGGCACGGTTCGCGTCCTGGCTGCGCGAGGTCTGTGCCTTGATGACAACCACGCCCTCGGCGGTGATGCGCTGGTCGCGCAGCCCGAGGAGCCGCTGTTTCACGTCGTCGGGAAGCGATGAGGCATGCACGTCGTAGCGCAGGTGCACCGCGCTCGACACCTTGTTGACGTTCTGGCCGCCAGCGCCCTGCGCGCGGATCGCGGTGATCTCGACCTCGTGTTCGGGCACGATGAAGCGCGGCGAGATCATCGTGCACGGTGTGTCAGGTGTCGCCATCAACGGCCGTCGACGGCATCGCTTTCAGCAGCGCCGCTTCGCGCTGCGCGAGCTCGGCGCGCAGTTGCTTGCGGATCTTCGCGGCCTCGAACCGGCGGACCTCGTCGGGCGTGGCGGGCATGCGCGGCGGCACTGCGGTCGGACGGCCGTCGTCTCCCATCGCCACCATCGTCAGGAAGCAGCTGTTGGCGTGCCGCACGACCTGCGTGCGGATGTTTTCGGCGATGACCTTGACGCCGACCTCCATCGATGAGGTGCCCGTGTGGTTGACGCTGGCCAGAAAGGTCACGAGTTCGCCGACGTGGATCGGCTGCAGGAACAGCACGTGGTTGACCGACAGCGTCACCACATAGGTGCCGGCGTAGCGGCTGGCACAGGCATAGGCGACCTGATCCAGCAGCTTCAGGATCGTGCCGCCGTGCACATTGCCGGAGAAATTGGCCATGTCGGGCGTTATCAGCACGGTCATCGTCATCATGTGGCTGGGCAGCTGCATCGCGTGTCTCCGGGGTGCGCTGGCGCTCAATCGTCAACGCGGGTCGGCACGCGCAGCCCCAGTGCGCACATCAATTCATAGCCCACGGTGCCCGCCGCATGCGCGACCTCGTCGATGGGCAGCACTGCGCCACCGGGTCCCTGGCCCCAGAGCGTGACCTCGCTGCCGACCTGCGCCGTGGGCACCGGTGTCAGATCGACTGTCACCATGTCCATCGAGACGCGGCCGACCATGTCGCAGCGGGTCCCCTCCACCAGCACCGGCGTGCCATCGCACGCGCTGCGTGGATAGCCGTCGGCGTAGCCGCAAGCCACCACGCCGATGCGCATCGGCCGCGCGGCGGTGTAGCGACTGCCATAGCCCACGGTGTCGCCGGGCTGCAGATCCTGCGTGGCGATCAATTCGCTGCGCAGCGTCATCGTCGGTTGCAGGCCCCAGTCGGCGATGCTGCGCTCGGGGAAGTCGGGAGCCGAGCCGTAAAGCGCAATGCCAGGGCGTACCCAGTCGCCGCGCACCGCCGCGTTGTCGGGCGCATGGCGCAAGGTGGCAGCGCTATTGCACAGCGAGCGCTCTCCGGGCATTTCGCGGGTGGTGGCCTCGAAAACCGCCCACTGGCGAGCAATGCCGCCGCCCGATTCGCTGCGGTCCGCGTCGGAAAAGTGCGTCATCAGCGTGATGCTTTCCACCTGCGTCAAACCACTCAGCCGCAACCACGCGGAGCGGTACGCTGACGGCTTGAAACCGAGCCGGTTCATGCCGCTGTTCAGCTTCAGGAAGACATGGTGCGGCGCCTGCGTCTTGTGCGCCGCCAACCAGTCTATCTGCGCCTCGCGGTGCACCGTATGCCACAGACTCAGGCGCGAACAGACCTCCAGGTCGCGTGCCTCGAAGCAGCCTTCGAGCAGCAGGATCGGCCCGCGCCAGCCGAGGGCGCGCACGCGCTGTGCCTCGTCGAGGTCGAGCAGCGCGAAGCCATCGGCGCCCTGCAGGCCGGCAAAGGCGCGCTCGATGCCGTGGCCGTAGGCATTGGCCTTGACGACCGCCCAGACGCGCGCGTCTGGCGCATGGTCCCGCGCGCGCCGCAGGTTGTGCGCCAGCGCCTGGGGGTGGATCACGGCTTCGATGGGGCGGGGCATGGGCGGTCGATCTGCAAAAACCCATTCTGCCGCAGGCCCTGCCAACCCATGCCGCGCAGTGCCCTGCAGCGCAGTTCGGCAATACCCCGCGTGCTATAACCCGCGCCGCAAGGAGACCCGTCGGATGTACGGCTTCGTCATCGTGCCGACCCGGAAACTGAGCGCCACCAGCGAATGAAAAAAGGTTTTTACACCATCATGGCGGCGCAGTTTTTCAGCTCGCTGGCTGATAACGCGCTGTTCGTGGCGGGGGTGGAGCTGCTGAAGAGCTCAGGCCAGCCCGAGTGGCAACGTGCCGCCCTGGTGCCGATGTTTGCGCTCTTCTATGTGATCCTGGCGCCGTTCGTCGGTGCGATCGCCGACGCCCTGCCGAAGGGCCGGGTCATGTTTTTCTCGAACCTGATCAAGGTGGTCGGCTGCCTGATGATGCTGTTCGGCAGCCATCCTCTGATGGCCTATGCCATCGTCGGGCTGGGTGCCGCAGCGTACTCGCCGGCCAAGTACGGCATCCTGACCGAGTTGCTGCCCAACTCGCAGCTGGTCAAGGCCAATGGCTGGATCGAGGGCCTGACCATCCTGTCGATCATCCTTGGTGTTCTGCTGGGCGGTCAGTTGATTGGCCAAACCATCTCCAGCCACCTGCTGGCTTTCGATTTCCCCTGGATCGACACCGGCATCGACACGCCTCCTGAAGCGGCCATTGCCGCCATGGTGGGTCTCTATGCGCTGGCGGCCGCGTTCAATCTGCGCATCCCCCGCACCGACGCGCCGTTGCAGCCGATCGCCCACAGCTTTTTCGGTCTGATACGCGATTTCCAGGCCTGCAATGTGCGCCTGTGGAGCGACAAGCTGGGCCAGATCTCGCTGGCCACCACCACCTTGTTCTGGGGCGTCTCGGGCAATCTGCGCTACATCGTGCTGGCCTGGGCAGCGGTGGCCTTGAGTTACGAGACCACACAGGCGTCGGCGCTGGTCGGCGTCGTCGCCATCGGCACCGCGGTCGGCGCGGTGGTTGCCTCGCTGCGCATGCGGCTGGATCAGGCGACGCGGGTCATTCCGCTGGGCATCGCGATGGGACTGCTGGTGCTGGGCATGAACTTCATCACCGATTTGTGGATTGCGGTGCCATTCCTGATCATGCTCGGCGCCCTCGGGGGTTTCCTGGTGGTCCCGATGAATGCCCTGCTGCAGCACCGTGGCCACAACCTGATGGGTGCCGGCCGGTCGATCGCGGTGCAGAACTTCAACGAGCAGGCCTGCATCCTCGGCCTCGGAGCGCTGTATGCCGGCATGACGATGCTCGGTCTGTCGGCCTTCGGTGCGATCTCCATCTTCGGCGTGCTGGTCGCTGGGCTGATGTGGCTGATCCGCCGCTGGCACCAGCGCAACTGCATCAACCATCGCGTCGAAGTCGACCACCTGCTCGCGCTGGCCCGCAGCGACCGGCACTGAACGCAGCGGCATCCATCGCGGCGCGCTGGGCGGCGCTTGCACTGGTGTTCAACTCGCTGGTGTGGGGTCTGTCATGGTGGCCGTTCCGACAACTCGAAGCGCAGGGGCTGCACCCGCTGTGGGCCACCGTGCTGGTCTATGTGCCGACGGTGTTGGTGATCGTGGCGGCGCGCCCCCGCGCTCTTGCTCAGTTGCTGCATGACCGTGCGCTCTGGGTGGTGATGCTCGCGGCCGGCGCCACCAACGCAGCCTTCAACTGGGCAGCTGTCATCGGCGACGTGGTGCGTGTGGCGCTGCTGTTCTACCTGATGCCGCTGTGGTCGATGCTGCTGGCGCGCTGGCTGCTGAAGGAATCATTGACACCGATGGCCGGCATCCGAGTGGCGTTGGCCTTGCTCGGCGCGGGCATCGTGCTGGCCGCCCCCGGGGCTGGTGGCGCGCCAGGGTTGCCGTTGCCGCAGTCACTGGCCGACTGGCTGGGTCTGGTGGGGGGCTTCGCCTTTGCACTGAACAACGTGATGCTCAAGCGCGCGGCCGACCGCCCCGAGGAAGGTCGCGTGCTCGCGATGTTCGTCGGTGGTGCGGTGGTCGCCGGGACGCTGGCAGTTGCGCTCAGCGCCGCTGGGGCCATCGCCTGGCCGCTGGCGGTGAGTGCCACCCCCTGGCCGTGGTGGGTGCCTGTGATGGTGCTGACCTTGAGTGCGCTGCTCCTGTGCAGCAACCTCGCGCTGCAGTTCGGCACGGTGCGGCTGCCCATGGAGGTCAGCTCGGTGCTGATGCTCAGCGAGGTGCTGTTTGCCGCCGTGTCGGCGGCGTTGCTCGGCGCCGGACGCATCACCTTCAGCTTGCTGGTCGGCGGCGCACTGATCGTGCTGACCGCAGCGTGGGCCGCGCGGAAACCTGCGCATTGAGCGGCAGTGGCATACGCTGCGCTGGCCTGACTCCAGCATACGATCCGGTCTTCGTATGCCCTTGCCCAGCCGCGAGGGCCTGTCCTTCACCCGGGAGTCCCCATGAACGCACCCAGCGCCACCGCCTTCGACTTCGATGCCATCGCGATCGATGGCACGCCCAGCCCCTTGTCGGCGCAGCGCGGGGCCGTGCTGCTGATCGTCAACACCGCCAGCGCCTGCGGCTTCACGCCGCAGTTCGCCGGACTCGAAGAACTCTGGAAAACCTATGGGCAGCGCGGCCTCAAGGTGATCGGCTTTCCCTGCAACCAGTTCGGTTCGCAGGACCCGGGCAGCGATGCGGAGATCGGCAGCTTCTGCCAGAAGAACTACGGCGTCACCTTCCCGATGATGAGCAAGGTCGAGGTCAATGGCAGCTCGGCGCATCCGCTGTGGAAGTGGCTGACCGCCGAAGCCCCCGGCCTGCTGGGCTCCAAGGCCGTCAAGTGGAATTTCACCAAGTTCCTGGTCGGCCGGGACGGCAAGGTCATCAAGCGCTACGCGCCCACCGACACACCGGCGTCGTTGAAGGCCGATATCGAAGCCGCGTTGTCGGCGTGATCGCTGCGCTGACGCGCTGGCCCTTCTTGAATTTTCCCTGACGCACGCTGCAGATGTTCGAACACATAGCTCCCTACGCCGGCGACCCGATCCTGACCCTGAACGAGGCGTTCGGCCGCGACCCGCGGGCGCACAAGATCAACCTGTCGATCGGCATCTATTTCGACGATGCGGGCCGCCTTCCCGTGATGGCAGCCGTTCGCGAGGCCGAAACGGCGATGCTGCAAGACATCGGTGCGCGGCCCTACCAGCCCATGGAAGGGGCAGCGAACTATCGGCAGGCGGTGCAGGACCTGCTGTTCGGTTCCGGGCATGAGGCTGTCACCAGTGGCCGGATCGCGACGGTGCAGACCATCGGCGGCTCGGGTGGCCTGAAGGTCGGCAGTGATTTTCTCCAACGTCATTTCCCGCAGTCCCAGGTCTGGGTCAGCGACCCGACCTGGGACAACCACCGTGCGATGTTCGAGGGTGCCGGCTTGGCGGTGCACACCTATCCGTACTACGACGCTGCCGCTGGCGGCCTGAGGTTTGGCGAGATGCTGGCGGCGTTCAAGGCGCTGCCAGCACAGAGCATCGTGCTGCTGCACGCCTGTTGCCACAACCCGACCGGTGTCGACCTGAGCGCGGCGCAGTGGGCTGAGCTGATTCCGGTGATCCGTGCGCGGCGGCTGATTCCCTATGTAGACATCGCGTACCAGGGCTTCGGTGACGGCATCGATGAAGACGCGTTTGCGATCCGCGCGCTGGCCGACGCGGGAATCTCGTTCTTCTGTGCCAGCTCTTTCTCGAAGAGCTTCTCGCTGTACGGCGAGCGCTGCGGTGCCCTGAGCGTGGTCTGCCCGAACGCCGCCGAGGCCGAGCTGGTGCTCGGCCAACTGCGGGCCACCGTGCGCAGGAATTACAGCAGTCCGCCCACTCACGGAGGGCAGATCGTCGCCCGCGTGCTGCAGACCCCAGCGCTGCGGGCCCGGTGGACCGCCGAACTCGGCGCGATGCGCAAGCGCATCCAGACCATGCGCCAGCGCCTGCATGCCGTGCTCGGCGCCAAGCTGCCGGGGCGCAACGTCGATTACTTCATCAGCCAGCGCGGCATGTTCAGCTACACCGGGCTGAGCCCTGCACAGGCGGACCGCTTGCGCGAAGAGCACGCCGTCTACGTGCTGCGGTCGGGGCGCATGTGCGTGGCCGGCCTGAACTCGTCGAATGTCGACGCGACGGCGGTGGCGATGGCGGCAGTACTGGCCGGGTAGCCATCGAACGGTGTCAGAGGGCGGTCGAGCGCCCTGAACGGACGCTCCGATCTGCGTAGCAGGCCCGACCTTGCTCAAGTCGGCAGCCGCTCGTGCCGAAATAGCCTCAAGAAGCGTGTTTTTCCGAGGTTTGGCCTGCCCATGAAATCTGACACCGTCATCGAAACCATCGAAGTTGCCGCGTTGACGATTGGCATGCACATCCATCTGGACGGCGGGTGGATGTCGCACCCGTTTCCGCGATCCAGCTTCAAGATTTCCAGCCTCGAGCAGATCGCGACACTGCGCTCGCTGGGGCTGCAGCGCGTGCGCTGGAGCCCGCAGGACAGCGACATCAGCCACAGCACCAGCCGCTGGGACACGTTCGGCCTGACGGGGGTTGCTGGCGCGGTCCGCGTCACTCCGCCTGTGGCCTCCGACACCCCGGACCCTGCGCCAGACAGCGCCGCCGAGGCCTCGTCAATCGTGGCTGCACCCACACCACAGGACATCCACCGCGCGGCACTGGCCGCTCAGCGCGCAGCACTGGCCGTCTGCGAACGTGAATTTGCCGATGCTTCGCGTGTCGCCAGGCAGGTCTTTGAGGGGATCGCTGCCCAGCCGGTTGCTGCGCGTCACCGTGCGCAGGCACTGACCCGGCAACTGGTCGACCAGATGATCGGCAACCAGGAGCTGTGCATCCGGCTGCTCACCGAAAGTGCCGGGGACAAGGTCAGCGCCCATGGCCTGAACGTCAGCGTGATCTCGCTGCTGATGGGCCGCAACTTCAACTTGAGCGAGGCCGAGATGCTTGATCTCGGCGTGGGTGCGATGCTGCATGACATCGGCAAGGCCGAGGTGCCCGAGCGCTTGCGCCACCGCGAGGAGCACTTCGGCGCGGCCGAGCACAAGATCTATGAAACTCATGTCGCGCTCGGCATTGCCCAGGCGCGGCGCATGGAACTTGCACCCGGTGCATCGCTGGTGATTGCCCAGCACCATGAACACATCGACGGCAGCGGCTTTCCGCTGAAGCTGCAAAGCGACCGCACCACGGTTCCTTCGCGCATCGTGTCCCTGGTCAACCGCTACGACAATCTGTGCAATCCGGCCAATCCAGGCAAGGCGATCACCCCTCACGAAGCGGTGGCGCTGATGTTTGCGCAGGGCAGGAACAAGTACGACCCGGCCATCCTCGGCGCCTTCATCAAGATGATGGGCGTCTACCCGGCCGGCTCCGTGGTGCAACTCACCGACGACCGCTACGCGCTGGTGGTCGGTGTGAATGCCTCGCGGCCACTGAAGCCCAAGGTGCTGGTGCACGAGGCAGGCGTCCCGAGGGACGAGGCGCTGGTGCTCGACCTCGAAACCGTCAGCGGCCTGGGTATTCGGCGCAGCCTGAAGCCGCTGGCACTGCCGGCCCGAACGCTCGATTACCTGTCGCCGCGGCCGCGGGTCAGCTACTTCTTCGAGCCGACCCAGGATGGCGGTGCGCTGGCGTGAGGATTTCACGCGGTTCACCACCCACCACCACGGCGCCCGCACCCGTGGTGCCGTCGCGACGTGCCCGCAGCGGCGACGCAGCGGCGAGTGCGGCGTCGCTGAACCAGCGCGCCATCGATGCCTGGCTGATGCCGCCTCGGGCGCTGATCGAAGGCCTGCGCGACGCGGTGTGGCTGGTCGATCCCGAGAGCATGCGCATCGTCGCGGCGAACGCTGCCTGTGGCGCCCTGCTTGATGTCGATGCGGCCAGCCTGTGCGGGCAGGACGTGCTGAACCTGGCGGCGACGCCCGAAGACATGGCGTTCTGGCAGGGGGCGGCTCTTGGCTGGACCGAGAGCGTCGAGTCGCACAGCTGGGTAAGGCGCGCCGATGGCGAACTGGCGGCGGTGCTGCGCCGCGTCAGCCGGGTGATGTTGCCCGCAGACAAGGCGCTGTTCATGGTCGTGATGCACGACCGCAGCAGCGAGCGGCGTGCGGAAGACGAGCTGTCCGACCGGCTGGCTGAACTGGCGGCAACGCTGGAATCGACGCACGACGGCATCCTGGTCATCGACACCAACGGGCACATCCGCAATTTCAACCAGCGATTTGCCGCCCTTTGGGAGTTGCCCGACAAACTGCTGGTGCAGCGCGATGACGACGCCATCTTGTCGTGGATGTTGCGCCGGGTGGTCGAGCCGGCCGAGTACATGCGTCGTCTGGCGGCGATCGATGGTGTGCCGCAGATGCAGGCCAGCGACACCGTGACGCTGATCGGAGGCCGGGTGCTCGAACGCGTCACCTTGCCCCAGAGCAGCCGAGGCAAGACGATCGGCCGCGTCTATTCCTTCCGTGACATCAGCGAGCGTCTGGAGGCCAACCAGCGCATCGAAACCCTGTCACACACCGACGCGCTGACCGGTCTGCCCAACCGCCGCACGCTGCTCGGGCGCATCGATTACGCGCTGGCCCTGGCGCAGCGCGACGGAGTGCCGTTCGCGCTGCTGTTTCTGAACCTCGACCGATTCAAGCACATCAACGACACCCTCGGCCACAGCATGGGCGACCGCGTGCTGATCGAGGTTGCCGAGCGGCTGTTGCTGACGCTACGGCAGGTCGACACGGTTGCCCGCCTTGGCGCGGACGAGTATGTGCTGCTGATCCACCAGGCTGACGCCGCAGGTGCCGAAGGCAGCGCACGCCGCGTGCTCGACGCGATGCAGCGGCCGTTCACGCTCGACGACCTGAATTTCACCGTCACCTGCAGTGTCGGGATTGCGCTGCACCCCGGTAACGGCAGCACTGCCGATGAAATGCTGCAGGCTGCCGATGCGGCGATGACCGAAGCGCGGGAAAGCGGCCGCGCCGGCTTTCGATTCCATCAGGCGAGAGCCGACGACAGCTCGAAACTGCGCACACGCATGAAGCTCGACCACGCCATGCGGCAGGCGCTGGTATCCGGCCGCTTCCGGCTGCACTACCAGCCGCAGATCGATCTGAAGAGTGGCGAGATCTTTGGTGCCGAGGCGCTGATCCGATGGCGCGACCCGGAGCTGGGGGATGTGCCGCCGACCGAGTTCATTCCCGTGGCCGAGCGCAGCGGCTTCATCATTGCGATCGGTTCCTGGGTGCTTCACCAGGCGGTGCAGCAGGCGGCCATCTGGCGAGGGCAGGGGCGCCGGCTGCTGATGTCCATCAACGTGTCCGCGCTGCAGTTCCAGCAGGCCGACTTCGTCGACAGCGTTGCCCGCGTGCTGGCCGAAGTGGGACTGGAGCCGCAGTGGCTCGAGCTGGAGCTGACCGAGTCCATCCTGGT
>CANJJE010000018.1 GCA_947474755.1 Burkholderiales bacterium | reverse complement strand
TGACAAGATCGATCCGAAGGATCCGAACGCAGGCGACAAGATCATCTGGAACCTGCGCGCTGCAACCTACGGCGCGACGATGGACCTGCGCGACATCGCCTGGGCGTTCCTGGATGCGAAGACCGGCTATGAGCGCGTGCAAGCGTTCCAGTCACGTCGCTACTACATGGAAGGCCGTCTGGACGGTGGCCCGATCACCGTGGGTGACGGCACCATCTCGCAGAAGACCTACTTCGTGGCGACCTACCCGCAAGACATTCGCGGTCTGGGCCTGTTCTCGGTGCGCTACAACCAGCCGGACTCGAAGAAGCCTGACGACTCGTTCGCCTACCTGAAGTCGGTTCGCCGCGTTCGCCGCCTCTCCGGTGGTGCGTGGATGGACCCGATCGGTGGTACCGACCAGCTGTACGACGACTGGGACATCTGGGATGCCGCTCCGACCAAGTACAAGTCCAACAAGCTGCTCGAGCGCCGCTGGATCCTGGCGATCGCCCACAGCCCCGAGATGAGCGTGGACGTGAAGGTTCCCTACAGCGATCCGGCCAAGCGCTTCCCGCGCATCGGCATCACCATTCCGCCGCACTTCAACCCGGCGCCGGACGTGGGCTGGGAGCCGCGCGAAGTGTTCGTGATCGAAGGCGTGTGCCCTGACGAACACCCGTACAGCAAGAAGACCGTGTACATGGAAGTGGACTTCCCGCGTCCGTACCTGGGCTTCTCGCTGGACCGCAAGGGCGAATTCTGGAAGATGTTCATTTTCCAGAACCGTCCGGACATCGGCGACGACGGCTACAAGGCAGTGATGCCTGTGATCGGGCACATCATCGACGTCAAGCGTGGCCACGCCACGAACTGGTCGTCGAACATGAAGTCCAACCCGAAGGGCGTGAAAGAGACCGACGTGTCGCTGAACGTGCTGGAAGAAGTGGCCACGGGTACGGGCAAGTAATTGCCCCCACCGGCACCGGGGCTCACGCCCCGGTGGTCACACAAGCCCGCCCCTGCTCACGCAGCGGCGGGCTTTTTGCTGGGCGAGGCGCTTCTTGCGGCACGCTGTTCCGAGAGATTGCGACGCCACGGTGGACTCGGATGTACGGCGTCTGCCGCGTTGGTGGCCGGCGGCCCTGCCTGCGTAGAGGGGAGGGTGCTCGATGGCGACTTGAGTCACCTCCGAATGCGTGGGGGCAGAACCATCGCCTGGCGGATGTGCCGGGATGACCTGCCCCCTTCCAGCCCTACTGACCTGAAGTAGCAGGAGTCCGTCACTTGCGTGGCGATACCTTGCGCCAAGACATCGAACTCGCGCAACAGTGGCCCGGGAATTCGTCCGGCCATAGGCAGTTCAACAATCTGCTGCCTAAGTGCGGCCAGACACGGCGGCTTGGCGAATCCCATTTCGGACCCCTTCTCCTTTGAGGATGAGGTCTCAGCAAAATCGGATCAACTGTATTTTGCCCACCAGCCGGGCGGCAACAATCTCAGCGGGAATCGCTGATCAGCCGCTGATCAGCCCCATGTCAGAACTGGACATGAAGCCTTCAATGTCGATGAGTATCAGCATGCGATCGCCCACATTGCCGATGCCAGTGATGTAGACGGTGTCGACCGACGAGGACATCTCGGGCGCGGCCTTCACCGAATCCTTCGACAGTTGCAACACGTCGCTGACCGAGTCAACGACAGCACCAACGACACGGCCCTTCACATTGAGCACGATGACGACGGTGAAACTGTTGTACTCGGCGGTGTCGCACCCGAGCTTCAGACGGAGATCGACGATGGGAACGATCACGCCCCGAAGGTTGACTACGCCCTTGATGAAGGAGGGCGCATTGGCGATGCGTGTGGGCGGCTCATACGAGCGAATCTCCTGCACCTGCAGGATGTCGATGCCATATTCCTCACCGCCGAGGCGGAAAGTGAGGAACTCGCCGCCAGCGAGTGCTCCCTTGCTGGCGTGCTCCCGCGCTGCCTCGTGCAGGGCGACATGTTGAGCGTCGGAGATCATGTTCATGGCTGGATCCTTTCGGGCGGTGTCTTGGTGTGGAAACGTGAGCGGATGGCTGAAAAGTGGCGACGACTCAAAAGCTTTCCCAGTCAGCCGAACTGACAGCGGAGCTGCCCGCGATAGCAGTCGGCGGGGATGTCGGCTTTGGCTGCGTTGTGTGGTGCACGCGCGGTGACGGACTCGCCTTGGAAGCCAGTACGCGGTTCGCCCTGGCGCTGGGCTGTGTCGCGACGACGAGTGAGCTCGGCGCCTGGGAACCCAGACGGAAGGCGCTCACCATATCAGCGAGCCTGGAAGCCTGATCCTTGAGGGACTCGGCAGCGGCAGCAGACTCCTCGACAAGTGCGGCGTTCTGCTGGGTCATCTGGTCCAGTTGAACGACGGACGAATTGACCTGGCCGATGCCGTCGGACTGTTCGCCAGCGGCAGCTGTGATTTCGCTGATGATGTCGGCCACACGCTGCACCGAGCTGACGATCTCGGCCATCGTGTTGCCTGCGTCGGCCACCAGGCGGGAGCCCGACTCCACCTTCTCCACCGAGGCGCCGATCAGACCCTTGATCTCGCGGGCAGCCTCGGCAGAGCGACCCGCCAGATTGCGTACCTCGGACGCCACCACCGCGAAGCCACGGCCCTGCTCACCAGCGCGGGCCGCCTCGACAGCTGCATTGAGCGCAAGGATGTTTGTCTGGAAGGCGATGCCGTCGATCACGCCGATGATGTCGGAGATCTTTCGCGAAGAGGTGTTGATCTCGTCCATGGTGGAGACCACCTGAGAAACCACGACTCCACCGCGAACTGCGACCTCGGCAGCAGAAGACGCCAGCTGATTGGCCTGCCGGGCGGAATCGGCGGACTGCTTGACGGTGCCGGTCAACTGCTCCATCGAGGAGGCGGCTTGCTGCAGGTTGGAAGCAGTCTGCTCAGTGCGTGCGCTCAGATCCTGGTTACCTGTGGCAATCTCGGCTGAGGCGGTGCTGATCGACTCGGTGGAGCCGCGAACCTGGCTGACCACCTGGTGCAGGGATGCACGCATGCGGTCCAGCTCTTGCAACAACTCGCCCAGCTCGTCCTTGCGGTCGGAGTGAACAACGTTGGTCAGGTCGTTGTTCGCGATGCCCCGCGCCACATCGAGCGCCGACTTGAGGGGCCGGGTGATCGAACGGCTGAAAAGGTAAGCCATCGAGGCAGCCATCCCGAGGCCCGCCAGCAGCAGCAACATCAGCAAGTTCTGGCCGTCGGCCAGATTGGACTTTGCGCTGGTGAAGAGCTTGGCACTGTATTCCGACTCATACTGCTGCAGGCCTCTCGCTGAGCTCAGGAAGGCCGTTGCAGCGGGCAGCATGAACTGGGCGAGGTGAGTGTCTGCAGCGGCGATCTCACCACTCTTGAGCAGGTCCAGGACCTTTTCGCGAGCCGCGAGGTAACTCCTTCGCTTGTCGCTGGCCTCGGCGAGCAGGGCCTTGCCTTCGGCGCTACTGATATCTGACTCCAGCGACTTGTGGATCTCCTCGTTGCGGACGTGTGTCTCCTTGAGCAGCGGGTCGAAGTAGGCGACGACTGCAGGATCGCGATGCGACTTCGCAATGGCTATGGCTCGAGAAACATTCAACTCGGTGCCCGCCAGCCAGGCGTCGGCGAGCTTGGATCGCTTGGAGACTGCGATGCCCTCGTCGAGGCTCTGGCTCTCGGCTGACATACGCACATAAGCGACCATGGTCATGGCGATCATCATCGCCAGCACGGCGGCAAAGCCGATCGATAGCTGGGTCGCGATCTTGAAGTTATTGAGCTTCACGAGGACTCCTCGAAGGATGTGAGTGGGAATCTGGACTTATCGACCGATTCGGCCGCAGATGTAGGGTGGGTGCCCGCCGCTTGGACTGCCGGGATGGGCGTCAATGCCTTGAGCGACGCACCAGGCTGCCGACATCAAGGATCAGTGCCACGCGGCCGTCACCCAGAATGGTGGCGCCCGACACGTCGTCAACCTTGCGATAGTTGGCTTCGAGGTTCTTCACCACCACCTGCTGCTGACCGAGCAGTTCATCGACCAGCATCGCGACACGGCCGCCTTCGGATTCGACGATGACCATGATGCTGGTCGTCTTCTCTTCGTCGCCACGTGGCACCTGGAACAGACTTTCGAGATCGATCACCGGCATGTAATCGCCGCGAACCTCGACCACGCGGCCGGAACCGCCGATGGTCTTGATGGTGTGCTCGTGGACCTGGAACGACTCGATGACCGATGACAGCGGCAGGATGTAGACCTCGTCGCCGATGCCCACGCTCATTCCGTCCATGATCGCGAGCGTCAGGGGCAGGCGCACCGAGACGCGCATGCCGTAACCCTCGGCCGAGTCGATCTCGAGCGTACCGCCGAGCGCGGTGATGTTCTTCTGGACCACGTCCATGCCCACTCCGCGGCCTGATACGTCCGTCACCACATCGGCAGTAGAAAAGCCGGGCGCGAGGATCAGATTCCAGACCTCGCTGTCGGTCATTGAGTCGGGCGCGTCGATACCGCGCTCGCGTGCCTTGCGCAGCAGCTTCTCGCGCGACAGCCCGCGTCCGTCATCACGCACCTCGATCACGATCGAGCCGCCCTGGTGCGAGGCCGAGAGCGTGATCGTCCCGGTTTCGGGCTTGCCCTTGGACAAACGATCGGCTGGCATCTCAATACCGTGGTCACAGCTGTTGCGCACCAGGTGTGTCAGCGGATCGGTGATCTTCTCGACCAGCCCCTTGTCCAGTTCTGTGGCCTCACCATGCGTCACAAAGTCGACCTTCTTGCCGAGCTTGGCGGCGAGGTCTCGAAGCATGCGTGGGAAGCGGCTGAACACCATCGACATCGGAATCATCCGGATCGACATCACCGACTCCTGCAGGTCGCGTGTGTTGCGGTCCAGATCGGCCAGGCCAGCGGCCAGTTGCTGGTAGAGCGCGGTGTCGATCTGCTTGCTGTTTTGCGCCAGCATGGCTTGGGTGATGACGAGCTCGCCGACGAGGTTGATCAGCTGATCGACCTTCTCCACCGAAACGCGCAGTGTTGAAGATTCGAGAGCCGCTGCTGGCGCCTTTTCGGTCTTGCGGGGTGTGCGGGTTGGTGTGGCAGCGCTGATGTCAGTGACGTGCCCTGGCGCCGATGAGGTCGCCGATGCTTTGGCCGTTGAACCGGGCGCACCAGGGGCATCTTCGAAGAAGCCAAAACCGGATTCCGGGGGTTTCTCGACTGGCGGAGCACCGGGCGATCCTTCGTGGAAACCGAAGCCCGCGGTCAACGGCAGCAAGGCCACCTGCTCGCGGGCGACATGGAAGGTGAACAGATCGAGCAGATCCTCGTCGCTGCTGGTGGTGACCACCTTGAAGCGGCGCAGGCCATCGCTGGATTGACCGCCGTCGAGCGGCTCGATCGTGCCGAGATCGACGATTTCCTTGAACAGATCGACGAGGTTGTCAGCGTCTCTCAGATCGCTCAGCGGACCGACCCTCAGTTCCAGGCTGCGTGCCAGCTTCGATGTCGTTGAGGCTGGAGCGGCAGACTCTGCCACTTCGACTGGCGGCTGTGCCAGCACGGAGACGGGCTTGGTGACGACAGCCACCGGTGCGGACGAAGGCAGGGCCTGCCCGGACACCAGCGCGCGGATCTTGACCAGTAACTCGCTCGTGTCCACGGGGTCGCCGCCCGCGCCCTGGTGACGCGCCAGCTGCGAGCGCAGCGCGTCGCCCGATTGCAGCAGCACATCGACCATCGGCGAGGTCGGCTCCAGTTCGTGGCGTCGCAGCCGGTCGAGCAGCGTTTCCATCTGGTGCGTCAGCTCGGCGACATCGGCAAAGCCGAAAGTCGCCGCACCGCCCTTGACCGAATGGGCGCAGCGGAAGATCGAATTGAGCTCTTCGTCGTCGGCGGCTTCGATGTCGATGGCCAGCAGCTGCTGTTCCATGCGGTCGAGGTTCTCGCCAGCCTCCTCGAAAAACACCTGGTAGAACTGGCTCAGGTCGATGCCAGCACCTCCTGATTGATCCGTGTTCATGTCACTCATTACCCACCCCTGCTCTTCGGATGCGTGTGTTGTCGGACGCCGCGTGGCGAATCATCGAATCACCTTCTTGATGACCTCGAGCAGCTTGGCTGGGTCGAAGGGCTTCACCATCCAGCCGGTCGCGCCTGCGCTGCGACCCGCCTGCTTCATCTGATCGCTGGACTCCGTGGTCAGGATGAGGATCGGTGTGGCCTTGAACTTCGGTTGATTGCGCAAGTTCTTGGTCAGATTGATGCCATCCATGCGGGGCATGTTCTGGTCCGTCAGCACCAGGTCGAAATCCTGTTGCTCGGACTTCTCCAGCGCGTCCTGACCATCGACGGCCTCGACGACGTGGTAGCCCGCACCCTTGAGGGTGAAGGTGACCATCTGGCGCATCGAGGCCGAGTCGTCCACGGCAAGAATTGAGTGCATTGCTGTCTCCGAAGGAACGTGAGTAAGGTGTGGTCGAAGGGCGGTTCAGGGCGGTCAGAACAGCTCGATCGAGCCGGCGTCCATTTCCGCCTGGGTGACGGGGTTCGGACGCTGCGGTGGGGCCTCGACCATGCTGCCGCCGTCTTCGTCGTCGTCGCCGAAGGCCTCAAGCGCCAATGTGTCGACGCAACTGCGCAGACGGTGATTGGTGTGAACGATCAGTTGCGACGCCATGTCCTGGAATTGCAGGGCGGTCACCGCTCCACCGAGTTGCTGCATCAGCGACTGATAGGTGGCTGAGTCGCGCTTGTCGTCGCCATCGGAACTCTGCGCATCCATCAGCGCGTGGATTTGCTCGGTGGCGTTGTAGAAACGTTGCATCAGCGTGTCGCAGGCGTCGGCCAGCAACGTGTGTAGGCGCTCGAGGTCGTTGGAGGCCATCATCAGGTGATCCTGCAGATCGGCGGCCAGCATCAACGGCGCGGGCGCATGTCTGGCGTTCGCTGGCTCGACCTGGTTTCCGGCGTTTTCCATCTGCTGTTCGCTCCCTGTGTTCTCGCCTGTTGTTGCCACCAGCTCGCTATGGGTGCCGCAGGGCTCGCTCGTGCGATTCCGAGGCTTCGATCGGATTTGACTGATTTTCGGCAGGGGTTGCCAATACCTAAGCTCAATCTGGGGTCGGTTCCGCGCTCTGTTTTCGCCGGGGCGGTCCTGCGCGGCGCCATTGATGTGCTGCGGCATCGATCGGTCCGACGAGAATGGCAGGCGGCATACTCCACGGCATGTCGTCACGGACCATCGAAGCACCGCTGCGCTTGCTGCACCTCGAGGATTCGGAACTCGACCATGCGTTGACGCTGGCGCACCTGCAGCGCGGCGGTCTGCGTGTCGAGTCGCATCGCGTCGACAGCGAGGCCGACTTTCTGCTCGCCCTTGACCAGCCCTGGGACGTGATCGTCTCCGACTACAACCTGCCGGGTTTCTCCGGTCTGGTCGCCCTCGACCTGCTCATGGCGCGCGGCGACGATGTGCCTTTCGTGCTGGTGTCGGGCGAGATCGGCGAGGAGACCGCCGTCGAGGCGATGCGCAACGGCGCCAGCGACTACCTGCTGAAGAACAACCTGGCGCGCCTGGTGCCGGCGCTGCTTCGTGCCATCGAAGCCGCGGAGACCCGCCGCGCGCGCAAGCGCGCCGATCATCAGCTCGGGGAGTCGCAGCAGCGCCTTCAGGAGCTGGCGCAGCACCTTCAGACCAGCATCGAGCTGGAGCGCGCGGCGATCGCCCGAGAAATCCACGACGACGTTGGCGGCTCGCTGACCGCACTGAAGTTCGATCTGGCCTGGATTGCGCGTCACAGCGATTCGGCGCAAGTGCAGATCCGGGTGCAGGGCGCGCTGGAAACCGTCACCGCGGCCATCGAATCCAGCCAGCGCATCATGCACAACCTGCGGCCTGCCATCCTGGAGCAGGGGCTGCTCGCGGCGCTGCAGTGGATGACCGCGCGCTTCGAGCGGCGCACCGGGATCATCTGCAGCCTGCGCGCCCCGGCAGAGTCATTGCCGCTTGGTCCCGGGGTGCCGCTGGTCGCCTACCGGACGGCGCAGGAGGCGCTGACCAACGTCAGCAAGCACGCGCAGGCCACACGGGTGACGATCGATCTGTCGATGGCTGGCGGCGTGCTGTCGCTGGAGATCAGCGACAACGGCCGCGGCCTGTCGGCCGATGATCTGGCCAAGGCGCGATCGTTCGGCATCCGCGGGCTGCACGAACGGGCACGAACGGTAGGTGGGTGGGTTGACCTGAGCAGCGATGCTGGCGGCACCACGCTGATCCTGTCGGTGCCACTGCACCTTGGCGCCGCTGACGCGTCTGCGAGCGCGCCAGATGCCGATGACCCGACCGGATGGGGCGAGCCTTGAAACTATGATGCCGCCATGATCAACGTGATGCTTTGTGACGACCACGCGCTGATACGGCGCGGTATCCGCGACACCTTGTCGGACGCCCCCGACATTCAGGTGGTCGGCGAAGCGAGCGATTACGGTGAACTGCGCAGCCTGTTGCGGCAATCGAGTTGCGATGTTCTGGTGCTCGATATCAACCTGCCGGGCCGCAGTGGTCTCGATGTGCTCCATGCCTTGAAGGAAGAAGGCTCGACGCTGCGTGTGCTGGTGGTGTCGATGTACCCGGAGGACCAGTACGCGATCCGCGCGCTGCGCGCAGGCGCCTTTGGCTACGTGAACAAGGGTGGTGATCCGGCACTGATCGTCACCGCCGTGCGCACGGTGGCGCAGGGTCGCAAGTACGTGACGCCGGAGATCGCGCAGATGCTGGTCGAGAGCCTGACCGCACCCTCCAGTGAAGTCGCGCACCAGAAATTGTCCGACCGCGAATTGCAGACGCTGGTGATGATTGCGTCGGGCAAGCGCCTGTCCGACATTGCCGAAGAGCTGATGCTGAGTCCGAAGACGGTCAGCGTGTACCGCGCCCGGGTACTGGAGAAACTGGGGCTGAGCAACAACTCCGAGATGACGGTCTATGCGATCCGCAACGGGCTGGTGGGCGCAGAGTCAGGTTGAACTGCTGCGCCGCAGGTGACGGTGCGTCTCAGAAACCGAGGCTGGCCAGCAAGTCGTCGACTTCGCCCTGGTTGGTCACGACATCGGTGCGTCCTGCTGCATCCACCACCGGCCCCTGCAGGTGCATCTCGGCCTTCTGCGCCTGGTCTGGTGGTGCCGCTTGCACCAGCAGTCTGACCAGGCTGTCCTCGAGCTCGCTGGACAGGGCAACAACCTTGGCGACCACTTGACCGGTCAGGTCATGGAAGTCCTGCGCCATCATGATGTCAGTCAGGTGTTTGTCGATGCGTGCCGTCGCCTGTTCCACGTCGCTGACAAAGTTCAAAATCGACCCCGAAGCCACGGCCTTCACCGGGTCGGCGACGATGGCCTTGGCAATGCGGCGCGTTTCTTCGATGATGTGCGCGTGGTCTGCCTTGGCACTGTCCACCGAATTGAGTACCTTTTCGGCGGCTGCGCCAGTTTTCTCGGCGATGTAGTTGAGTCGGCTGCGCGCGTCGGGCAGGCCTTCGGCAGCGATCTGCAGCCTGGGCATGACGCCGAGTTGAGCCAATGTGTCGTGCAACTGCCGCGTGATCACACCCAACTGCTGGAACACCTCCGGCGAGGCGCCGGATGAGCCAGAGTTGACCGAGAGGTCATCCGCGTGGAGGCCGACGTTTGCGAGTTCGTTCATCTGCATGATGGCCCTCCCTTCACGCCACGGCGGCCAGTTTCTGCATGATCTTCTGCACCTTCTCTTCCAGCGTCGCCTTCGTAAAGGGCTTCACGATGTAGCCGGAGGCACCGTCCTGTGCGGCGCGCACGATGTCTTCCTTGCGTGCTTCTGCGGTCACCATCAGCACGGGCAGGTGCTTCAGGGAAACGTCCTGCTTGATCGCTGACAACAGCTCGAAGCCGGTCATATTGGGCATATTGATGTCGCTGACGACGAAGTCGAACTTCTGGCTCTTCAGCATGCTCAGTGCAATGGCGCCGTCTTCGGCCTCTTCGGCGTTGCTGTAACCAACCTCTTTCAACAGCCCGCGCACGATGCGGCGCATGGTGGAGAAGTCGTCCACGATCAGGAATTTCATGTCTTTCGGGTTGCTCATGGCTATCCTCGTATTTGGCAAGCGAACGGTCGATCTAGGGCCCTATCGGGCAATCGGCATCGGAATTGAGGGCGGATCGATGCCGACGGGTGGATCAGCAGGCGGTGCGGCCGGCCCCTCGAGCTCGGACAGGTTGCTGAAGAAGCGGTCCTCGGCATCGCGGTTCATCACGATGATGCTGATGCGACGGTTCGTCGGGCTGAGCGGTTCGGTGTCAGGCAGCGGCCGGCTCGATGCCAGTCCCTGCACTCGAAGCACACGCGTCTCGGGCAGGCCACCCTCCAGCAGTTCCCGGCGCGACGCATTGGCACGATCGGAAGACAGCTCCCAGTTGCTGTATCCGCGCTCGCCGCTGCCGAAGGGCTGCGCGTCGGTGTGACCCTCCAGTGTCAGACGGTTCGGCACCTCGGCTAGCACTTCGCCAATGATCTGCAGCAGCTCGCGCATATACGGCTTGACCATCGAGCTGCCACTGTCGAACATCGGCCGGTTGTCGGCATCGACGATCTGGATGCGCAGACCTTCGGCCGTCATGTCGAGGCGAATCTGAGACTGCATCGACGCCAGCCGCGGATTGGCTGCCAGCACGTCCTGCACCTTCTGCTTCAGCTCCTCGAGGCGTGCCTTCTCGGCCGCCCGCAACTCGGCCTTCAGAGACAGCAGGTTGATCGTGGTGCGCTTGGCCTCGATATCGCCCTTCTTGACCTGACCTTCAGTTCGCGAGAGGTCCTGTCCACCGCCCTTGATCACATGAGATGAATCGCCGGCGCCGGAGCCGCCGCTCATCGCTACCTTCAGCGGCGAGCTGAAGAAGTCGGCGATGCCCTTCTTGTCGCCTTCGGTGGTCGATCCCAGCAGCCACATCAGCAGGAAGAACGCCATCATTGCCGTCACGAAGTCGGCGTAGGCGATCTTCCACGCGCCCCCATGCGCACCATGGCCGGACTTCTTGATCCGCTTGATGATGATCGGCTGCAGCTTTTTCGAATCGCCAGTCATTGAAGGCCCCGTCCTGTAGGCGTTGAACTAACGCAAGCGAGCGAGGCGACTGGGAGGCTCACTTTTTCCCTTTGACATGGCTTTCGAGCTCGGCGAATGTCGGCCGGTCTGTCGAGAACAGCACCTTGCGCCCGAACTCGACCGCCACCTGCGGGGCGTAGCCTTGCATGCTGGCCAGCAGCGTGGTCTTGATGCACTGCAGCTCCTTCGAGCCGTCTTCGACCTTCTGCTCCAGCAGCCCGCCGAGCGGCTCGACGAAACCGTAGGCCAGCAAGATGCCCAGGAAGGTGCCGACCAGTGCCGAGGCGATCATGCCGCCCAGAACGGCCGGCGCCTGGCCGACCGAGCCCATCGTGTTGACCACACCCAGCACCGCTGCGACGATGCCAAAGGCGGGCAGGCCGCCCGCGAGTCGCGCGATGGCGGCCACCGCCGCGTGCTCTTCGTTATGGTGGGTCTCGATCTCGCTGTCCATCAGGCTTTCGATCTCGTGGGCGTTGAGGTTGCCCGAGACCATCATGCGCAGGTAGTCGGTGATGAACTCGACCACATGGTGATCAGTACCGATCACCGAGTATTTCTTGAAGACCGGCGAGTTGTGCGGGTCTTCGACGTCCTGCTCGATCGACATCAGCCCTTCCTTGCGCGCCTTCTGCAGGAGGTCGTAGAGCAGCGCCATCAATTCCATGTAGCGCGCCTTGCTGTACTTGCTGCCCTTGAAGCACGCGCCCAGGCCTTTGATGGTGGCCTTGACGACTTTCATCTGGTTGGTGGCCAGGAACGCACCCAGCGCTGCGCCGAGGATGGTGATCGTTTCGAACGGCAACGCCTTCAGGATCACCTGGATGTTTCCACCGTGAACGATGTACACGCCAAAGATGCAGACCATGGCAAGGCCCCAACCGATGAGTACGAACATGCTGAGACAGTTTCCGAATTGAGTGCCTGACGCGGCCGGAATGACGCGCTTGCTCCTATATCGACCTGATCGATCGAGCCTTGAGTGTCTGGTTTCTCAGGCTCGGTTGATGCCCGTATCAACGGCCCAATCGACGGTCATTCCAGAAAAAAAACGGGCCCGAACGGGCCCGATGGAACGCACGCGGGGTGCGAGGAGGGGGCAACATGCCAAGAAGTTGTTGCGGCAGAGCGTGCTCTATCGGTGTGCCGCCGGACGACTTGAGCGTCCGTGCCAGGCACAGGCCGACGGCGTGAGATTCAGTGCAACTGGATGCCGCCAGCTGCCTTGCCCTTGCCGGCGCGCGCCGGGGGATTGCACAGGCCGCAGACGTAATGGCGCGAAATCTCGTGGGGGTGCGTCACGAAGTGACCGCCGCACTTCGAGCACTTGGTCATGGTGAGCATGCCGTTGTCGATGAACTTGACCAGACGCCAGGCGCGCGTCACCGACAGAAGCTCTTCGAGGCCCTGGGCCTTGGTTTGCTCCCGATACAGCTGATAAGCCTTGATGACGGTGTCGATCTCGTCCATCTCGGCGACCTTGTTCAGGTACTCGTGGATGTTCAGGAACAGCGACGAGTGGATGTTCGGCTGCCAGGTCATGAACCAGTCGGTCGAGAAGGGCAGCTGGCCCTTCGAAGGCGACTTGCCGGCGACTTCCTTGTACAGGCGCAGCAGGCGCTCGTAGCTCAGATCGGTTTCGCTCTCCAGCACCTGCAGGCGGGCGCCGAGGTGGATGAGCGTCACGGCACGTTCGATTTGCCGTGCTTCGGTCAGGATGCTTTTGCTGCGCATGGTGTTTCTCGCTGTCTCAATGGTTGTCGAAGTGGTCCGGGCCAGCGCCGGGCCGCTCCCAAGCCGGCTCGGCACCCCCTCGGGGGGGGCCCGGTACCCCGGGCCGGGGGCTCACTGCTTCAGGCCGCTTCTTGATGGCGGCCGGCCATCAGGATGCTGGCGTGCAGGCGGCTGGTGGTGTCGTTGGCAGCGCCCTTGCCGTGGTTGGTCAGCAGACCCCAGACCATGTCGTCGTCCATGCGGAAGCGGCACAGCAGGGTGTTGCCCGAGGCGATCTTCATCATCTGCGCAGGCGTCATCAGGTTCAGCAAGGCGGCGTTCTCTTCGCTGATGCCCAGGCGGTAAAGCGCCTGTTCGCGGTCGCTGCGGATCAGGCTTTGCGCCAGCATCAGGTACGACAGGTTGGCTTCACGGATTTCGGTGAGGATCTGGTCGGCGTTCATGGCAATGTCCTTGTGTCTGGGCTGGGGTGGCGATGTGTCGGAGCGGGTCTTCGTTTCGCGCTGCCGGTTTCAAAATCGCCGCAACGTGAAACAGATTGTGAAGACCAGAGATGGCGGCCGACATCAGGCCATCTCTGTGGCTTGAGTCCCTCTTTTGCCATCCATCGTGTCAGGCAAATTCCTACACGCGGCCTGCGCACCGAGGTGAATGCGAGTAGTCCTTCCCAGTCTTTCGAGCAGTGACGCTGGCGATGGTGAGCCCCCAGCGCAAAGGGCCCCTTCAGACTGCCCAACTATCATCCGGGGCATGGTGACCACGGTTTCCCACTCCCCGAATTGCGCTGCGCGGTCTCGATGTCTCGGCGGCTTGATCTTTCCGTCGCCGGCCTCATGATCGTTCCGCTGGCACGCAAATCCCTGTTGCACGACTGGCGGCGCTTCCTTCCGGCGGTGGTGGCGGTGGCGTTTTCCGGGCTGCTGCTGCTGGTGCAGTCGGCGTTGGTGCTCGGCATCTTCGGCAGTGCGGCGGTCTATATCGACGCATCGCGCGGTGATTTCTGGGTTGGCAACCCGAAGACTCCCACGGTGGAACAGGGTCGCATACTGCCGCTGGATACCGAGGTCTGGCTGCGTCTCGATCCCGCCGTCGATCGCGTCGAAGCCTACAACTGGATGGAGGGCGATTGGCGTTCGCGGGCTGATCTGGCCGCGATCACCTTGTTCGTGTCGGGCGTGAGCACGTCAGCCGATGCCTTGCTGTTCGCGCGCGTCTTGCCCGCGGCGATGCGGGCCCGGCTGGACCAGCCCGATTCGGTGATCGTCGACGAGGCCGACCTCGTCAAGCTGGGGGTGGTGGTCGGGGATCGACCGCGCATCAATGGCCGCACCGTGCAGGTCGTTGGCACGGTCTCGGGGCTGCGCACGCTGGGCGGGGTTCATGTGCTGACGTCGCTGGAGACCGCGGCGCGGTTGCAGCCTGCCGGGCCGGGAGACGAGCGCGTGCCTTACTACGTGGTGCGGCTGCTCGACTCGTCGCAGGCGTCCGCTGCTCGCTCGCGACTTGAAGCCACAGGGCTGGAGCACGGTTTCGCGGTGTGGCCCAGCAAGGTGTTCTCCAAGCGTGCCTCGGATTACTGGTTGTTCGATACCGGGGCCGGCCTGGGCGTGCTGTTCATGGCGATCATCGTCAGCATGGTCGGTGCCGTCATCACCAGCCAGACGCTGATGGGGGCGGTGGCAGGTTCGGCCGCTGAATACGCGGCCTTGCAGGCGCTGGGCATCGGCGTGCCGGCGCTGCGCGGTGTGGTGCTCGAACAGGCGACGTGGATTGGCAGTGTCGGGCTGGTGCTGGGGGCCATTGGCGCCTTCGCGGCGCTGCGGCTGGCCAAGCACTACCACGTGCCTGTCGCGCTGGACGGCTGGGCGGCACTCGCCTGCGCGGCGCTGGTTCTGGGCATTTCGATGATCTCGGGCTGGGCCGCCGTGCGGGCCCTTCGGAGCGCCGATCCGGCGTCGTTGCTGCGATGAACACGATGGGTCTTTTCAAGACGCCACCCGCTGCTGCGGCGGTGGCTCTGCGCGGCCGCGCGTTGGTGAAGTCGTTTCGCAGCGGCAACATGGATACACCGATCCTGCGCGGCCTCAGCCTGGACGTGTCGGTCGGTGAACTGACGCTGATCTCCGGTCCTTCAGGTTGCGGCAAAAGTACCCTTCTGGCCTTGCTCAGCGGCCTCTCTCGGCCGGATTCAGGTGAGGTGCTGGCGCTGGACGAATCGCTGTGGTCACTGGATGCCCGCGCACTGGAGCGTTTCCGCCTGCACCATACCGGCTTCGTTTTTCAGGGGTTCAATCTGTTCGGCGCGCTGGATGCGGTCGAGCAGGTGATGCTGCCGCTGGGAGCGCTCGGGCTGTCGAAGGCCCAAGCCCGCGAGCGTGCGCTCGTGGCGCTCGACGAGGTCGGCCTGGCCGCCCGCTCGGGTCTGCGCCCGGGCGAGATGTCGGGCGGCGAAAAACAGCGGGTCTCGATTGCACGGGCACTGGCCAAGCAGCCGCAGTTGCTGTTCGCCGATGAGCCGACCAGCGCGCTCGACGCGAGCAACGGGCAGATCGTGATCGACTTGCTGCATCGGCTCGCGCGCAAGCACCGCGCTGTAGTGCTGTGTGTCAGTCATGACCCGCGGGTGGTGGAGCATGCCGACCGCGTACTCCACATGGAAGACGGGCGCCTGCTCGACGACACACGCCGCGTTGCGGCGCAAGGATCCGCATGATGAAAACGATGTCGCTTCAATCCACGCCTGCGCATGCTGCGTTGCGCCTGCTCATCCTGCTGCCCTTCGTGCTCACGGCCTGCAAGCCACACGACGATGCCGGCAAGGCTGCAACGTCCTCGTCCGCCAGCACGGCGGTCGGCGCCAGCAAGGCATTGCCCGCCGACGCGCGTTTCGTGGCGATCGCGCGCGGCCGGGTCGATGTACCCGGGGGATTGCTTCGGGTGGCAACGCCCTATGGAGGAATGATCGAGCGCTGGGGTGTCGAGGCCGGTGCTGCGGTCAAGCAGGGCCAGGTGCTGGTTCAACTCGATACGCGCGAATCACGGACGGCGCTCGAACTGGCCAAGGCCGAGCACGCGCGCGCAGCGGCGCAGCTGGAAGTGCTGCGCACTGAACTGCTGGTGGCGCGTGCGCGCCGTGAGCGTGCGATTGCTGCCCCGCTTCCAGGTACTGCAGGCACCCAGGCGCTGGAGGATGCCCGCTTTGCGGTGGTCTATGCTGGCCAGCAACTGGCGGCGCAGGAAACGGCGGTGCTGGCCGAGAAGCAACGCGTCGCGCAGGCGACGCAGGTGCTGACCGCGGCCACTGTGCGGGCACCGGCAAATGGTCAGGTGGTGCAGCGCATCGCGCAGATCGGCGAGTACGTCGAACCGCATGGACTGGTGCTGCACTTGCTGCCCGATGGTCCCCGTATCGTGCGCGCTGACCTCAATGAAGCGCTGATCTCCCGAGTCCGGGCCGGCATGCGCGCGGAGGTGGTCTCGATTGCCGAGGACAGGGTCGTGCATGGTGCGCGCGTGCTGAACATCGGCGAGGTGTTCGGCCCGCCGCGCACGCCGGACACCGCAGGCAGCGAGGAAATTGCCGACACGCGTGTCGTCGAGTGCCTGTTGGAGCTGGACGACACGGCACTGCGCGTCGGTCAGCGCGTACTGGTGCGCTTCCTGCCCGCCGAAAACGTGGAAAGAGCGAAGTAGCTTGACGCTGCTCAGTCGTGGCGGGCGAAGGCCAGCACGACATTCGTGCCGCCGAAGGCGAACGAATTGCTGATGGCGGCCTGAAGCGTCGGCAACGACGCCGCGGACCCGCGGATCAGGGGAACGTCGCAGGCCGGATCCGGGTGAATGCAACTCGGCGTTGGCGGTGCGTGTCGCTGTTGCAGTGAGAGCACCGTCACCACCGCTTCCAGAGCACCAGCGGCACCGAGCAGATGGCCATGCATGGCTTTGGTCGAGCTGACCCGCAAGCCGTCGATGTCATTGCCCCAGACGCTGCGCAAGGCTTCGCATTCGACGCCATCACCGACCCGTGTCGCGGTACCGTGAGCATTGCAATAGCCGATGTCGCGCGGGTCCAGGCCACTGTGATGCAGCATGTTGCGCAGAGCGCGCACCTGGCCTGCCGCATTGGGCTTGGTCATGTGCTGTGCATCGCAACTGACCCCGCTGCCGGCGAAGCGCACGCGCAGCGGCGCCTTGCGCGCCATCGCGTGCTCGCGAGATTCGAGCACCAGCATCGCAGCGCCTTCACCCAGCGCAAAGCCTGAGCGGTTGGCATCGAAGGGTCTGCACGACTGGCCGGGGTCGGTGGCGTCGGGTGTTGCCAGGGTCTGCAACGCCTGCCAGGCGCGCACCACGCCCGGCACCAGCAAGGCCTCGGTGCCACCAGCGATGGCGATGTCGATCTCGCCAGCCGCGATCGCCTTGGCGGCCTCGGCGATCGCCACCGCCGAGGAGGCGCAGGCCACCGAGTAGGTGTAGACCGGGCCTTGTGCCCCGGCTCGGATCGCGATGTGTGCCGACGGCGCGTTGGTCATTGCCGCGACGACCGTCAGTGGTGAGATGCGGCGCCCGGTGCGGGAGGCCTCGTAGCCGTCTTCGAGTGCCGCGGCACCGCCCATGCCGCTCCCGATGTACACGCCGATGCGCTCAGGGTCGATGCCCTCGGGCCACTGCGCATCGGCGCGGGCCAACTCGGCCGCAGCCACTGCCATCTGGCTGACCCGGTCGACGCCGACCAGCTGCAACTTGGTGAACCAGCGCTCTGGTGAAAAGGCAACGCTGGCAACAGCAGCCGGCGGCAGGCCCTCATGTCCCCAAAGCGCGATGGCCGAACGACCCTTCAGCAGTGCGTCGAAGACGACGCCGAGGTCATCGCCGTGCGGAGACACCAGCCCCAGTCCGGAAATCACCACCTCGCGCATGCTCGGCGGGCCGCTCGTCATTTCTCGGCGACTGCGGCACGCACCTCGTCGACCACCTGTGCCAATTCGGCCAGGGTTTGCACGCCGGTGCGTGACTCGGGGTAATCGATGTGGAAGTGGTCTTCGATGTTGAACATCAATTCGGCAAGCGCCAGAGAATCCAGGCCGAACTCCGACAGCGGTTTGTGAGGGTCGATCGTCGCCGGGTCGATGTCGTACGCTTTTTTGATCAACCCCAGCAATTCGGTCATGGTGTTGGACATAAGAGCACTCCTGTGTAGGCGTCGGCTGCAGTCTGCTCGTTGGCCGAATTCATCTTGGGCGCGCCGGACGCGTTGTCCACCGGCGTGGCCGCGCCACGATCCGCCGCCTGGCCCGAGCATTTCAGCAACTCTGCGGTGACCTGTTGGCGATCATTGTCGATGGTGATCATGTGATACGAGTTGTCGAACACCACGAGGCGGTTGGCGCCCAGCGGCAAGGTGTCGAAAACCCGCTTCACGAGACCCAGGCTGCAGATCTCGTCGAGTCGCGAATGCATCACGACCGTGGGCATGCGCAGCCGGGGGAACTGTCGAGTCACATGACGCATCAGCCGTTCGGACTGGTTGATCGCCCACAACGGCAGGGTGGAAGGACCTGCCGCACTGGTGGCGCGCACATGCATGTCACGTTCGACCCACTTGCGGATCTTTTCGTTCTTGATGCCGTAAGGCTCGCTTTCACGCACCGAAATCCAGCGGTCAACGCCGAGCAAGTGAGCCACCTTGCGCCAGCCCCACCATTTGGTTCGCGCCCAGCCGTCGTAACCGAAGCTCGGCGACATCATCACCAGCGATCGGACATTGAACTCGCCCCGCGCTGCCACGGCCGCTGCCACCATGCCACCGGAGCACAGGCCGCCCAGCACGAAAGGCTGATCCGATCCGAACTGCTCCCGGATGGCATCGCAGGCCGCATTGACCCAGGACGACCAGCGCTTGAATTGACTGCGGTCAGCCTCGGTGTAGCCCGGGATGTTCAGGATGACCAGTGGCGCTCCACGAGACTGAAGCGGTAACGAAATGAGACCAAATTCGCGCGGCGTGCTCAGCAGGCCATGTATCAAGACGATCGGTAGCACCGGCTCAGGCCCTGGAATATTCTTCATCTCTACAGACAACGCTGGCATTGGCTGCGCGTTGACACCCACGTCGCGAACGGACTCGTGCGGACCCTTCAGGCAGACATTCGGTATCGAGCGCGACGCGGTTTGCTGCATTAGTTTCGACGAAGTCAGTTGTTGCGAACAGCACTGACTGTCAGTCAAACGCCATGCAGTAGTTTAATCGGAGCTGGCTTTTCCCAGGATTAAGGCAAGGCAGCCTCTCGGCAGAGCGGACCAGGTCGTCTTTCAGGCGACGTTGAGCGAGGCGCAGGCCTCTCGCGTGGTCTCGATCACGCAGGCGACCTGAGCGTCGCTGATCGTGGGCCCCATGGGCAAGCTCAGCGCTTCGCGCGCCCAGGAATCTGCCAGGGGCAGGGTCTGCTGCGCGAGCGCAGTACCGGCATAGGCGCCTTGTCGGTGGATAGGCAACGGGTAGTGCACCAGCGTGCCAATGCCGCGCCTTGCCAGCAGTTCGGCCAGCACGTCACGCTGCCGGTGGCGCACGACGAACAGATGCCACGCCGACAGACTGTCGGCGTCATCGGCGGGCGGCAGGGCCAGGCCTGGCAGTGCGGCCAAGCCATCCAGGTAGGCATGGGCCACGCGGCGGCGATGCGCGTTGTCGGCATTCAGGGCGCGCAGTCGCTCGCGCAGAAAGGCGGCCTGCAACTCATCCAGGCGGGAATTGACTCCGGCGAGTTCATGGTGGTACTTGACGCTCGAGCCGTAGTTCGCGAGCCGTCGGAGGCGGTCCGCGAGGACTGGGTCATTGGTGGTGACCGCTCCCGCGTCGCCCAGCGCACCCAGGTTCTTGCCAGGATAAAAGCTGAACGCTGCGGCATCGCCAAGACTGCCGCAGGGCTGTTCGCCGAGCCGCGCGCCATGGGCCTGCGCAGCGTCCTCCAGCAGCTTCAGGCCGCGGCGTCGGGCGATCTCGCCGAGTTCGCGCATCGGGGCTGGCCTGCCATACAGATGCACCGCAATGATCGCCCGCGTGCGCGCCGTGATGGCTGCTTCGACGCGGGCGGGATCGATGTTGCAGCAGCCCGGCGCGGGTTCTACCGGCACAGGCCGTGCGCCGACTTCGCTGACTGCCAGCCACGTCGCAATGAAAGTATGGGAGGGCACGATCACCTCGTCGCCGGCGCCGATGTCCCAGGCGCGCAGCGCCAGGTGCAAGGCATCGAAGCCGTTGCCCACGCCCACGCAATGCGAGGTGCCGCACCAGCTGGCGAATTCGCGCTCGAAGGCGGCGGTCTCCTCGCCTAGCAGCACGCGGCCGCTGTCCAGCACCCGCGACAGGGCTGCCTGGTAGGCAGCGCGGTGACGTTCGTTGATTCGTTGCAGGTCGAGGAACGGAATTGGCGCCTGGGCCATCAGATCAGACTCTCTGCGACTGAGCGCTCTGCGCAAGCCGCTTCGCGCACGGTCTTGCGGCGGTTGCCGTGGACCTGGACCATGAAGTCACTGTAGTCGCGCAGGTAGTCGGCCTCGTCGTAGCGCTCCGAGGCGAGCACCATGCAGACGCTGCCGGAGGAAAAGTTATCCAGTTCCCGCCAGGTCATTGGCGGCAGGTAGAGGCCCAGGTACGAGCGGTTGAGATGAATCCGCTTCTTCTCGAAGCCGTCGTCGAGCACGATGTCGAAGCTGCCCGACATCGCGATGACGAACTGGTGCAGGCCCAGGTGCGCATGTCCGCCGCGCTCGGAGCCGCCTGGCACGTCGTACAGGTAGTACACGCGCTTGATGTCGAACGGAATCTGTTGCCCGCCCTCGACGAAGGTCAGGTTGCCGCGTGGGTCCTGGATGCGGGGCATGTCGATGATGCGGCAGTCGGCGATGGCCATGGTGGCGCTCCCTTGGGTGTCAGTGGGTGCAGGCGGGTGTGCGGGTACCGATGTCGATCGGCGGCAGGTCGCTTGATGCCGTGCGGGCCAGCAGCAGACCCTGGACGATCTGATCCGACAGCGAGGTCGCAAACGGGCCTGCGCTGTTGGCAAACAGTTCGACGCCTGGCCAACGGGCCAGCAGCAGCGCGCGCTGCTCGGCCTGTGCGGACAGTCCGTCGGCGGTCGGCAGCGGCAGCGCGCCGACCATGTTCAGCAACTTGATGAATTCCGGCGTCTGGACGTCGTCGATCAGCCCGAGTCCTGCGAGGTCGTCCATCACGGCGCGAGCGATCGCCATGTCGTCGCTCAGTGCACCGTGATGCGCGCCAAAGCGATCGGGGTTGGCCTCCAGTACCAGGCGCACGCTGTCGCTCTCGGTTTCGCCTGCACAGAGGCTGACGTTGTTGATCCGGTAGGCGCCACTGGCGCTGTCGGCGACGTGCAGCACGCTGAACTCGCGTCGCACAGCCTTGCGCGGGATCCGGATGAAGGCCAGCAGCAGTGGCAGCCGCTGCTCGGGTGGCGGGACTGCGGCGCTGCCGCTGGCCAGCAGACCCTGGCAGGGAGTCTGGCCCCAGCCCAGCCGAGCCGTGTGGATGCAGGCCTTGCGCTCGAGTTGCACCACGAATCCCCGCGCACCGCGTTCGACGCTCAGCACTCTGTCCTGATGCACCGTGACCCAGGGTGATGCCTGCATCTGCGTCGCCAGCAGCGCACACAGGTCAGCCACGCTTGCGTGGAGCGGGTAAGTGAACACGGTGGCCGGCAACGACTGTGGTTGTCCCTCCAGCCAGGAGAGCAGCGTCTCCGGCCAGTACAGAGGCAACCAGGGGATGCGGTGGTACAGGGCCGCCAGATGACTGGCATTGCGTCCCAGCACCTGATGAGCGAAGGGTGCGAAGACCGCGTCGTGCAGCACCGTGCCGTGGTTCAGGCGGGACACGCTGTCGCAGTCCAGCAGCGCGCTGTCACCTGACGTGCGCCGACCATCGGCCAGCCATGCGCTCTTGCGACTGGCATGCCAGGGCGAAAGTCGCGCGGCCTCCACCTGGTGCCGCAGTTCCGCCAGCGCCGCCGGCGCGCAACTCAGTTCAGGCAGTGCCGCCAGACCATTGGCCAGCAGCATGTCGGGCAACAGACGCCCCTGGAGCCACATCTGAGGTGGCTCGACGGCGCGCGTGGCTTGCCGGCCTTCAACGTAGTCGCGCACCACGCCACAGAAGCGGCCGATGTCATTGCGCTGGAGCGGGTCGTAGCTGCTGAGTGCGGGCGGCGTCGCGGGTTGGCGAAACGAGGTGAATTCGTACATCACCATGCCCGCATCCCAGCGACGTCCGTCCGCCTGAATGCCACCGAAGTAACCGCCCCACGGTCCGCCGGGGTTGATGACCACGGTGCGCAAGCCATGTCGCGCTCGCTCGGTGGCCGCCACCAGCACGGCCAGCGAGTTGCCGACCAGGGTCAGCGGTACTTCCGGATGATTGCCCTGTGCCATCAGACCTCCTGGGTCGGCGGCGCGCGCCGCAGGTTGACAAAGATTTCCGACCCCATGTCGGGCAGGCGTCGTGCCAGGCCGTACAGCCCGTCCAGCATGCGTTCGTCAAGCAGTCCGATGTCCTGCAGCTGCGCCATCTGCCGATGGGTGTAGGGCTTGATGAAGTACGAGCCCTGCTCGATCACCTCGAAGCCGTTGTCGGCACACAGGGCGCTCAGGCTGTGGCTGTCGAAGGTGCGCGGCTGTTGCAGCTCACGCTGGTTGTCCGACAGCTGGCGCAAATCGCTGATCAGCCCCATCTCCAGCGCCAGCAGCCGATGCAGCGAGTGCGCATTCGGCACATTCACATGGACCTGCGTGTCGGCGCTGCACAGCGCCCGCACGGCCGCGAGCAGCGATGCTGCCTCGGGCACCTCGTGCAGCAAGCCGCTGAGCACGATGCAGTCGAAGGACTCACCGGCCAGCTGTTCGGCGGCATCCTCCATGAAGGATTGAACAACACGCACGCGAGGGTCGATTCCGGCCCTTGCGCGCGCCTGCTCGGCAAAGGCAGCGCCCGGCTCGACAACGCAGAAGCGGTCAAAGTGCAGGTAATCGGTGAACAGTGCATCGTTTCCGCACCCGATCTCGAGCACGCGCCTGGGCTGCCAGCGTCCGAGCAACTCGAGCAGCATGCGGCGTCGCATCCGAGCCTGTACCGGTTCGAAATCGCTTGCAGCGTAAGCACGCTGGTAGGCATCGATGTCGCGCATGGCACCCATGTCAGAGCTCCAGCTCGAGCGTCTGCAGCACGGTGCCGCGGCCCCCGAACATCTCTTTCTGGGCGGCCAGCCCGGCATTCAGCTCGCGGCCCTGGTCGGTGGTCGAGATGCCGAAGCTGAGCCAGCGACAGCCATCGCTGGCCTCCTCGATCAGGTGGGCGATCACCGCATCCAGCGCGCCCGCTTCCCTGCCCGCGACAGAGGCGGCCAGATATTGCGTGTGCAGCACACCGTCATAACGGTAGACCACGGCGCCCGCGAGCAACTCCTCATCCGCATAGGCGCCGAAGAATCGGATCTGCGCGAAGCGCTGTGCGAGCAGCGTGATTTCGGACAAGGTGTGTGTGGGCTGCGTGCCGTGACGCTCGCCCAGCACCCCGCTGAGCAGCGCCCAGTACGCGGCCAGTTCGTTGGTGCTGCGCACCACGATGCCTGCGCGCCGTGCCTTCGACAGCGCATGGCGTCTTCCCTTGGCGAAGGCGGGTCGCCGGGCCAGATCGATCGTGGTCGACAGGTCGATGCGCGTGGTGCGCGCGCCGAGGCGATGGAGCGCGTACAGATCGTCCTCGGTGGGTTGGCGATGGAAGATGTGCGGCACCGGTTTGTAGATCAGTCGACGGGCACCTCGCTCGCGCATGGCGTCGATCAGCTGCTCGCTCAGGTTCAGCGTCTCCTGCGCACCCGTGCCGGGGTGCAGCACCAGTCCGCCAAAGCTCAGGCCGCCGTGCGACACGACGTCGCTGCCGACGTGATGCGCCGGAAGCACCGCACGCAGTTCGTCACCGCGCCACAGCATCAGGGACGCTTCCTGGAAGCGGTCAGCGTGGTAGCCGAGGTAGCCGCGTTCGAACAGAAACACGCCATTGCGAGCGGTACGCACGAAAGCGTCCCACGCCTCGGCGCGCTCGGGGCAGTAGTCGCTGGTCCGGCAGCTTGACGTCTGCGCCACCTTGTGCGGAGGGCGCACTGCGCAGACGGGCAATGTTTCGGCGCTCATCATGGCGATCAGTCTGTCGCAAACGCCACGTCCCTATCGTCGGTAAAGGGCGGCTTGCACCCCTCAACTTCAATGGCCGAGCAAGCCGTTGAGCACCTTGCGGAACCGGGCACGGGAGAACTCGGCCTCGTAGAAGACGCGCGCTTGTCGACTGAGCGCCGCGTGCTGATCGCCGACCCTGGACAGCAACTCGGCCAATTGCTGCGGGTCGGCCCAACCCAGGGCGGGGTCGGCATACGAGGAGTAGTCGGCCAGCAGCGAACCTGGCGCAAAGCCGTTGAAGCACAGCACCGGGTAACCGCAGCCTTGCGCCTCGATGGCTGCTCGTCCGCCGGAGACGGGCGCCGAGCCGATGTAGACAGCCGCGTCGATTTCCTTCAACGTGTCCCAGACCGAGGGCACCAGCCCCAGCGGGACGAATCGCGAGGCGTCGAGGCCGCGCCTGCCAAGGTGCATGCGGATCTCGGCCACCCATGCCTCGTCGATCGGGCCGATGTGGAAGAAGCGTCCCCGCAGCGTGGCCAGCGCGGTGGCCACCAGTTCCTGCAAAGCCAGGGCGCCATGGCGCGCAAACTTCGCCGGATGCCCGGAGGTCACCACCGAGTAATCCACGCCCTGGACTGCCGCAAAGCGCTTTGCACCTCGATCGGCGATGTACAGCGGCAGCCGTTTCGTCGGCGTGCCCAGATGATCCGAGCAAAGCGTGTGCAGGCTGCCGATCAGATCGACGTGCTGCACTGCGGGCAGCGTGCAGCCCAGACTCGGGTTGTGGTCACCATGATGGACGAACAGGCGGCGTCGGCCTGGTTGTGCCAACGTGCCGATGAAGGGGATCGGATCCTGATGGTGGCCGAAGTAGAGCGTGCTTCGAGGCACCAGGTGCAGATCGAGTGTTCGCAGCATGCGGCACTTCTCCCACAAGGGAACGTCCGGCAGCACGATCACCTGCGTGTGGGCAAATCGTTGCTTCACCTGCTCCACCAGCGCCGGGTTGCGGTGGTAATTCCGGAACAGGTCGGTCAGCACCAGCACGGGCTGTGCCATCTCGCGCGACACCTCTTCGAGCACGCGGCTGTGTCCACCGAGGTCGTACAGCTCGGTGGCGATGAGCATCGGCACGCCGGGCAGTCCACTGCGCTTTCGGCCTGACTCGGCGCTCAGGGCTTTCGCGAGACTCAGCACCTGTCGGTCGAACTCGGGGTAGTAGAGGGCGCGGTGCTTGATGCCCTGCTGTGTGTAGCTCAGGTGCACGGCGCGGTAGATGGCCTCGGTGGCTTCATCGAATCGACCGGCATCGATCAGCGCGTCGACCTCGCGCGAGGCGGGTTGCAGCACCAGCTCGATGCCCTGACTGCTTTCTGCAGCAGCGGCTGATTGCATGACGGGTGCGGCTGCGGGTGACGTCAGCGGTGCGGGCTCGGTGATCGTCACGGCGCGGACCGCGCGGCCGTGTTTCGAGAAGAAGCTCTCGTCGATCGTGCCGCACAGCGTCGGGATCGGCCCGAAGCTGGCGTGCTTCTGCGCGAGTACTGCGGCTGAAGCGATGAAGGCTGGCGGCAATTGGTAGTCAGTGACCGAGTTGTGGAACAGCGGGAGCCGCACGATCTGCGGAAACACCTGGTGCTCGCAGATCGCGGTCAGACACAGGTCGGTTGCCCACAGGTGCCAGCCGAGCGCCGGGTCGATGCGGTGGATCGAGTCGCGTGACATCACGATGGCCAGCTCGTCGATGGACACGGCCTTGTCAGACGCCGGGTGATCGGCCGCATGCATTCGGTCGATCACGAAACCAGCCGCCTCATAGCGGTGATGGGTCGCGTTGACACCCATGCCGACGAAGCCGATCAGCGTGCGCTGCCGTTCGGCTGCGGGCACGCTGGCCAGCAGCGCGTTCAGGCGCTGGCCGAAGCCGGCGGGGAAGTACACGTCCTGGTGACACAGCAGCACCCAGTCGGTCTCGCAGCTCGGCAATACCCGTTGCAGCGCTTCGGCGGCGTCGCGGGCATGGCGGCACGAGACGATGCGCGCATCGACCTCGCGCAGACCCGGCGACTGCTCGATGTTGAGCCGCAGTTGCCTTTCCCGGTTGGTCGGGACCACGACGGTGAAACGGGCCAGCGAAGGCACTTGCGGCTCCGCAGTGAACAGGCGCTTCGCGTGGATCACGAACTGATCGATCGTCAGCGTGCGCTGTGCGGTCCCGCGCGGAATGTCGAGCAGCTCGGCGATCGACAGCGCCGCGGCGGCGATGCCCGCACAGGGCGGTTCGACATCGCGCCGACCGGCCAGCGTCGGCATCCAGCCGGCGTCCATCAGCAGCTTGTAGACCGAGGCCGGTGAATGGGTGCGCACGTCATCCGCGCCGACGATCAGGGGATCACTGAGGTCGGCCTCGATGACCCGTTCGATGGTGGACAGCGTGGCGCTGTTTTCCAGTTGCACCACCAGGCTGGCGTTGGCACTGGCCAGGCGCTCCAGCCGCTTCAGCAAGGCACAGGCTTCATCCCGACTGCCAAGACCCTGGCCGAGCACGATCAGATCGCAGGGCGTGCCGATGTCCGACAGCGGTGCGCCCTCTGCGGCGTGGTGCCACTGCGCCCCGGGATGCAGGCTCTGGTGGGCGCGGGCCAGATCGGCACTGCAACCGATGGCGAGCACCTGTCTCGCACCCGGCAAGGCCTGGAGCAGCAGCGGGTCGAACGGTTGCTGTGCCGGTGGATGGCGAGGCGTCGGGTGTTGCCCGTGGATGATGACTTCGACCGCAGGTCGGGCGGAGGTGGGGCGGATCGCGGTGGTGGTCATCGAGGGGGTTCCGTCAGTGGCGCGGGCAGCAGGGGCTCAGTCGGCCAGGGACACGAGCGTTTTGCCCTGGAGGGCCCGAGCCGAGGGTTGCGAGCTCGGGACAGGCTGCGCCGGCTGCGTCGTGCATTCAGCCAGCGTGTCGATCAGGATCGCTTCGTCATGCGGGATCGCATCCTCGGGCAGCCGCAGGTCGGCCTGCATCGTGCGCGCAAGCGTGCGCTCGCGGGCCGTGGTCTCGATCTTGCGCAGCGCGACGCGCATGAAAGCCGCGTTCTCCTTGCTGCAGGGCTGAAGCTTCATGTCAAGGTAGCTCGAGCCGCTCATCTCGAAGCGGTGCTCGAACCATCCGAGGTACCAGAACCATTCGCTGTAGTAGATCCAGGAGTTCTCGTTGAGCGCACGCACGTGCGTCGGGTCCTGCCAGGCGGTCAAGGCCCGCTCGTGCGGCACCTCGATCTCGAAGCGGCCCCCCTCCTTCAGCAGCGTGAGGGCGTTGGTCATCAGCTGCGTCAGGTTCGGCACGTGTTCCAGCACGTTGTTCGCATACAGCACGTCGATCGATGCGGCGTTCAGCTCGATCTGCCCGCCGTAGCGGCTGTCCATCGTCAGCGGCAGCGACAGCGGTGCGCTGAGGTCGAGCACCACGTCGGGCTCGGCGCTGTCCTGCACGTCGAGGTTCAGCCAACCCGGGCGATAGTCCTTGCCTGAACCCAGGTTGATGAGGTTCGGTCGCCAGACGCCGGCGTCGCCGCTGCCCAGGCGGTTGATGCCGTGGCCTTGCATGAAGCCGACCCCGAACAACAGAAGATCTGCGTAGTGATCGACCGGGTCGTGCAGGCGGAAGGCGGCCAGCCGCTGCGGTGCCTCGTCGAGGTAGGCGGGCGTGGCGAAGTGCTGGCTGAAGAAAGATTCCAGCGCATCGCCTTCAGGATCGATCCAGAACACGGCGTCGTCGAAGGCGGCCGGTGCCCGTGCGCCCGGGCGACGTTCCGAAATCACCGGCGTGCCCATCGACAGGCACTGGAACACCCGCGCCTGCTCGAAGCGGGCGCTGTCGTAGAAGCTGCAATTCAGAACGGCCTTCGATTGCCGGATGTAGGCATCGCGTTCGGCACCGTAGATCGGGTGGTCGAACATCGCCACCGATACGCCGGTGGCTTCGATGCGGTCGATGAAGGCGCGCCGACGCGCATTCATGCTGCCGAAAAACAGCAGGTCGATGGGTCGATCGGCCAACGGCAGCGTGTCGGCCGATTCGAGGTAGGGAGCGTGCAGGAAGGGCAGCACGGGCACGTCGGCTGGGTCACTGGCGTAGGCCGCCACGTTCGACGCGTCGTAGTCGGCAACGGCGGAGGTGCGCAGCAACTTCATGTAAGCCTCGCTGACCGCGGCGCCGCCCGCGCCCAGTTGTTCCAGGTTGAAGAAGATGCAGGCATGGCGCCGGCGCCAGTCTTCCGCAAAGCCGAGGTGGGCACCGAACACGATGTTCAGCGAGTCCTCCCGCAGCCGGTTCTTCGCCAGCGTGACCGTTGCGCCCAGTCGCCGCAGCTGATAGCGCACATAGCGCGCCTGGTCGAGCAGTCCGAGCGAGTGCACGTAGCCGGCGGGCTGCATCAGGGCGATGTGGATCGGGGGCAACTGTGTCGTCATGGTTCGGTCTCACTGTCGGCGCGATGCCGGGTGAGATGGATCGTAGGCAGCCAGCCTGGCTGGTGGTGCCTGGATCAGGCAGTCGAAACTGCTGTTATTCGTGCTGTGGTTTGCCTTGCGGGCAGTGCGCCTTTGCGTTGGACCGCGCCGGGGTTTCGCCCCGGCGGGCGAGTCACTTTTTTCTGCTGGCCCAGAAAAAAGTAACCCAAAAAGAGGGCCCGAACACCAGCCCATTTGGTGACCACGCTTCGGCGAGAGGCGAACGGCAG
>CANJJE010000017.1 GCA_947474755.1 Burkholderiales bacterium | reverse complement strand
ACCGAGCAGCAGCTCGACCTGCGATTCAGCCAGCATCGTGCCCCACGAGACCTGGTCGATCGACACGCCCAACCCGAGGTAGCTCAAGATCACCTCGGCCTTGATGAAGCCCACCGTCAGGATCGACAGCTGCACCAGCACCACATGACTGACGTTGGGCAGGATGTGGCGGAACATCCGCGAGGCCACGCTGGCACCGATGGCCTCTGCCGCGCGCACGTAGTCGCGCACCGCATGCTTCAGAAATTCGGCGCGCAGCAGCCGGTAGATGCCGGTCCAGCCGGTCAGCCCGAGGATCAACACCACGGTGGTGGTGCCGCGGCCGAAGACGGCTGCAAACGCGAAGATCAGCAGGATGCCGGGGATCGAGGTGAACACGTTGTAGAACCACTCCAACACGTCGCCGATCCGCCCGCCGAGAAAGCCGCTGACCGCGCCCAACGCGGTACCGATGGCCGTGGCCAGCAGCGCCGCCAGCACGCCGACGAAGATCGAGATCTCGGCGCCCTTGATCGCCTTGGCCAGCACGTCGCGGCCGAGCCGGTCGCCGCCCAGCAGGAGCGTGTTGGCTGGCACGGCTTCACTGACTTTCAGCGTCGCTGCCCGTTCAGCCCATTCGGCATAGCGTGGCGCCAGCGGGTCCACGGCAGAGATGTCCACCGGCGGGCCCTTGCCCTGCTCGATCAAGGTCACGGCCGATGGCGGCGTCGGACCGAGAAAGGTTGGATTGGCATATGGCACGCCCACTTCGCGCTGCCACTGACTGGCAACGAGCCCCAGGGCCGACAGCGCAATCAGCACCAGAAACGCGATCACGATGGCGAGTGACACCAGCCCGACGCGATCGCTGCGAAACCGTTGCCACGCCAACGACCACACGCCACCGGAGCGGTTGGTGGACCCTGGCGTCGCCGGCAACGGCAGCACCGCGCTCATTTCAAGACCACCCGCGGATCGACCAGCTTGTAGAGCACATCGGTCAGCACATTGATCAACAACGTGATCGCCGCCAGGTACACCGTGACGGCCTGGATCACCGGGTAGTCGCTGCGATTGACCGCCAAAAGCACTTCGCGCCCGAGGCCCGGAATCGAAAAGAACACCTCGATCAGAAACGAGCCGACGAAGATGCCTGGCAATCCGGTGCCGATGCTGGTCAAGATCGGGATCAGGGCGTTGCGCAGCACATGGCGCAGCAGGATCACCCGCTCGGTCAGCCCCTTGGCGCGAGCGGTGCGCACATAGTCCTGCTCGATCTCGTCGAGGAAGAACGTGCGGTACAGGCGCGTTTGCGGCGCCAGGCTGACCGTCACCGCCAGCAGCACCGGCAGCGGTGCATACGTGATCAGGTTGGTCCACACCGAGTCGCTCCAGCCCTGCACCGGAAACCAGCCCAGCTTGAAGCCGAACAGCCACTGTCCCACCAGCACATAGACGAGGAACGAAATCGACAGCGCCACGGTGGTCACCACCATCACCAGCCGGTCGGTCAACGAGCCGCGCACCACGGCGACGGCCAGTGCCATCGGAATCGCCAGGACCACCTCCAGAACCAGGATCGGCACCATCACTGTCAGCGTGGCGGGCAGGCGGGTCAGGAACAGGTTCGAGACGGCCTCGTTGGTCGCCCAGCTGCGGCCCCAGTCGAAGGTCAGCACCTGCTTGAAGAAGATCCACAACTGGATCCACCACGGCTGATCAAGGCCGAGTTGCTGGCGGATGGCGGCGATCTGGTCGGGCTTGGCAATCTGGCCAGCCAGGATTTCCGCCGGGTCGCCGCCAAAAAACTTGAACAACACGAACACCAGCAGGATCACACCGGCAAGTGTCGGGATGGTTTGCCAGAGTCGTCTGAGCAGGTAGGCCGCCATGGGATCGGGAGTCTAGACTGCGCCTGCGGTGCGGTCAGGGTGGATGGAGGCGTTTGGATGGAAACGAAGGGTGGGCGTTCCCTGGGGGGCTCGATCTCAAAGGCGATCGGCTTGCTCGCTGCGGCGTTTGTGCTGCTGATGGGTCAGGTCGTTCAAGCGAGCGCCGACAGCCCTGCGCCAGCGCAGAAGGTCTTGCGCTACGCCTTCCCCGTGGCCGAAACCGGTTTCGACCCGGTGCAGATCTCCGACCTGTATTCGGCGACCATCATCTCGAACATCATCGAGTCGCCTCTGACCTATGACTACCTCGCGCGGCCGGTCAAGCTGGTGCTGCAGACTGCCGCCGAAATGCCACAGGTGTCGGCCGACTTCAAGACCTACACGGTGAAGATCCGCCCCGGCATCTACTTCGCCGACGACCCGGCGTTCAAGGGGAAGAAACGCGAGCTGGTGGCTGCTGATTACGTCTATTCGCTCAAGCGCGTCTTCGACCCGCGCTGGAAAAGCCCGAGCTATCCTGGCTTGGCCGACGAGAAAATCATAGGTGTCGATGCGCTGCGCGAGAAGGCCATCAAGGATCGCACCCCGTTCGACTACGACACCGAGATCGAAGGCCTGCGCACGCTTGACCGTTACACCTACCGCATCACGCTCGGCAAGCCCAGCCCGCGCTTCATCAACAGCTTCACCGGAACCGGCGCGCTGGCACGCGAGGTGGTCGAGGCCTATGGCGACAAGATCATGGAGCACCCGGTGGGCACCGGGCCGTATGTGCTCAGCGAATGGCAGCGTTCATCTCGGATGGTGCTGACGCGCAACCCGAATTTCCGTGAGCAGTTCTACCAGGCAGATCCGCCTGCCAATGACCCGGTGGCGCAGGCGATCCACCAGAAGCTCAAGGGCCGGCGCCTGCCGATGATCGACCGTGTCGAAGTGTCGATCGTCGGGGAATCGCAGCCGCGCTGGCTGGCCTTCCTGAACGCCGAGCACGACATGATCGAAGGCCTGCCGGCCGAGTTCGCCAACATCGCGATCCCGAACAACCGCATCGCGCCGAACCTCGCGTCACGCGGCATCCAGATGGTGCGCACGCCCGGCTCGGACATCTCGTTCACCTACTTCAACATGCAGGACCCGCTGGTCGGCGGCTACACCCCGGAGAAGGTGGCACTGCGCCGGGCGATCGCGCTGGCCTACGACACCGCCACCGAGATCCGCCAGGTGCGCCGCAACCAGGCCGTGCCCGCAGAAAGCACGCTGCCGCCGATGACTTTCGGGTTCGATCCTGCCTGGAAGTCGGAGATGAGCCTGTACGACCCGGCGCGCGCGAAGGCGCTTCTCGATCTGTACGGCTATGTCGACCACGATGGCGACGGTTGGCGCGACCTGCCCGATGGCCAGCCGCTCAAGCTCGTCTACGCCACCTCGCCGGACCAGACATCGCGCCAGCGGAACGAGCTGTGGAAGAAGTACATGGACGCAATCCACGTCAAGGTCGAGTTCAAGATCGGCCAGTGGCCCGAGCAGCTGAAGGCCGCGCGGGCCGGCAAGCTCATGATGTGGGGCCTGGGCATGAGCGCCACCTCGCCCGATGCAGACGGTTTTTTGGCTCTGGCCTACGGGCCGCAGAAGGGCGAAGGCAACCTCGCCTTCTTCGACCTGCCGGCCTTCAACGAGCTGTACGACGCGCAGACCGTGCTCGGCGATACGCCCGAGCGCCTCGCGCTGATGCAGGACGCGAGCAAGCTGCTGGTCGCCTACATGCCGATGAAAGTGCACGCACATCGCATCGGCACCGACCTGATCTTTCCGTGGGTGAGCGGCTACCAGCGCCACCCGTTCATGCGCGAGTTCTGGCGCTATGTTGACGTCGATGCAGCCCGGGCCGCCACGAAAAAGTGACCTCTCGTCGCCAGGGCACGCAGCACCAGGTCAACCCTGAACCAGTCGCTTGTTCCTCGCAATCGACATCAGGATGCCCAGGCCCAGGCCCAGGGTCACCATCGCGGTGCCGCCATAGCTGATGAAGGGCAGGGGCACACCCACCACCGGCAGGATGCCACTGACCATGCCCATGTTGACGAAGGCATAGGTGAAGAAACTCATCGTGATCGCGCCGGCGAGCAGTCGGGTGAATACGTTCGGTGCGTCGGAGGCAATCATCAAGCCGCGCACGATCAAGAACAGGAAACCGAGCATCAGGCCGATGCAGCCGATCAGGCCGAACTCCTCCGAGTAGGCCGCGAAGATGAAGTCGGTGGTGCGTTCCGGGATGAATTCCAGGTGGGTCTGCGTGCCCTTCATGAAGCCCTTGCCAGTGACACCGCCGGAGCCGATGGCGATCGTCGCCTGGATGATGTGAAAACCTTTGCCAAGCGGGTCGGCGGTCGGGTCGAGCAGCGTGCAGACGCGATTCTTCTGGTAATCACGCAGCATCGGCCACTTCATATCGGGCTTGCAGATCGCGTCGCCCGACAGCACCAGCGCGGTGATGGCCACAGCAGCCACCGCCACCACCGGAACGATCAGCTTCCAGGACAAACCGGCGAAGAAGATCACGAACAGGCCCGCAGCCATCACCAGGAGCGCGGTGCCCAGATCAGGCTGCTTGACGATCAGGCCAACCGGCACCGCCAGGATCAGCAGCGCGACGACAAAATCGAGCGCACGCACCTGACCTTCACGGCGCTGGAACCACCATGCCAGCATCAGCGGCATCGCGATTTTCAGGATCTCGCTGGGCTGGATCACGATGCCCACATCAAGCCAGCGCGTGGCGCCCTTCTTGGTGATGCCGAGCAGCGCGGTGGCCACCAGCAGCGTGACGCCCACCACATAAAGCGGTACAGCCAGCGCCATCAAACGCTGCGGCGACACCTGGGCGACCACGAACAGCAGGCCGGCAGCCAGCATCATGTTTCGTGCGTGATCGACGAAGCGGGTGCCGTGATCGAACCCGGCCGAGTACATCACCGTCAATCCGATGGCCGACAGCAGCAGCACCGCCAGCAGCAACGGTGCGTCGAAGCCCCGGAACAGCGGCATCACGCGCGCCAGCATGGACGGTTTCTCGAAGGACGGCCTCATCGCTGCGCAGCCTCGCGAACCGGGGCGTCGGCCGCAGAGACCACCGAAGCCGCACTGGCAGGCGCGGCAGCCGTCGCGAGCAGCGTTGGGTTGCCGGGCAGCACCAGATCCTGGATGTGCCGCGGCGTGCCGATCGGGGCAGCCGAGGTGCCGGCACGCGTGGCGACGATGTCCTCTTCGCTGGGCACCTGGCCCAGCAGCATGTAATCGAACAACCTGCGCGCGATCGGCGCGGCAGCGCCAGCACCCCAACCGGCGTTCTCGACGATGACTGCGACCGCGATCTGCGGGTTCTCCACTGGCGCGAAGGCAACGTACAGCGCGTGATCGCGCAAGCGCTCCTCAACCCGGTTCGCACTGTACTTTTCGTTCTGCTTCAGGCCAACCGCCTGCGCCGTGCCGGTCTTGCCGCCGCTCTGGTAGCCAGCGCCGGCGAACACCCGTGTCGACGTGCCGGAAACGGTCACGCCATGCATGGCCTCGCGGATCACCTCCACCTGCTCCGGCTTCAGACCGATCGGCGGGATCGCGTGGGCCGAAATCTGTCGCTGGTCCCTCGTGAGCACATCGTCGATCCGACGCACGAGCCGCGGCTCGTAGCGCTGACCACCTGAGACGAGCGTCGCCATTGCCGTGGCGAGCTGCAGCATCGTGAAGCTGTTGTAGCCTTGGCCGATGCCCAGCGAAATCGTTTCGCCGGCGTACCACTTCTGTTGATCGGCGCGCTTGTAGGCGCGCCGCTTCCAGTGGGTCGAAGGCAGCAGGCCCGAGACCTCGCCCTCGACATCGATGCCGGTCTTGCGGCCAAAACCGAACGGCGACAGCTCGTCGTGGATCAGGTCCACGCCCATCTCGTTGGCCAGCGTGTAGAAATACACATTGCTCGATTCGACGATGGCCCGGCGCATGTCCATGATGCCGCCGCGTTCGTTCTCCGGACTGCCATAGCGGCGGCCTCCAAAAATGAAGGTTCCGGTGTCGTTGATCAATGTGCTGGGTGAGCGCTTGTTGGCATTCAGCGCCGCCATCGCCATGAACGGCTTGTAGGTCGATCCCGGTGGGTAGGTGCCGCGCAGCGCTCGGTTCAGCAGGGGCTTGTCCGGCGATTCACTGAGCTCCTTCCAGCTCTCACTGTCGATCCCGTCGACGAACAGGTTGGGGTCGAAGGTGGGCTTGCTGACAAAAGCGAGCACCTCGCCGCTGCGCGGATCGATGGCGACCAGCGCCCCTCGCCGGTCGCCGTACAGGGATTCGACCAACGCCTGCAGCCGGATGTCGATGGACAGCACCACCGTGTTGCCTGGCGTCGCCGGGCTGCTGTGAAGGCGCCGCACCGCCCGACCGGCCGCGCTGGTTTCCACTTCCTCGAAGCCGGTGGTGCCATGCAGTTCGGCCTCGTACCTCTGCTCGATGCCAAGCTTGCCGATGTATTCGGTGCCGCGGTAATTGGGCGCGTCCTCCGACTCGTCGATGACTTCCTTCTCGGCCTGGTTGATGCGCCCGATGTAGCCCAGCAGATGGCTGCCCACCTCGCCCAGCGGGTAGTTGCGAAACAGCCGGGCCTTCACCTCGACACCGGGAAATCGGTAACGCTGGGCAGTGAACCGGGCCACCTCCTCGTCGGTGAGCTTGGTGCGGATCGGCAGCGACTCGAAGTTTTTGCTCTCGTCCATCAGCCGCTTGAACCGCTTGCGGTCGCGGGGGAGGATGTCGATCACCTCGGCAAGCTGGTTGATCGTGGCCTCGAGGTCGTCGATGCGCGATGGCATCAACTCAAGCGTGTAGGCCGAGTAGTTGTTGGCGAGCACGACGCCGTTGCGGTCGACGATCAAGCCGCGATTGGGCACGATCGGCACCACCGAGATGCGGTTGTTCTCGGCCCTCACACTCAACTCCTCGTGCTTGGCAACCTGCAGATGCGTCAGGCGAAAGACGAGCAGGCCGAAGCACAGCAGCACGAACGCCGCGGCCGCGAACAGCCGCACGTGAAAACGGCGCAGTTCCTGCTCGACATTCTTCATTTCAATCATGTCGGCATCACGCTCACAACGGTCGGTTCTGGTCGCGGTCGGGAGCGCGACGCTGCGGGGCCAGCAGCAGCCAGGTCGCCAGCGGCCACAGCAGCGCCTCAAACACCGGGGCCAGCAAGGCGTGCCATCCCGGCAGCGTCCCGCCGGCAATCATCCGCACCACAAATGACACCAGGTGCGCGGCCAGGAACAGCGGCAGGATCTGCAGCGCCTGCGATGGCAGATCGAACCACAGCAGGCGACGGTGGATGGTGGTCGCCGCGTAGGCCAGCAGCGTGTAGGCCAGTGCATGCTGGCCAAGCAGCGCGCCGTCGTGCACATCCATCAGCAGGCCGAACATGAAAGCCACGCCGACACTGACACGACGGGCCTGGTGCACGTTCCAGAACACCAGCACTACCGCCAGTGCATCGGGCGCAGCGGGATGGCGGCCCAGCGGCACCAGGTTGATCGCCAGCGCGCACAGCAGCGTGAACCACAGGAACAGCGGGTTGACCGGCAACAGCAGCTGATCAGTGCGGCGCGGCAGGATCATTGGCGTTGCGCCTTCTTGCTGTGGCCGCCCGAGGCAGCCGATGCCGACGCAGAAGCCGACGCTGCACTCCCCGGGGCATGTTCCGGGCGGGGGGGCAGCTGCAAGCCGATCGGCTCCAGCACCAGCACATGGCGCACACCACCGAGCGGCGCGGAAGGCGCCAGCAGGATCCTCGCGAAGCCGGAATCGAGCTTGCGATCGATGGTCATCACCTTGGCCACCGGCAGGCCCGGTGGGTAGACGCCATCGACGCCGGAGGTCTGCAACAGGTCGCCGGGCTTCACATCCGCATTGCCCGCCATGAAGCGCAACTCGAGTGCATCGCCTGCGGCCGAACCATAGGCCGCGCTGCGCGCCTGCGTGCGGGCGTTCAGCACCGGCACGGCGGCGTCCTTGTCGGTCAACAGCGTCACCTCCGACGACAGCGGATAGACCCGCGTCACCTGCCCGATCACACCGGCTTCGCTGATCACTGGCGAGCCGGCAACGATGCCTTGCGCCAGACCCCGGTCGACTACCACCTTGCGAGAGTAAGGGTCGGTCGATTCATACAGCACCTCGGCCGCCTGCGACCGCACCTGCAAGCCGACTCGCACGTCGAGCAGCGCCCGCAGCCGTGAGTTCTCGGCCTGCAGTTGATCAACCTGGTTGGTGCGCAGCGCCTGGTCGGCGAGCGCGCGACGGGCTGCCGATTCATTGGCGATCGCAGCTTCCAGCCCCGCACCGTAACGGAAGGCCGATTCGACCCCTTCGACCGGTGCCAGCAGCGTGCGCTGCACCGGATGCAGCGCGGTGGCCAGCAGCGCACGCAGCGGCTGGGTCAGCTTGAAACGCACGTCGGCGACCATCAGGAACACCGCGAGCGCCGAGCACAGTGCCAGTTTGGTGAGCGCGGACAGGCCCTGGCGAAAGAACGGCGGCGGCGTTCTATCGATGGAGCCTAGAAGCATGTCACTCTGACGTGAAGATCGAGCCGAGGCGCTCCATGTGCTCGAGTGCCATGCCGCAACCGCGCACCACGCAGGTCAGCGGATCCTCGGCGACCAGCACCGGCAGGCCGGTTTCCTCGGCGAGCAGGCGGTCCAGGTCGCGCAGCAGCGCGCCGCCGCCGGTCAGCATCATGCCTCGCTCGGCAATATCGGCACCGAGTTCGGGCGGGGTCTGCTCCAGCGCGTTCTTGACCGCCGACACCATCTGGTTCAACGGGTCGGTCAGCGCTTCGAGGATCTCGTTGCTGCTGATGGTGAAGCTGCGCGGGACGCCTTCGCTGAGGTTGCGCCCCTTGACCTCGATCTCTTTCACTTCGGAGCCCGGGAAAGCGCTACCGATGTTCTTCTTGATCGACTCCGCGGTCGGCTCGCCGATCAGCATGCCGTAGTTGCGCCGGATGTAGTTGATGATGGCCTCGTCAAACTTGTCGCCACCGACGCGGATGCTGCCCTTGTAGACCATGCCGCCCAGGCTGATGACGCCAACCTCGGTGGTGCCGCCACCGATGTCGACCACCATCGATCCCGAAGCTTCCGATACCGGCAGGCCGGCGCCGATCGCAGCCGCCATCGGTTCCTCGATCAGGTAGACCTGGCTGGCACCGGCGTTCAGCGCCGATTCGCGGATCGCACGGCGCTCCACCTGCGTCGAGCCGCAGGGCACGCAGATGATGATGCGCGGGCTCGGCCGCAGTACCGAGCGAGGGTGGACCATCTTGATGAACTGCTTGAGCATCTGCTCGGTGACGGTGAAGTCGGCGATCACGCCATCCTTCATGGGGCGGATGGCTTCGATGTTGCCGGGCACCTTGCCCAGCATCGCCTTGGCCTGGGTCCCGACCGCCTGGATGGTCTTCTTGCCGTTGGGCCCGCCTTCGTGGCGAATGGCCACGACAGACGGCTCGTCGAGCACGATGCCCTTGCCACGGACATAGATCAGCGTATTCGCGGTGCCGAGGTCGATGGCCAAGTCCGTCGAGAAATAACGACGAAAGGATCCGAACATAGTGTGTATGCGGTGTTCAGCGCCGGCGCCCACAGCGAAGGAGCGCCTTGCTCGAACCCGACGATTCCATGGAATGAGAGGGAAGGGAAAGCGACGAAACGGGTGCCATGGCGAGCGCGACGAGCGAGCTTCCAGGCCCGCGACATCGACGGTCTGCGACATAGGAACCGATCAGGCGACGCGCCCGATAAAGACGGCATGGGCAGTGCGTCCGATGGGTTGACAACCAGCGCAGATAATACTCGACGAACCCGGGTTCACCGCCCTCCGCAACCCTTCACCGAGCCTAATTTCCCATGCCCTTGACCCCGGATGACGTCGGCCGCATCGCGCACCTCGCGCGCCTGGCGCTGCAGCCTGCCGAACAGGCGGCGATGCTGGGCCAGATCAATGCATTCTTCTCCATCGTGGAGCAGATGAGCGCCGTCGACACTGCAGGCGTGGAGCCGCTGTACACCCCGCTGTCGGCAGTCAGCGAAGTCAGCCTGCGGCTGCGCGACGACGTGGTCACCGAGACCAACCAGCGCGAGCTCAACCAGCGCAGTGCACCATCGGTCGAAGACGGGCTGTTCCTCGTGCCGCGGGTGGTCGAATGAGCGCGCCGAGCCGCCCCATGCGCGATTGCTCCCGCTCGGTGGGACCGCGCCCAGCGCGCAGGGTGTACTTATGAGCGGCGCCTTGCATGACCTGGGCGTGTCCGACCTGGCGCGCGCACTGGCCGAGAAGAAGGTCTCCAGCGTCGAGGTCACCGGCCACCTGCTGGACCGCATTGCGGCCCACGAGCACCTCGGCGCGTGGCTATGCGTCGATGCCGATGCAGCGCTGGCGCAGGCGCGCGATGCGGATGCGCAACGCGCGCAGGGCAACGCGGAGCAGTCTCGGCCGCTGCTGGGTGTGCCGCTGGCGCACAAGGACATCTTCGTCACCCGCGACCTGCCGACCACCGCCGCCTCGAAGATGCTGGCCGGCTACCGCAGCCCGTTCGATGCGACGGTGGTGTCGCGGCTTTCTGCCGCAGGCACGGTGACGCTGGGCAAACTCAACTGCGACGAGTTCGCGATGGGCTCGGGCAACGAGAACTCGGCCTACGGCGCGGTCAAGAACCCCTGGGACCTGACCCGCGTGCCCGGCGGCTCATCGGGCGGCTCGGCTGCCGCGGTGGCAGCACGTCTGGTGCCAGCCGCCACCGGCACCGATACTGGCGGCTCGATTCGCCAGCCGGCCAGCTTTTCCGGCATCACCGGCATCAAACCGACTTACGGCGTGTGTTCGCGTTTCGGCATGATCGCCTTCGCCTCGAGCCTCGACCAGGCGGGACCGATGGCGCGATCGGCCGAAGACTGCGCCTTGCTGCTTGGCGCGATGAGCGGCTTTGACGAGCGAGACGCGACCAGCGCGCAACGCCCGCCGCAGGACTACGCAAGGGCCATGCGCAGTCCCCGTGCAGATGCGACTGCCGCTCAACCGCTGAAGGGTCTGCGCATCGGCCTGCCTGTGGAATTCTTTCCTCCAGCACTGGCCTCGGGGGTCGACGGCGCCGTGCGCGCGGCGCTGGCCGAGCTCGAGAAGCTCGGCGCGACGCTGATCGATGTCAGCCTGCCGCGCACGGAGCTTTCGATCCCCGTCTACTACATCATCGCGCCGGCGGAAGCCAGTTCGAATCTGAACCGCTTCGACGGGGTGAAGTTCGGCCACCGTGCCGCAAAGTACACCGACTTGATCGACATGTACAAGAAGACCCGGGCCGAAGGCTTCGGCGACGAGGTCAAGCGCCGCATCATGATCGGCAGCTATGTGCTCAGCCACGGTTATTACGACGCCTATTACCTGCAGGCTCAGAAGCTGCGCCGCATGATCGCTGACGATTTCCAGCACTGCTTTGCTGAATGCGACCTCATCGCCGGGCCGGTGGCGCCCACTGTGGCCTGGAAGCTGGGCGGCAAAGGCGATGACCCGGTCGCCAACTACCTGGCCGACATCTTCACGCTGCCTGCCAGCCTGGCCGGACTGCCCGGCATGAGCGTGCCAGCAGGTTTTGCTGCATCGGGCGAAGGTGCAGGCATGCCGGTAGGCCTGCAGTTGATCGGCAACTACTTCCAGGAGGGCACGCTGCTGCACGCCGCCCACGCATTCCAGCAGGCGACCGACTGGCACCGGCATGCGCCATCGGCGACCGCGATGGGGGGGACCGCATGAAGGCCAGCACCGCGAGCCAGCTGATCCGTGGCTACGAGGTCGTGATCGGCCTTGAAACCCATGCGCAGCTGTCGACCGTCAGCAAGATCTTCAGCGGCTCGTCGACACAGTTCGGCGCCGCGCCCAACACCCAGGCCTCGCCGATCGATCTGGCGCTACCGGGGACGCTGCCGGTGATGAACCGCGGCGCGGTCGAGCGGGCGATTCGCTTTGGCCTGGCGGTCGGCGCCAAGGTGGCGCAGCACTCGATCTTTGCACGCAAGAATTACTTCTACCCTGATCTGCCGAAGGGCTACCAGATCAGCCAGTACGAGACGCCGGTGGTGCAGGGTGGGGCCATCGAATTCCTCCTCGGCGACACCACGCACAAGGTCCACCTGACACGCGCCCACCTCGAAGAGGACGCGGGCAAGTCGCTTCATGAGGACTACGCCGGCCAGACCGGCATCGACCTGAACCGCGCCGGCACGCCGCTGCTGGAAATCGTCTCCGAACCCGATATGCGATCGAGCGCCGAAGCGACCGAGTACGCGAAGACGCTGCACGCGCTGGTGGTGTGGCTGGGCATCTGCGACGGCAATATGCAGGAAGGCAGCTTCCGCTGCGACGCCAATGTGTCGGTGCGCAAGCCCGGCATGCCTTACGGCACCCGACGCGAGATCAAGAACCTGAACAGCTTCAAGTTCCTGCAGCAAGCCATCGACTGCGAGATCCAGTGGCAGATCGACCTGATCGAGGATGGCGGTGAAGTGCAGCAGGCAACGGTGCTGTTCAACCCCACGGCCAATGGCGGACGCGGCGAAACACGCGCGATGCGCAGCAAGGAAGACGCGCACGACTATCGCTACTTCCCCGACCCCGATCTGCCGCCGCTGGTGATCGCGGCGGACTGGATCGAGCGTGTGCGTGCGGCCATGCCCGAGCTGCCGCAGGCAATGGCCGCGCGCTTCCAGCGCGACTACGGTCTACCCGCTTACGACGCACTGGCGGTCACGCAGACCAAATCGCATGCAGCGTTCTTTGAATCGGCCACGGCACAGTGCAATTTGCCCAAGGTGGTCGCCAACTGGATGATGGGCGAACTGGCGCGGAGACTGAATGCCGAAGGATTGGCAATCGAGGCCTGCCCAGTCTCGGCGGCCGTGCTTGCGCAGCTGATTTCGCGCATCGGCGATGGCACGATTTCCAACAACGGCGCCAAACAGGTGCTTGAGTTGCTGTGGACGGCTGGTCAGCTTCGGGAGCCGACTGAGCCCATCGATTCGTCTTTCGTGGACAAAGCGATCGACGACCTGGGCCTGAAGCAGCTCAGCGACACCGCCGAACTCGACCGGGTGCTCGACGACTTGCTGGCGGCGAACGCGAAATCGGTCGAGGAATACCGGTCAGGCAAGGAGAAGGCCTTCAACGCTCTGGTCGGTCAGGCGATGAAGGCCACCAAGGGCAAGGCCAATCCGACCCAGGTCACGGCGCTTCTGAAGAAGAAGCTGGGGTGATCGCCGAGGATGCGGTCGGCGCCGGCTGAGACACCGGCGGAGTCGGGCCCAGCGAACCCGGCGGGGCGCCTGCCCAGAGCCTGAGCAGCCGTGCCAGTTCTGCGTCGAAGCTCGCGTTGATGCGCAAGGTCTCGGCTTGCTGGTTCTGGATCAGCGCGCGCTGTGCCTCGGCGGCGGCATCGATGCCGTCGAGCTGCTGCTTGAGGCGTGTGGGCATCGTGCGACCAGCATAGAACTCTGCCTCTTCGAGCAGAGGCTTCTTTTCTGCAGCCAGTGCTTCCAGGCGCCGTTCGGACAGTTGCAGCGTGCGCTTCAGGTCATCAAGCGCCGCCAGCCGCGCTTTCTGATGCGCAGCCTCGTTGGGGTATCGCATGCGCAGGTTGCGGTCGCGGCGTACGGCATCGACCTCGGCTGCGCGGCGCGCGGCTTTCTCACGCTCGCGCGCCTCGGCATCAGCGCGCTCTTCGGCTGTCATCGTCGGCGGCACGACATGCCTGGTGGAGCCGTCAGGATTCAGCACTCGCTGTTCACGCGCGAGGCACTCGGGAATGGGGCGGTCGGAGGTCAGGCGTTTGCCCGTGCCATCGACACAGGAATAGATCGTCGCCGCCGACGCCGCGCAGGATCCGCCGACCAAGGCCGCCAGGAGCGTGACCCAGTACGCACTCCTCAGCGTCGATGCAACAACGCTCACGCCCTCAGACGCCATAGCGCGTGCGGTAGGTGCGAACCCGCTCGGCATGGGCAGCCAGCGCAGGTGCGTCGGTGTCTTGCAGGACATGCAGCAGATCGGTCAGCGTCGCGATCGAGGTGACTGGCAGGCCGAGTTGCTGCTGAACGAACTGCACCGCAGACCATGGCGCGTCGCGGCCTTGGTCGGTGGCTTTTTCCTGCCGGTCGAGTGCGATGACGACCGCGCTCGGTGTACCACCCGCAGCCTCGATCATCGCTATCGATTCGCGCACCGAGGTGCCGGCGGAGATCACGTCGTCGATGATCAGCACCCGCCCACGCACCGGCGCGCCGACCAGCGTGCCGCCTTCGCCATGGTCCTTCGCCTCCTTGCGGTTGTAGGCGTAGGGCACGTTGATGCCCAGGCGGGCAAGTTCGACGGCCACCACCGCCGCCAGCACAATGCCCTTGTAGGCGGGACCGAACAACATGTCGAATTGCAGCGCGCCGGAGGCCCGCGCCTGCTGCAGACGCCGTGCATAGAATTGCGCGAGGCGGCCGAGCTTGGCGCCGTCATCGAACAGGCCGGCGTTGAAGAAGTAAGGCGACAGCCGTCCGGCCTTGGTCTGGAACTCCCCGAACCGCAACACTCCAGCGTCGAGTGAGAACCTGACGAAGTCCTGCGCGAGTTCATCCGTGTTCAAGTCACCGAGGCCGCTTCGGCTCATCTGAGGAATCCTGTGCTCCGTCTGGTCACGTTGAATCTGAATGGCATCCGGTCTGCGACCAGCAAGGGCTTCGAAGACTGGGTCCGAACCACGGCACCGGATTGTATGGGGGTGCAGGAGGTGAAGGCCCAGGCCGATACCGTCGTCGGGCGCTTCGATCGCCTTGCCGGCATGAGCGGTCATTTCCACTTCGCACACAAGAAGGGCTACTCCGGTGTCGGCGTCTACACGAAACAGCGTCCGAGCCAGATTCGATCAGGCATCGGCAATGCCGAATTCGACGATGAAGGCCGCTGGGTCGAGGCCTGCTTCGACGACCCCACGCGCGCCGAGTTTCCCCGCTTCAGTGTCATCAGTTGTTACTTTCCGAGCGGCAGCAGCAGCGAGGAACGGCAACAGGCCAAGTTCCGCTTTCTGGCATTGATCGAACCGCACCTCGCACGTCTTGCCGCCGAGCGGGAGTTCGTGCTGCTGGGCGACATCAACATCGCCCACAAGGAAATCGACCTGAAGAACTGGAAGGGCAACCTGAAGAACAGCGGGTTCCTGCCTGAAGAGCGCGCGTGGATGACGAATCTGCTTGACGCCGAGGCCGGGGCCGGACTGGTCGACGTGTTCCGCAGGCTGGATGCGAGCCCGGACCGCTACACCTGGTGGAGCAGCCGCGGCCAGGCCTGGGCCAAGAACGTCGGCTGGCGCATCGACTACCACCTCGCCACACCAGGTATCGCCGCACGGGCTCGCCGCGCCGACATCCACCTCGAACCGCGCTTTTCCGACCACGCGCCACTGACGATCGACTACGACTTCACGCTCTGAGCCGGAGGGGGCCGTCATGGCCGGGTTCACTCCCGGATGGTGCCCGGAGTGCCTGGGTAATGGTGCTGCAGGCCACACAGCGGCGGGGGCTGGCGACCCGATGCATGCCGACGCGATGCGGTTCGATCAGCGCTTTTCTCCGATCGACCCCAGGATCATCAGCATCACATGCTGAGCGGCCTGGTCGGTGACCTGGACTGACAGTTCGAGCCGATCCGTCAGCTTGCACTGCATGATGCCCACGACTCCATGCATCGATGACCAGATGTACAAGGCGTCGAGTTCGATCAGTGCACGCTTGGACGCGTGTGTGCCATGAATGCGCCGAAGCACGCCAAGCAGCAGATCGAACGCATGCCGCGCGTCCTCCAGGAGGCTTGGGTGATCGGCAGCCTGCGGCCAAGGGATGTTGAACATCAAGCGGTACTCGAGGGGGTGCTGTGCGGCGTAACTCAAATACTGGCGGCCCATCGACTGCAGGTCGGCCTTGGGATCGTCGAAGCGATGGCGAGCGTCGAGATGCGCAGCGAAGCCTTGAAAGCAGCGCCGGAGCACCTCGGCCAGCAGATGATCCCTGTTGGGGTAGTGGCGGTACGGTGCCTGGTGCGACACACCGAGCCGACGGGCCACTTCGCGCAGGCTCAGGTTCTCGATCCCGTGCTCAGCGATGAAGTCACGCGCCACCTGTATACAGGCTTCCTTCAGATCGACAGGCTCTGCGGTCTTGATCTTCTTGGGCATCCAGGCCTCGGTTCACAACGGTTCAGGGAGAGACGCTAGCACGGCCCCCAGGCTCCGCGCCGCTGATGCACATCGACAATGTTGACAGCGTCAACACGCGGGCGTGACAATGCGCGGAACTGTCAACAACCGGGTCGCTTCGTGGCTTTGGACCCGCGTCTTCGCATCCCCTCTTGGACGATACCGATGGTGCGTTCCGGCCTCTTTCCTCTGTGTTTTTCTGTCTCGGCATTTGCGCTGGCACTCGGGATCAGCGGCTGCGCCGCAACGGTCGAACCTGACCGTTCGCTGGCGAAGGCTCATGTCACGGCGGAGAGTTTCCGCGCCACCTCGGTGCAAGGCCGGACGTTTGAGGCGCAGTGGTGGCAACGCTTCGACGACCCGACGCTTGCTCGTTTGATCGAGTCTGCTCTGGCTGCGAACCTCGACATCCGCATGGCCGTGCTGCGGGTGGAGGAAGCGCGCGCCGGGCTGCGGGCCACCGACGCCCGCCTGGCGCCCACCTTGGCCTTGAACGCGACAGCATCCGACCAGCGCAGCGGTCTGCCCGAAAGGGTGAAGCAGAACTCACCAGACGTACGGGCCTATCGCGCGTCTGTCGATCTGAGCTGGGAACTCGATGTGTTCGGTGCCGCGCGGGCCGCGTCAAACGCTGCCCGGTTTGACGCGCAGGCTGCGGATTTCGACGTTGATGCCGCCCGCCTGTTGGTCAGCAGCGAGGTCGCCAGGCAGTACTTCGTTCGCCTGGGCGCTCGGGCGAGACTTGATCGGACGGAGGCACTGCTGCAGTCACAAGCCGACAGCGAACGCCTGGCACGAAGCCGGGAGGCGGCCGGCCAGGCCAGCCGCTTCGACGTTTCCCAGGCGGCGGGCGACACCGCAGCGCTGTCGGCACAACTTCCGCCTCTGCGCGCGCTGATTGCCACCACCGAGCATCAACTGGCGCTGCTGCTCGGGAGGTCTGCCAGCGCCGCCATCGATGGTCTGGAGGCCAGCCCTGCGGCCACACTGCCCGATGTGCCGGTCATGGCTGCGGGCCAGCCGGTGGAGCTGCTGTCGCGCCGCCCGGACTTGCGGGCAGCCGAGCGGCAACTGGCGTCTGCCAGTGCGCGCTTGCGCGAAAGCCAGGCCGACCTGCTGCCGAAGTTTTTCCTGGCCGCCCTTCTGGGCGGCGAAGACCTGCGCATCAACATGTTTGAACTGTCGCCGGTGCGCTACAGCCATGTGGCACTGGCGTTCTCGATGCCGATCTTCAATGCGGGTCGATTGCGAGCCGCGGTCGAGCGGCAATCGGCGCGCGAGCGCATCGCGGCGGTGAATTACGAACAGCGGGTGCTCGAAGCCGTGCGGGAAGTCGAAAGCAGCCTCGTCGTGCTGGCCGAAGAGCGCGCACGACTCGCGGCAACGCGTCAGACGGAGGCACTGCGGCGCACTGGCCTGCGCCATGCCGAGTCGATGTATCGCGAAGGCCAGATCGGCCTGCTGCCTCTGCTTGACGCACAGCGCAGCGTGATCGCCGCGGAACTGGCGGCGATCGACAGCCGCACCCAGCTCGCGCTCGCCGCGGTGCAGCTGTTCAAGTCGATGGGGGGCGGCTGGCTGGCGGAGCCGGGCGCGGCGGCGCACTCTTCCGCGCCCCCTGCTCCCGAGCCAGTGCCCGCCACCGAGGCCTTGCTTGCCCCACACCTGGAAATGGGCGTCCGATGAACATTCGCCATCACCTCGACGCCCCGATCCAGCTCTCGCTGCGGACGTGGTGCTGCCTCCCATCGGCGCTGCTGCTTGCTGCCTGCACGCCTGCAACAGAACCCGTGGCACCCGTACAGGCGGTGTACGTGACGCCGGTGCACCACGACATGGGCGAAGCTGAACGTCGCCTCAGCGGGACGGTCAGCGCACGCTTCGAGAGCGAGTTGTCGTTTCGGGTCGGTGGCAAGGTCACCCTGCGCTCGGTCGATGTCGGCCAGACCGTCAGGCAAGGGCAGATACTGGCACGTCTCGACGAGGCTGACCTCCAACTTGGCCTCGATGTCGCCTCGGAGCAGTGGCGAGCCAGCCAGGTCGAATCCGAGCAGGCGTCCAGCGACGCGGCGCGCTTTCGGCGGTTGCTGACCGATGGATCCGTTGGCGCAGCCGACCTCGAGAGACAGCAAGCGCGCGCCGATGCTGCAGTGGCGCGACTCGCGCAGGCACGCAGCCAGCTCGACCTGTCCCGCCGCCGGATCGGCTATGCCACGCTCACCGCACCGTTCGATGGCGTGGTGACCGCGCTGCGGTTCGAGGCCGGCCAGGTGATCGCCGAAGCGCAACCCTTGATCACGCTGGCACGGCCGAGTGCGCTCGATGTGGTGGTCGATGTGCCGGAGTCCCTGGCGCCTCAACTGCAAAGCTACCAGGCCAGCGCCCGCCTGGCCGCACAGGCGCACGACGGCGCGCTCAGGCCGCTGGAGCTGCGCTTGCGCGAACTCGCGCCGACCGCAAGCGCCGCCACGCGCACCTTTCGCGCCCGATACACCATCACGGCGCCAGGCGTTTCATCGGCATCGTCAGCCGGCTTGCGATTGGGCAACACCGTCGAATTGCTTCTGAGCCGAGGCAATGCCGTGGCCTCGGCGCGATTGCCGCTGGGCGCAGTGCTGTCAGTGACGCAATCGCCGACGGTATGGGTCGTCGATCCGAACGCCGGCACCCTGACGCAGTCTCCAGTCGAGGTGCTTTCGCATACGAACGACGCTGCCCGGGTGCGCGGACTCGCCGAAGGCGCACTGGTCGTGTCGGTCGGGGCTCAAAAGCTGGATGCCGCAATGAAGGTGCGTGCCGTCGCGCGGCCGCTGGCAGACCCGATTGATGCAGCGCCACGGCCGGCATCGGGCGCGCAGCGATGAGGTCATTCAACCTGTCCGAATGGGCGGTGACGCACCGCCCTGTCGTGCTGTTCCTGATCGTCGCAACGCTGGTTCTCGGCTTTGCCTCGTTCACGAAACTCGGGCGGCTGGAAGATCCCAACTTTGAAGTCCCGACCATGACCGCGGTCGTCGCGTGGCCTGGGGCGACCGCGCAGCAAGTGCAAGACGAAGTGCTCAACCGCATGGAGCGCGAGCTACAGGAAATCGACGGCATCGATTACATCCGCAGCTTCTCGCGACAGGGCTATGGCGGCCTGACGCTGTGGATGAAGGGCGGCACCTCGAAGAAGCTGCTCGACGCGGCCTGGTACCAGGCGCGCAAGAAGATCGGGGACGTTCGAGGCGAATTCCCCGACGGCGTGCGCGGTCCGTTCTTCAACGACGAATTCACTGACGTCTACGCAGTGCTCTATGCCTTGCACGCACCCGAGCTCGAATGGCACGAGTTGCAAGCGCTGGCCGAAGATCTGAAGCGCGGCCTGCAGTCGGTGCCCGGCGTCAACAAGGTCGATCTGCTGGGGCGGCAGGCGCAGCAGCTTCACGTCGAGTTTTCCAGCAGGCGCCTGGCGGCATTGGGGCTGACACCGCAGAGCCTGATCGATGCCCTCGCCCGGCAGAACACGATCAGCCCCGCAGGCGCCGTCGAGGGCAGCGCCGAGCGAACCTTTGTGCGCGTCAGTGGCCCGATGCGCGATGTCGCCGACATCGAGGCACTGCCGATCGAGGCGGGCGGCCAATTGCTGCGCCTGTCGGACGTGGCGACAGTCAGCAACGCACTGGAAGACCCGCCATCGTTCACCGTTCGGTACAACGGCGAAGCCGTGCTGGCGCTCGGCGTCACCGTGTCGCGCAGCGGCAACCTGCTGACGATCGGACAGGCACTGGACACGCGCCAGGCCGAGTTGCAGGCACGCCTTCCCCTGGGTGTCCGACTGGAAAAGTACGCCGACCAGCCGAAGGTGGTCGAGGCAGCGGTGTGGGAGTTCGAGCGCTCCTTCCTGGAGGCGCTGGCGATCGTTCTGGCGGTCTCGTTCGTTGCCCTCGGCTGGCGCACCGGCATCGTCGTCGCCGCTTCGGTGCCGCTGGTGCTGGGGCTGGTGGCCATCGTGATGTACGCCGCAGGCTGGGCGCTGGACCGCATCTCTCTCGGTGCACTGATCATCGCGCTCGGCCTGCTGGTCGACGACGCCATCATCGCGGTCGAGATGATGGTGGTGAAGATGGAGCAAGGCATGGACCGCGTCAAGGCGGCGACCTTCGCCTACGCCTCGACCGCATTCCCGATGCTGACCGGCACGATGGTCACGGTCGCAGGCTTCATGCCGGTCGGCTTTGCGCAATCCATCTCTGGCGAGTACGCAGGTGGCATCTTCTGGGTCGTCGGGGTGGCGCTGGTGGCGTCGTGGTTGGTGGCTGTGGTGTTTACGCCCTACCTTGGCGTGGTGCTGCTGCCGAAGTCGATGTCTCGGCTGGACACGAGCGCGGCAGAAGCAAAGCCTCATGACCCCTATGACCGACCGGTCTATCGCCTGATGCGCCGCAGCGTCGACTGGTGCGTCGATCACCGGTGGGCAGTGATCGCCGCCACTGTCATGCTCTTCGTCATTGCCAGTGCAGGCATGGGCCTGGTCCAGCAGCAGTTTTTCCCCACCGCATCGCGGCCCGAATTGCTGATCGACCTGCGACTGCGCGAGGGCTCTTCGTTCACTGCGACCCAGAGACAGGTCGAGCGGCTCGAAAAGGTGCTGAAGGCAGACGCCCAGGTGCAGTCCTTCACCGCCTACACCGGCGCCGGTTCGCCGCGCTTCTACCTGAGCCTGTCGCCGGAGCTGCCAAACCCCTGCTATGCGCAGTTCGTCGTCAAGACCGCGGGCATCGCAGAGCGCGAGGCCGTGCGTGCGCGCCTGCTGGCGATCTTTGCGGCTGAGGCGGACTTCCCCGACCTGCGCGGCCGCGTGCTGCGGCTCGACTTCGGGCCTCCCGTTGGTTTCCCGGTGCAGTTCCGCGTCATCGGGCCCGACACCGCGCAGGTCAGGCAGATTGCCTATCGCGTGCGCGACGTGGTCCGTGAAAGCCCGTTGGTGCGAGATACACAGCTCGACTGGAACGAGCAGGTGCGCACGCTGCGTGTGCAGGTCGACCAGGACAAGGCGCGCCTGCTCGGTATCGCGTCGTCGGATGTCGCGAACATGACGCAAGCGGTGCTGTCGGGCATCCCGGTCACGCAGTTGCGCCGCGCAGAGGAACTGGTCGACGTGGTGGTGCGTGCGGTGCCCGAGGAACGGCTGACACTGGAGCACCTGCACGACATCTCTCTGTTCTCTCGAAGCGGCGCAGTGGTGCCGCTGTCACAGATCGCTACCGTCGACACGGTCTACGAGGAGCCGGTGCTGTGGCGTCGCAATCGGGACATGGTGTTGACGGTGCGCAGCGACCTGCCCGATGGAGTGCAGGGGCCCTATGCGACGCAACACATCTGGCCGTCATTGAAGCCGGTGCTTGACAGCCTGCCACCGGGCTACCGAATCGAGCAAGGCGGAGCGATCGAGGAGAGCGACAAGTCCAACAAGGCGCTGTTCGCGGTGTTTCCGCTGATGTTCGTCGTGATGCTGCTGTTCCTGATGATGCAGTTGCAGAGCTTCGCGCGCATGCTGATGGTGTTCCTGACGGCACCGCTCGGTCTGATCGGGGTGGTGCCGGCGCTGCTGGCCTTCCAGGCACCCTTCGGCTTCGTTGCGTTGCTCGGCGTGATCGCACTTGGCGGCATGATCATGCGCAATGCGGTGATCCTGGTCGACCAGATCGATCAGGACATCGCTCATGGCGCAGCGCCCTGGCAGGCCATCGGGGACGCGACCACCCGACGCGCCCGGCCGGTGGTGCTGACCGCAGCAGCCGCCATCCTCGCGATGCTTCCGCTGACCCACAGCGTGTTCTGGGGGCCCATGGCGATCTCGATCATGGGCGGGCTGATCGTCGCCACCGCACTGACGCTCGCTTTCGTTCCAGCGCTCTACGCGGCCTGGTTCCGCGTGCGGCGTCCGGACAGCCCTGCGAGCCTGGTCGGTGCTGCGAGAGCCACTCCCTGACGCTGTGCTGCGGCGACGCCCAACCCGCCTGAGCAACAATGACGAGATGACGCTTCAAACCATCGAACTCGAAACCGCGCCGAACCCCACGGCCAGCATCATCGTGCTGCACGGCCTGGGCGCCGATGGCAACGACTTCGTGCCGATCGCCGAAGAACTGCAGCTCGACACCGTTGGCCCGGTGCGGTTCGTGTTTCCGCATGCGCCGGTTCGTCCGGTGACGATCAACGGCGGCATGGCGATGCGCGCCTGGTACGACCTGACGCATGCCGACCTGGTCCGCCGCGAAGACGAGGCCGGACTGCGTGCCTCACGGCTGGATATCGAGGCGCTGATCGCGAAGGAACGCGAGCGCGGCATCGCCGCCTCGCGAATCGTGCTGGCCGGTTTTTCGCAAGGCTGTGCGATGGCGCTGTTGACCGGTCTGCGCCACACCGAACGTTTGGCTGGCCTGGTCGGGATGTCGGGCTATCTGCCGCTGGCCGACACCACGATGGCAGAACGCACCGCAGCCAGCATGGCTCTGGCCGTATTTCTGGCCCACGGACGCGGCGACACCGTCGTGCCCTTGGCGCGAGCAGCCTCGGCGCGCGACACCCTGCAAGCGCTGGGCTGTGTGGTCGACTGGCACGAGTACCCGATGGCGCACTCGGTGTGCGCGCAGGAGGTCAGTGACCTCAACCGCTGGCTGCTGAAGGTGCTGGCAGTCTGACGGCCACTCTGCCACTCAGCCGGCTTCCGACGCTTTCGACTTCGGCGGCGCGAAGCGCTGCTTCGGTTTTTCGGCACGGGCGTACAGCCCCTGCACCGCCGGAATGTTGGCCTCGATGTCCTTGATCCGGGTGGTGCCGGCCGGGTGGGTGGACAGCCACTGGGGCGGCGCGTCCTTGTTGGCCACGGCCATCTTCTGCCAAAGGCGCACGCCCGCCTGCGGCTCGTAGCCGCCACGCGCCGCGAGGTCGAGGCCGATCTTGTCGGCTTCGGATTCATCGTCGCGCCCGAACTTCAGTGTCAGCAGCTGGCTACCCATGTCGGCGAGGTAGCGTCCGCCACCGCCCAGGCCCAGCAGCGCCGCGCCGATCTCGATCGCACCGCGCGTCGCCGCCGACTTGCCCATCCGCTCGCGGGCGTGCTCGCGCAACGCGTGGGCGATTTCGTGACCCATCACCTGAGCCACCTCGTCATCGGTGAGCTGCAGCGTGTCGAGGATGCCGTAATAGAAAGCAATCTTGCCGCCTGGCATGCAGAAGGCATTGATCTGCTTGCTACCGATCAGATTGACCTCCCACTTCCAGTTCGCCACGCGTGGCGTGCTGCGCAGGTTGGGCGAGTTGCTGAACGGAATCAGCCGCTGCGCGATCGCATTCAGGCGAATCACCTGGGGGTGGCTGGGAGGCGCCAGCGCCTTCTGCGCCGCCGCCTGCTGCAGCATCTGCCGGTACTGCTGCGCGGCAGCGTCTTCGATCTGCTCGGCCGGCACCAGCTTGGTCAGCGCCGATTGCTTGTCGACCTCGACGCCATCGCTCGCCCAGCCGGGCAGTGCCACGGTCGCCCCCACGCCGAGCAGCGCCTGGGCAAAGCCGCGCCGGGCGTGCAGACGGCAGGCACAACCGTAGCGATGCCAGCGCGCAGCAGCACTCGCCGGGTCGGGCTCGAAAGTGGCATCCGGGTCGAATTGGGAACTCATGGTCATCATCGTCTGGCAGTGGTGTCGGGTTTGTCGAAAACGCTGTCCATTAGCTGAGGCCTGTCGGGGGGCTTTCAATCATCCGTGCTTGGAGCCTTGGGATCGACCTCCAGTTCACGCACCGTATCGCGCAGCCACCACAGCAAGCCCAACGCCGGGAGTGCCAGGACGGTGGACACGACGAAGAAGGTCGGCCAGCCGATCGCTTCGGCCAACACACCTGCCAGCGGGCCGACCCAGACCCGGCCGATCGAGGCAAACGCCGACAGCAAAGCGTACTGGGTCGCGGTGAAGCGCTGATTGCACAGGCTCATCAGGAAGGCAACGAACGCAGCGGTACCCATCCCGCCGGACAGGTTCTCGATGGCAATCACCATCAGCAGGCCGCCGTCGATGTCGGTGGCCTGCGCCAGCTTGACGAAACCCCAGTCGAACGCAGGCAGCACGAAGCCGGGCAGCGCGCCCTTGCCGTGGACGGCCAGCCACCAGAAACCGAGGTTGCTGGCCATCTGCAGCACACCGAACAGCAGCAGCGCGCGCCACAGTCCCAGCCTCAGCATCAGCAGACCACCGAGGAGCGCGCCACCGATCGTCAGCCACAGGCCGATCAGCTTGTTGACGACGCCGACCTCGGCCGGGCTGAACATCATCGACTTCAGCAGGAACGGCGTCATCAGCGATCCGGCGAAGGCGTCACCCAGCTTGTAGAGCACGATGAAGGCGAGGAAGGCGGCCGCGCCGCGCTGCGAGAAATAGCTGTTCAACCCGTTCAGCAAGGTCTGGAACTTGGCTGCCCGCGCCGCCCAGGCGGCCAGCGGCAGCGTGAACGCCAGGCCCAGCAGCAGCGCCAGAAGCTCTGTCCATTTGCGCTGCAGACCGACATCCAGCGTGCTGCCCTCGAACCAGGGTGCGAGCAGCGCGCGGGCGATCGGTGGGCCGAAACGGTCGCTGACGACGAACCCCACCGCCACCGCGGCCAGCAGCGCGGCGAAGCCCAGCAGGTCCTGCCGCGCCACGCTGGAGCGGTCGCCAACCGACAGGACGCGCGGCAGCGCAATGGCAGAGAGCACCGCAGCCCCAGCCATCATCGCGGCCATGAATCGGTACACCTCGGGCCAGGTCCAGCCGCCGGGCCCGCTGGCATTCGACGGATCAACCCAGATCAACGCGATGCCTCCGGACAGGATCATCGCCAGCCGGTAGCCCAGCACGCTGAGCGAGGAGCCGAGACCGCGTTCGCGCGCGGCCAGAAGATCGGTGCGGTAGGCATCGATGACCACATCCTGAGACGCGGCCACGAAGGCCACCAGTACCGCCAGCAGCGCGAAACTGCGGGTCGCCTGCGTCGGCGAGGTATCGGCCAGCCACAGCAGGGTGCCTGCCAGGGCGAGCTGCGTCAGCACCAGCCAGCCGCGGCGGCGGCCAAGCCAGGGCAGCTCGAAGCGGTCCATCAGCGGCGCCCACAGGAACTTGAAGGTGTAGGGCAGGCCGACCAGGCTGAGGAAGCCGATGGTGGCCACGTCCAGCCCTTCCAGGCTGAGCCAGGCCTGCATCGCCTGACCAGTCAGGGCCAGTGGCAGTCCGGAAGCGAAGCCGAGAACGGTAACGACCGCCAGACGGTGCAGCATGCCCGGGTCGATGTGTCTTGGCGTGCGGACAAGGGAAGGCGCGGCGTCACGCGGTTCGGCATCGGACATGGGGCATTCTAGGAACCGGCGGTACCGCGCGTCTTCGCTCAGAATCGGGCGATGAATTCATCCCCTGAAGCCCGACCACCCAGTTTTTCCAGCGACGAGTTCCGTACCGCCTTGCGCACCTTCGCCACCGGCGTGACGGTGATCACGGCGCTCGACGCCAGCGGTGCGCCGGTCGGCGTGACCGCCAACTCCTTCAACTCGGTGTCACTGGTGCCGCCATTGGTGCTGTGGAGCCTGTCGCGGCAGGCCTCGACGATGTCGGCCTTCAGCCGCGGCTCGCATTACGCGATCAACATCCTGGCCGCCGACCAGCGCCACGTCGCCGAGCGCTTTTCGCGCCGCGACATCGACCGCTTCGAAGGCATCGCGATGCACCGTGGCGAGAGCGGCGCGCCGATCCTCGACGGCGTGATGGCTGCCTTCGAATGCTTCAACCGCAGCCAGTACGAAGAGGGAGACCACATCATCTTCGTCGGCGAGGTCGAGCACTGCCGCCATCGAGCGGGCTCGCTGCCGCTGATCTTCCACGACGGCAAGTTCTACACCGAATTGCCGCTGTGACCGGCCAGCCGGTGCGGCACCGCTAGGCCGACTTCTTCGCCGCCACCTTCTTCGCCGCGGCGCCCTTGGCGGCGGGCTTGGCCGGCCGTGGCTCGAACTCGAAGCTGACCTTGCCTTCCTTCGGATCGAAGGCCAGTCGCGCCTTGAACTTGCGCCGGGTCTTGTTCGACACGAAGTTCTCCAGCAGATCGGTCTTGCCAGTCTGCAGCAGCTTGGTCATCTGCTCGCGTGTCACCGGCTGCTGCAAGATGATCTTGCCGCTCTTGAAGTCGCAGGTGACGTTGGCGCCAACGGCGTGTTGGCAAACATAGCTGGTGCCGTGTTCATAGACCTTGCCCTGGTCCTTCGGGCAGTGGCCGAGCGGCTCCTGCTCGGAGAAATCGACCGGCTCGCCGGCCTCGGCCTTGGCGTCGTCGCCGAAGTCGAATTCGAGCTTCCAGTTCCTGATCTCGTCGTCATAGACCAGCTTGATCTCTGCGGTGAACGGCCAGCCTGCTTTCGATCGGAAACCTTCGAGCGGGCCGATCTTCTTGTTCGCAATGAAGGCCTCGACCTCGGGCAGCTCGAAGCTGCGGCTGCCGGGGATCTTGCTGATGGAAAAGCCGCAACCCGGGCCTTCTCCAGCGTCTGACGCCACCGCGCCCTCCTGGCCGATACAGGTGAACCGGCGGTAGTTTTCCTTGACGACGCCGCCACAGTTCGGGCACGGTACCTTCAGTGTCGCGTAGTCGCCGGGGATGGTGTCGCGGTCGTATTCCTTGGCCTTGGCCACCACGCGCTCGGTCATCTTCGCGATCTCGGCCATGAAGGTTTCGCGGCTGAGCTTGCCCTTCTCCATCTCGGCCAGTTGAAACTCCCAGTTGCCGGTGAGCTCGGGCCTGGTGAGTTCTTCGACCTGCAGGCCGCGCAGCAGCGTCATCAGCTGGAAGGCTTTCGCGGTGGGGATCAGCTCGCGACCCTCGCGCACGATGTACTTCTCCAGGATCAGCCCTTCGATCGTCTGCGCGCGCGTCGCAGGCGTACCCAGGCCTTTCTCGGCCATCGCTTCGCGCAACTCGTCGTCGTCGATCAGCTTGCCGGCGCCTTCCATCGCACTGAGCAGCGTCGCCTCGGTATAACGCGCCGGCGGCTTGGTCTTCAGCGCGTTGACGTCGACGTTCTCGGTGCGCACGACCTCACCGGGCGCCACGGCTACCAGGTTTGCATCGTCTTCCTGCGCCTCGCGGCCGTAGACCGCCAGCCAGCCGGGCTTGACCATCACCTTGCCGTTGGTCTGGAAACTGAACTCCTTGCCGGCGGCCTTCACTGCGGAAATTCGCGTCGTGACCATGAACTCGGCCGGCGGATAGAACACCGCGAGGAAACGCTTGACGACCATGTCGTAGAGCTTGGCCTCGATCTCGGTCAGGCTCTTCGGCGCCTGCAGCGTCGGGATGATGGCGAAGTGGTCAGACACCTTGGCGTTGTCGAAGATGCGCTTGCTGGGCTTCACGTAGCCGTCGTTCAGCGCCTTGCGCGCGTGTCCGGAGAGTGCCCGCAGCGGGCCCGGGAGCTCCTCGTCGGCCAGCATGGCCATCGTGTCCTTGACCACCGGCAGATAGTCCTCGGGCAGCGCCTTGCTGTCGGTTCGCGGGTAGGTCAGCACCTTGTGCTTCTCGTAGAGCGCCTGCGCGATCGACAGCGTGGTCTTGGCGCTGAAGCCGAAGCGCGAGTTGGCCTCGCGTTGCAAGGTCGTCAGGTCGTACAGGCCGGGCGCGCTCTGCGAGCTGGGTTTGGCTTCTTCGGTGACGCTGGCCGGCTGGCCGCGCACGGCCTGCGCGATCGCCTGCGCATCGACCTCGTCCCAGACGCGGTCGTTGCGCAGTTCGGGGTCGTCGGGGTTCTTCTTCCACTTCGGGTCGAACCACTTGCCGTCGTATTCGCCAGCCACCGCGGCGAAGGTCGCCTTGATTTCCCAGTAGGGCCTGGACACGTGCTTGCGGATCTTTTCCTCGCGCTCGACCACCACGCTGAGCGTGGGTGTCTGCACGCGGCCGACCGTGGTCAGGAAGAAGCCTCCATCCCGGGAATTGAACGCGGTCATCGCACGGGTGCCGTTGATGCCGACCAGCCAGTCGGCCTCGCTGCGGCTGCGGGCGGCGTCGGACAGGCCCTGCATCTCGGCTTCACCGCGCAGCTTGTCAAAACCGTCGCGGATCGCCTGCGGTGTCATGCTCTGCAGCCACAGCCGCCGGATGGGCTTGTCGATCGGCTTCTTCTCGCTGCCGGCGTACTGCACGATCAGCCGAAAGATGAGCTCGCCCTCGCGGCCCGCGTCGCAGGCATTGATCAGCGCCGTCACATCCTTGCGCTTGACCAGCTTGACGACGGCCAGCAACCGCGACTTGGCCTTGTCGATCGGCGCCAGATCGAAGTGCGGCGGGATCACCGGCAGGTTGTTGAAGCTCCACTTGCCACGCTTGACGTCGAACTCCTCCGGCGCCTTGATTTCCACCAGGTGGCCTACCGCCGAGGTGACGACATAGCGGTCGTTTTCAAAATGGTCGGCCTGCTTGTCGAACTTGCCTGCCACAGGCGTGAGCGCCCGCACGATGTCCTGCGCGACGCTGGGCTTCTCGGCAATGATCAGAGTCTTGGTCATGTTTTCTTGTCAAAACGCTGGAAAGGTGTCGTGGGATTGATCAACGCGGGCTCGATTCACGGCGTGCGCGTCTCTACAATTCGATGTCTCGCGCGCACACACGCACGGGCGCACGCACACAAATTCAATGTACCCAAAGAAGTCGATGACGCAAGTGACGGCGCGAAACAGCCCCCCCGCAGCATCGAAACGGCGCTTCCAGGTCAGGCGCAGCAGCGTGCATGGTCGGGGAGTGTTTGCACTGGTGCCGATCGCCCGCGACGAACGGATCATCGAATACACGGGGGAGGTCATCGGCTGGCCAGAGGCCCTGCGTCGACACCCGCATGATCCTAACGACCCCAACCATACTTTCTACTTCAGCCTGGAAGGCGGCTTGGTCATCGATGCCAAGGTCGGCGGCAACAGCTCGCGCTGGATCAACCACGCCTGCGAGCCCAACTGCCAGGCCGATGAAACCGACGGACGCGTGTTCATCCGGGCCTTGCGGGATCTGCAACCGGGCGACGAGCTGTTCTACGACTACGGGCTGGTGCTCGATGAACGCCAGACCTCAAGACTGAAGAAGCAATACGCCTGCCGTTGCGGCAGCCCCTCCTGTCGCGGCACCATGCTGGCACCGAAATCACGATGAATACTGCCCCGCCCATCGCCGCCGACCGTGGTCTGACATGGAACGTGGAGCAACTCCACCATCAGTTGGCGCCACGGCTGCCGAACCTGAGCATTGAGGTGGTCTCGGAGATCGCGTCGACGAATTCGGCCCTGCTCGAGCGGGCCCGCGTTGCCGGTCGGCTGTCGTTCGAGGGTGACCTGGCTCAGGTGCGCCGCAGCACCGAAAGCCTGTCGTTCGGTCGTCGCAGCGCCGACTACCAACCCTGCCTGCTGGTAGCCGAACACCAGACGCAGGGACGCGGTCGGCACGGCCGGGTGTGGCAATCCGAGGCGGTCGCCTCGCTGACGTTCTCGCTGGCGATGCCGCTGGCGCCGGTGGATTGGTCGGGCTTCTCGCTGGCGGTTGGCGTGGCACTGGCGGACGCCCTTGACCCAGCAGGACAAGGCACCAGCGGCCCGAGTGGCGCTCCGACGCACGCCCCGTGGGTTGGCATCAAATGGCCGAACGATCTGTGGCTGATGCCGCCCGGAGGCAGCACAGCCGAGGGACGCAAGCTCGGTGGCCTGCTGATCGAAACCGTGCCGGCCGGCGAGATGCGGCTGGCGGTGGTCGGCATCGGCCTGAACGTACTGCCCTTGTCGCTGCCACAGGCACAGGCGACCAGCGGTTTTGCCTGCCTGCAGGAAATCGATCCCGAGGTCAGCGCTCCGCAGGTGCTGGCGCGCATCGTGTTGCCACTGGTCGACGCCTTGCAGCGCTTCGAGCGCGAAGGCTTTGCTGCCTTTGCCGAGCGCTTCGCTGCGCGCGATGTGCTGAGGGGTCGCGCGGTGCATGCCGGCGCGGCGAGCGTTGGCGGGGCCGAAGTGTCGGCGCGAACTTCCATTGGTGTTGAAGGTGTCGCGGAAGGCGTGTCCGGTACGGGCGCACTGAGGGTGCGCGTCGCCGGTGACGGACTGCGCGAGGTCATGTCAGGCGAGGTCAGTGTCCGACTAAGTCCGCCATGCTGAGAGCCCTGCTGCTGCTCTTGCTGCTGGCGAATGCGGCGTTCTTCGTCTGGTCGCAGGGCGGTTTCGGGAATGCCGGCGGCGCAGCAACAGGAGGCGAACATGAACCTGACCGGCTGGCCCGGCAGGTGAATCCCGAGGCGGTGCAACTGTTGAGCTCGCCGGTCGCTGCATCGATACCCATCCCGCAGGCCTCGGCAGCGAGCGCTGCAGCCAGTAACGCCAGCGCCATCAGCTCGGCCCGTGCGCCTGCCGTCACGGCATCAGGGGCGGCATCCTCACCCTCACCTGGCGAGGCCAGCGCCTCAGCCGCGCCCGCATCGTCTGCAGCCTCCGCCGCTTCGGCAGGACCTGCAGTTGTTGCCACGCCAACTCTGCCCCCACCGGCGCCTCCCGGCACGCGCTGCCTGGAAGCCGGTCCGTTCGACGGGGTCGAATTGGCCTCGGCGGAAACTGCGCTGGCGGCCAATACGAAAACCCGCCGCATCGCCCGCCGCTGGGTTCAGATGCCGCCAGACGCAGCAAGTGCCCCCTCGGCACCGCAGCATCACTTGCGCATCGATGCCACACCGAGCGAGGTGGCGGTGCTGGAAGCGCTGCCGGCCAGCGTGGTGGGCCGCAGCTTCACGCCCTGCACCGCCCGCTGAGTGAGCTAGGCAGGGCGCACGGGAGGCGTCTTACCTGGCGACCACCCGCACCATCTCCAGCACCTTGTTGGAGTAGCCCCATTCGTTGTCGTACCAGGCGATGACCTTCACGAAGGTGCCGTCGAGCGCGATGCCCGCATCGGCATCGAACACCGAGGTCATCGGTTCACCGCGGAAGTCGGTCGAGACAACCTTGTCTTCGGTGTAGCCCAGCACACCCTTCAACGCGCCTTCGGATTGCGCCTTCATCTCGGCGCAGATGTCCTTGTAGCTGGCTTCCTTGAGCAGTTCGACCGTCAGGTCGATCACGGACACATCGGACGTGGGCACGCGGAATGACATGCCGGTCAGCTTCTTGTTCAGCTCCGGGATCACCACGCCCACCGCCTTCGCCGCGCCGGTGGACGACGGGATGATGTTCTCGAGAATGCCGCGGCCGCCTCGCCAGTCCTTGTTCGACGGGCCATCCACCGTCTTCTGCGTCGCAGTGGTGGCGTGCACGGTCGTCATCAGGCCCCGCTTGATGCCCCACTTGTCATGCAAGACCTTGGCGACCGGCGCCAGGCAATTGGTCGTGCACGACGCGTTGGAGATGATCGCCTCGCCCTGGTAGGTGCCGTGATTCACGCCGTAGACGAACATCGGCGTGTCGTCCTTCGAGGGCGCCGAGAAGATCACCTTCTTCGCGCCGGCGGCCAGGTGCTTGGCGCCCGCTTCCTTCGTCAGGAACAAACCAGTGGCTTCCACGACGATGTCGGCGCCGACCTCGTTCCACTTCAGCTCGGCAGGATCCTTCAGCGCCGTCAGACGGATCTTCTTGCCGTTGACGATCAGCGTACTACCCTCGACTGCGATGCTGCCCTTGAAGCGGCCGTGCACCGAGTCGTAGCCCAGCATGTAGGCCAGGTAGTCGGGTTCCAGCAGGTCATTGATGGCGACCACTTCGATGTCGTTGAAGTTCTGGACGGCCGCACGAAACACCATGCGTCCGATACGGCCGAAGCCGTTGATGCCGATCTTGATGGTCATTGCAATTTCCTGGGAGTTGAGTTCGGAGCGGGTCGCGATGGCCGCTGGGGTCAGCGCTCGAGCGCGCGCAGCACCGTCGCGACCACGTTTTCGGCGGTGAACCCGAAATGCTTGAACAGCACCGGCGCAGGGGCCGACTCGCCGTAGGTGTCGATGCCGACGACAGCCGCACAGCCGTACTTCCACCAGCCGTCGGTGACGCCCATCTCGACGGCGATGCGTGGCACACCCTTGGGCAGCACGCTGGTCTTGTAGGCCTCGCTCTGGCGGTCGAACACCGTGGTGGAGGGCATCGAGACGACGCGCACCGCAACCTTGTGTCGAGCCAGCAGCTGCTGCGCGTGCAGCGCGAGACTGACCTCGGAGCCGGTCGCGATGATCACCGCCTGCGCCTTCTTCCTCAGCCCGACCTCGCTCGGCTCGGCCAGCACGTAGGCACCCTTCGAGATGTCTTCGAGTCCGCTCTTCGGCGCATATGGCAGGTTGTGACGCGACAGGACCAGCGCCGTCGGGCGATCGTGGTTCAGCAGTGCGCAGGTCCAGGCGATGACGGTCTCGGCCGTGTCGGCCGGGCGCCAGACATCGAGACCCGGAATCAGACGCAGCGAGGCGACATGCTCCACCGACTGGTGCGTCGGACCGTCTTCGCCGAGTCCGATGCTGTCGTGGGTGAACACATGCACCACCCGCAGCTTCATCAGCGCGGCCATGCGCACCGCGTTGCGGCTGTAGTCGCTGAAGGTCAGGAAGGTGCCGCCATAGGGGATGAAGCCGCCGTGCAGCGCGACCCCGTTCATGATCGCCGCCATGCCGAATTCCCGCACGCCGTAGTTGATGTGGCGGCCACCCTGCCCGTCTTTTGTGACCACGGTCCCCGCGTCATCGAAGCGCAGCGCCGGCGTGCTGCTGGTGTTGGTGAATACCGAACCGGTCAGGTCGGCGCTGCCGCCGAGCAGTTCGGGCAGCGATTTGGTGAAGGCTTCCAGCGCGATCTGGCTGGCCTTGCGGCTGGCCACGGTCTCGGCCCGGGTGTGCGCCGCCAATGCCGCATCGACCGCAACTTGCGCGAAGTTCTTCGGCAACTGGCCCTGGACTCGGCGCACGTATTCGAGCGCGAGTTCCGGGTGCGCCTTGCCATAGGCCTCGAAGGCATCGACCCATTTCGATTCGGCCGCCAGACCGCTGTGGCGCGCGTCCCAGTGCTCGTACACGTTTTCGGGGATCACGAACGGTTCGGACGTCCACCCCAGGGCTTCGCGGGTCAGCCTGATTTCTTCAGCACCCAGTGCCTCGCCGTGCGCCTTGGCCGTGCCACCGCGGTTCGGCGAACCCTTGCCGATCGTGGTCTTGCAGCAGATCAGCGTCGGCTTGTCCGCGCGCTTGGCCTGGACGATGGCGGCATCGACCGCGTCGACGTCGTGGCCATCGACATTCGCGATGACGTTCCAGCCGTACGACTCGAAGCGCTTCGGTGTGTCGTCGATGAACCAGGGCTTCACCTGTCCGTCGATGCTGATGCCGTTGTCGTCGTACAGCGCAATGAGCTTGCTCAGCTTCCAGGCGCCCGCCAGTGCGCAGGCTTCATGGCTGATGCCCTCCATCAGACAACCGTCGCCGAGAAAGGCGTAGGTGTGATGGTCGACGATGGTGTGGCCGGGCCGGTTGAATTCGCTCGCCAGCAGCTTTTCAGCCAGCGCAAAGCCCACCGCGTTGGTGATGCCCTGACCCAGCGGGCCGGTGGTGGTCTCGACGCCCGGCGTGATGCCGACCTCTGGATGGCCCGGGGTCTTGCTGTGCAGCTGGCGGAAGTTGCGCAGCTCGCTCATCGGCAGCGCATAACCGCTCAGGTGCAACAGCGCGTAGATCAGCATCGAGCCGTGGCCGTTGCTCAGCACGAAGCGGTCGCGGTCGGCCCAGTGCGGGTTGCCGGGGTTGTGCTTCAGGTGCCGGCTCCAAAGCGCCACCGCGATGTCGGCCATGCCCATCGGCGCGCCCGGGTGGCCGGAATTGGCCTGCTGCACGGCGTCCATCGCAAGGGCGCGGATGGCATTGGCCATCAGGGAGGTGGGTTGGTCTGACGCGGTGAAAGCCATGCGGGTCCCTGAGGAGGCGGTCAAAAGAAACCCTAGATTCTAGGAGGCCTCGATAATTTGCCGATGCCTTGTCTGACACCCATCGCTGCGCTCGACAGCAGCCGGTTGAGCACTCCACGATGAAGGCCATCGTGCTGGCGGCTGGTCGCGGCGAGCGCATGCGCCCACTGACCGATACCACGCCAAAGCCGCTGCTTCCGGTGAACGGCAAGCCACTGATCGAATGGCACCTCGAGGCGCTGGCGCGTGATGGCATCCGTGAGGCGGTCGTCAACACGGCCTGGCTGGAAGATCGCATCGTCGACACGCTGGGCGACGGCTCGCGCTTCGGGCTGGCGCTGCATTACTCGCTGGAAGGCCGCGACCACGGCGGCGCACTGGAAACCGCAGGCGGCATCGCCACCGCGCTGCCGCTGCTGCGCGGCGCGCCGGAGGCAACCGACGGCGACTGCTTCTGGGTCGTGTCGGGCGACATCTACGTGCCAGGCTTTCGCTTCGATGCCGCCGTGGCGCAGCGCTTCGTTGCCAGCAACCAGTTGGCCCACTTGTGGCTGGTGCCGAATCCGCCGTACCACCCCGCAGGCGACTTCGGCCTGGCAGCCGATGGCAGCGGTCTGGCCGATGCCGCGGGGCCCGATGGCCTGCGCTGGACCTACGCCAACATCGCCCTGTGTCGCGCGGCCCTGTTCGACGGCATCGCTCCCGGCACCCGTGCCGCGCTCGGCCCGCTGCTGTTCACCGCAATGCGGGCGCAGCGCGTGAGTGCCGAGGTCTACCGCGGCCCGTGGGAAAACGTCGGCACACCAGCTCAGTGGGAGGCGCTGAACGCCTGCGCAGCCTGATCGGCACGCGGGCACTGGTTGACCTCCAGCGACAGGTGCGCCAGCGCAGGGTAGCCGACCAGTCGCGCGCGGTAGTCGGCAGACGTGAAAGGCGCATCGGCGACGATGCTGGCGATGGCCGCGTACTGCTGGCGGCCGACGCGCCACAGGTGCAGGTCGGCCACCCGGGCGTCGCCGTCGGATTCGATCGCGGTGCGAATCTGCTCGACCAGCGGGTGATCCATCTCGCGGTCGAGCAACACCGCCGCGGTCTGGCGCAACAGGCCGACAGACCACACGCCGATGACCGCCGCGCCCAGCACGCCAACCAGCGGATCGAGCCACTGCCAGCCCAGCCACAAGGCGGCAGCGAGCGCCATGATCGCCAGCACCGAGGTCAGCGCGTCGGCCAGGACATGCACGTAGGCGGCGCGCAGGTTCAGGTCATGGCCACCATCGGCAGTGGCAATGGGGTGCTCGGCGTGCGAGTGCGCGGCATGGACGTGGCCATGATGGTGGGCCTTGTCGTGCGCATGGTCGTGCGCATGGTCGTGCGCATGGTCGTGCGCATGGTCGTGCGCATGGTCGTGAGCATCAGCGTGCCTGCCAGACGCGGCGGGGCGATGGTCATGCGCTGCGTCGTCGGCGCCGTGCAGCAACCAGGCTGAAACCAGATTGACCGCCAGACCGATGCAGGCAACCCACAGCGCAGCGACAGCATCGATCGGCGTGCCGTGCAACAGCCTCAGAACTGACTCGAACGCGATACCCACGGCCACCATCGCCAGCACCAGAGCACTGGCGAAGCCGCCCAGCACCTCGATCTTCCAGGTGCCGAAGGCGTAGCGGTTGTCCCGCGCATGGCGCCTCGCCAGCGCGTAAGCCACCGTTGCCACGCCAAGCGCCAGCGCGTGCGTGCCCATGTGCCAGCCATCGGCCAACAGCGCCATCGAGCCGGTCAGCCAGCCGCCGATGATCTCGGCCACCATCATGATCAGCGTCACCACCAGCACGACGCGGGTACGGGCCTCGCCGCGACGGTTGCCGCTGTCGAACACATGGCTGTGTTGCCAGGGGCTGAGGTCGTGTGTGTGGGTGTTCATGGGTCTGAATCGGTCGAATGGGTCGGGTGCAGATGGTCAGAGACTCTCGCGTACCCGCGAAGCGTAAACGAGCGGGCAGGTTCGCAGGGTACCCGCTCGCGGAAACAGCGCCATCGGCATGGGCTGCGGCAGCCTGGAGTCGCTGGCTATAGTGCTTTGATGAGCTCCAGAAACTTCGCCGCCCGACGCACCCAGCTCGCCGAGCGGATGCGCACCGCCGGCGGCGGCGTGGCCCTGCTGCCCACCGCGCCGGAACGCACCCGCAATGCCGACAGCGATCACGCGTACCGCCACGACAGCCACTTCCATCACCTGACAGGCTTTGACGAACCGCAGGCCTGGCTGGTGCTGCGCAGTGATGGACACAGCACCTTGTTCTGTCGCCCGGCCGACCCGGAGCATGCGGTATGGCACGGGCATCGGCTCGGCACCGAGGCGGCGCCGGAAGTGCTGGGTGTCGATCAGGCGCTGCCGGTCGGTACCTTGAACGATGCGATTCCTGCCTTGCTGGCGGGCCAGGGCACGGTATGGTTCCCCTTCGGACGCAGTCCCGAGTTGAATGGACAGATCGAGAGCTGGCTGGCGACGTTGCGGGCGCAGGAACGCCAAGGCGTCGAATGCCCGACGCAGTGTCGCGACCTGCATCCGCTGCTGGCCGAGATGCGGCTGTTCAAGGACGCTGGTGAGCTGGCGACGATGCGCCGCGCGGCCTCGATTTCGGCCGGTGCACACCGGCGTGCGATGCGCTACTGCGCGCAGCGCTTCCGGCAAGGCGCCTCGGCGGTGCACGAGTACGAGATCGAGGCCGAGCTGCTGCATGAATTCCGCCGCCATGGCGCACAGGGTCCGGCCTACCCGAGCATCGTCGCTGCTGGTGCCAACGCCTGCGTGCTGCACCACCCGGCCGGCAACACACGTCTGCTGCCCGACGAGCTGTGCCTGATCGACGCGGGCTGCGAACTGGATGGCTACGCCAGCGACATCACCCGTACCTTCCCGGCCAGTGGCTGCTTCAGCGGGCCACAGCGCGCCTTGTATGAGCTGGTACTGGCCGCGCAGCAGGCCGGGATCGATGCGACACGACCCGGCCAGCGCCAGCGCGATGCCCACCATGCGGCGGTGCGCGTTCTGGCGCAGGGTCTGCTCGAACTCGGCTTGCTGTCGCGTGATGTGCATGGCCAGGTCGATGACGTGATTGCCAGCGCGGCCTACCGGGCCTTCTACATGCATGGCACCGGCCATTGGCTGGGACGGGATGTGCACGACGTCGGCGACTACCTGTCGCTCGGTGAAGCGCCAATCGAGCAGCCCGACGGCCTCGGCGGTACCGTGGTCAAGCGGCCGTCGAGGGTGCTGCGCCCCGGAATGGTGGTCACGCTGGAGCCCGGCCTGTACGTTCGCCCGGCACCGGGCGTGCCCGAGTGCTACTGGAACATCGGCATCCGGGTGGAAGACGACGCGATCGTCACCGAACACGGCTGCGAGCTGATCAGTCGGGGCGTACCGGTGGATCCGGCCGAGATCGAGGCGTGGATGCGTGGCTGAGTGGCGGACCTTCCGAAGGGACTCCAGCACCGCACTACGATGCACGAGCCTTGCAACTTGCCTGTGAAAGCGACGTGACTTCCCGCGAACCTACCCCTCCATCTCCCGCCTCGGTCCTCTCCAGTCCGCTGCGACTGGCCATTGTCGGCGCCGGGCCGGTGGGCCTGTCGCTCGCGGTGCAGGCCGCACGTGCTTTGCCGCAAGCGCAGATCAGCCTGTTCGACACTCGGGCGATCGATGCCGATGTGTCGGGAGACCCTCGCACGCTGGCGATGTCGCTGGGCAGCGTGCAGTTGCTGCAACGCCTGGGCGCCTGGCGCGACGAAGCTGCGCAGCCAATCACCGAGGTGCATGTCTCGCAGCAAGTGCCGTCGCTTGTGGGACTGGTCGGCGGGATCGTCGGCGGATGGTTCGGTCGCTCGTTCGATGAACCGCAGGTGCGCATCCGAGCGTCGGACGGCAGCGTGAGCATGCTGGGAGCGGTACTGTCGTACGGCAGCGTCACGGCGTCACTCCAACAGGCGTGGATGCAGGCGAGCCAGGCTGAACCGCAGCGACTGGTCAACCGTTTCGCCACGCCGGTGCGATCTTTGAAGTCGCTGGACTCGGGCGGTGTCGAGGTCGACGCCAACATCGCCGAGACTTTCGATCTGGCGGTGATCGCCGAAGGCGGCGTCTTCGCCGAACAGGCGCGCAAGGCGTTCACCCGCGACTACGGCCAGGTCGCCTGGGTCGGTCGGTTGACGCTGGAGGGCGCCCGAGATGGCGTCGCCTATGAACGCTTCACCCGCCACGGTCCGGCCGCTCTGCTGCCGCTCGGGCCCGGTCGTGCTGCGCTGGTGTGGTGTGTCGACGGCGCCGATGACCCGGTCGCCGAACTGAGCGACGAGCAACGCTGCTGCGTGCTGAACACGATCTTTCCGACCGAGGTCGGGCGCATCACCGGCGTGAGTTCGCTCAAGCGCTTTGCGCTGGGCTTGAACGCCGAGCGAAGCCTGACGGACACCGCGAACGGACGCATCGTGCGCATCGGCAACGCCGCTCAGACCCTGCATCCGGTGGCGGGCCAGGGGCTCAACCTCGGCTTGCGTGACGCCTTCGTCCTGGTGCGCGCACTGGCTCGCTCGAACGATGTGGATCAGGCACTGCGCCGGCTGAATCGGCAGCGCGCACCCGACCGCTGGGCGACGATTGCAGCGACAGATTTCCTCGCACGCAGCTTCACCTGGGATTTTCCGGGCGCCGGCACGGCCCGTGGACTGGGGCTGGCGGCCTTGCAGGCTGTCGCGCCGCTGAAGTCGGCCCTGACGCGCCAGATGATGTACGGACGGCGCTGACGATTCAGCCCGCAGGCTGCAGATCAGGCCGTGCCGCGGCCAGTGGCCGCGGCACGCAGACGGTCACAGCCCACCCACACATCGTCGGAGCGGAAAGCGCCCTCGATCAGCGGCAGCAGGCGCTTGCTGTTGGCGCGCAGGATGACCTGCTTGACCGAGGCGATCTGCGCCGGGTGCATCGAGAAGCTGCGCAGTCCCATCGCCAGCAGCACCTCGGTGAATGCGGCGTCGCCCGCCATCTCGCCGCACACGCTGACCGCCTTGCCGGCCTTTCGGGCCTGCCGGATCACGCTCTCGATCAGCTGCAGCACTGCGGGATGCCAGGGGTCATAGAGGTGCGCCACTGATTCGTCCCCGCGATCGATCGCCAGCGTGTACTGGATCAGGTCGTTGGTGCCCAGGGATACGAAATCGAACAGCTTCAGCAGGCTGGGCAGTACCAGAGCCGCAGCCGGTACTTCGATCATCGCGCCGACTTCCACATCGGTGAACGGTTTGCCGGCATCGACCAGCTGCTGCTTGGCCCGCGCAATCGCCTCCAGGGTCTGCTTCGCCTCACCCACATGCGCGAGCATCGGCACCAGCAGTTTCACCTTGCCGAAGGCGCTGGCGCGCAGGATCGCCCGAATCTGCTGTCGGAACATGGCCGGCTCCGACAGGCTCCAGCGAATCGCGCGCAAACCCAGCGCCGGGTTCAGCGCATGCTCGTGCCGCAGCTCATTGATCGACATCCTGTCCAGTGGCTTGTCGGCACCGACATCGACGGTGCGGATCGTCACCGGCATGCCGTTCATTGCCATCACCACCTCGCGATAGGCCTCGAACTGCTCGTCTTCTCCGGGCAGTTCGCCAGCGCGGTTCATGAACAGGAACTCGCTGCGATACAGCCCCACGCCCACCGCGCCCGCAGCGACCGCGGCGGCGGCATCACCAGGCAGCTCGATGTTGGCCAGCATCTCGACCGGCTCGCCGTCCAGCGTCACGGCCGGCGTATTTCTCAACCGCGACAGGCGCTGTCGATCGACATCGCGCTCGCGCTGGCGAAAGCGGTACTCCTCGAGCACGATTTCCGACGGGTTGATGATGACCAGACCAGCATCGCCATCGATCACCACCAGGTCGTCCTGCCGGATCACCCGAGAGCCTTCGCGCGAGCCGACCACCGCCGGGATATCCAGGCTGCGCGCCACGATGGCGGTGTGCGAGGTGGTTCCGCCGACGTCGGTGACGAAGCCCGCGAACACCGTGCGCTTGAAATGCAGCATGTCGGCCGGCGCGATGTCGTTGGCCACCAGCACCAGCGGTTCGTTGCGATCGTCGTCGCTGGCGGGCTTCGCAGCGCTATCGATCAGCGCGGGGGAACCCCTCGCCATCGCCCGCAAGAGCCGTTCGACCACCTGCTCGACATCCGCCTTGCGCTCGCGCAGGTAGTCGTCCTCCATCTCGTCGAACTGACGCGCCAGCACCTCGAACTGCGCCGACAAGGCCCACTCGGCGTTGTAGCAGCGATCCTCGATCCACTGCTTGGTGGCCAGCTCCAGCGAATCGTCGTTGAGCAGCATCAGGTGCACATCCAGCAGCGCCGACAACTCGGGAGGCGCATCACCGGGCAGGTCTTCCTGCAAGGCAGTCAACTCAGCGACGACGACATCGCGGGCGCTGCGCAGGCGTGCGATCTCACGGCCCACATCGGCCACCGGAATGAAATAGTGCGCCACGTCAATGCGGCTGGAAGAGACCAGCACTGCACGACCGATGGCCACCCCGCGCGACACGGGCAGTCCGAACAGCTGAAAGCTCATGGCCCATGCTAGCAGCGAGCCTGCGCCCCGGCGCCCCGGGTTGTCACGGGCAACGCCAGCGCTTGAGCGAGGTGGTCGGCCCGGACGCATCTGTCACCGCAGCGTCACCGGGTCTTCACGGGCCGGTCACCCGGGCACGCCAGCATTTGCGGATGGATTTTCAAGATGTTGGCTCAATGAGCGCCTTGTCGCGGATGCCGTCAGCACCGCTGACGGGCCGAGGTGCCACCCTGCTGCGTCGCCCCGGCTTCGACACGGGGGCTTTGGCCCACCCTTCAGGCTTCGACGTGAGCTGGGCACGTGAAGAAGACGAGGTGCGGGCCGCCCAGCGGCTGCGCTATCAGGTGTTCGTGACGGAGCTGGGCGCGCGGCTCACCGTGCCGCAGGGCGCGCCCGCTGGACACGACATCGACGTGTTCGACGCCTACTGCGAGCATCTTCTGGTGCGCAGCGCCAGCGACGAGCACGGCGAACCCGGCGCGGTGATTGGCACCTACCGCGTGCTGACGCCAGCGGCAGCCAAACGCATCGGCGGGCTGTACAGCGAGGCGGAGTTCGATCTGACACGGTTGCGCGCACTGCGGCCGAAGATGGTCGAGTTGGGCCGTTCCTGTGTTCACCCCGACTGGCGACGTGGCGGAGTGATCCTTGCGCTGTGGGGCGCTCTGACCGAATTCATGCAGCGCAACCAGCTCGACACGATGATCGGCTGCGCCAGCATCAGCATGCTCGACGGCGGTCATGTGGCGGCCAGCCTCTGGGAGCAGCTGCGGCAAACGCACCTGGCACCGGTCGAACGCCAGGTTCCGCCGCGGCTGCCGCTTCCTGTTGCCGACCTTCAGCGCGATCTTCGAGTCGAGGCACCGCCCTTGATTCAAGGCTACCTGCGATGCGGCGCTCAGGTTCTGGGGCCGCCAGCCTGGGACCCGGATTTCAACACTGCCGATCTGCCGATGATGATGCGCATGGAAGACCTTCCTGCCCGCTATCGAAGGCACTTTCTCGGCGCCTGACACAAAGGCAGTCGATTTCGCCGCCCGCTCGGGATCGGCGAAACCGAGCAGTCATTCCCCCTCGCCGAACTTGTCCTCGATCAGGGCGAGCAAGGCATTGACGGCTGCCTGTTCATCGTCGCCAGTGGCATCGATCTCGACTTCGACGCCCAAGCCTGCAGCCAGCATCATCACTCCCATGATGCTCTTGGCATTGACGCGACGGTCACCGCGGCTGATGAAAACTTCGCTCCGAAAACTGCTGGCCGTTTTGGTGAGCTTGGCCGAGGCCCGCGCATGCAGGCCCAGCTTATTGCTGATGGTGACGCTGGTTCGAATCATGGGTGCCCGGCTGAACAGCCTGGTTCTGCGGTCGAGAAATGGAGACCTGCATGACGCCCTGCGTGGCGCCCGCCACCGCACGTGCAACCACGGCATCCAGCGGTTCATGCAGATAACAAAGTGCGCGCCAGAGCATCGGCACGTTGACGCCGGTGACCACCTTCACCTGGCCGAATTCGGCCAGACCGGCCAGACGCTGCGCCACGTTGCATGGCGTGGCCCCGAAGACGTCGGTCAATATCAGCGCCTGCGGATCGCGCACCTTGGCCAGCAGCCCTGCCGCCAGCGCTTCGATCTGTTCGAGCGGCATCTCTGGCAGGACATCCAGCACTTCGAGCGTCATCGCACAGTCGGGGAACGCATGACTTGCCACCGTCTTCAGCGATGAAGCCAGCGGGGCATGAGCAATGATCAGCATTCCGGGCATGGGCGACCATTATGGACAGTTCGACCGATGGCCTCCGTCAAAGGGCACACCGCGCAGGCACGATGTGGCGGTTTTCGCAACGCCAGTCGGCTCAGTTCAGCTTCAATGCGGCAAAGAAGGTGTCTATCGCACCAGCGTCGAGCCGTGTGCCGACGACGGTCGCCTGATAGACCTGGGTTCCTTGGGTGAAGAACATCGCCTGTGCAGCGATCGTGGAGCCGTCCGCACGCTTGCCGCTCCAGCCCAGCCGCTGCGCCAGCGGATGCGGCGTCATGCCAGGCACCGGCTGGGGGTCTTTCACCGCGGTCGGTCCCCCGATGTTCTCGGCCGCCACCTCACGCAGTGCCTGCAGCACCGGCGTCACCCGTAATGCCTGGCCGACATCGACGCGGCTCAGCGCGTAGACGCTGTCGGCAGCGGTACACGACGACAACTGCATCATCAGCTCGGCACCGGCCAGCGTCACGCGCCGGACGTGATGGTCGGGCTTGCACGGAAACAGCGCGCTGACACCGCTGTCGGGTGGGCGCGTCTCGCGCCAGTTCAACGCCGGAGAACAGGCGGACAGGCTGCAGGCCAGAACGATCGAAAACTGGCCTAGGCGGCGCAGTGGACAGGCGAAGAAAGACCTCATTCGAGCCATTATCAAAGACGGGGGGGGCCAGGCTTGCGCGCGGTGAAACCTTGCGGCCTCCATGGCTAGCCACACGCGCCGCCACGGCTCGTGAACTATTCACACCCCGGGCTTGGTGTCGGTAGGTGTTGCACGCTGGTGCCATGCGGCGAGCAAGTGAACACTACGTGTGTCAGGCGCCATGTGCCGGTTGAATGCCGCTGCCGCGTCGTCTCACCGGCCCACCTTACAGACCCATGACCGACGCAGGCCGCGCCGGGCAGCGATTCAACTCCAAGCGATTCCGATTCCATGAGAGCAACCCCCAACGCCGCAGCGTCGATGCCATCGCAATATCGGCCGACGACCGGGACCGACGATGTCCGCTGGCGCGACCTGATCGCCGAGTTCGGCGCCGAGATCGCCCATCCGCTGACGCTCGCACTGGAGCGCATCGATGCCCTGACCTGCAGCGGACAGGTCAACCGCGCCGGACTGCGACTGCTGCGCGAAGAGATCGAAACCGCACGCGAGCTGGGCATGACCGCGCAGCGGCTGGCCCGCTTTGCCACTGCCGGGCTGACTCAATCGCGCGAGCGGGTCGCCTTGCCGGAATCCCTGCAGTCGGTACTCATGCACCGCAAGCGTGCAACCAATGGAAGCGGCATTTCCGTGCAGCCCGCGACAACCCCGGTGGATGTGCTCGTCGATGCATCGCTGATGTTCAGCCTGCTCAACACCCTGCTCGACTGGGCGCTGACCCAGACCAGCTCGACCATCGACCTGGTCATCGATGCGGACCGCTGGAGGGGCCTCGCGCGGCTGACTTGTCGATTCGAGTTGATCGACGCTGATGGATTGACACCGGCACCACCACTCGACACCTTGACTTGGCGCCTGCTGGAACAGACCGCATTGGCCATGCAGCTGGGACTGGCGCGCCAGATCAATGCCCGCAACGCGACGGTCACACTGGAGTTCGCCTTGCCAGCCAATATCGACATCGAGGACGTCAAACCTGTCGATCTCGACCGAGGCTTCGACAGCTCGATGAACTCGAAGCCGCTGGCTGGCAGTCATTTGCTGGTGATCGCCTCGCGCCGCGTCATGCGGGCACGCATACACGACGCACTGCGCCACATGGGTCTGATCGTCGACATGGTTGCGTCGATCGACGAGGCTGCCGACTTCTGCAATGAGGGCCTGCCGCACGCCATCATCGCCGAGGGCATCCTGCACGGTGAACGATTCGATCTTTTCTGCGCCGACATCCGCGCCGTGGTGCCAGGCTTTCCGTTCATCGACATCACCGAAGAGGGCAAGGAGTTCAACGTGTCGGACGACAGCGGCGCCGAGCACGCCCGGGTAGGGCAAGACGTCATCGAAGCGGCACTGCCCTCGGTGCTGACGTTCGAACTGTCGAAGACCCTGTAACGCCGACGCCTACTTCAGCGAACCGAATACCTTCTTCAGGATGTCGCTGCCGGTACCGACCGGATCCTTGCGGATCCTGCGTTCCTCTTCGCCGATCATGAAATACAGCCCGTCCAGTGCCTTGGCGGTCACGTACTGCTGAACATTGGCGTCCTTCTTGTCGAGCAGGCCCAGACCCGCGGCCTGGCCGGCGACTGCGTTGTACTTGTCGGCCAGTTCGACCTTTTCGGTCGCCTGGGTCACGATCGGCAGGAACTTCACGCCCAGCGGCTCACGCGTCTTGGCGGAAAAGAAGTCGGTGACTGACCGATCACCGCCCGTCAGGATCTTGCGGCCATCGTCGACGCTCATGGTCTTGACCGCGCCCAGCAGCAGTTCCTTCGCCTGTGGCACTGCGGCCTCGGCGGCGCGATTCATGGCGGTGATCAGTTCGTCCACCGCAGCGCCCTGGCCGGTGGCCTTCAGCAGCTTGGAGGTTTTCTTCAGCACGCCGGGCAAGGGGATCTTGACCTTGGGGTTGCCCAGGAAGCCATCTGGTCTGCCCAGCAGGCTCACCGCTGATTCAGCGCCACGCTCCAGCGCCGCACGGATGCCGGAGGCGGCATCGCCATCACTGAGCGAACCCGACAGCGAAGCTGCCTGCGCTGGTGGTACGCCCACCCCGCAGAGGCCCGCACCCGACAATAGAACGATGTTGAACCTTCTGCGCTGCATGGACGCCCTCCGATGATGGCAGTTTCGTTGAAAAGGAAAGCGTTGATCGCGGTGTGCGGTGCCGGCGCGGCGGTCGCCATCGCCTACGGCGTGCTGCGCAGTGTCGCAGCACCTGATGTCATTCCGCCAGCGGCATACACCCTGCTCAACGGAACGCCGACCCACACCGCCCAGCTGAGCGGCCGGGTCGTGCTCGTCAACTTCTGGGCGACGAGTTGCGCCGTCTGCCTGCAGGAAATGCCTGACCTCGTGGCGACCCACGCCCGATTCAAGGCACGCGGCTTCGAGGCGCTGGCCATCGCCATGGCCTACGACCCACCGATCAATGTGGTGCGCTATGCCGAGACGAATGCGCTGCCGTTTCAGGTCGCGATCGACCATGACGGCAGCCTGGCCGAGCGTTTCGGCAAGGTGGCGGCCACACCGACCAGCATGCTGATCAACCAGCAAGGCGAGATCGTCGAGCGACACGTCGGCCGGCTCGACTTTGCGGCCTTGAATGCGTCGATCGAGCGCTTGCTGACCCAGCGCTGAAGCGCCGAACTGAGCCCGCCTCAGCGCGGCGCTGCAGGGGCGTCCACCCCCGAAACACCCGCGGCGTGAGCCTGCTGATCGGCGTGGTAGCTGCTGCGCACCATCGCACCGACGGCAGCGTGGGTGAATCCCATCTTCGCTGCCTCGGCCTCGAACATGCGGAAGGTATCCGGATGCACGTAGCGGCGCACCGGCAGGTGGTGACCGCTGGGCGCGAGGTACTGGCCAATGGTCAGCATGTCGATGTCATGAGCACGCATGTCACGCATCACCTGCAGGATTTCCTCGTCGGTCTCACCGAGGCCCACCATCAGACCGCTCTTCGTCGGCACATCGGGATGCAGCGCCTTGAACTTCTTCAGCAGGTTCAGGCTGAAGGCGTAATCGCTGCCGGGCCGGGCCTCCTTGTACAGGCGCGGCGCAGTTTCCAGGTTGTGGTTCATCACGTCGGGCGGCGCGGCCTTCAGGATCTCCAGCGCTCGGTCATCGCGGCCGCGGAAGTCAGGCACCAGCACCTCGATGCGGGTGGCTGGCGACAGCGCCCGCGTCTGGCGGATGCACTCGACGAAATGTGCGGCCCCGCCGTCGCGAAGGTCGTCCCGGTCGACACTGGTGATGACGACATAGTTCAGCTTCAGTGCGGCGATCGTCTTCGCCAGGTTCAGCGGCTCGTTCGCGTCCAGCGGATCGGGCCGGCCGTGGCCGACGTCGCAGAACGGACAGCGTCGGGTGCACTTGTCGCCCATGATCATGAAGGTCGCCGTGCCCTTGCCAAAGCACTCGCCGATATT
>CANJJE010000016.1 GCA_947474755.1 Burkholderiales bacterium | reverse complement strand
GACTCGACGGCGCCCGACGTGATCCAGCCTCGCAAGCCGATCAACGAACTGTCGGGAAACCCCCGGGGGGGTAGGTCAGTATTGATGGCTCCTTGTGAGCCAGTTGTGGTCGATCGTTAACATCCATTTCGCCCGAGTCAGTCGACCCCATCAATGGCGTGGGCTCCCTCGATCCGGGGGTGCGTATGTCGGCCGTTGGCAGTCTGGCGCCCAAGCGTTCGAATTGATTACCAGGAGTTAGGCATGAGCGAAGACCCACGCTGCTGTGGCAGCGGTACCTGCATCATCGACGCCGAAGGCCGCTGCTGGTGCGGTCAGCAGTGGGACGGTCAGAAGATGTGCCGCGCGCCGCTGTCGCCGGCCGCTGCGCCCGCCCCAGCTGGTGTGGCCAAACAACCGCGCCCGCCATCCGCAACCGAGTCGTGATCTGCCAGGACGTGTCCCGCGCCCCGATCTCCATTCCGATGCCCTGCCTCGTGCGGAACATGCTGTGACGGGTCCGGCGGCGCTGGTCTGGTTCAAGCGCGACCTTCGCACTCGTGACCATGCCCCGCTTGCCGAGGCGATGCGCTTTGAAAACGCGCTGGGTCTGGTGGTCATTGAGCCGCAATGGCTCGACAGCCCTGAATGCGACCCGCGTCACGTCGCCTTCTTGCTGGACTGCGTGGCACAACTCAAGGTCGATCTGGCGCATCGCGGGCTGCCGCTGCTGGTTCGATGCGGCGCCATGCCTCAGGTGCTGCACGATCTGCGCCGTGAGTTCGCATTCACCCATCTGCTGAGCCACGAGGAAACTGGCGCTGGATGGAGCTTTGCGCGCGACTTGACTGTGGCCGAGTGGTGCCGCAGTCAGGGTGTTGAATGGTTGGAGTCACCGCAAACGGGCGTGGTGCGGCGCCTGCGTTCGCGCATCGGTTGGGCCGGCCGATGGGCAGGCCGCATGAATGCACCTGAGGCACCCGAGGCCAGCGGCTTCAGGTCGGTGACTGGGCTGCAGTCTGCGGCCGTGCCCACGCTGCGCGAATGGGGTCTGCCCGATCCTTGCGCGCCCTTGCCACCGGGCGGCGAGCGTGCCGCGTGGGCGGTGCTGGACAGCTTTCTCGGCGGCCGCGGCCGCGACTACCGCCGCGCGATGTCCAGCCCGCTCACCGCCGCCGAGGGCTGCAGCCGCCTGAGCGCGCACCTGGCCTTCGGCACGATCTCGATGCGTTGCGTGCACCAGGCCACCGAGGCGCGCATCGCCAGCACGCCCGATCGCGATTTGGCCTACGCCTTGCGCGGCTTTGCCAGCAGGCTGCGCTGGCACTGTCACTTCATGCAGAAGCTTGAAGACGAACCTGCCATCGAGTGGCGCAATGTGGCGCGAACAGTCGACGGGCTGCGCCCGGGTGATGGTGTTCACGACAGCCCGATGGATGCTGTTCGCTTTCAGGCCTGGTGCGAAGGCTGCACCGGCTATCCGATGGTCGATGCCTGCATGCGCCAGTTGCGTGCCACCGGTTGGCTTAACTTCCGCATGCGCGCCATGCTGGTCAGTTTTGCGTCGTACCACCTGTGGCTGCACTGGCGCGAGCCGGGGCTGTTTCTGGCGCGCCAGTTCCTCGATTTCGAGCCCGGCATTCACTGGAGCCAGATGCAGATGCAGTCGGGCACGACGGGCATCAACACGCTGCGCATCTATTCGCCGGCCAAGCAGGCGCGCGATCACGACGCCGAAGGGCACTACATCCGGCAGTGGGTACCGGAACTGGGCACCGCGGCTTATCCAGCGCCCATCGTCAACGAGCGCGAGGCCGTTGGTGCCGCCAAGGAGCGGCTCTACGGCCTGCGCCAGTCCAGCCAAGCTCACGCAGAGGCCAAAGCCATCCAGGACAAGCACGGCTCGCGCAAGAGCGGCCTGCCGCCCACGTCATCCGGACGCCGTGCGTCTCGGGGAAGTCCCAAGGGGCAGGGCCAGTTGTTCTAGGCAAGGTCTGCAGAACTGCCCGACCGCCGTGATTGGGCTCTGCCGATCAAGCTCACCGCGCCAACTCAGCTCAAGCCTGGCATTTGCCGCGCACCAGCCACAGGTCGGCCAGACCCCGGTAGCGCACCGTCATGTGCCGCGAACTGCTGCTTGATGACCCGGAACGGGTGCTCCACCTTGGCCCGGATGCAGGCTGGGCTGCTGCCGGTTCAGCGGACACCGACCCAAGCTTCTCGCGCTTTCCAGAACTTTATCGGGCTGGCGTACCCGGGCGACAAGCCGTTGAGAAAACCGTGAAATGACGCACGCGCCGGATGCGGCGCGACACCGATTCGCGGGATGCAGCTTCGAGAGCCGATTCTTAAAGTCTCTTTCACGGGTTCATCGGCGGACGTCGAACCTGGATTGAACGGAACTTCACCATGATCACGCCTCATCACATTCTCACCAGCGCCGTCACAGCGCTCGCCCTCGCTGTGTCGTCGTTGGCGCAAGCAGCCGCCAACCCCAGCGACAACATCATTCTCGGCGCCGATTTCCCCAACGGCCAGGAGACCTATACCGAGGCGATCAATCCGCTCGGCAATTCGGTGACCTTCACGACGGGCTCTTCCATCCAGAAACTCCAGAAGAAGACCATGGGGGGCTACACAGGCGTAGGTCTGACCGGCGGCAGGTCCGGCGACGAGATCGAGATTGGGGAGAGTCTGAAAGGCAGCTTTGCCAAGGCTGTTCGGCTCACCAGTTTCAGCTTGATCGCTCTGTTCGACGGCCCGGAATACGGTGACGTCAACGAGATCGCTCAAATCACTGCCAGCCTTTTCGGTGGTGGCTCGCTTGTCGGTCAATTGAAGGCGGTCGGCCAGAACAGCGCCATCTGGACCGTCGGCGGTTTTTCTTTGGCGGCCAGTTCGGTCACCGCGCTCTACCAGTCCCCCTCCTTCAGCGCTTCAGCCGTTTACGGTAGCAGCGGCGCCTGGCGGGTCAGCAACCCGTTCGGCAACGCGAGCATCACGTCGCTGGATTTCACCGCCGTCACCGGCACCTGTGGACAAGGCGCGTGCAACAACCAGTCTGATTACGCTCTGAGGTCCATCGAAGTCGCTGCGCCTGTCCCCGAACCCGAGACCTATGCGCTGATGGCTGCCGGCCTCTTTGCTGTTGGCTTCATGGCCCGTCGCCGTCGCGCCGACTGAATCTCCACAACACTGGCTAGATGTTCGGCGTGGGGCGCAGAGACGGGCCGGGGCCTGGACTGCTGGACTGGGCCATGCCGGTCGTCTGCCTGCTGTTTTGCGTCGCCGCGGTGTTCATGCTGTACACGAACCCCGCTGACCGCATGGCCTGGGCCGGGTTGGCGTTCTTCGCGCTTTGCGCGCTGGTGGGCGGGACGACGTTGCTGCACAAGCTGCGGCGGCGGCAGTTCCAGGCCACGCGCGTCGACGTGGTCGAGGGCGTGCCCATTCGCGCCGCCGGTGCCTACATGCTGGTACTCAGCATCGGGCTGACGGTGGTCGCCGCGGCCTTCCTCGCCGCACCCGTGCCCTGGCTGGCTCAAGCTTGCGCGGTCGTCATGGGTGCTGCCGGCCTCTGGCTGCTCGGCATGATCGCTGCAGGAAAGCTGCGCCAGCGCTTCCTGCAATTCGATCCCGCCGGCCTGACGGTGGGCGAGGGCGGCTTCCAGTATCAGGTCGCCTGGGGAAACATCGTCCGCGTTGCTGAATTCGAGTCCGCCGGTGTCCCCTTCGTTGGTCTCGCCATCGCAGATGAGGGCGTGGTCCCGGTGACCCCGGCCGCGCGAAGGCCGAATGCGCTCAAGCTCTTCGACAGGAACCGCCGCAGCATGGGTGCGCATGTCGTCCTCGCGCCGATGCATTTCGGGCTGGACTCGGGCGTGCTTGCCGCTGCCATCGCCACCCGTGTTGACGACGAGCAGCGTCGCCGCGCCGCCATGCTTCAAGCGAAGTGACGTGGACACCAAGCTGCTCGGGCTCAGCCTCGGCCTGCAAGGCCGTCTCGCCACGGTGTCTTCAGCTTGAACTCCAGGCTATCGGGGAGAGGCGGCAGCTCTTGCGCCACCTCCAGTCGAGATTTCAGGAGTTGCTGATGTTCCACCTGCCCCTGGTGCTGATGGCGGCGCTGCTCGTATTTCGGGAACTGCCCACGGGCACGCACCTCGGACCGCTGAAGCGTTCGGCGTAGCCGAGATTTTTCGACGGGGTCCAGTGGGGCGTGATCGGCCTTGTCGCCGCCTTGATCGCAGGCGTCGTGGGCGCGAGTTTTCTGCGCGGTCTCGACGACGGCTGCGACGTTGATCGCGCGCGCGCCATTGCGCTGAACGGACGGTGGTCTTCGGCGGCGGCGGAGGTAACGCGCATCGAGGCTTGCCCCTCGCCGGCGCCGGCGATGAGGCTATCCTTGGGTCAGGCGGGTTCAGGCACGACGAGAGTCGATGTCGAGCGCGCTCCAGGAAGGGGGGACAGTCGTGTCCGGAGAAAGCTCCGCTGCAGCCCTGCAAGATGCCTCGCACGTCGAAGGTCAGGATCCTGTCTTCCGCATGAGCGGGGTGAGCAAGGTCTACCGAATGGGCGAGACGCAGGTGCACGCCCTGCGAGAGGTCGACCTGGACCTGCTGCCCGGCGAATTCGTCGTCCTGCTCGGGGCGTCGGGCAGCGGCAAGTCGACGCTGCTCAACATCCTTGGGGGTCTGGATCGGCCCACTGCGGGTCAGGTGCGTTTCCGTGACCACGATCTCACGGCAGCGACGGCCGCCGAGCTCACCCGCTACCGGCGCGAACACGTCGGGTTCGTCTTTCAGTTCTACAACCTGATTCCCAGCCTGACGGCGCTGGAGAACGTTGCGCTCGTCACGGAGATCGCCGAGTCGCCCCTCGATCCGGGCGAGGCGCTCTCGCTCGTCGAAATGGGCGAACGGCGCGATCACTTTCCCGCGCAGCTCTCCGGCGGAGAGCAGCAGCGCGTGGCCATCGCACGTGCCGTCGCCAAGCGCCCCGACGTGCTGCTGTGCGACGAGCCGACGGGGGCGCTGGACTATGCGACAGGCAAGCTCGTGCTGCGCGTGCTGCAGCGCATCAACGAGGAGCGCAGGACGATCACCGTCGTGATCACCCACAACGCCGCCATCGCCGGGCTGGCGGATCGCGTGATTCGCATCAGCAGTGGACGCATCGTCGACATCCAGCGCAATGCGATCAGGCTGACGCCGGAGGACATCTCTTGGTAGGCACGCTCAACCGCATGCTGTGGCGCGACCTGTGGCACCTGCGCGGTCAGATCCTGGCCGCAGCGCTGGTCCTGGCGTGTGGCCTCGCGACCCTCGTGGGCACGCGAGGCACTTATCACTCGCTGCTCGTCGCTCAGCAGGAGTTCTACCGCGAGTCGCATCTGGCCGATGTCTTCGCGCACCTGAAGCGCGCTCCCGATGCGCTGGCGGCGGAGATCCGCCACCTTCCCGGCGTCGCGCAGGTGCGCACGCGCATCGTGGTCGAGGTGTCGGCAGATATCCCGGGTCTTGCGGAGCCTGCCATCGCGCGCATCGTCTCCATCCCCGAGCGACGCGCGCCCATCCTCAACGATGTTCATCTCCTGCGGGGCCGCTATCTCGACCCTGGCGCAACCGATGAGGTGCTCATCAGCCATGCCTTTGCGAAGGCCAACGGCCTGGACGTCGGCGGGCGCATCGGCGCGCTTCTGCACGGTCGCTGGACGAACCTCGTGATCGTCGGCATCGGCCTGTCTCCCGAGTTTGTCTACGAGGTCGGCTCGGGCATGCTGTTCCCCGACAACCGCCGCTACGGCGTGCTGTGGATGGCCCACGAGGCGCTGGCCCCGGCATTCGACATGCAGGGTGCGTTCAATGACGTGGTCCTGTCGCTCGCCGCGGGGGCCAACGAGCGCGAGGTCCTCGCGGGTCTTGATGCGCTGCTGAAGCGCTACGGCGGCCTGGCCGCGTACGGACGTGAGGAACAGCTGTCGCACCGTTTTCTTGCCGACGAACTCGGCGAGATCGCGGTGATGACGACCACCATTCCGAGCATCTTTCTCGCAGTGGGTGCCTTTCTGCTCTATGTCGTGCTGGCGCGCCTAGTCGCCACCCAACGCACGCAGGTCGGTCTGCTCAAGGCCTTCGGGCACTCGGACCTGCGTGTGGGGCTGCATTACTTTCTCGTGGCGATGGCCACAGTGGGGCTGGGCCTGCTCATCGGCTTTCCGGCCGGGCTCTACCTGGGCGAGGTGTACGTCGATATCTACCGCGGTTTCTTCCACTTTCCGCAGCTGCGGCTCCTGGTCGAGCCGCCGCTGCTGCTGGTGGCCGCCGCAGTGAGCCTGACCTCGGCGGCATCGGGCGCCGCGGTGGCGGTGTGGCGCGTCGTGCGTCTCGCGCCAGCCGAAGCGATGCGTCCGGAGCCGCCTGCGAGCTTCCGGGCCGGTCTGCTGGAACGCCTCGGCCTTGCGGCCCGCCTGCCGGCTTCGCTGCGGATGACCGTGCGCAACCTCCTGAGGCGGCCGTGGAAGGCCGCCGCCTCGGTGCTGGCCATGGCCCTCGCGATCGGCCTGATGCTGGTCGGACGCTTTGGCGCGGACGCCGTGAACCACATGACGGACGTGCAGTTCGACGAGATCCAGCGAGAGGACGTCACGCTGTTCTACAACGAGCCCAGGAGCGCAAAGGCTGCCGGGGAAATCGCCCGGATGGACGGCGTCCTCCGGGTGGAGTCCTTTCGGTCGGCCCCGGCGTGGCTGCGGCACGGTCATCGAAGCAAGCGCGTCGAGATCGTCGGGCTCTCCTCGGAACACGAGCTGCGCCGCCTGATCGACACCCGACGGCGGCCAGTCGATCTGCCGCCCGAGGGGCTGGTGCTCAACGACAAGCTCGCACGCGTGCTGGGCGTCTCTGTCGGCGGGGTGGTGGCCATGGAAGTGCTCGAGGGCGCGCGGCCCATGCGCGAGGTGCCGGTCGTGCGCATCGTCGACGAGTATCTCGGCCTGGGGGCATACATGGATGCCCGCGCACTGACCCGCCTGCTGGGAGAAGACGACACCAGCTCGGGCGCATACCTGCGCGTTCAATCCGACCGCGCGCCGGCCCTCTACGAGCGGCTGAAGCGCATGCCGTCAGTGGGCGGCATCGCGGTGCGCGGTGCCGTTCAGCAGAGCATCGTCGAGACCATGAACCGTACGTTCCTGTTCTTCACTTCGATCCTCACGCTCATGGCGGGCATCATCGTGGCCGGCGTGGTCTACAACAGCGCGCGTATCGCCCTGTCCGAGCGTGGCAACGAGCTTGCAAGCCTCTCGGTGCTGGGATTCACGCAGCGCGAGGTCGCGTACCTGCTGCTCGGCGAGCAGGGTCTGCTGACGCTCGCGGCCCTGCCGGCGGGACTGGCGCTCGGCTACGGCATCTGCGCCGCGCTGATCCCGGCGTTCGACCGCGAGCTGTTCCGGCTGCCACTCGTTCTGCACCCATGGTCATTCGCCGGCGCGACGCTCGCCGCACTGGCCGCCTTCGCGCTGTCGGCACTGATCGTCGCGCGGCGCCTCCGGCGCCTCGATCTCGTCGCGGTACTCAAGACCCGGGAGTAAGACAGCCATGCGCATCCCCTGGAAACGCATCCTCGCGGCGCTCGCCGTTGCCACCGTCGCGGGCGCAGTACTCATGCTCCTGCTGCCCGAGCCTGTCCTGGTCGATGCCGGTGCCGTGCAGACGGGCGCGATGCAGGTCACCGTCGATGACCAGGGCGAGACCCGCAGTCATGACCGCTACGTCCTGGTCGCGCCCGTGACAGGACGACTGCTGCGCATTGCGCTGCACGACGGCGATGCCGTGCAGGAGAGCCAGCTCGTCGCGCGCATCGCGGCACTGCCTCTGTCGCTGCGCGAAAAGGACGAGCTGACGGCGCGTGTCGCTGCGGCGCAGGCCGTTCAGAGCGAAGCCGACCAGCGCGTGCTGGCGGCGGACGAGGCCCTCGCCCAGGCGCGCCGCGAGCACGAGCGCGCGATCCGGCTCGCCCAGGAGGGGTTCATGCCGCCGCAGGCCGTCGAACGGGCGCGCAACGCGGAAGTCATCTCGGTCAGTGCACTCGAGGGGGCACGCTTTCGTGCGCGCGCGGCGGCTGCCGACGTGCGCGTGGCTCGCTCAGGGCTCGGGGCGACCTTCGCGCAGGGGGGGCTGGTCGACGTGCGGTCGCCGATGGCGGCGCGCATCCTGCGCATCCCGGATGCCAGCGAGCGCGTCGTGACCGCAGGCACGCCGCTGATGACGCTGGGCGATCTCGGCCACCTGGAAATCGTCGTCGAACTGCTCTCGAGCGAAGCGGTGAAGGTCGCCCCCGGCATGCCGGTGCTCATCGAAGGGTGGGGGGGTGAGCAGGTCCTGCGCGCCAGGGTGCGCCGGGTCGAACCCTACGCCGTGACCAAGGTTTCCGCCCTGGGCATCGAGGAGAAACGTGCCAACGTCATCGCGGATTTCGTCGACGCACCGGGCAATCTCGGAGACGGATATCGAGTCACGGCACGCATCGTCGTGTGGCAGGCCGAGCGTGTGCTGAAGGTTCCCGCGAGCGCGCTCTTCCGCTGCGAAGCGGTCTGGTGCGTGTTCGTCGTGGACGACGCTCGCGCACGCCGCCGGGTTATCACGATCGGGCAACGCAACGTCAACGAAGCCGAAGTGCGCGGCGGTCTCGTCGAGGGCGATGTCGTCATCCGTTACCCCGTCAACCATCTTGCCGATGGCGCACGCGTGCGCCTACGCTGATGCCGGCGTGGCGCAGCGACTGCGTGCTGCGAATCGTCCGGGGGCGTGTCGCCTCTTGCTGGGCTCGCACGAAGTCGTCTCCCCCACGCTCGTGGTGAGGTCCTTGCTGGGCAGCAGGCAGAGCCGTCTCGGTTCATGTGCAAATGCCCAGTGCTGCGCAGGACGGTGCAGCTGGGTTGGTGTTGGGCGAATGCGGACAGCAGGGCGGTGGCCCTCAGCGGGGCGAAGCGAAGTGCGCGGTGTCGTGATCTCTAGTTGCGCTCGTCCTGCGCGTGACGCCTTCGCGAGCGCGCCCATCCCAGCGAAAACAAGGCCGCCGCGACCAGCAGGGCCGAACTCGGTTCGGGCACGGTCTGGCTGGAGACGGTCGCGGCGTATCGGGTGGAGTCGTAGAGGTTGAAACGATTGGGGCTGGGCGTGCAGAGGGCGCATTCCCGGGCGCCATTGTGGTCAACCGAGAAGTCGATGAACTGCCCCGCGCCCAGCGTGAATGTCTGGGTCAGCGTCTTGCCCGCGAACGCATCGGCCACGGGAGTCGTGCCCCCTCCCCAACTCGACAGGTCCTTGTAGTCGCTCCCGAGCCACATCCGCACGCCGTCCCGGCGCCAATCGGCACGGCCGGGCTGGTCGCATCCCCAGTACTCGCAGTTGACCGGGTTATTCAGTGGATCGGACAGCCTGACCTGGAAGGTCGCCGTGTAGGTGCCCGCGGTGGGGGCCGTGAAGCGAAGGTTGGCGAATGCCTTGTCGAGCTGGCACGTACCGCCGCCCGCATCCAGGCAGCCCGGGTGCATGAAGCCAGCGCCGACCAACAGATAGCTGCCGCCCCCTGGGCCCTTGAAATTGGAGCCGTCGTAAGAGCCCAAGGAGAACGCTCCCCCGGCGCCATCGAGCCGACCGTAGTTCCACACGCCGGTGGAACCGCCTTGCAGCCCGTTGAATTCCGACGCAGCGTTGTAGGTGACGGGTGCGGCCCAACTCTGCATGGCGCCAGCCGCGAGGAAGCCCATTGCTGCAAGGAGCACCATGGCACCCTTGAACAGGGCTCGCCGGGGTGAGCTGTGGATTCCTGTCATGGCTTATCGACCTCAGTTGTGCTGGCCTGCGAGACGCTGCTGCAAATCGAACATCGTCGGCAAAGGCCGCTGACAGAGCGAGAGTGCGCCCCCCTCACTGCGGCACGACATCGGGTCGTGGACGCACAGCTTCATAAGCTTCCGAGCATAGCGGCGGCTTGCGCCTGGCACATCCCTGATCCGCAGGGCTATCCCGTGCAAGAGTGCACGTTTGCCCGCATCTCCGTGGTTACGAATCAGCGCAACGCGAGGTCGCCAACGTTGAAACTTGTCATTCCAAGCGGTCGCAGCACCTCCCTGACCACTCATGTAGGCGTTGCTGGCAGCCATGGAAAACCCTATCCTCAAGCTGTAGAAGCGTCGCCACCTGCACTGCGTGTCCCCCTGGAGTCTCCTGATGCCCCCCATGTCTCCACGCAGGATCGCCTTGGTGGGCGCCTACGACCGCTTCAACTACGGCGATCTGCTGTTCCCTCTGATCACAAACCAGGAACTGAGTCGTCGCGGCATCGCCGCCGAGACACGTCCGTTCTCGCTGCGGGAGGCTGACCTGTTGTGCTACGGCGCCATTCCGAACCGCCGCATGAGCGAACTCCACGATGGCTCGTTCCTGCGTGACGGTGATGTCTGCATGATCAATGGGGGTGGCATCCTGGGCGTCGACTGGATCGACGTCTACTCGCACACACTGGGCCCCCTGGGGAACAAAGCGCTGTACTACGGTGGCCGCCTGATCGGCCGCACGCGCGTTGACCGGCTGATCCGGCGGAGTTTTGCCGGCCGCTCCTGCACCCCATTCATCATCGCGCCCGGCGACTTTCAGCAGCGCATTGACGTGGTCTACAACGCAGTGGGCGGCACGGAGATCGCCAGCTTGCCCGACAGTCTGCGACAAGCGGCCTACCAGGCGCTGCAGCAGGCGCAGTACCTGTCGGTACGCGACGCCCAGGTTCGCGACATCCTGACACCGACAGCGCCGCCGTCGGGCGTCAACCTCTCACCGGATTCGGCAGTGCTCATGTCGCGCTTCTACCCCGTCGACAAACTCTCTCATCACGCGCGAAGTGATCTGCGGGCGCTGCTGGCACAACCGTACGCCTGCGTGCAGGCCAACGTCGGCTTCGGCAGCGCCAACACGGACCGCGTACGGGTCATCTGCGAAGGGCTCTACCAGCAGCATGGACTGCGCGCACTGCTGCTGCCCATCGGGCGCTACACAGGACTGGACGACGATCTCTACTTGCGGGGCCTGTCACAACAGCTGCGCACGCCCCACGCGCTGGTGCCCGATGACGCCAGCATCGGCGAGATCATGCTGGCGATCGCCCGATCGACGCTCTTTCTCGGTACCAGCCTGCATGGGAACATCACGGCCCAGTCGTTCGCCGTGCCACATCTGGGGCTGGACTCCAGGAGCCCGAAGCTCGGCGCCTATCTGCAGACCTGGGACATTGCGCCGCACCAGCGGTGCGTGGACGTCGGCGATCCTTCAAAGGTCCTGGAGGCGGTCGCGCATGCGCTGGAAACCCCAGCCATCGAGCGCGAACGAAAACGCGATGAATTGATCGCCGCCGCGCAGGACAACTACGGGCGGCTGTTCGCATCGGTGGGTCTGGGCACGTAGGCGCCTCGCAGAGGCTCGGCGAAGGTGCGGCATGAGCACGCGCCCGGCCCTTATCTGCTCCTGCCTCGCCTTGAACGTCGCCAGCTCAGGACGCCAACGCGCCCGGCGGTGGGCCCACCACGAGCCCGTCGACGACCATGATGGTCTTGTCGCAGCGACCGGCGAGGGACGGGTTGTGGGTGACGAACAGGACACTGGTGCCTTGCTCGCGATTCACCTGGCGCAGCAGGTCGAAGACGGCGTTGGCACTGTGGGTGTCGAGGTTGCCGGTGGGCTCGTCGGCCAGCAGCAGCGCCGGGTTCATGGCGAGCGCGCGCGCCAGCGCCACACGCTGCTGCTGACCGCCGGAGAGCTGGGAGGACGGCTGGTCGCGCCATGGACTCAGGCCCACGCGATCGAGCAGGTCGGCCGCGCGCGCCGCCATCGCGATGCTCGGAAAGCCGGCGTCGCCGAGCATCGGCATCATCACGTTCTCGAGTGCAGTGAAGGCGCCGAGCAGGTTGTGGAACTGGAACACGAAGCCGATGCTGTGGCCGCGCAGGCGGGTCAGCGCGGCGTCGTCGAGCGTGGTGGTCTCCTCGCCGCAGACCGACAGCAGACCCTGCGTCGGCCGGTCGAGCAGGCCCACGATGTTGAGCAGCGTGCTCTTGCCAGAGCCCGAGGGACCCATCACCGCGCAGAATTCGCCGCGCTGCAGCGTCAGGTCGATGCCGTGCAGCACCTCGGTCTCGTTGGGCGCACCGAGGTTGAACGACTTGCGCACGCCTCGCAGCTGCACGACAGGCTCGCTCGACATGTCAGCGGCCCGCGATGCCGAGCGCCCGCGTCCTGGCGCGAGCCGAAGGCCATCTGGCGGGCACCGCAGGCCCGGCTGGACCGGTCCGCAGGCGTCGCCTTCGAGGCCGGGAGCCGCCCCAGGCGCTCGGGGATGGATGGTGTTCACCCACGGATTGCCACCACCGGGTCGAGTCGCGCGGCACGCAGCGCCGGCGCGAACGCCGCCAGCAGACCTGTCAGCGTGGCCAGCAAGAGCGCAGCGGCGAACAGCCCGGGCTCCAGGGTCAGCGGGAACATCGGTGTGCCGTCGGCATTGCGGGCCACGCGCTGCCACACCAGCAGCGCCAGCGCACCCAGGCCCGAGCCCGCCAGCGCGCCACCCAGGCCGAGCAGGCCACCCTGCAGAAGGAAGACGCGCAGCACCTGCCCGCGCGAGATGCCCATGGCGCGCAGGATGCCGATCTCGCGCGACTTCTGCACCACCGACACCACCAGCACGCTGGCGATGCCGAAGGCCACCGACAGCGCCACGAAGAAGCGGATCGAGCGGTTGGCCAGGGTCTGGGCATTGATCGCGGTGAAGAACTGCTCATTGGTCTTGATCCAGCTGTCGGCCTGCACGCCGGTGGCCGCGGTGATGCGCTGTGCGATGGCCTCTGCGGCATAGACATCGCGCACGGTCACGTCGATCACCGACACGCCGCCTGGCAGACCCAGCAGGCTCTGCGCGGTGCGCAGCGCCATGTAGACACTGCGAGTGTTGGCGCCCTTGTTGCCGAGATCGAACACGCCGGTGATCGTCAGCGTGTTGACGGCACCGGTCGCCGAGGTGATGCGCAGCTTGTCGCCCACGCCCACGCCGAGGTCGCTGGCGAGCTCGGTCCCGATCAACAGGTCGCTGCCGGTCAGGCGCGGGCTGCCGCGCACGATCTTCTCGTCCATCGGCACGATCCGGAAGTAGGACTGCGGCTCGATGCCGATGACCGAGATCGAGCGGCTGGCATCGCCGCGCACCGCCAGCGCCGGGCCGGTGGCTGCGGGGGACGCGACGGTCACCTCCGGCATCGCGCGGATCTGCGTGGCCACGGCTTGCCACTGATCGATGCTCTTGAGCCGCTGCAACGGAGACTGCAGGATCGCCCCTTCGGCAGCCGCGCCTTCTGCGCTCACCTCACCCGGCCCCGCGCGCAGGGGCCGCACCACCTCCTTCGGTGGCAGCAGCTGGATGTGGGCCTGACCGGTCAGGGCGCGGCGCACGAAGTTCGCCTGCAGGCCCGCGAGGATCGCGGACATGAACACGATCACGCCGACCCCGATCGCAACGCCGCCGATGATGAAGGCCGTCTGCATCCGCCCCTCGCGCAGGAAGCGGGTCGCGACGATCCATTCGAACGGCAGCCAGCGTGTCAGCGCGGGCAGCGCCGGTGCGGCTGGTCGGCGCGAGGTCTCTGCAGCCCTTGGCATGCTCACCTCTGTGCAGCGTTCGCCGTCGGCCGGATGCGAGTGCCATCCTGGAGCATGACGACGTCTGGCCCGGCCGCCGGCGTCACCTGGTCGCCGGCACGCAGACCTTCCAGGACTTCGGCCAGCCCACTGCTGCGCAGGCCCAGCTTCACCGCTTGTCGGCGCACGTGACGGCCGTCGAGTTTCAGCACCCAGGGCGACGCCGTGTCGGCGTCGTGCAGCGCATCGCCGGGTACCAGCACCGCATTCGCAACTCGGGCCACGTCGATGTCGACCGACACCGTCATGTCCTGCCTGAGATAGGGTGGCGGCGCGGGCACGCGCAGCTTCACCTCCACGGCTCCGCGCTGTGCATCGACGCTCGGGTTGATGTATTCGATCTCGGCTGCGAAACGATCGTTCGCATAGGCGTCGGCGGACGCCAGTGAACGCTGACCCACGCGCAGCAGGCCCAGATTCTTCTCGTCGATCTGCACGACGAGTTGCGTTTCGCCGAGCGGCGACAGGACCATCAGTACCTTGCCGGGCTGAACCACGTCTCCGGGCTCGACGTTGCGGGTGATCAGCGTACCGGCCACCGGCGCGCTGATCGTGGCGTAGCGCAGCTTGGCGCGTGCGATCTGTGCGCCGGCCTGTGCCTGCGCCAGGGCCGTCTCGGCCATCGCCGCGTCGCTGCCGGCCGGGCGCGTGCTGGCGAGTTGCTGCCGGGCGGTGAGCACCTGAGCCTGCGCCACATGCTCGGCGCGCTGCGTCTCGTCGAGTGCGGCCTGGCCGATGAAGCCCTTGGTGAACAGGTCGAGGTTTCGTGCCAGTGCTTTCCGCGCCGCATCATGATTGGCCTGCGCCTGGAGAAGCGCCTGCTCGGCCACTGGCGCCTGCACCTCGCGCAACTGGCGCAACCGGGCTCGCGCCTGTTGAACCGCCAGATCGGCCTGCCTCGCAGCGGCGCGCCATTCAGCCGACTCCAACTCGACAAGGACAGTGCCGGCCGTCACGTCCTGCCCCTCGCGCACTGGCACGCGCAGCACCGTCCCGGTGATCTGTGCGCCAAGCTCCACGCGGTGCGGCGCCTCGACCCGCCCGCTCGCCACCACGGTCTGCACGAAGTCGCGCTGCACGACCGTCAGGACCGGCACTTCGGGTCCCAGCAACAGCCTCGGTCCGGCCAGCACCGCCAGCAGCAGTACCGTCAGCAGCAGCATGCCCAGGCCGACATGGCGACGAGCCATGACCAGCGTTCGGGTCAATCGTTCGTTTAGGGGCATGAGTCTTCAAGGCTCTGACTGCTGAGCGTCCCGCGGCAGCTGACGCCGGCGGACAGGCACTGGAGCGCCGAATGACCTGAACGCCGCACCTCGCGTGACCGAGGGGCGCCGATTCTGCTCAGCAGCACGAGCCTGCACCCGTACCGTGCCAGGGACAGGCGCGGCTCAGCCGTGCAGCTTTGTGTGACCAGTCCTGTCCGGCAGGGCACCCCGCAACCGGGCGAGGCAGAGCTCATGTGCCAGCGCGAACACATCGGTATGCGCGGCGATCTGCCGGGCCACGCTGGTGCGCAATGGCAATGCCGACCTTTTTGCAGCAACCCTCGGCGAGCTTCGTGTTTCGATGACGGTTTCCATCAGTGCTCTCCTGGATGCTGCGCATGTTCCCGCTGTTGCTGGCATGTCAGGCAGCGCGTGGCTGCCGGCTGCGCGGCGAGGCGAGCAGCATCGATGGTGTCGCCGCAATCCACGCATTGCCCGTAACGGCCCTGAGCCAGGCGCTGAAACGCCGCTTCGATCTGTCGCAATTCGTCGCGGTCGCGCTCAACCTCGGCTGCGCCGACCTCGTCGGTCGCTTGGCTGCTGGCCAGATCCTTGGTGTCGGCCACACCCGGGCCCGCATCGGTGCGGTCGTGAATCTCTCCATGCTCGGCCAATTCGAGCTTGAGCTGCGCTGCGCGCCGCTCAAGCGTTCGCCGGACAAGCTCCATCTGTTCCTGAGTCGGGGTGTTCATGGATTCATGATGAGGTCCCAGGCGAGGCCGGTGTTTGCGCCAGATCAAGCGAAGCTCCGATTCGCTCCTGTGTCGGTGGCAGATGAAACGGTTTGGTCCACCCCCATCGCCACGACGCGAGCGCTCCGCGATCCGTACGCCACGCGCTGGCGCCCTCGTCGCGCACCATCAGCATGGGTACGGAGCTGTTCTTGCGCACGGGCTCCGCGTCGCTGCCCAGCATCGGACGGCTGATGCCTTGCCTCCCATCGGGCCCGCCCCGGACCTGGCGGGTTGTCGTTACAGGGGGTAACGAATGTCGGTCGTGCCGAGGCACTGGCTCCTCTATGCTGCCGTGTTGAACCACCCTGCGACCACATCACCATGGCCTGTCCCGCTCGTCGCCGCCTGATCACTGCCGTTGGCGCGACCACGCTCCTGGTCGGCCCGCGCTGGGCTCGCGCCAGCCTTGCCGCGCCGCGCGCGCTGAGTTTCGATCACCTGCACACGGGCGAGAAGCTGGTGGTCGAGTACTTCGACGCGGGTCGCTATCAGCCCGACGCCTTGAACGCGGTCAATCACCTGCTGCGCGACTTCAGGTCTGGCGACGTCGGCAGCATTGATCCGGCATTGCTCGACCTGCTGCATGGGCTGGCAGCGCGGACCGGCAGCCAGCGTGCGTTTCAGGTCATTTCGGGCTACCGCTCGTCGGCTACCAACGAGGCGCTGCACCAGCGCAGCAGCGGCGTGGCCACCGGCAGCCTGCACATGCGCGGCCAGGCCATCGACATTCGGTTGGCGGATGTCCAGCTCCCGACGCTGCGCGACGCCGCCCTCGCGATGCGTGGGGGTGGCGTGGGCTATTACGCGGCATCGAACTTCGTGCACGTGGATTCCGGCCGCGTCCGCGCCTGGTAGTCGGGGCCCGTTCACGCCGGCTTGCAGGACTTGAACCGTCGCTAGCGGATCGGCCGGGATTTCAGCGCTCGCGCCAGCCGGGCATCGTGGCCGTAGATGTCGTCGGCGAAGTGCAGCGCGGGATCCGACGGCAGCAGCATCGCGGTCATGTAGAACAGGATCACCGGCAGTGGCCGGGCGAGATCCACGCGAAACGAGATATTGCCTTCCATCGCGGCCTCGATGCGTTCGCGGGTCCAGTCCGGCTGGTCCCGCAGCACCCACTGCGCCAGCGCCGCCGCGTCTTCCAGTCGCACGCAGCCGTGGCTGAAGTCGCGCCGCGCACGGCCGAACAGGCTCCTGGCCGGGGTGTCGTGAAGGTAGACGTTCTCGTCGTTCGGGAAGATGAACTTCACCCGGCCCAGCGAATTCTTCGGCCCCGGCCTCTGTCGCAAGCGAAGCTGGCCCTGTTCCAGCAAGGCCAGGTTCTCGTCGGTGGCCGCCACGGGCTGGGCCTCGTCGCTCGGGCCGCGAACGATCTCCATATCGGTGCGCTGCAGGTAGCCGGGATCGCGCTGCAGGACCGGCAGCAGTTCATTGCGCAGGATCGAGCGTGGCACGTTCCAGTAGGGGCGGAAGATCAGGTAACGCATGTCCTCGGCGATGACCGGCGTCCGTGTGTTCAGTGCGCGTCCGACCACCACACCCATGCTGACCGGTATGCGGTCCGGCGTCGTCGGATCCCAGACCCACAGGCGGAACAACGGGATGTTGATGCCGACGAACGCATGCTCGCCGAGGTCGGCTGGCAGCCAGCGCAGGCGCTCGAGCGCCTGCTCGAGTTGCTGCACCCGGCGCTCGAGCGGCACGTTCAGCGCGGCGAGCGTGCCGCGACCGATCACGCCGTCGGCCGTCAGGCCGTGTCGGTTCTGGAAGCGAACGACACCCTCGGCCAGCGTTGCGTCGTAGACGTCACCCGCCGGTGGCGCATCGACGGGCAGATCGCCCAGCGCGATGAGCAGGGCCTGCAATGCAGCCGTGCCGCGATAAAGATCGCCCGGCTTGACCGGCACCTGCGTCGGTAGTCGACCGGTGAGTCCGGCCGTGGCCAGGACGCGGTAGCGGGCCAGCGCCTCGCGCAGCCGACCGTACTGGCGCATCCGTGGTCGCAGATCCGCCACCAGTTGCGGTACGCGCTGCTGCGTGGCGGCATCGCGCAGCAGCGCAGCGAAGTCGGGCGCGGTGGCGTCCGCACGGGCGACCCGGAAGCCCAGTACGCGCGGATCCACGCGGCCGAGGTGCAGGTCGTGCAGGAAGCGCTGCATCGCGGCGGCGAGGTCGTGCGCGAATGTCGATGCCGGCAAGGCGGTGCCGACATCACTCGGCAGTCGCAGGGCTCGTTCGGCCAGCCCGGCGGCCTGGTAGTCCTCTGGCGCCAGTCCGTCCGAGGCGGCACCGGCCAGCGCGCGTAGCGCGTCCTGTGCGCTGGAGCCGGGCCAGCCGACCCCATCGAGCCAGGTTGCCGATGCATCTGTCGAAGGGTTCGCGACCGCGACGGCGGGCTGCGTCGACCCGCGGCCCGGCGTCAGCCCCAGTCCGCTGGCGCACAGCGCGATGCCAAGCCAGCCGCGCCGACTCAGGACGCGGGAGCGATATTCGGCCATCTATGGGCGATCAGCGCCGCGTTACCCGGCAGGCGAGCGCCTCGCAGAGCGGCAGAAGTCTGGCGCTGGGTGAGCCGATGCAGGCCCGTCCGATCGGAGTGCCTCAAGTGGGGATCGGTCGGCCCGCCATGCGGTCGTGCTTGATGAAGTACTTTCGCGCCATCGCCACCAGTTGGTTCTCGCTCGGGTGGTCGACGATCTCGAAGCCGACGATCCGCCCCGCTGTCTCGGGGCGATGCTTCTTCGCGTAGTGCTCGAAGTCGGCCAGCCCGGTTCGCGGCCCGACGGCCAGCACCTCGGGGATGTCGGTCAACGCGTTGCAGACCTCGCCGAAGAACTCGTGAACAGTGCGCACTCCGCTCGCGTGCTGGGCGGTGTGGTGCACGTGGGCCTTCACCTTGCTGGCCTCGACGTGCTCGGCGTCGAACTGAAGGACCTGAGCGGTTTGATGGTCGACCCAGACCACGGCATGGAACAGTGTCATGAGCTTGCGTCCTTGTGGAAATGTCTTGAGCGTGCTTTCGGGCCTGCTCATCGGCATGCCGACCTGGGTCGGGAGCGATGAGCGGGATCAACGTCACGGTTCTGATCTGACCATCTTTCAGCCGGGGCGACCTTGACGAATCGCAACCCAGGCCAACGGGGTGCTGCGGGCACAGCACGCTGATCATCGTCGCGGCGACTGCGCTGCTGCAGGCCGGTGCCACGGGCGGCAAACCAGGGCGAGAACGGGTCAACAAGATCACGCCACTGTGGCCGTGGAAGAGCCGCTGCACGGCGGCGCTGTCGTCCATGCGATCTGCGTTGACACCGCACAAGGCGCGAGATGGCTGGTGCGAGATACTGGGCAACGCGGCGAATGACGCTGCGCGGCCTGTGGCGGCCCGGCCGCTGCGAGGAATTCGTACCCTGTATCGAGGAGACCCTTATGAAAATTCTCGTTGCCGTCGACGGCAGCCGCTACTCCAAGCGCATGCTCGGCTATCTGGCTGCGCACGATGAGTGGCTTGGAGGTGCGCACCAGTACACCGTGATCCATGTGGTGCCCGCCGTGCATCCGCGAGCGGCTGCCGTCATCGACAAGGCCGCGTTGAAGGTCTACTACGACGAAGAGGGTGAGAAGGTGCTCAAGCCCATCCGGGCCTTTTTCAGCAAGAAGCGCGATCTCGAGGTGTCGTTCACCGTCATGACAGGGTCGGCCGCCGACAAGATCGTGTCGACCGCCACCAAGGGCGACTTCGACATGGTCATCATGGGTTCCCATGGGCATGGCACCCTGGGTAACCTGGTGATGGGGTCGGTGGCCACCAAGGTGCTGGCGCACTGCAAGACGCCCGTGCTGCTGGTGCGCTGAGGGCTGAGGCGGGCGAACCGCGCGCACCACCGACCGGTGTGGATGGACTGGGACCGGCTGCTCAAGAGGGTGTTCGAGCCCGACATGGGAGCGAAGCCAGGCTTGCAGTCCAGCCAGGTGGCCCGTTCATCGGGGTGAAGGCCAGTCGCTGACTGAGGCTGTCTATACTGCGCGCCGCCACCATCGCAGGCCGGGATCGACAACGATGAACTGGCTTCACGATTCCCTCATGCGTCGGCGCGGCGTCGGGAAGAAATACCTCGCACCGGCCTGAGGCCGACAACGCCGATCGTCCCACCTACCCGCAACAAGGACACGACATGGATCTCGGACTCAAGGGCCTCAACGCGCTGGTCACCGGCGGCACCAAGGGCATCGGCCGCGCCATCGCGGAAACGCTGGTGGCCGAGGGCGCCAACATCGCCTTCTGTGCGCGCGACGCTGGCCAGGTGGCAGCCACCGCGGCAGAGTTCGAGCGGTCCGGCGTCAAGGTCTTCGGCCGCGCGCTGGACGTCGCCGATGCGCAGGCCTTGGCCACCTGGGTGCAGGACAGCGGCACGGCGCTCGGCGGTATCGACATCGTGGTGGCCAACGTCAGCGCGCTGGCGATTGCCAATGACGAAGAAGCCTGGAGCAAGGGCTTCCAGGTCGACTTGATGAGCACCGTGCGGCTGGTGAACGCCGCGATGCCGATGCTCGAGAAGAGCAAGCACCCGTCGATCGTCACGATCAGCAGCGTCTCGGGGCGGGAGATCGATTTCGCCTGCGGGCCCTACGGTGCGTTCAAGGCGGCGGTCATTCACTACACGCATGGACTGGCCTGCAATCTGGCGGGCAAGGGCATCCGCGCCAACAGCGTGTCGCCGGGCAACATCTACTTCGCTGGTGGCGTGTGGAACCAGATCGAGGTCGGCAACCCCGATCTATTCAAGGCCGCACTCGCGCTCAACCCGACCGGCCGCATGGGCACGGCGCAGGAGACGGCCAATGCGGCGGTCTTTCTGGCCAGCCCTGCGGCCAGCTTCATCACCGGGACCAACCTCGTGGTGGATGGCGCGCTGACCAAAGGCGTGCAGTACTAGCGGGTTCGGCGGCAAGGACGCTCGAGCGCGGTCGGTCGGGTCGCGACGGATCCTGTGATGACCTCTTGACGCTCACTTCGCCAGGCTGTCGTAGACCACCGGCACGACGAGCAGGCTCAGCACGGTCGAGGTGATCAGGCCGCCCATGATGGCGATCGCCATCGGGACGCGCAGTTCGGACCCGGCGCCCAATCCCAGCGCCAACGGCAGCATGCCGAGCACGGTGGCCGCAGTGGTCATGAGGATCGGGCGCAGCCGGATCGGTGCCGCCTGAAGGATGGCCTCGCGGCGCGGTAGCCCGGTGGCGCGCAGTTGCCTGATGTAGTCGACGATCAGGATCGCGTTCTTGTTGGTGAGGCCCAGCAGGAAGATGATGCCCAGCATCGAGACCATGCCGAAGTCGGCCTGCGTGACCAGCAGACCGAGCATCGCGCCCACGATGCACAGCGGCAGCGAGGCGATGACCACCGCCGTGTCGAGCAGGCTGCGGAACAGCCCGTAGAGCACGAGGAAGATGCACACGATCGACAGGCCCAGCGTCTTCAGGAAACTGCCGATGATTTCCTCTGCCTGGGCCGACTCACCCCCGAGGTCGAGACTGATGCCGGGTGGCAGCGAGGCCTTGGCGGCCTCCACGGCAAGATCGGTCACTTCGCCGATGGCGGCGTCAGGCCCCAGGTTGGCGGTGATCAGTGCCACGCGGCGGCCGTTGTAGTGCTGGATCTCCAGCGGCACATTGCCGTCCATCCGCGCAGTGCTGCTGCTGATGTCGGTCAGGCCGGGAATGCTTTTCAGGCGCTGCGTCAATGCCTGTCCGGCCTGCTGCAGCGCGACCACGTTGTCGCCGACCAGGCGCAGCTGCACCGGCCGCTCGCCGCCGCTGTCGACAAACGGGATGTCTTCGACGCTGGTGGTGACGCCAGCCAGCGCTGGCATGGTGCGGCGGAAATGCTGCTGCAGGTCGGCCGTGGCGATCTGCCGGTCGGCCTTCAGCTGGATGTGGATCGAGCCCTTGTTGGCCTCGCCCTGGCGCGTGCCGACGATGGTGAATGCAGTCTCGACCGCAGGCGACTGGCGCACGAAGGCATCGAGCGTCGCGGCCACGGCCAGCGAGTCCTGCAGCGGATCGAATTGAGCGGCTGCAGGCCCGTCGGGTGGGGTGGCCGGTGGTGTGCTGTAGTTCAGATAGAACTCGCCGCGATCGAGCGTCGGGATGAACCCCTTGGGGATCAGCGGGATCAGTGCCAGGCTGGCCGCGAAGCAAAGCGTCGCGCCGCCGAGCACCACGCGCCGATGCGCCAGCGACCACGCCAGCCATCGGCTGTAGTGACGCGCGAGTGCCGAAGGCGGAACCCTGTGCATCGTGGCAGGCGATGTCGATTCCATGGCCCCCTCCTTGCGCGGCGTACGGGCCTCGAGCCAGTACACCGCCAGCACCGGCGACAGCGTGCGAGACACCAGCAGCGAAATCAGCATGGCCGCCGAGATCGTGATGCCGAAGGGTCGGAAGAACTGCCCCAGCACGCCGCTCATCAGGCCGATCGGCAGGAACACCGCCACCACCGTCAGCGTGGCGGCGGTGACGGTGAGGCCGATCTCGTCGGTGGCCTTGATGGCTGCCTCGCGCGGGGATTGACCCATGTCGAGGTGGCGTGAGATGTTCTCCAGATCGACGATGGCATCGTCGACCACGTTGCCGACGATCATGGCCAGCGCCAGCAGCGTGATGGTCTCGAGGTTGAAGCCATAGAGCGCCATGACGATGGCGGTACCGAGCAGCGAGGTCGGGATCGCCAGGGCCGAGATGGCGGTCGCACGCCAGTTCCACAGGAACGGGAAGATCACCAGGGCCGAGATGATCACCGCCTCGGCCAGGGCTTGCAGCGTCTGGCGGGTGGCGGCGCGGATGTAGTCGGCCTGCGTCTGCGCGAGCGTCATCTTTATGCCATCGGCAGAGGCGCCACTGCGGCCGTTGATCTGCTGCACGGTGGCGGCCACGCGATCGGCCACGTCGAGCGTGTTCGCATCGCCGTGCTTGACGACCTGGAGGGCGAGTGCTGCGCGACCGTTCAGGCGCACCAGGGTGCCGGCCTGCGACGCCGACTCGGGCGTGTTCGCACCTCTCGGTTCGCCGAGCGTGTGAACCTTGAGCACACCGGGCAGGGCCTGGATCGCGGGCACGATCTCGCGTGAGGCCAGTGCACTCAGGCGATCCATTGGCAGTGCGCTGCTCTCCACGGCGTAGGTCGCCACGATGGCCTCGTTGAGGTTGATCGGCAGCACCTGGGTGCTCGTGTCGGCGGGCAGCTTGAGCGTCTTCAGGGTGGCCTCGACGGTCTGCCGCGAGGCCTCCAGATCGCTGCCGACATCGAAGGGCACGTTGATCACCACCTGACCCGGATAGGTGGTTGACCCCACATCCGACGTACCTGGCAGCGCGCGCAACGCCTGCTCGATGGGAAGCGTGAGCCGGGCCTCGGTCTGTTCCGCGCCGTCGATCGGTGCAGCGGCCTGAACCACTACCACCGGGTAGGTGACGTCGGGGAAGAGGGCAAATTTGAGCGAACCGGCGGCCACCGCGCCGACCACGACCAGCACCAGCCAGAAAGCGACCGTCAACCGCGGGTGGTTGATCGCGAGCCGCGAGATGTTGAAGCGTTCGCGAAGGGAGGTGGTCAGGTGCGGCGCTGGCATGAGGCGGTGGCGGTGTGGGTGCCCGGAGCGAGGCGCAGGGACGAAGGCAATATTGTCCGAGATGGCTGTGGCGCAGCCGCCACCACCCTGTGCGCCATCACGTCCGTGTGAGGGCGGGGGCTCAGACCAGGGGCTCTTTGTAAAACACCAGCACGAGGCCGATGCACAGCATCGCTCCAACGCTGAACAGACCGGCCGCGCGCGACCAGCCCGGGCTTTCGACTTCGGCCAACCGCAATTCCAGCCAGCGGCCCACGGCCATCATCGTGGCCAGCAGGCCCATCACGAGGTGCGTGGACTGGATCAGGTAGTCGGTCTTCAACTCGAACGGTGTGTGCGCATGCGTCACCAGCAGCAGGCCACCCAACGCGCACAGCACCGCGAAGGCATAGCGCGGGTCCCCGGATTCACGCCGACCTGCCTTGCGGATGCGTAATTCGACGACGCCGAGTGCGAAGCAAAGCAGCGTGGCCAGCCGATGCTGCAGCACCTCGCCATTGCCAAAGGTGCTCTCCCAGAAGCCGATGGGGCCGAGCGGCCAGGTTTCCGCATCGCTGCGGAAGAACAGGAAGACGCCGAGCATCACGAAACCCAGCGGCCAGTAGCGTGCCCAGGCCATGCGCGGCAGGAAGGACAGCAGCGCAAAGGCTCCCATGCCGACGAGGAAGAGGCCTGCAATGTTGTGGTTGTAGTCGGACCAGTCGGTGGCCGCTTTCGATGCCACGCGTCCGACGATCGCCAGCCGCTCGGCTTCGCCCGCCAGCAGGTTGGTATGCGACGGCGTCACCAGGCTCGGCAGCTTGGGCTCGAACATCGCCAGCACCTCGCTGAGCTGTGCGCTCGACCGCGGGATGTCGATGGCCGGCGGCAGCGACGACAGCGACGCAGCCACAAATAGAACGGCGACCAGCAGAAAGGACTCGGCCTCGATGTAGTAAGGCACGCGTGCCACCACTGCGGGCAGCTTGCCGCTGCCAGGCAGTTGACGCTTGCTGCTGTCGCTGGTGGTGCCGCGGTACCTTCGCCATGCGCGGCCGGCGGAGAAATTGAGCGCCGCGAAACCCAGCGTCACCGCCAGCAGCACGACCTTGGCGGCCACCAGGCTGCCGTAGCCGGTGCCGAACAGGCCCTGCCATGAGCCCACGTAGTTGTTCGCCAAGACCACGCCGGTGACCACCAGCACCACCACGCTGACCATGCCCACCGGCGAGAAACGTGCGACGGCCTCTGGCCAGAACTCGCGCAAGGCGCAATCGTGGCGGCTCTCCCGCCACAACGCCAGCAGTTGCACTACCCCGCCGACCCAGACCGCTGCGGCGAGTTGATGCAGCACCGTCAGCTGCATCAGCAGCGCGCGTTCTTCAAAGCGGCCGACTGCATGGACCAGCCAGCCGCCGCTGATCACCACCGCCGCCGCAATCGCGCCGCCGATGCGCCAGCGCAGCAGCGACTGCGGCGACGCTGCGATCCAACCCGCCGCGGCGGCGGCGGCGAGCGCGAGCAGCAAGCGCAGGCCGCCTGCTTCGAACTGCACCGTCGCCGCATAGTCCGCCAGTGGCAGCGTGCCCAGCGTCGCCATGAGTACCAGGCCCTTGGTGATGATCTTGAGTGCTTGTGCTCCGGCCAGGAGCAAGGCGCCCCAGCGCAGCACGCGGGCGGCGAGCCTCAGTGTGCCTGCGGGACTGCTGCTTTCGGCAACGCCGACCCGCAACACGCTCATGGCCCAGACGATGCCGCCGACAAGCATGGCCAGCCCGACGAGCTGGAACCCGCCCATCAGGGCGTCGATGAAGTTGGCGATGCCCTGCAGGAACATGGGCTACTTCGCTCCCGCAGCGACGCCGACGCGAAAGCGGCGGACCTCCTGAGTCAGATGACCGTCTGCGGCGAAGACCTGGCAGCGCAGCGCGTAGTCGCCTGCGGCCAGCGCTGGTAACGACACCAGCACCTGGCCCGGCCTGGAGCCGGACCGTATCGGCATGGTCTCTTCGGTGTCACCCTTGCTGACCAATGTCACGCGCGACAGCTTGACCTCGACGCCACTGTTGAATTGCAGCCGCACCTGCGTGGGCTTGCCAGGAATCACCGGTTCGCGAGACAGCGAGTCTTCGGTGATCACTGCATGGGCCTGCGCAGGTATCCATGCGATGGGCTGGAGCAGCGCCAGGACACTGGCGAGCAGACAGGGTCGTGCTGTTCGCGACAGGCCAGAGAACAGGTAGGCCATGACCTCGGTCCTCGATGCGATGGGGAAAAGTCAAGCGGCGCGTGCTTTCAGGGCGTGACCGGCGAGAGTCTTGCCCAGATCCCACACGGCGCCGGGGACGCGGTGGCAGTCGGCAATGACCGCTTCGAAGGCGCTGACGATTTGCGTCTTGTCAGCCTGATTGATGACGAGCGGGGGCAACAGCTTGATGACGTTCAGCCCGTGGCCGGCCACCTGCGTCAGGATGCGGTGGTCCTTGAACAGCGGGATCGAGATCATCTGGCTGAACAGGCCCTTGTTGGCGAGCTCGAGCGCGCCCCAGGCGGCCTTCAGGCCGAAGCTGCGCGGCGAGCCGAATTCGAGCGCGATCATCAGGCCCTTGCCGCGTACCGCTTTCAGGAACTCGTAGCGCTCGACCATCGCGCCGAGTTCTGCGATCAGCTCACCACCGAGGGTGGCAGCGTGCTCGACAAGGCGTTCGGATTCGATGACTTCAAGCGCAGCCAGGCCGGCGGCCATGGCCATGTTGTTCTTCGAGAAGGTGGAACCATGCACCACCGCACGGTCGATGCGGTTGAACACCGCGTCCATCACCGGCTTGCGCATGGCCACCGCGCCCACGGGCACGAAGCCGCCGGACAGCGCCTTGGCCATCAGCACCATGTCGGGCTCGACGCCCCAGTGTTCGACGGCGAAAAACTTGCCGGTGCGGCCCATGCCTGTCTGGATCTCGTCGGCCACGAACAGCGTGCCGTACTTGCGGCACAGCTTCGCCGCTTCGGGCAGGTAGTTGTCGTCGGGGATGTTCACGCCCTTGCCCTGGATGGGCTCGACGATGAACGCGGCCACGTCGCGACCGCGCAGTGCGGCGTCGAGGGCGTCGAGGTCGCTGAAGGGCACCGCGATGCAATCGGGAATGAGGGGGCCGAAGCCGTCCTGGAAGATGCGCTCGCCGGTCAGGGACAGCGCACCCATCGTCAGACCATGAAAGGAGTGGTCGCAGTGGACGATCTTGCCGCGCTTGGTCGTGCTGCGGCTGAACTTGATCGCTGCTTCCACCGCCTCGGCGCCGGAGTTGCAGAAGAACAGCTTGCTGATGTCTCCCGGCGTGTGGCGCAGCAGGCGCTCGGCCAGCAGACCGCTCAGCAGCGAGACGTCGAGCTGGACGAGATCGGGCAATTGCAGGTCCAGCACGTCGCGCAAGGCGCCGACGACGGTCGGGTGGTTGCGTCCGAGCGCGAACACCCCCCAGCCGGCCAGCAGGTCGAGGTAGCGATCGCCGGCCTCATCGAACAGGTAGGGGCCTTCCGCGCGCACGTAGCGGCGGTCGTAACCGATGGTGCGCAGCAACCGGACCATCTGGGTGTTGAGATGGTCTTCGTGGAGGGAGAAATTCTCCTGTCGTCGCGAAGTGATCAGATCGGCAAGGAAAGCCATGGCGGGGTACTGCGTTGGTGTGAGCGGATTCTTGCAGACAGGTGGTCGGCCCCGATGCTCAATCCAAAGCAGACTCTGGGGAGAAGTGCTTCGGCCGGGCGCTGCGATCCTCGGGCCGTGGGCGTGAAAGCACCTCGGACAAGAGCAGGTTGTCGCCGGCGCATGTCGCGACCGCCCGGAGGCTGGCGAGTGAGGCACGAAAGCCGCTGGCCAGCTTCAAAAGCGTCAGCAGGTCGCTCGGTCGGCGAAGCAGGCCCCTCAGCAGCGGTGACAGCGGCACGCGGCCGCTTTCGTCGATATGGTCGGCAATGACTGCCGGCAGCGTCAGCCCCAGGGGATCGACCACGCTGCGCACCACCAGCAAGGGAAGGCCATGGCGATGAGCGACGCGCGCCACGGCGACGCTTTCCATGTCCGCCACCACTGCGTCGGCCTGTGCGGCGAGTTCGCGCTTGGCTGCGCTGCTGGCCAGCACCTGCGAGGCATGGGCGAGGGCGCCGTTGAAGACGGCACGCGCACCAACTGCCTCGGTGACGCTGCGCCGCCAGGCTGAGTCGGTGGGCCAGCGATGCCCCTCGACTGCGACGACGAAATCCGGCAGGCACAGGGCGCCAACCGGCAGCTCGGGACTCAGTCCTGCGGCGCAGCCCCAACTGACCAGGCCACCGACGCCGGCATCTACCAGGGCCTGCGCTGCATGCTCCGCACGCCACTCACCCACGCCCGAAACGGCCAGAAGCGCATGGTCACCGATGGCACGCCGCTCGCCGACCCGCACCGCTTGGCGGCACAAGCTTCGCGATTCGGATGGCAGCGCGGCAACGATGCCGACGCGGGTGACGCTCACCTCAGGCCGCAGCCCATGGCTGGGCAGGCGCATCGGCGGTCGCCTCGGCTGGCGATGCACTCCGCTGTTGCTGCTGCGTTGCGGTCAGTCGGGCGAAGCGCGCCAGCGCCCAGACCGGGAAGTAGGCGCTGTAGCCGTGGTACTTGAGGTAGAAGACTCTCGGAAAGCCGGGCGCGGTGTACCAGGGTTCCGTCCACAGGCCGTCGCTGTCCTGCGTGGCTGCGAGGTAGGCCGCGCCGCGGGCCACGGCTGCACAGTGGCCAACGCCTGCCGCCATCAGCGCGAGCATGGCCCAGGCGGTCTGGAACGAGGTGCTCTCGCTGGCCTGGCCAGCAGTGGCTGGGTCTTCGTAGCTGTCGTTGTGCTCGCCCCAGCCGCCATCGTCGCGCTGGACGCTTTGCAACCAGGCCACTGCGCGCCGCACCGCCGGGTCGCTCGCCGGAACACCGATCTGCTCGAACGCCGCCAACACGGACCAGGTGCCGTAGATGTAGTTCGTGCCCCAGCGACCGAACCACGCGCCCGAGGGTTCCTGCTCCTGACGCAGGTAAGCCAGGCAGGCGTCGACCTGAGCGCGTGCGGGCTCGCCCAGCAGCCAGAGTGCGATCAGGCAGCGCGCGCTGACGTCGGCAGTCGGCGGGTCCAGCAGGGCGCCGTGGTCGGCGAACGGGATTTCGTTGAGGTAGTAGTGGGTGTTGTCGACGTCGAAGGCGCCGAAGCCGCCGTTGCTCGACTGCATGCCAGCGACCCACTTCACGGCACGGCGCAGATGCTCTTCATCGGACGCGCGTCCGGCTGCATTCATCGCCCAGGCGACAGCACTGGTGTCGTCAAGGTCGGGGTAGTAGGCGTTGTCGAACTGGAAGGGCCAGCCCCCCCCGGGGAGGTCCGGTCGCGAGTCCCGCCAGTCGCCGGGTTCATCGCTCAGCTGCACAGCATCCAGCCAGGCCAGACCGCGTCGGGCTGCCTGCTGACCCACCGGCCCGGCTTCCAGCAGGGCCAATGCAGCCAGTGCGGTGTCCCACACCGGAGGCAGGCACGGCTGACAGTAGGCCGACGTGTCGGTGACGACCAGCAGGTCGTCGATGGATTTGCGGGCGGCAAGGCAATGTGGATGGTCGGCAGGGTAGCCGAGCAGGTGCAAGGCCTCGTAGGCGTTCACCATGGCCGGGAAGATGGCGCCCAGTCCGCCTTCGCCGTTCAGGCGTTCCATGAGCCAGCTCTCGGCCCTGCGCAGCGCGCGAGCGCGCAGCCATCGCGGGATGAACGGCTCCAGCCACTTGCCGACCGAGTCGAAGGCGAGGAACGCGCGGTTGAGGGTCGAGCGCACAGGAAAGTAGTCGCGCTCCTGATCAGGCGGCGTGGTGAACAGCTCGGCAATGCCGACACCGTCAGGATTTCGTGCACTGGGCTTCAGGCTGCACAGGATCAGCAGAGGCACCATCACCGTGCGCGACCAGTAAGACACCTTGGACAGGTGGAAAGGGAACCAGCGCGGCAGCAGCAGCGCTTCGACCGGGATGAAGGGCACTGCGCGCCAGGGCACCTGCTGGAACAGGGCCAGCGTGATGCGGGTGAAAACGTTGGCGCGGGCTGCGCCGCCATGGGCCAGGATTGCGCTCCGGGCGCGTTGCATGTGCGGCGCTTCAGGGTCGTCGCCCGCCAGTTTCAGCGCGTAGTACACCTTGACCGAGCAGCTGAGATCCATTGATCCACCGTGGTACAGGTACCACCCGCCGTCTGTCTGCTGGCGCGCCCGCAGATAGACGGCCAGCTTGGCAGCAAGGCCTCGATCGACCTCGCCCATGTAATGCATCATCAGAAGGTATTCAGCCGGAATGGTGCAGTCCGCTTCAAGCTCGAAGCACCAGAAACCATCGGCATGCTGTCGCTCGATGAGGGCGCTGATGCCGCGGCCGAGTGCCGCTTCGATGACTGTCCTGTTGTCCAGTGGTGTGTCGGTCATGCCGAACTTAAGCATTTCACCCACGTTCACACTGTCCTTCTTGAATCGTCATGTCGTGAGACTGAACTGATGCTGCTCCGCCTGCTGACCGGCGACCGGCTCCGTCACCACGGCCGACGCTCGGATCGAGGAGCTGACCTCAGCAAACCCTGATCCTCTCGAACTATATGCGTGAACCTCAGGAATTCTTGTCGCAACAACCCCTCTACAGCTCACGCTGCAGCGCGAAACTGAAGCGCGGCTGAACCCGAGCCGTCGTGGGCTTTGCACTGCTTGCTTGGTGCGGGCGCGGACCGAAGCTAGACTCGTTCGAAAGCCTTGGCGTCAAGCAGTCCGACACCTGCGGCGCTTGCGCGAGTCGTTGACGCCCTGAACGCAGGGCCTTCGATGGCTGATGCGTCATTGCAACGGGGAACTGTTCCTGAAGGGAGCCTGAGTGACTTCGAATTCGACCCCGCACTCCCGCGTGGGCGTCAACTCCGAGGCGGCTGCCGGAGCCGTGCTGCTGCTGTCCAGGCCGCGGGGGTTCTGCGCCGGGGTGGTGCGTGCGGTCCAAGTCGTGGAAATGGCCCTGGAAGCCCGTGGCTCACCTGTCTACGTGCTGCACGAGATCATCCACAACCAGCGGGTGCTGGCCGATCTGCGTGAGCGCGGCGCAGTATTCGTTGAGCGGCTCGATGAGGTCCCCGGGCAGGCCTGTGTGATCTTCAGCGCCCATGGCGTACCACGCAGCATCGAGCGCGAGGCCCGCCACCGTGGTCTGCAGGTGATTGACGCCACCTGCCCGCTCGTGGCCAAGGTGCACCTCGAAGTGATGCAGCACGCCCGTGCCGGGCGGGATGTGGTCATGGTCGGCCATGCTGGCCACCCGGAGGTGGTGGGTACTCTGGGGCGCTTCGACACCAGTCGCGGAGGGACCGCGCATCTCGTCGAGACCCTCGACGATGTCCAGTCACTGCAGGTGCGCGATCCGACCCATGTGGCGGTGGTCACACAGACCACGCTGTCCGTGGACGACAGCCGACGCATCGTGGCGGCGCTGCGGGAGCGTTTCCCCGCCATCGTCGAGCCCCGCCGGGACGATATTTGCTATGCCACCCAGTCGCGCCAGAATGGCGTGCGGAACTTGTTGCCTCTGGTTGATCTGGTTCTTGTGGTGGGTGCTCGCAACAGTTCCAATGCGAATCGGTTGCGCGAGGTGGCCATGGACGGTGGTCGCGAGGCACATCTGGTGCAAGATGCCCAGGAGATCGATGTGCGCTGGTTGCGGCCTGGCATCGTGATCGGCATCACTGCGGGAGCGTCGACACCGGCGGTGCTGGTCGACGAAGTGATTGACACACTCAGGGGCTGGGGTGCGCAGGCGGCGACGGAGATGGAGGGTGAGGACGAAACGGTCACCTTCCGGTTGCCGGTGTCGCTGTCGCGTGCAACCGTCCAGCGCGAAACCCGAAAGAAGACGGACGAAGAACATCAAATCCTATGAGCATTCCATTCAAACAAAAACTCAGTGTCGGCGCCTATGTCGTCAAGCAGAAGCTACTGGGCAACAAGCGCTACCCACTGGTGTTGATGCTCGAACCCCTGTTTCGCTGCAACCTGGCTTGTGCCGGCTGCGGCAAGATCGATCACCCCGAGGACGTGCTCGACAAGCGCCTGAGCGTGGCCGAATGCATGGAGGCAGTCGACGAGTGCGGTGCACCGGTCGTCTCGATTCCCGGCGGCGAGCCACTGCTGCACAAGGAAATGCCCGAGATCGTGCGCGGCATCGTGGCGCGCAGGAAGTTCGTCTACCTGTGCACCAATGCGCTGCTGCTGAAGAAGCGCATGGACGACTACACGCCGTCGCCCTACCTGACCTTTTCGGTGCACCTCGACGGTGACCGCGAACGCCATGACGAGGCGGTCTGCCAGGAAGGCGTGTTCGACCGCGCTGTCGAGGCGATCCAGCTGGCGCTGGCGCGCGGCTTTCGGGTGAGCGTGAACTGCACCCTGTTCAATGGCGAAACGTCCGAACGCGTCGCTGCCTTCCTGGACCATCTGGTCGAGCTCGGTGTCGAGGCTGCCACGATTTCTCCCGGATTCAGCTACGAGCGCGCACCGCAGCAGCATGTGTTCCTGCAGCGCCAGGCCACCCGCCAGCTGTTCCGCGACATCTTCAAGCTGGGCGCGACGCGGCGCGGCGCCCGCAAATGGCGGCTCAACCACTCCAGCCTCTACCTCGATTTCCTGGCCGGCAACCAGAACTACCAGTGCACGCCCTGGGGCAGCCCCGCGCGCAATGTGTTCGGCTGGCAGAAGCCCTGCTATCTGATGGCCGACGAAGGTTACGCCCCCAGTTTTGCCGCGCTGATGAAGGACACGCCCTGGGAGAAGTACGGCTCCAGCAGCAACCCCAAGTGCGCCCAGTGCATGGCGCATTGCGGCTATGAGCCCACTGCAGTCAACGCGGCGATGGCCAATCCGCTGAAGGCGGCCTGGGTAGCGTTGCGCGGGCCCCGTACCGATGGCCCGATGGTCGACAACGATGTGCCGGTCACGCCGCCCAACAGTGCGCGTGAGTACCCGGTGCACCTGATGATGAAGGCACCTGCCGAGGAGACGCAGGTCACCGGTCGTTGACCGTTTCGGCATCAGGAGCGCCTGGCTTCGGATCTCGAAGGCCTTGTGCGTGCGATGCAAGCGCTCGAGCAGCGTCGGCACGGCATGTCGGTCCGAGCACGCCCCTGATCGTGTCTGGCTCGCCGCGTGCAGCACGGACGCTGCGTTAGCATCCGCCGCATTCGCACGCCGCGAAACACATCGAACGGGAATCAGCCATGCGTATGCTGTTGGGATGCGTCTCGCTGCTGGTGGTGCTGTCCATCGTGGGCCTGCTCGCCAAGACGCAGCTCAAGCAGGTCAGTTCCACCGCCGCTGCGGTGGCGGCCTCTTCGGGGGCGGCATCGGCTGCAGACATCGATCCAACTGTCGTCGCAACGCCCACTCCCGACCTTCCGCGCAACGTGCAGGACGAACTGGTTCGTGCGATGCAGTCCCCGCCCGCGAGGGGCGACGACTCCCGCTGAGCCGATACGCCACATGATTGCATCCCCCTCGCCGCAGGATGAAGCGGCGATGCGAATTGCGCTCGATCAGGCACACAACGCCTGGCTGGTCGGCGAGGTGCCGGTCGGTGCAGTGATCCTGCGCGCTGGCCAGGTGATCGCCACCGGCTACAACCGGCCGATCACCGAGCATGACCCGACCGCACACGCCGAGATCGTGGCACTGCGCCATGCGGCAATACTGCTGGGCAACTATCGGCTACCCGAATGCGAGTTGTACGTGACGCTCGAGCCGTGCGCCATGTGCGCCATGGCGCTGCTGCATGCTCGCTTCAAGCGGGTGGTGTTCGGAGCAGCCGATCCGAAGACGGGTGCCGCCGGATCGGTGATCGATCTGTTCGCCCAGCCCCGGCTCAATCATCACACCCAGGTGCAGGGCGGTTTGATGGCCGAGGCCTGCAGCGCAGTGCTGCGCGATTTCTTTGCCGAGCGCCGTGAGCAGTACCGTCAGCGTCGCACCCTCCCGAGTGTGGACGGCGAGGCGACGCTGCCCGATTCCGATGCTTCCTTGATTCCTGCCGGCGAAGCGCTCGAACTGCCGCCTGCGAACGACTCGCCCTGATGCCTGCGATGAGCACCCTGATCCTGTACAGCCCGTCCGGCGTCGTCGCTGCGGCCCCGTTGCGCCGCGCCGCGCGTCGCCTGTCGGCGCTGGGCTATCAGGTCGACATCGATGCCTCAGCCTTGGCCAGGCACCAGCGCTTCGCTGGCGACGACGACACCCGGCTCGCGGCGCTGCATCGCGTCGCCGAGCGTGCGCCCGACATCGCGATGGCCACCCGCGGTGGCTACGGGCTGACGCGGCTGCTCGACCGCATCGACTGGCCGCTGATCCATCGCAGCATCGAGCGCGGCACCCGATGGATCGGCCACAGTGACTTCACCGCATTCCAGTGCGGCCTGCTTGCGCATCGACACGGGGTCGGGAAGGGCGCTGCCCCGCACCCGGACCGCCCCGCGAGCGGCGTGGCGGGCATGACCTGGGCCGGGCCGATGGCCTGCGGCGACTTCGGCGGCGAGGTGGTCGACGACATCACCGAGCCGTGCTTCGTCGAGGCGATGAGTGGTGCGCTGGAGGCGGTGGGCTTCCGAACCGAAGCTGGCTTTGATGGCCTGGCAGCGCGCGGAACGCTGTGGGGCGGCAACCTGTGCATGCTTGTTTCACTGCTCGGCACCCCGCACTGGCCGAAGGCCGCGACCACGCGTGGCGGCATCCTGTTTCTGGAAGACGTGAACGAGCACCCGTACCGCGTCGAGCGCAGCCTGCTGCAACTGCACCAGGCCGGCGTCCTCGATGCGCAGAAGGCCGTGCTGCTTGGCGATTTCAGCGGATATCGCCGGTCGCCGCTGGATCGTGGCTACCAATTGAAGACGGCCATTGCGCACCTTCGCGGCCTGACCCGCACGCCGATCCTGACCGGCCTGCCGTTCGGCCATGTGCCAACCAAGGTGACGATGCCGGTCGGCGCCAAGGTCGATCTGCTGGTACAGGGGCGCGACGTGCTGGCCGGCTGGTGATGCGCGGCCTGGCGCTCGCCCTGCTGCTGACGCTGGCGAGCGTGCTTGCTGGCTGCAACAACAACCCGCTGCCTGATGGCGCAGCTGCATCCAACACGCTGTTCACCGCGGTATCGGGCAGCTCGCCGCGTCACCTGGACCCGACTGCCTCATACTGGAGCAACGAGACGCCTTTCACTTACCAGATCTACGAGCCGCCTTATGGCTATCACTACCTGAAGCGACCGTTCGTGCTGGTGGGCAAGACGGCGGTCGAGGTGACGCAGCCCAGGTACCTCGACAGGAACGGCCGACCGCTTCCCGCCGATGCGCCGGCTGCCGACATCGCCGAAAGTGTCTACGACGTGCGCATCAAGCCCGGCATCAAGTATCAGCCGCACCCGGCCTTCGCGACCGATGCGCAGGGGCACTACCTGTATCACGCGCTGAAGCCGGGTGAACTCGGCGACCGCCGCTCGCCGTGGCAATTCGAGCATCAGGGTACGCGTGAGCTCGTGGCCGAGGACTATGTCTATGCGCTGAAGCGCCAGGCAACGACGCGGGTCACGACGCCGATCTACGGCATCTTCTCGGAATACGTGCTGGGCCTGAAGGACTACGGCGCGCTGATCAAGGCCGAGGACGCGAAGCTTCGTGCGGGTCTCGATCCGGCCGCCCGGGACAAGCCCTTTCTCGACTTCCGCAAGTGGCCGCTGATCGGCGCGACTGCACCTGACAAGCATCTGCTGCGCATCCGCATCAAGGGCAAGTACCCCCAGTGGAGCTACTGGATGTCGCTGACCTTCATGGCGCCGGTGCCCTGGGAGGCCGATGCGTTCTATGCGCAGCCAGGCATGGCGGCCAACGGTCTGTCTCTCGACACCTGGCCCGTGGGCACCGGCCCCTACATGATGACCGAGTCGGTGCAGGACACCCGGCACGTGATGAAGCGCAACCCCCACTACCGCGGCGAGCCCTATCCCTGCGAGGGCGTGGAAGCGGACAAGACCAACGGAATGCTCGCCGACTGCGGCAAGGCCACGCCATTCGCCGACACCATCGTCGCGTTGATCGAAAAGGAGGGCGTGCCGCTGCGCGCCAAGTTTCGCGATGGCTATTACGACATTCCGCGCATCGAGCGCACCGATGACGGGCTGGAATTCCTGGTCGAGATGGACGATTCAGAGGAAGTTCGCCGCGACTACATCGCGCGGGGCTTCCAGCTGCCGAAGTTCGCCGACGTGACCTCCTGGTACCTGGGCTTCAACATGCTCGACCCGGTGATCGGCCGCGGCGACACGCCCGAGCAGCAGGCGAAGAACCGCAAGCTGCGTCAGGCGATCTCGATCGCGATCGACTGGGAGGAGTACAGCCGCATCTTCCCGAAGAGTGCCGGCGAAACCGCGATGGGCCCGCTGCCCGATGGCGTGTTCGGCTCGCGCCACGCTCAGCCGCAGGGCATCAACACCGTGACGCACCACCTCGTCGATGGCAAGGTGGTGCGCCGCCCGATCGGCGACGCGAGGAAGCTGCTCGCCGAGGCCGGTTATCCCGATGGCCGCAACGCCTCGACCGGCCGCCCGCTGGTGCTGAACTACGACTACTACAGTCAGCCCACGCCCGAGGTCAAGTCGCAGCTGGACTGGATGGTCAAGCAGTTCGCGAAGATCGATGTGCAGCTCGAAATCCGTGCCACCGACAACAACCAGTTTCAGGACAAGGTGCGCAAGGGCAGGCACCAGATCTTCTGGTCGGGCTGGCTCGCCGACTACCCTGACGCCGAGAACTTCCTGTTCCTGCTCTATGGGCCGAACGCGAAGTCGGCCTCCGATGGCGAGAACACGGCGAACTACGCCAACCCCGAGTACGACGCGCTGTTCGCGCAGCTCAAGGGCGTCGACGACGGTCCCGAGAAGCAGGCGCTGATCGACCGGATGACGGCCATCGTGCAGCAGGACGCACCGTGGTCCTTCGGCTACTTTCCGTATTCCTCGGGCGCCTTCCAGGCCTGGGTGCACAACGCCAGGCCAGCCGCGCTGGTTCGCGACATGGCGCGCTACATCCGCATCGATGCGGCCGAGCGGACGCGCCGCCAGGCCGAGTGGAACCGGCCGGTGTGGTGGCCGGTGGGCCTGGGCGCGGCGGGCCTGATTGCCATCGTCTGGCTGGCGCTGCGCAGCTTCCGTCGGCGCGAACGGCTCGACGCACGGGGCGTGGTGTTGTCCTGATGGCTCGCCTGACGCCTCCCCGGAGCCCGCGTTGCTGAGCGCCATCGTTCGCCGCATCGCGTACGGCGTGCTGATCCTGATCGGCGTCAACCTGGCGACCTTCTTCCTGTTCTTCACCGTCAACACGCCTGACGACATGGCGCGCCTGAACATCGGTGGCAAGCGCGTGACCCAGGAGCAGATCGACAAGTGGAAGGTCGAGCGCGGCTACGACAAGCCCTTGTATGTGAACACCGCGCAGCAAGGCAGCGAGCGCTACACCGACACGATCTTCTGGGACCGCTCGATTTCACTGTTCATGCTGCAGTTCGGCCGTGCCGATGCCGAGAGCGCCGGTGACATCGGACATCAGATCGCCACGCGCATGGCGGTGAGCCTGCAGTTGGCGCTGCCGCTGTTCATCCTGCAGGTGATCGCAAGCACCGCGTTCGCGCTGCTGCTGGTGATGTTCCGGCATACCCGCTTCGACGCTTGGGGCGTGGTGCTGTGCGTGGTGATGCTGTCGATCTCCAGCCTGTTCTACATCATCGTCGGGCAGTTCTTCTTCTCGCGCATGCTGCGGCTGGCGCCGATCTCGGGCTATGCGCCCGGGCTCGATGCGGTCAAGTTCCTGGTGTTGCCGATTGCCCTCTCACTGTTCGCCCGACTCGGCGGCGAGGCGCGTCTGTACCGCGCGATGTTCCTCGAGGAGACCGGCAAGGACTATGTGCGCACTGCGCGCGCCAAGGGCCTGAGCGAGCCGCGCGTGCTGACCGCACACGTGCTGCGCAACGCGCTGATACCGATCGTCACCAGCGCCGGCAGTTACCTGCCTTACATCTTCCTCGGCAGTCTGGTGTTCGAGAGCTTCTTCGGCCTGCCGGGCCTGGGTGCCTACGTGATCGACGCGATCAGCAACCAGGACTTCGCGGTGGTGCGCACGATGGTGTTCCTCGGCTCGCTGCTCTACGTGCTGAGCTACATCGTGATCGACATCGCCTACACCTGGATCGATCCCCGGGTCAGACTGACATGACTGCGATGCTGCCGAAGTTCGTGCTGCTCTGGACCGACGCGGTGATGTGGGCCCTGGTGGTCGCCTTGCTGGTCTATGCGCGAGTCGTGTCGCGCAGTGCGAACCTGCGTGCGAGCTGGAAACTGGTGTTCCGGGATGCGTCGGCGTTCTCGTCGGCGATCGTGCTCGGGCTGTGCCTCGCGCTGACGCTGCTCGACAGCGTGCATTTCCGCCGCGCGCTCCCGACGACGACGGGTGCCGAGGTGGCTGCGCCATCCGTGGCCTACGACACCCGCACGCAATCGCTGCTCGATGCGCTGCTGGCGCATCTGGTGGACTCGCGCGAAGCGACCTATTCGCGGCCTCTGGCCTACCAGAGCTTCACGCTCGAATCGCTGAGCGTCGACGGCGAGGTGCGTCGACTTCCGCCGCGCCTGCTGCATGGCGGCGCGCACCTGAGTGACCCGGCGCGGCAATGGTCGATGGACATCGCGGTGCGTGTGGCGAGCGGCCTGGCGATCGGTGCCGCGGTCGCGCTGTTGCTGAGTGCCTGGATCGTGCGCGGTGTCGCTCGCCGCAACAGCTGGTCTTGGCGGGAGGCCGTGGTGCGCGTGTGGCACGACGACTGCGACATCCGATGGCGCGCAGCGCTCGCCACCGTGGCTGTGCTGTGCCTGATCGGCGGGCCGGTCGCGCTGCTCGTGAACGACTACCACCTGTTCGGCACCGACCGCACCGGCAACGATGTGTTCTACCAGGTGCTCAAGAGCATCCGCACCGCCTTCGTCATCGGCACCTTGGCGACGCTGGCGACACTGCCGCTGGCGGTCGGCCTGGGTCTGATGGCGGGCTACTTCAAGGGCTGGGTCGACGAGGTGATCCAGTACCTCTACACCGTGCTGTCGTCCGTGCCCAATGTGCTGCTGATCGCGGCCTGCGTGCTGATGGTGCAGGTCTACCTCGACCAGCATGCCGAGCTGTTCGAGACCGGCGCCGAGCGCGCCGACCTGAAGCTGTTCCTGCTGTGCGCGATCCTCGGGCTGACCGGCTGGGCCGGGCTGTGCCGCCTGCTGCGCGCCGAAGCGCTGAAGCTGCGCGAACTGGAATACGTGCAGGCCGCGACGGCCTTCGGTGTCGGCCCGTGGCGCATCATCGCGCGCCACCTGATGCCCAATGTGATGCATCTGGTGCTCATTACCACCGTGCTCGAGTTTTCCGGGCTGATCCTGTACGAAGCGGTGCTGTCGTACGTGGGGGTCGGCGTCGACCCCTCGATGAACAGCTTCGGCGGGATGATCAACCTGGCGCGCAGCGAGATGAGCCGCGACCCCGTCGTCTGGTGGTCGTTCGCCGCAGCCTTCGGTTGCATGGTGACGATGGTGCTGGCGGCAAACTTCTTTGCCGATGGGGTGCGCGATGCGTTCGATCCGCGCTCGCGGGTGTTTCGCGCCAGGCGCACGCCTGCGCCTGTCAAGGCGGGCTGATCCGCGATGCTGACGATCACCGACCTGAAAGTGGCGATTGATGCCGATGCGGGACTGGTGCGCGCGATTGACGGCCTGTCGCTGTGCGTCGAGCGGGGCGAGACCTTTGCGCTGGTCGGCGAGTCGGGCTGTGGCAAAAGCATGACGGCCCTCGCACTGATGCGGCTGTTGCCCGACAACAGTCGCGTCACCGATGGGCGCGTCGAGATCGAGGGACAGGAGGCGCTCTCGCTGCCCGAGTCGGCGATGCGCCGGCTGCGTGGCGGCCGTGTCGGCATGATCTTCCAGGAGCCGGCGACCAGCCTGAACCCGGTCATGCGGGTGGGCGATCAGATCGTCGAGGCGATCGAGACGCACACGGCACTGCGAGGTGCGCCCGCCCGCGCGAAGGCGATCGAATGGCTGGGCCGCGTCGGCATCCCCGAGCCCGAGCGGCGCATCGATGACTACCCGTTCCGGATGAGTGGCGGGCAGAAGCAGCGGGTGATGATCGCGATCGCGTTGGCCGCCGAACCGGCGTTCCTGGTCGCCGACGAGCCGACGACAGCGCTCGATGTCGTGATCCAGGCGCAGATCCTCGAACTGCTGAAGCAGTTGCAGCGAGAGCAGGGCATGGGCCTGCTGCTGATCACCCATGACCTGGCGGTGGTCTCGGGGATGGCGCAGCAGGTCGCGTTGATGTACGCCGGGCAGATCGTCGAAGTGGCGAGTGCGCGCGAGTTCTTCGGCGAGCCGAAGCATCCCTATGCCCGCTTGTTGCTGCAATCGTTGCCGCAGGCGCACAAGCGCGGCTCGGTGCTTGCTGCGATCGCGGGCTCGGTGCCGCTGCTCTCGCAGCCATTCATCGGCTGCCGCTTCGCGCCTCGCTGTGACCGGGCTTTCGATCGCTGCCGCAGCGACCCGCCGGTGCTGCTGCCGGTGGCGCCTGCGCCGCAGCCCGCGCTGCGGTCGCGCGAGGTGCGGTGCTGGTTGCATGCATCTGCGTCTGCGGCAGTGGCTGAAGTCGCTGCAGTCGCAGGCGCGGACATGGGGCAGGCCGCATCGGTCAACGCAGCAAGCGCCCCCCAGTCCGCGCTCGAGGTGCCGCCTGGCGACAGGCTGCTGCTCGATGTGCAGCGCCTGTCGGTGCGCTTCCCGATACGCACCGGTGTCTTCCAGCGCGTTACCTCGCATGCGGTGGCAGTCGCCGATGTGTCACTGCAGATTCGCCGCGGCGAAACCTTCGCGCTGGTCGGCGAGTCCGGCTGCGGCAAGACCACGCTGGGCAAGGCCATCGTTCAGTTGCTGCGGGGCCAGGCCCGGATCGAAGGCCGGGCGATGCTTGATGGGCAGGACCTGTTTGGACTGCACGGCGAAGCGCTGCAGCGGGCGCGGCGGTCGGTACAGATGATCTTCCAGGACCCGTATGCCTCGTTGAATCCACGGATGCGCGTGTTCGACCTGCTGGAAGAGGGTTTGCTGACACTGCGTCCCGAACTCGATGTGGCAGCGCGGCACGCCTCGCTCGAATCGCTGGTGGATCGCGTTGGCCTGCGCCGCGAGGCGCTGCAGCGCTACCCGCATGAATTCTCCGGCGGACAACGACAGCGCATCGCGATTGCGCGCGCGCTCGCGGTCGAGCCTCGGCTGATCGTCTGCGATGAGCCGACCTCGGCGCTGGACGTCTCGGTGCAGGCACAGATATTGAACTTGCTCAGGCAACTGCAGCGCGAGCTGGGCCTGTCCTATCTGTTCATCACCCATCACCTGGGCGTGGTCGAATACATGGTCGATCATGTGGCGGTGATGCACCGTGGCGTCATCGAGGAAACGGGCCCGACAGCCGCGCTGCTGGCGCATCCGCGCGAGGCCTACACCCGCCGTTTGCTGGCCGCCGTGCCTCGACTCGTCAGGTTCTGACCGCGCTTGACCCATCTGTGGTCCGGCAAGCAGGCCATGCATGGCGGTGACCGCAGGCCGGGGGCAGTGAGTGTGGAGAGGCCCGGGAAACACAGCGTCAACATCGAGCTCGCCGGGTTTGAGCATCGAACCGGTGCCCGCGCAAGCAGGGCCTTCAACTCGGCCATGACGATTGCCAATACCATTCTCGGCTCCGCGCCGCGTACGCGAACCTGAACCCCCGTTTCTGATTCCCATTGCAGCTGATGGATTTTTCACGATCTGCCGATGACCCGCGACGCCATCTGCTGGGGCTGGGCGTTGTCGCCCTGCTGCACGTGCTGGTGATCTACGCACTGGTCAACGGTCTGGCCCTGAAGGTGATTGATGTGGTGCGAACGCCGGTGGAAGTCCGGCTGATCGACGAGATCATTCCGCCACCACCACCATCGCCGCCGGCGCCGCCACCGGCTGCGGTGGTGGCACCGCCCAAGCGCCAGTTGCCGCCGCCGGTGATCGCGCCGCCGCCCGAGGTGGAGGTCGCCGCGCCGCCGCAGATCGTGCCCACCATCGCGGCAAGCCTGCCAGAGTCGGCGCCACCCGATGTTTCGCCGGTACCGCCGCCTGCGGCGATCGGGTCGGCTGCTCCGGCCTCGGGCGCGGGCCGGCCGCAGGTGGTGGCCGCCGGCATCGCTTGCACCCGCACCCCCCCGCCCGTCGCGCCCGCTGTCTCCAGCGAGGTCAGGGGCAGTCTCTTTGTGATTGCCACGCTGAAGGCTGGCCGGGTGGTCCAGGTTGACATCGACCGCAACACGCTCAAGGGCGTGCCTGACCGTCGCACACTGCGCGCCTTCATCTCTGCCGTCGAGGTGGCGATGAAGGAAGGCTATGTGTGCACCGGTGATGGCGTGCAGATCCGCCAGGAGTTCTTTTTTGACATTCGATAGTCGGCAGCCGATTGACCGCGCTGCATCCCAGCTTCACTACCCAACGTACCGGTCTTGCGGCCGCTGCCCTTTGATGATCATGTTTTCGTACAACAACTTTCTAACCCGCTTCGAGCGGACGCTGCACAGATTGGCCTTCGGCCTGCTGATCGGGTTGGGCTCGCTGTCCGTGCAGGCTCAGGCATCCGAATCGCCGGTGGGCGTGGCCGCTGTCGTGGCCCCTGCCATGACCCAAGCGATGGTCGAGAACCCCTACGGCCTGGCCGCTCTGTGGGCGCAGGGCGACTTCGTGGCCAGGGGCACGCTGCTGATCCTGGTGCTGATGAGCGTGGCCAGCTGGTACATCCTGGTCACCCGACTGGCTGCCAGCCTGAAGCTCAGTGCCGAGGCTCGCTCGGTGCGACAGAGTTTCTTCAAGGCCGCAACCCTGCAGGCCGGTGTGGCGACCCTGGGCGAAGGAAGCGCCTTTCGCTTTATCGCTGAAGCCGGCATCAACGCACGCGAGCACCACGAGGGCACGCTGACCGAGCACATCGACCGCAACACCTGGATCACGATGAGCGTGCAGCGCAGCGTCGATGAGGTGCAGTCGCGCCTGCAGGGTGGCCTGGCGATCCTGGCCACCGTCGGTTCGACTGCGCCGTTCATTGGCTTGTTCGGCACCGTCTGGGGCATCTACCATGCGCTGACGGCGATCGGCATCGCCGGCCAGGCCAGCATCGACAAGGTCGCCGGGCCGGTGGGAGAGGCGCTGATCATGACGGCGATCGGCCTCGCGGTGGCCGTGCCGGCGGTGCTGGGCTACAACGCATTGGTGCGCCGCAACAAGGTCACGATGGACGCGGTGCGCAGCTTCGCCGCCGACCTGCACGGCATCCTGCTCGGCGCGAAGAACGTGCGCTGATCGGCCAGTCCACCCACATCCATCCAGCACATGGCGCTCCAACTGCGATCTGGCGGCAATGATGACGAGGTCATCGCCAGCATCAACACCACGCCGCTGGTCGACGTGATGCTGGTGCTGCTGATCGTCTTCCTGATCACCATTCCCATGGTCACGCAGACAGTGCCGCTGTCGTTGCCGAAAGAGGTGAATCTGCCACGTCAGACCCAGCCCCAGAACATCGAAATCTCCGTCGACCGTGAGGGCCGGGTCTACTGGAATGCGCAGCTGCTGGCCGATCACGCGGCGCTGGTCGAACGGCTCAAGCTCGAGGGGGTGAAGAACCCGCAGCCGGAGGTGCAGGTGCGCGGCGACGAGAAGACACGCTATGAGGTGGTCGGCCGTGTGATCCATGCCTGCCAGCGCGCAGGCATCGCCAAGGTCGGCTTCGTCATCGAGCCACCGCCGAAGTCCTGACCCGTCTGCACACCGAAAGAACGTCCCATGGCGATGAACATCGGCTCCGGCCACAGCGACGAACCCGAGGTGATGATGGACATCAACACCACGCCGCTGATCGACGTGATGCTGGTGCTGATCATCATGTTGATCATCACGATCCCGGTGCAACTGCACGCGGTGAACCTGAACATGCCGCAAGGCAAACCGCCACCTCGGGTCCAGCCTCAGGTGGTGACGCTGGACATCGAGGCCAGCGGCGCTCTGCTGTGGAATGGAGAGGCATTGGCCGACCGTTCGGCGCTGGAGGCGCGGTTGAAGGCGGTGGCCGCCCAGCCCGATCAGCCCGAGCTGCATCTGCGAGCGAACAAGGCGGTCGAATACGGTGTCGTGGCGATGGTGCTGGCGAGTGCGCAACGCCTGGGTGTGACCCGGCTGGGCATGGTGGGCAACGAGCAGTTCGGGCCCTGAAGGGTCGAAGCCCCTGGTTCGCGCGTTGCGAGCCAGGGGCTTCGGAGGGAAACCGTGTGAGCGGTCAGAGGTGCATCACGACAGCGCCTGCAGTGCCCGCGTGGTGATCTCGTCGACGCTGCCCGTGCCGCTGATCTTGCGGTACTTCGGTGCCACCGGGTCGCCGGACGCGGACCAGTCGAAGTAGTACGACACCAGCGGTCGCGTCTGCTTCTGGTAGACATCGAGGCGTTTCTTGACGGTTTCTTCCTTGTCGTCATCGCGCTGGATCAGCGGCTCGCCGGTCACATCGTCGATGCCTTCGACCTTCGGTGGGTTGAACCTGGTGTGGTACGTCCGCCCCGAGGCGAGGTGCACCCGGCGTCCGCTCATGCGCTCGACGATGGCCTCGTCGGGCACGTCGATCTCGAGCACGATGTCCAGATTCACGCTCGCGGCCTTCATCGCGTCGGCCTGCACGATGGTGCGGGGGAATCCATCGAACAGGAAACCGTTCGCACAGTCGGGCTGGGACAGACGCTCCTTGACCAGGCCGATGATGATGTCGTCACCGACCAGGCCACCGGAGTCCATCACCTTCTTTGCAGCAACGCCCAGAGGTGTTCCGGCCTTGACGGCAGCGCGCAACATGTCTCCGGTGGAAATCTGCGGTATGCCGAATTTCTTGCAGATGAAGGTCGCCTGCGTGCCTTTGCCCGCGCCAGGCGCGCCCAACAAAATCAGTCTCATGCATGTCCTTCTTGTCTGGTCGATGGGGTCGCGGCGATCCGACAACCTGTCGAAGCCAGTGCGCCTAGTTTAAAACCGAGCGAACTGGTCTGCGGGTCGGGTGTCTGCCTAGTTGCGGCCCGCCAGCAGTTGCCGAACCCGTTCCAGGTCTTCCTGCGTGTCCACGCCGATCGCGGCGGTGAATGCGCTCAGATGCACCGCGATGCGTTCGCCGTGCCACAGCACCCGCAACTGTTCGAGAGACTCGATCTCTTCCAGCGGACTTTTGGCCAGCGCTGGAAAGCGACACAGGAATCCGGCGCGGTAGGCATAGATGCCGATGTGACGCAGCGGTGCGATGCTGCCAATGGCCGGTGCGCCAGCGGCGCTGCCGTCGCGCCACCACGGAATCGGGGCGCGCGAGAAATAGAGCGCCCGGCCGGCCTGGTCGCACACCACCTTGACGACGTTCGGGTTGGCGAGATCGCGCGGGTCGTCTATTGGATGAGCGGCGGTGCCGACGACGCACTCGGGGTGAGCCGGCAGCGTGCCCGCGACGGCATCGATCAGTGCCGGGTCGATCAGTGGCTCATCGCCTTGCACGTTGACGACCACCGCGTCGCCATCGAGCCCGAGCAGCGCGCATGCCTCTGCCAGCCTGTCGCTGCCGTTGGCGTGATCGTGCCGTGTCAGGATCGCCTCGATCTGATGCGCTCGGCAGGCGGCGACGATTTCGGCGTCGTCGGCGGCCACCACGATCTGCGTCGCCGACGACCGGGCCGCCTGCAGCGCCACCCGCACCACCATCGGCACGCCGGCGATGTCGGCCAGTGGCTTGCGTGGCAGGCGTGACGACGCCAGGCGCGCCGGGATCAGCACCGAAAAACCCATCGCCTGCTCCGGCTTCAGGAGGGATCCGGGGTCGACGGCATCGGAAAGATGGGAGGCGCTGGTGGCTCGCTGCTGATCGTCCGGGCCTCGCCCTCGAGCATCACCGGGATGCCATCGCGCACGGGGAATGCCAGCCGGTCGGCGTGGCAGACCAGTTCCTGGCGTTCCTGGTGGGGTGGGTGCCAGTGATCCAGCGGCCCCTTGCACAGCGGGCACACCAGCAGGTCAAGCAGTCGTGTCTCCATCGGGAGTCCTGATCGTTAAACGTGGGGGCAGCAGCGCCAGCAAGGCCGCATCGAAAGCCGCATCGGCGCTGAAGTCTAGCGGCGCAACCCAGACGCGGGTCGCACCACTCACGGCCAGCACCTCGGGTCGCAGCTTGACGGCGTCTTTCTCGGTGACGATGACATCGGCCGCATCGGCAGGCCAGGGCAGGGTGGCGTAGTCGTGGTGATCGGGAAGCGGCAGAGCGATGATCTCGAGGCCGGCGTCACGCAGCATGTCGAAGAAGCGCTCGGGTTGCGCGACGCCGGCGGCTGCCGTCACCCGCGTCTTGTTTCTCGCGAGAACCGCCAGGCATGACAGGGACGCTGCCTGGCCGGCCCACCAGTCGGCCAGCAGGACAAGCCCCGCCAACCGCTTCGCCGCCAAATGCCCAGGCCACAGGGTCGAAGCCCTGGTCGCGTTGTAGAGGACCACGGTGCGTGGCGGTATGCGCTGCGCCAGCGGCTCGCGCAGAGGGCCTGCGGGTAACAGCCAACCGTTGCCCGTCCCGCGGTCGTCGAAGACCACGACCTGGGCGACACGGGGCAGCCGCAAGTGCTGGAGACCATCGTCGCTGACCAGCATGTCGAGGTGGGGATGCGCTGACAGCGCCGCACGCGCCACGGCCACCCGATCCGCACCGACAAACACCGGCACACCCAGTCGCAGGCGCAACAGCAGGGGTTCGTCGCCAGCGTCTGAAGCTGGTGTTGCAGGCAGTACCTCCATCACCGCTGCGACGTCGTGGCGGCGGCCATGGCCGCGGGAGATGACGCCCGGACGGTATCCGCTGGCTTGCAGGCGTTTCACCACCGCCATCACCGTCGGCGTCTTGCCCGCGCCTCCGACGATCAGGTTGCCCACCACGACCACAGGCACCGGCAACCCCTCAGGTTTCAAGAGCTGCCAGCGGTAGAGGGCTTGGCGAAGCGCTACCAGCGCTGCAAACACCACCGACAGTGGCCACAGTGCCAGGGCCGCGGAGCCCCGGCGCAGCCAGGCGCGTTGCAGCGCCGCCTCGATCACGCCGGGCCGGGACCGCTCAACGGCCCGCCTCGGGTGTGCTGCGTTGCGCCGCGAAGGTCAGGCGCGGCAAGCCGGCGCGCCGTGCCGCGTCCATCACATTGACCACCGACTGGTAGGCCGCGGTTGCATCGGCTGACACGATGACTGGCGTGTCGCCTGGCCCGCCTGCAGCCTTGCCGAGTTCGATGGTGAGCAGCTCGACGCTGCGCCCGTCCACCGCCTGGCCGTTGACGGCATACCGGCCATCGGCGGCCACCGCGACGATCACCTCGCGAGCGCGATCGCGAGCCTTGTCGGCATCGGCTGCGGGCAGGTTGACCTGCAGCTCGGTGAACTTGGAGTACGTCGTCGACAGCATCAGGAAGATCAGCACCACGAGCAGCACATCGATGAACGGGATCAGGTTGATCTCCGGCTCCTCCGGCCGCGCCTTGCGGAAGTTCATCGCCATCGCCGGTCAGCCCGCCGATCGGGGTACGGCAAAGCGCATGAGATGCGGTGTCAGGCGGTCGCAGGCCTGTTCGAGGTCCAGCGTGTAGGAATCGACCCGTCCGCGAAAGTGCCGGTAGGCGATCAGCGACGGAATCGCCACCATCAGCCCGAAGGCGGTGTTGTAGAGCGCCACCGAGATGCCATGCGCCAGCGCTGCGGGGTTGCCGCCGCCAGTCGGCGCCTGCGAGCCGAAGATCTCGATCATGCCGATCACCGTACCGAGCAGCCCCAGCAGCGGCGCCGCCGACGCAATGGTGCCCAGCGGGCTCAGGTACTTTTCGAGGCGGTGAACGGCGACGCGTCCGGCCGATTCGAACACCTCGCGCAAGGCCGCTTCAGTGATGCGAGGCTCGGCGATCACTGCCCGCACGCCGCTCGCCAGCACGGCGCCAAGCACCGAGTTGTCGGCCAGCTTGTTGACCACCTCCGAGGAAGGCAGGCTGGCACGCGTGACAGAGACCACCTCCTCCAGCAAACGCGGCGGGGTGACCCTCGAGGCTCGAAGGTTCACCTGCCTTTCGATGATCAAGGCCAGCGCCAGCACCGAACAGATGATCAAGGGCCAGATCGGCCATCCAGCGGCTTGTATGATCGAAATCACTTCGGTGCTTTCCGCGCTCTGGCGTAAGAAACGGGGGCTCAGGTGTCGGACGATTATGGCCTTGCCGAACAGGGCCCACACCGGTCTCGGAAGGCCTTGTCGAACGAAGCCACCAGCGCGCGTTGACGCCATTGCCTTTGGTCTGTTGGCTGTTCTTCGGCAGCGACATGATTTCCACCGTACTTGTGGATAACTTTGTGGGTATCCGGGTCGGCAACCTCGGGAAACCTTGATCTCACCGCGCTTGCCGCAAATTGCCTCATCTTTGAGCAGGCATAAGGTCATGCAAATCAACAGCTTGCGGCTTTGTGAAGATCGTGTGACAGGCCCAACGAGCTGTCTGGCATGGACAGCTGCGGTTGTGGACTTCTCGACCCGCACCAGCACTGGGTTTGCGCGTGGTTGACTTTCCAGACGCCAGTTTTCCCCGCGTTGTCTGGGGCGTGGCGGCGCTGGTTCATGCGATCGGCGATACCTTGGCTGCGCGATTCGCAGCCTGCACGGTGCGCGGCGAGTTGTCCAACTACACGAGGGCCGCCAGCGGGCATTGCTACTTCACCCTGAAGGACGCCAGCGGCGATGCCGCGGCGATCCGCTGCGCGATGTTCAAACGGGCTGCCAGCCTGCTGCAGTTCCTGCCGGCCGACGGTCAGCAGGTGCAGTTGCGCGGCCGGGTCGCGGTCTACGAGCCGCGTGGCGAGTTGCAGTTTGTCGTCGAGGTGATGCAGCGCAGTGGCGACGGGTCTCTGTATGAGCAGTTCCTGCGCCTCAAGCAAAGGCTTGAAGCCGAAGGTCTGTTCGATGCCACGCGCAAGCGAGCATTGGCACCACACCCGCGGCGCATTGGCATCGTCACCTCGCTGGGCGGCGCCGTGCTTCACGATGTTGCTACATCGCTGGCGCGCCGCGCGCCGCAGGTCGAGCTGTTGGTCTACCCGAGTCTGGTACAGGGCAGTGAGGCGCCTGCAGCGCTGGTGGCGGCCATCGAGACGGCCGGCCGGCGACTTGAGGTCGACACGCTGTTGCTATGCCGCGGCGGCGGCTCGATCGAGGACTTGTGGGCCTTCAACGACGAGCGTGTCGTGCGCGCCATCGCAGCGTGTCCGATTCCCGTCGTCAGTGGGGTCGGTCATGAAACCGATTCCACGCTGGCCGACTTCGTCGCCGACTTGCGCGCGCCCACGCCGACTGCCGCTGCCGAGTTGTGCGCTCCGTCCCGTGTGGACAGCCTGTCGGTTCTGGGTGTCGCCGCCGCGGCCATGAACCGGCGCATGCGTCGCGCGCTCGACACCGAGGCGCAGCGGCTCGACACGCTGGCGATGAGGTCATTGCGTCCTGTCGATGCGGTACGGCGCCAGGTCCAGGACCTGAATCTGTGGTCGCTGCGACTCGCTTCCGCTGCCCAGCGGCTGGTCGCGATCCGCGCGCAGGCCCTGCAGCTGTCGGGCTCGCGCTTTCAACGCGCTGGAACCGCCTCGATCCAGGCGGCAGTGAAGTCTCTCGACCGCCTCGATGCGCGGCTGCAAGGGCTCGACCCGGCCGTGGTGCTGAAGCGCGGTTATGCATGGGTCAGTGACGACCTCGGAAGGCCTCTGGTGTCGGCCTCGCAGTTGCGTATCGGCCAGTCGGTTCGCGCGGTTCTGAGTGACGGTGTGGCAGTGGCACAGGTCACCGCAGTGACCAGGACGCCGGAGTGATGCGCATCGAGCCCTGGCGCAAAGATCTGCCGTGTCTCGCCCGGAGGTGTGCTGCCGACGTCATCGACCGCGGCATCGCTGCCTACAATCCGTGATCAGTTTCTTGTTTTCTAATGGGCTTGATCTCCCGCTGAAAGGACCACGATGGAACACACCCTGCCTGCACTGCCGTATGCGCTCGACGCCCTGTCGCCGCACCTGAGCAAGGAAACCCTGGAGTACCACTACGGCAAGCACCACAACGCTTACGTGGTGAACCTGAACAACCTGCAAAAGGGTACCGAGTTCGAGAGCCTGAGCCTTGAAGACATCATCAAGAAATCATCAGGCGGCATCTACAACAACGCGGCGCAGGTCTGGAACCACACTTTCTTCTGGAACGGCATGAAGCCAGTCGGCGGCGGTGAACCGAAAGGCGCGCTGGCCGCAGCGATCAACGCCAAGTTCGGCAGCTATGCTGCCTTCAAGGAAGCCTTCACCAAGAGCGCAGTCGGCAATTTCGGCTCCGGCTGGACCTGGCTCGTCAAGAAGGCCGATGGTTCGGTCGACATCGTCAACACAGGCGCAGCGGGCACACCGCTGACCACCGGTGACAAGGCCTTGCTGACGGTCGACGTGTGGGAGCACGCCTACTACATTGACTACCGCAACCTGCGCCCGAAGTGGATCGACACGTTCCTGACCTCGCTCGTCAACTGGGACTTTGCGGAAGCCAATTTCGCCTGATCGAGAGAACGAACAACAAGAAGCCGGTCACTGACCGGCTTTTTTGTTGGCAGAACCGGGCCAGTCGATTCAGGGGGCGAAGGGCTTGCCAGTCAGTTTCGAGCCCGCCGCGATGCCGCGTTTGGCAAACCAGCCGTCGTTCATTTCGAGCACGAATCGAACAGGCCTGAGCGAACAATGCGCATCGAGTGTGCGAGGCTTCATCCGGTCGATATTGACGACCGTGCCGTCGTCGGCGATGAAGGCGATGTCCAGCGGCAACAGCGTGTTCTTCATCCAGAAGCACTGCTGTCCGGCACGCTCGAACACGAACAGCATGCCGTGGTTGACGGCCATCGATTCACGGAACATCAGGCCGATCTTGCGCTGTTCCTCGGTCTGCGCCAGTTCGGCGGTGATGACGTGAATTCCTGCGTTCAGCGTCAGCGTGGGCAAGCTCTGAAAAGAGCTCTGCGCCCACCCCGGCATGGTGAATGCGAGCCACCACAGTCCCTGAATTCCAGCGCGCACGAAGCGCAGATTTCCAACGTTCATGGCTCGCGGTCAGCGTGGCAGAAACTCATTATCGACGAGGGGTTTGGGACGCCCGAACCGCTCACAGCGCTGAACTAGAATTGATTCGCAGTATCGAATACTCATCGAATCTTCAGCCCCCCACGAAGCGGAGCCTCCGTCCATGTATCAACATATCAAAGTGCCGGAGAACGGCGAAAAAATCACCGTCAACGCCGATTTTTCGCTGAATGTTCCCGACCAGCCGATCATTCCCTACATCGAAGGCGACGGCACTGGTCTTGATATCACCCCGGTGATGATCAAGGTGGTCGATGCGGCCGTGGCCAAGAGTTATGGCGGCAAGAAGAAGATCCACTGGATGGAGATCTACGCCGGTGAGAAGTCGACGCAGGTCTATGGGCCCGATGTCTGGCTGCCCGAAGAAACGCTGACGGTGCTGAAAGACTATGTGGTGTCCATCAAGGGCCCACTGACGACACCGGTCGGCGGCGGCATCCGCTCGCTGAACGTGGCGCTGCGCCAGGAACTCGACCTCTACGTCTGCCTGCGTCCGATCCAGTATTTCACCGGCGTTCCTTCACCCGTGAAGGAGCCTGAAAAGACCAATATGGTCATTTTCCGCGAGAACTCGGAAGACATCTACGCCGGTATCGAGTTCGAGGCCGAGAGCGAAAAGGCCAAGCGGCTGATCAAGATCCTGCAGGATGAATTCGGCGTCAAGAAGATCCGCTTTCCGGACACCTCGGGCATCGGCATCAAGCCGGTCTCGAGGCAGGGCACCGAGCGCCTGGTGCGCAAGGCGATCCAGTACGCGATCGACAACGACAAGCCATCGGTCACCATCGTGCACAAGGGCAACATCATGAAGTACACCGAAGGTGGCTTCCGTGATTGGGCCTACGGGCTGGCCCAAAAGGAATTCGGCGCGCAACTGATCGACGGCGGCCCATGGTGCAAGTTCAAGAACCCGAACACTGGCAAGGACATCGTCATCAAGGACTCGATCGCTGACGCCTTCCTGCAGCAGATCCTGTTGCGCCCGGCCGAGTATTCGGTGATCGCGACGCTGAACCTGAATGGCGACTACGTCTCCGACGCGCTGGCGGCACAGGTCGGCGGCATCGGCATCGCACCGGGAGCCAACCTCAGCGACTCGATCGCGATGTTCGAAGCCACTCACGGCACCGCACCGAAGTACGCCGGCAAGGACTATGTGAACCCCGGTTCGGAAATCCTGTCTGCGGAGATGATGCTGCGCCACATGGGCTGGATCGAGGCGGCCGATCTGATCATCGCCTCGATGAAGCGCTCGATCCTGTCGAAGAAGGTGACCTACGACTTCGCCCGCCTGATGGACGGTGCGACCCAGGTGTCATGCTCCGGCTTTGGGCAGGTCATGATCGACCACATGTAACGCGGTTTCACGGCGTCTCATGACGCCTCAAGACCAACCCCAGATCATTGACTTGACTGGGGTTTTTTGTTTCCTCCGGCCCAAGACACTTCCTGACTCCTCTTCATGCCCCGCTGAAGTGGCCCCTGACCCCGCGATGAAGCGGGCGGCAGACTCAGCGCATCCAGCGTGCTGCGGCGTCCAGCAGCCCCTGACGCACCTGCTGCTGGCGCGCCGGGTCGGTTTCGCCGCACGCCAGGCGACACATCCAGTCGGTGGG
>CANJJE010000015.1 GCA_947474755.1 Burkholderiales bacterium | reverse complement strand
TCCTTCCCATCCCGAACAGGACAGTGAAACGCCTCAGCGCCGATGATAGTGCGGGTTCCCGTGTGAAAGTAGGACATCGTCAGGCTACTACCCAGAAACCCCCGCGCCCCTCCAGGCTCGGGGGTTTCGCCTTTGGTGGGCCGAGAAAGTAACTGGATATGTTGGCGAGTGCGCAAAAGATCCTGCTGCTTGTCTGGCTGGCTGCCTCGGGGGGCTGGATTTGGGTATCTCTTCAGTATCTGAATCCTGTGTGGACGTTGGCCGGTGTGCTGGCTGTGCCCTTGATCCACGCAGGCGCACTGGCGTTGGAGTTCATGCTGATGTACCGGGCGAATCGCCCGTATCCGCAGTACTGTGCTCGACCATGGAGTGTGCTGACATCATGGTGCGCTGAAACTCTGATCTCGGCGAGGGTGTTCTACTGGGAGCAGCCGTTTCGCTCGAACACACTCCATGATCTTCCCGGATCTCTGCAGGGCGGGCGCGGTGTCGTATTGATTCACGGTCTGCTCTGCAACCGCGGTTTCTGGAATCCCTGGATGCTCAGACTGCGAAAGCTCGGCATTCCCCATCTGGCCATCACGATCGAGCCGATATTCGGAACTATCGACGATGGGTGCGACGCGATTGATGCCGCTGTGTGTCGGGTCACGCAGGCCACGGGCCTCACCCCTGTGATCGTGACCCACAGCATGGGCGGACTGTCGGTCCGGGCATGGTTGCGAGCGAGATCCGCGGACGATCGCGTTCACCGCATCATCACCATCGCCGCTCCGCATCAAGGCACTGCCTTGGCGCAGCTGGCCACCACGGATGTCGCCAGACGCATGCGAATCAACAGCCCCTGGTTGACAGCGCTGGCTGCTGCTGAACCCTTGTCGAGATATCGACTGTTCACCTGTTTTTACAGCCATTGCGACAACATCGTGTTCCCCGCGTGCAACGCTACCTTGCCCAACGCCGACAACCGCCATGTGCCATCGGCCGCGCACATCCAGTTGGCTCATCGCGATGAGGTGCTTCAAGAGGTCGTCCGGTGGCTGAGGTGAAGCGTCAGCAGTGACAGCAGGCGGGTCAGCTGTCCAGGCCACGCAGAAGGCTGAACGTGGCGTCGGTCGAAAGGTTCAGCAAATGGGCGACATCGCTGACGTCGTCAGGAATCGCTGCGTTGTCCCATCCGTCAGCGGTGTGCCGCGCCAGCCGCACACCCAGCATGACGCACAGCACGTTAGGTTGCTTCGCGTGCTTGTCGTCGGTAAAGCGTATCAGCAGGTCCGGCAAATGCCACTCCAGCATCAGCGCGTGCTGAAGATCGAGCAGATCGACATGCAGACGCCTGCGCTGCTCGGTGCTCGATCGCAAAGTCGGGTCGGCGCGCTGCGCATTGCGAATAGCCATTGCCAGATCGGGCGCATGGCACCACAGCAGCATCTCGGCAAAATCATGCAGCAGAGCAGCCTGATGAATGATGGCTGCATCCGGGTCCAACCGATGTACCGCAAAGGACAAAGCGAAGTTTGCCGCCCGGCTGGCTCGGCGCAGCACCTCGTTCAATCCGGCCAAGGCTTCAGGGCGATCCGCCAGCTTGTGTTCGAGCACTGGCTGCGGGCCAAAAGCCCGGAAGAAGGGCGAGATGCCCATCATCACCAGCGTGGAGGTCACCGTCTCAGGCTCCGTCACCACGCGCGCGGAGCGATTCTTGGCGCCATGGGCCATCACCTTCAGCGTCATCAGGGGGTCATCGGCGATCATCTCGCCAATCAGATTGGCATCTACATCGTCTTCGCGCTCACGCATCGCCTCGAGCGTGTCGGCCGTTTCCGCCATCACCGGGATGTCGGCGTTGCGGAAAAACGCCACCCATGCCGGCAGGTTCGCCAGCGGCTTCGTCAGGCGGGTGCAATCGGTGGTCAGTGCGGGGTTGTACATGGCGTGAGCATCGCAGACAGAGCGTGCATGGACTCCTCTGCGTCTTCTATCGGCGCCAATCCGCTGTGCTGTAGTCGGGTCGATCCCTCGCTCAGCGATTCTGGAGCGTTGCCTTCAGCGGCACGCCGACCCTTTTGTTGACGAACTGCATCGTCGCCACTCGGCTCAGATCGACATCGCCGCTTCGATAAAGGCCGGCCTTCACCATCTGCTGATAAAAATCCTGGATGCGCGCCGGGTTCATCGCACCGATGCCCAGTGTCAGCGCATCACCCGAATCCACGATGCCCTGCTGCTTCATCAAGGCCACCGAGGCCTCGAGTTCTGCATCGCTCATCTCCGGGTTGTCACGCTTCATGAGCGCGTGTGCCGCGCTGCGGTTGCCGTAGAGGTAATTGACCCAGCCGATGACCGACGCATCGACGAAGCGCTGAACGAGTTGAGGCTGCTTCGCCACCATCTCTGCTCGTGCCTCGATCACCGTCGAATAAGTGCTGAAGCCGTGATCAGCCAGCAGGTGAACCACCGGCTTGAAGCGCCCCTGCCCTTCGACATAGATCGGCTCGGCCACCGAATAACCTTGTTGAATCGCCTTCGGGTTGGCGAGGAAGGGACCGAGGTTGTAGTTGTAAGGCTTCAGTGCCTCGTCGCGGAAGCCGTGCACGACCTTCAGCCAAGCCCACCAGCTGAATTGCGCATCCTTGGCGATCAGCGCCATGGGCGCCGATTTCAGCGCTCCGAAGTTCTCGTAACCCTGGCCGGGGTGGGCGATCAGGGCTTGTGGGTCCTTCTGGAACATGCCCGCGACGACGACGGTCGGTACGCCGTTCTTCACGTTGTCGAAGCTGTGCAGCAGGTTTCCGGTCATCAGGAAGTCGATGCGACCTGCCGGCAGAAGCGGCCGGTTGTTCACCTGCGGGCCGCCCTGCAGCAGCGTCACGTCCAGACCGTACTTCTTGTAGGTGCCGTCGGCGATCGCCTGGTAGAAGCCGCCATGCGCCGCCTGTGCCTTCCAGTTGGTGGCAAAGCGGATCTTGTCCTCGGCGTGCGCCGAGGATGGCGACAGGCAGTTCAGGACGATGAGCCCATGGAAACACGCGACCGCACCCAGGCGAAAGAAAAACGTCGACATCAATGGCCTCCTGGACTACATCGATTCCCGAGACTGTTCCACGGCGTGCCAGCGTGCCAGCAGCCGGCGCGACAGCGCGTTCGATGCGCCGTAGATCATCAGACCCGTGGCCACCAGCAACAGCAAGGCGGCAAACATCTTCGGTGTCTCGGTGCGAAAGCTCGCCTCCAGAATGCGCGAGGCCAGCCCGGTTTCGCGGCCCGCCGCGCCCGCCACCATTTCAGCCGTGACGGCGCCGATCAGGCTGAGTCCGCCCGACACCTTCAGCCCAGCGACGAAGTAAGGCAGCGCGCTCGGCATCAGCAGCAGCTTCAGTCGCTGCAGCGGTGTCGCTCGGTACAGCCGGAACAGGTCGCGCAGCAAGGGATCGGCCGCGCGCAGGCCCATCACGGTGTTCGACAGGATCGGGAAGAAGGCCACGATCCAGGCGCACAGCAAAAGCGCCGCGGTGGTGCTGTCGATGTAGATCAGCATCAGCGGCGCGATCGCAACGACCGGTGTCACCTGCAGCACCACCGCCAGTGGCAGCAGCACCGCTTCGATCGATGCCGACAAGGTGAACACCGCGGCAATCATCATGCCGCCGAGGCAGGCCAGCGCCAGCGCGCCAAAAGTGATCTTCAGCGTGAACCACCAGCTCATGGAGAGCGAGCCGAGGTTGGCAAACAGGGTCTGCAGCACCACGCTCGGGGAGGGCAGGGTGTACGACGGAATCTGAGCGATACGCACCAGCGCCTCCCAGGCCAGCAACCAGCCGACCACGCTCAGCAGCGGCATCCAGCGTCTCACGCGCTGAGCCCGTCTGCAGCAGAGGCGACTTCCAGAGCACGCGTCACATCTCGACAGGTCTGAGCGTAGCGCTGCGAGGTGCGGAACTCGGCGGTGCGCGGCATTGGCTCGACCACGACGACCTCTGCCACGATGCGGCCCGGCCGTGCGCCCATCACCAGCACGCGCTGGCTCAGGAATACTGCCTCGAACACGCTGTGGGTGACGAACAGCACTGCCAGCGCATTCGATTGCCACCAGGCCAGCAGGTCGGCATTGAGCCGCTGCCGGGTGATCTCGTCGAGCGCGGCGAAGGGCTCGTCCATCAGCAGCACGTGCGGCTTCGTGACCAGGGCGCGGGCGATCGAAGTGCGCATGCGCATGCCGCCGGACAGCTCCGCTGGAAAGGCCGTTTCAAACTCGGCCAGACCCACCAGAGCCAGCACTTGTCGCACCTGAGCCGTGGCGTCGGCCTTCGATTGCCCCGCCAGCCGCAACGGCAGCCAGACGTTGTCGAACACGCTGGCCCAGGGCATCAGCGTCGGATCCTGGAAGACAAAGGCGGTGTCGCTCGTCGTGGCGCTGCCGAGCGCGGGTGAGGCTATGCGTCCGCCGGTCACCGCATCGAGCCCGGCGACCAGTCGCAGCACTGTGCTCTTGCCGCAGCCCGAGGGCCCGAGCAGCGAGACAAATTCGCGAGCTCCGACGTCGAACGATATGCCCTGCAGCGCCAAGGTGCCGCTGGCGTAGCGCTTGACGACATCGTGCAGCTCGATCGTCGGTGCGAGGGCTGCCGTTGTGTTCATCCGCATGACACCGGAGTCACTGAAACGCCACTTCGGAGAAGCTGCGCAGCTTGCGGCTGTGCAACTGATCGAAGCCCTGCTCGCGCAGCAACTCGAGGGCGCGAATGCCGATGCGCAGGTGCTGATCGACCCGCTCGCGGTAGAACTGGTTGGCCATGCCGGGCAGCTTGATCTCGCCGTGCAGCGGCTTGTCGCTCACGCACAGCAGGGTGCCGTAGGGCACGCGGAATCGGAAGCCGTTGGCGGCGATGGTGGCGCTCTCCATGTCGAGCGCGACCGCGCGGCTCTGGCTGAAACGTCGATCCGGTGTCGTCGCCGCATGATGCGAGGGCAGCAGTTCCCAGTTGCGGTTGTCGGTGCTCGCCACCGTGCCGGTGCGCATGACCCGCTTCAGCTCGTAGCCCTGCAACTGAGTCACTTCGGCGACCGCGGCCTCCAGCGCCACCTGCACTTCGGCCAGCGGTGGGATCGGCACCCACAGCGGCAGGTCTTCGTCCAGCACGTGGTCTTCGCGGACATAGCCGTGGGCGAGCACGTAGTCGCCCAGCTGCTGCGTGGTGCGCAGACCGGCACAGTGGCCCAGCATGATCCACACATGCGGGCGCAGCACCGCGATGTGGTCGGTGATGGTCTTCGCGTTCGACGGCCCGACGCCGATGTTGACCATCGTGATGCCGGCGCGATCATCTCGCAGCAGGTGATAGGCCGGCATCTGCGGCAGGCGCGGCGGTGCCCTTCCCAGCTCGTCGCCATCCCGGGCAGGCAGGCCACGCCGTCGCGTGATCACGCCACCCGGCTCCACGAAGGCGCTGTACGTGCTGGTCGGCTCGCTCATCGCCGCGTGGCCCAGTCGCACGAACTCGTCGATGTAGAACTGATAGTTCGTAAACAGCACGAAGTTCTGGAAATGATCCGGCGCGGTGCCGGTGTAGTGGCGCAGCCGGTGCAGCGAGTAGTCGACACGCGGCGCCGTGAACAGCGACAGCGGCTGCCTGACCTTGCCATCCTTGCCGGGCTCGGGCTCGTAGGTGCCGTTCGCAATGCCGTCGTCCATGGCAGCCAGGTCGGGCAGGTCGAACAGGTCACGCATCAGCAGCCGGCGCGCCGGATCCAGCGAGCCTTCGAGGTGGTCGTTGTCGGCCAGCGAGAAATGCACCGGGATCGGCTGCGTGCTGGTACCGATCTCGATCGACACCTGATGATTGCGCAGCAGCAGCTCGAACTGTTGTCGGTAGTAGTCACCGAACAGGTCGGGTCGCGTCAGCGTCGTCTCGAAGAGTCCGGGGCCTGCGACGAAGCCGAAGCTCAGCCGGGAGTCAGCCCGCGCGACGGTTTCGGTACGCACCCGCACATAGGGGTAACAGGCGCGCACTCGCTCGGCCAGCGTTTCACCGGCGACAAAGCGCCCCAGCGCGTCGCGCAGATGTGCCACGTTGCTGTCGTAGATGCTGCGCACATGGGCCACCGCCGATTCGGCGTCTTCAAAGTGGCTGGGAGCGATGTAAGTCGGGGTGATCGGCATGGGCGCGCTTTCCAGTGACTGCTCGCATTCTCACCGTCGCGGCGGCATCCCCGGCCTACAACCCCAGGCGCTTGCAGATCTCCAGCACCGCGGCCGACTGGTTCATCGTGTAGAAGTGCAGACCCGGCACGCCGGCCGTGCGCAGCTGGTCGCACAGGTCGGTGATGACGTCGAGCCCGAAGGCGCGGATCGATTCGCTGTCGTCGCCGAAGCCTGAAAGGCGCAGCCGCATCCAGCGCGGGATCTCGGTGCCGCAGCCATCAGCGAACCGCATGATGCCGCTGGCGTTGGTGATCGGCATGATGCCGGGCACGACCGGGATGTCGGCGCCCAGTGCGTAGGCCTCGTCTACAAAACGGAAGTAGGCGTCGGTATTGAAGAACATCTGCGTGATCGCGCTGTCCGCGCCCGCCTTCACCTTCGTGGCGTAGGCCTTCAGATCGGCCTGCGGCGAGGCGGCCTGCGGGTGCATTTCCGGGTAGGCCGCGACCTCGATATGGAAATGGTCGCCGGTTTCCTGGCGAATGAATGACACCAGGTCGCTGGCATAGCGGAATTCGCCTGATCGGCCGTAGCCGCTGGGCAGGTCACCGCGCAGTGCGACGATGCGACGCAGCCCTGCGGCCTTGAACTGCGCCAGCTGTTCACGCACGCCAGTGGCGCTGGCGCCGATGCAGGAGAAGTGCGGCGCGGCCTCGACGGCTTCCGACTGGATCGCCCTCACCGTGGCCAGCGTGCCGTCCTGCGTGCCACCGCCGGCACCGTAGGTGACCGAGCAGAAATCCGGTTTCAAGCCGTATAGCTGTTGCCGCACCGCGGCCAGCTTGACCGCGCCTTCAGGCGTCTTCGGGGGGAAGAACTCGAGGCTCAGCGGAAGTGTCTTGCTCATGTTGATTCAAGGGGCTGAGCCCAAACGAAGAATTCGGTATTGCCGGTGCTGACCCCGTGTCCGCCACCGGTGATGGCGCTCTGGAAATAGTCGCGAACCGTCAGGCCTTGCTGAGCACAGGCGGCACGGATGCGCGTTTCGACCAACTTGAAGCTTCGCACGTCCTTGACGATGCCGCCCTTGCCGATGTGTTCAGGCTGCAACTCGAATTGCGGCTTCACCAGCATCAGCAACTGCCCTGCTGGTTTCAAGTAGCGCCCCAAGGTCGGCAGCACCAGCGTGAGCGAAATGAAAGACAGGTCGCCGGTGACCACGTCGAACGAGCCCTCGGCATGCGCGGCGGCGAATGTGCTGCCGACCACATCGCGCGCATTGACGCCCTCATGGCATTCGACGCGGGGATCGGCGGCCAGTTGCGGGTGCAACTGGCCATGCCCGACCTCGATGCCGACCACCCTCTTCGCGCCGCGCTGCAACAGCAGGTCAGTGAATCCGCCCGTGCTTTGCCCCGCATCGAGGCCCTTCGCACCGTCGACGGAAAAACCGCAACGCTCCATTGCGGCTGCCAGCTTCAGCCCGCCACGCGACACGAAGCGCAGCTCGGCGTCGTCGGTGACTTCGATCGAACAGCCTTCCGGCAGGTCTTCGCCCGCCTTTCGTGGCGACGCCCAACCCTTGGGACCGAGCCAGCGCACCGCCCCCGCATCGATCAGACGCTGCGCGGCCGATCGCGTGGGCGCGAGGCCCCGTTGGAGAAGCAACTGATCAGCGCGCATCAGGGAAGACCAGGCCATTCGCCGCGGAAGGGCGCCCCGCCCGCTGGCGAGGCGCCCCTTGGGGCAGGAGCGGAAGCGACTGGAGGCTCAATATCTGTACGTGTCGGCCTTGTAAGGCCCCTTCTTCGGTACGCCGATGTACTCGGCCTGCTCGTCGGTCAACTCGGAGAGCATCGCGCCGACCTTCTTCAGGTGCAGTCGAGCGACCTTCTCGTCGAGATGCTTGGGCAGCACATAGACCTTGCCCTGCTCGTAGTAGTCGCTGTGCGTGAACAGCTCGATCTGAGCGATCGTCTGGTTCGCGAACGACGACGACATCACGAAGCTCGGGTGGCCGGTGGCGCAGCCCAGGTTCACCAGCCGACCCTTGGCCAGCAGGATGATCTTCTTGCCGTCGGGGAACACCACGTGGTCGACCTGCGGCTTGATCTCGTCCCACTCCAGCTTCTCGAGCGAAGCCACATCGATCTCGTTGTCGAAGTGGCCGATGTTGCAGACGATGGCTTCGTCCTTCATCGCGGCCATGTGCTCGTAGCGGATCACGTTCTTGTTGCCGGTGGCGCTGACGAAGATGTCGGCCTTGTCGGCCGCGTACTCCATCGTCACGACCTTGTAGCCTTCCATCGCAGCCTGCAAAGCATTGATCGGGTCGATCTCGGTGACCCAGACCTGCGCGCTCAGCGCGCGCAGTGCCTGCGCCGAGCCCTTGCCCACGTCGCCGTAGCCGGCGACCACGGCCACCTTGCCGGCGATCATCACGTCGGTGGCGCGCTTGATCGAATCGACCAGGGATTCGCGGCAACCGTACAGGTTGTCGAACTTGCTCTTGGTGACGCTGTCGTTCACGTTGATCGCACGGAACATCAACGTGCCCTTGGCGCTCATCTCCTTCAGGCGATGCACACCGGTGGTGGTTTCCTCGGTGACGCCGATGATCTCTGCGCTCTTGCGGCTGTACCAGGTGGGGTCCACCGCGAGCTTGGCCTTGATGGCCGCGAACAGTTCGCGCTCCTCCTCGCTGCCCGGGTTGGCAATCACCGATGCATCGCGCTCGGCGCGCTTGCCCAGGTGCATCAGCAGCGTGGCATCGCCGCCGTCGTCGAGGATCATGTTCGGGCCTTCGCCCGCGCTGCCCTTGGCGCCGAATTCGAAGATGCGGTGGGTGTAGTCCCAGTAGTCCTTCAGCGTCTCGCCCTTGTAGGCGAACACTGGCGTGCCTTGCTCGACCAGCGCGGCGGCGGCGTGGTCCTGCGTGCTGAAGATGTTGCACGAGGCCCAGCGCACCTGGGCGCCGAGCGCCTGCAAGGTCTCGACCAGCACGGCGGTCTGGATCGTCATGTGCAGCGAGCCGGTGATGCGCGCACCCTTGAGCGGCTGGCTGGCGGTGAATTCGTGGCGGATCGCCATCAGACCGGGCATCTCGGTCTCGGCAATCTTGATTTCCTTGCGGCCGAAGCTGGCTTGCGACAGATCAGCGACTGCGTAGTCGGCGGTGGGTTTCAGAACAGCGTTCATTTCAGGCTCCAGTGAATGAGGAACCCGCACGGCGACACAGGGAACGGTCGATGAAAGACTCACTCACCCACGAAGAACCATCGTGCGGGTGAGCGCGGTTGCAATGATGAACTCCGAGCCTGGGACACTGACGTGCCTTGCAACGCTCCTCGGATCTTGGGATTGTAAACGGCTGAAATCCCAGGGAGCTGAGGGCGCGGCCCCCTGGCCGGCAGTCCGGGCGCATGCGGGCTTTATGCTTGTGCGATGCCTCACAACATCTCGTTGATCACGACGATTGCGGCCGGTTTCGGACTGGCTCTGGTGCTGGGTTTTCTGGCCGTACGGCTTCGTCTGCCTGCGCTCGTGGGCTACCTGTTGGCCGGCGTGCTGATCGGTCCCGGGACTCCGGGCTTCGTCGCCGATGTGGAGATCGCCTCGCAGCTGTCCGAGATCGGCGTGATGCTGCTGATGTTCGGTGTCGGCCTGCATTTCTCGATCGACGACCTGATGGCCGTGCGCAAGATTGCGCTGCCTGGCGCCATCGCGCAGATGGTCGTGGCCACGTTGCTCGGCATGGGCGTGGCACACCTCTGGGGCTGGAGTCTGGGTGCCGGTCTGGTGTTCGGCTTGTCGCTGTCGGTGGCCAGTACCGTGGTGCTGCTGAAGGCCCTGGAGAGTCGAGGCATTGTCGATTCGATGAACGGTCGCATCGCGGTCGGCTGGTTGATCGTCGAAGACCTGGCCATGGTGCTGGTGCTCGTGCTGCTGCCGGCGCTGGCCGGGTCGCTGGGCGGCCAGGCGGCGGGTGGGGCGGCCGACGCCACAACGGCGTGGTGGCAGCTTGGCCGCACCCTGCTGGAAGTGGTGCTGTTCGTCGCGCTGATGCTGGTGGTCGGTCGACGCCTGTTCCCGTGGCTGCTCTGGCAGGTGACGCAGACCGGTTCGCGCGAGCTGTTCACGCTGTGCGTGGTCGCGGCAGCGTTGACGATCGCCTACGGCTCGGCGGCGCTGTTTGGTGTGTCCTTTGCGCTCGGTGCCTTCTTCGCCGGCATGGTGCTGCGCGAGTCCGAATTCAGCCACCGTGCCGCGCAGGACTCATTGCCACTGCGCGATGCCTTTGCGGTGCTGTTCTTCGTCGGCGTGGGCATGCTGTTCGAGCCACGCGTGCTCATCGAACAGCCGTTGCAGGTGCTTGCGGTGGTGGGCATCATCGTGCTGGGCAAGTCGCTGGCGGCGATGGCAGTGGTGCTGCTGTTCCGCTATCCGCTGAACACTGCGCTGACGGTATCCGCGAGTCTGGCGCAGATCGGCGAGTTCTCGTTCATCCTGGTCGGTCTCGGGGTGTCGCTGAAACTACTGCCGCCCGAGGGCCAGAGCCTGATCCTGGCCGGTGCCTTGATCTCCATCGCCCTGAACCCGCTGGTGTTCACCGCGATCGAGCCGTTGCAGCGCTGGCTGCAGCGGCATTCGGCGCTCGCGCGACAGTTGGAGGCGCGCGATGATCCGCTGACCGAGCTGCCGGTGAGCACCGAATCGAAGTACCTCGCCCGCCAGGTGGTGATCGTGGGGTACGGTCGCGTCGGCCAGCACATCGCCGCCGCACTTGCACAAGCTGGCGTACCGTATGTGGTTGCCGATCAGAACCGGGAGCGCATCGAGGCGCTGCGCGCCGAGGGCTGCGCGGCGGTGCTGGGCGACGCGAGTGACCCGGTGGTGCTGGTGCAGGCCCACATCGCCCGCGCACGAATGCTGGTGATCGCGGTGCCTGACGCTGTCGGCGTGCGGCGCATGATCGAGGTGGCGCACACGCTCAACCCGAGCATCCAGATCGCCGTGCGCTCGCACAGCGAAGAGCAGGCTGAACGGCTGCGGCAGGACGGTGCCGCGCAGGTTTTCGTCGACGAGCGTGAACTGGCGCTGGCGATGGCGAGACACGTGCTCGACACCGCAACGCAACCGGCCGCCCAGTCAACAGCCCATTGAAAGCCGTGCTCAGCCGGGAGATGCCGGGAGGCTGCGGATCTGCCGGTCGTGCCAGCGGGCGAGCAGCCACTGGGCCGCCATCGCACCGATCCAGGCACAGAACATGTCCTTCTGGGTGTCGAACGGGTCGCCTTGGGTGCCAAGGAAGTCTTCGGCGCCTGCTCCCATGGCCTCGGCCGCCGCCCATTCGATCAGTTCGTACAGCGCGCTGAAGGCCAGGCAGATCGAGGTGACGATGAGAAACAGCCAGCCGCCGCGCATCGAGGGCGTCGACAGCGGTGTGATGCGCAGCAGGACTTCGCGCGCCACGACGGCCGGCACGAAGCCTTGCATCAAGTGGCCGATCCGGTCGTAGTGGTTGCGGGTGAAACCGAAAGCGTCTTCCATCCAGAAACCCAGTGGCACGCGGGCATAGGTGTAGTGCCCGCCGAGCATCAGCACCCCCATGTGCAAGGCGATCAGGCCGTACAGCAGAGGCGTCAGCGGAAAGCGGCGATGGGTGGCCAGCATCAGTGGCAGCGCGATGACCACGGGCGCGACCTCCATCGCCCAGGTGGTCTGCTCGTGGGCGCTGATCGCCGAAGCGATCAGCAGCGCCACGAGTACCGCGGCATAGGTGAGCAGTGCCGGGCGGGTCATCAGCGCGGGCTGCCTGCAGCCCGGCCGCTGCCCCCAGCGTCTGCGCCTTGTGAACGCTGCGCCGCAAGGCCGCTCGATCGCAGAGCGATCGCCTGTTTCACAGGCCCGCTGCGTTCCGCAGCGTCGCTACCTTGTCCGCCCGTTCCCAGGTGAACTCGGGTTCGTCGCGGCCGAAGTGGCCGTAGGCGGCGGTCTTTTCGTAGATCGGGCGCAGCAGGTCCAGCATCTGGATGATGCCCTTGGGTCGCAGGTCGAAGTGCTCCGTCACCAGGGCGGACAGCTTGTCGTCGGGCAGCACGCCGGTGCCCTCTGTGTAGACGGTGATGTTCATCGGCTTGGCCACCCCGATCGCGTAGGCCACCTGGATCTGGCATTGACGCGCCAGCCCGGCAGCGACGATGTTCTTCGCGACATACCGTGCCGCGTAGGCGGCGCTGCGGTCGACCTTGCTCGGATCCTTGCCGCTGAACGCGCCGCCGCCGTGCGGGCAGGCGCCGCCGTAGGTGTCCACGATGATCTTGCGGCCGGTCAGGCCGCAGTCGCCCTGCGGGCCGCCGATGACGAAGCGGCCGGTCGGGTTGATCAGGTAGCGGGTGTTCTTGAGCCACTCCTTGGGCAGCACCGGCTTGATGATTTCCTCGATGATGGCTTCGGTGAACGAGGCTTTCATCTTGGTCGCCGACTCGCTCTGGTCGGGCGAGTGCTGGGTCGAGAGCACGACGGTGTCGATGCTGTGCGGCTTGCCATCCACGTAGCGCATCGTCACCTGGCTCTTGGCGTCGGGTCGCAGGAAGGGCAGGCGACCGTCCTTGCGCAGCTGCGCCTGACGCTCGACGAGGCGGTGCGCATAAAAGATCGGCGCGGGCATGAGATCGGGCGTTTCGTCGCAGGCGTAACCGAACATCAGGCCCTGGTCTCCGGCGCCGATGTTCAGATGGTCATCGCTCGCGTGGTCCACGCCCTGGGCGATGTCGTTGCTCTGCTTGTCGTAGCAGACCATTACCGCACAGCCCTTGTAGTCGATGCCGTACTCGGTGTTGTCGTAGCCGATGCGCTTGATGGTGTCGCGCGCGACCTGGATGTAGTCGACATGCGCATTCGTGGTGATCTCGCCAGCCAGCACCACCAGTCCGGTGTTGCACAGCGTCTCCGCGGCCACCCGGCTGCGCGGGTCCTGCTTGAAGATCGCGTCCAGAATTGCGTCCGAGATCTGATCGGCCACCTTGTCGGGATGGCCTTCGGAGACGGATTCGGATGTGAAAAGGAAATCGTTCGCCACTCTTAAACTCCGGTTGATTGCAACTCGCGTTGCCGTCTCGAATCGGGAGTTTCGGCGAACGCTTTAGCGGTTTGTTGAGCTGCTGCCCGGCAGGGACATGAAGACTTGGAGACGTCTTGAAGCACCCTGCAATCGCCCCGCAAGTAGTTCTTTAACTCGGCGACGTGCCGATTCTAACGATTCAATGACCCGCTTCCTGGCGATTTTCCTGACCGGCTGTCTGCGCTTTCTGGCGCGTTCCCCCTTGCGCTGGCTGCACGCCCTCGGCGCGATGGTGGGTTGGCTGTACTACGCGATCTCGCCAAGCCACCGCGAGCGATTTCGTGCCAACGCCACCGGAGCCGGTGTGCCCTGGGCACAGGCGCGAGGTGGCATCGCTGCCACCGGCCGGATGATGATGGAACTGCCGCCGCTGTGGCTGCGGCCGCAAGGCGCGCCGCTGCCGATGCCGGTGCAGTGGCAGGGCGGCGAGCTGATCGAAGCCGCCCAGTCAGCCGGTCATGGGCTGGTGATGCTGACGCCACACCTCGGCTGCTTCGAGGCCATCGGCCAGTCGTATGCCGAACGCTATGGCGAGCGTTGCGGCGCGATGACAGTGCTCTACCGCTCGGCGCGCCAGCCCTGGCTGCACGACCTGGTCGAAGCTGCACGCCGCAGGCCGGGGCTGGCAGCCGCGCCCTCCACGCTGGCCGGTGTGCGCCAGATGATGCGGGCGCTCAAGCGCGGCGAGGTGGTCGGCCTGTTGCCCGATCAGGTGCCGCCCGAAGGTCTCGGCGTGTGGGCGCCCTTCTTCGGCAGGCCGGCCTACACGATGACGCTGGCCGCGCGGCTGGTGCAGCAGACCGGCGCGGCGCTGCTGCTGGTGTGGGGCGAGCGGCTGCCCAAAGGTGGCGGCTACCTTGTGCGCGTCAGCGAGCTTGGCGAGCCGCTGCCCGATGACAACGTGGCCGCAGCGACCGTGATCAACCGCGCAATGCAGCGGCTGATCCTGCAATGCCCGCAGCAGTACCTGTGGGGCTACCACCGCTACCGCAAGCCGCACGCAGCGCCGGCCCATCCCGGGGTGGTGCCTTGAAGTCCGGATCGCGCCGCTCGAACAAGCGCAAGCCCTGGCTGACACGCTGGGCGACCGCCGCGCTGACCCGTGCGGTGCTCGCGCTGCTGTGGCTGCTGCACTGGCTCCCGCTGGCGGCGCTGGCGCCACTGGGCCGCGGGCTCGGTGTGGTGTTGTGGACCCTGGGCCGCTCGCGGCGGCACATCGCCTTGCGCAACCTCGAGCTGTGTCTTCCCGAGCTTTCCGAGACCGAGCGCCGCGCGCTGGCGGTCGAGAATTTCAAGTTCCTGGGCCGCAGCCTGCTCGAACGCGGGCTGCTGTGGCACGCCTCGGCCGAGCGCCTGAAGCGCCTCATCCATGTCGAAGGCCAGCCGCACTTCGCCGACACCCACTCCGGCGCGCTGATGTGGCTGGTGCCGCACTTCCTGGCGCTCGATGTGGCGGCGATCGCCATGCGGCTGACGGTCACCCGCACGGCCTGCACCGTCTACCAGGCACAGAGCAACCCGTTGTTCGATGCGGCCGTACATCGCGGGCGCGGCCGCTTCGGCAAGAACCGCCTGTTTTCGCGGCGCGAAACCGTCAAGCCGCTGCTGCGCGCCATCAAGGAAGGCGATGCCTTCTTCAACCTGCCGGACATGGACTTCGGCCGCAAGGACTCCGCCTTCGTGCCCTTCTTCGGTGTTCCCGCGGCCACGCTGCTGACCTCCTCGCGCATGGCGCAGCTGCTGGGAATGACGGTCCAGCCCATCGTCGCCGAGATGCTGCCTGGCAGCCAGGGCTACCGGGTTCGCTTCCTGGAACCCTGGACGAGCTTTCCGACCGGCGATGTGCTGGCCGACACCGCCACGATCAATCGTTGGATCGAGGAAGAGATCCGGCGCAACCCGGCGCAGTACTTGTGGGTGCATCGCCGCTTCAAGACCCGGCCCTTGGGCGAGCCCAGCCTGTACTGACTTGCAGGCCGTTCGGGCGACCTCGACGACGATAATCAGTTCATGAAACTCCGGTTCACCAAGATGCAGGGCGCCGGCAACGACTTCGTCGTGCTCGACGCCACCCGCACGCCATTGAACCTCAGTGCCGAACAGATGCGCCGTCTCGGTGACCGGCGCTTCGGTGTCGGCGCCGACCAGATCCTGGTGGTCACGCGCAGCGACACGCCGGGTGTCGATTTCGGCTACCGCATCTTCAACCAGAGTGGCGAGGAGGTCGAGCACTGCGGCAACGGGGCGCGCTGCTTCGTGCGCTACGTGCGCGAGCGGGGGCTGTCCGACAAGACCACCTTGCGTGTCGAGACCGTCAACAACCTGCTGGATCTGCACCTGCTGCCCGACGGCCGCGTGAAGGTCGACATGAATGCACCGGTGTTCGACCTTCCGCGCGTGCCTTTCCATGCGGCCGGTCTGCGACCGCACCATATGCCGGTCAAGGGCGACCGCAAGGGGGCCACCTTCGACCTGTGGCCGCTGAGCATCAAGGGCCGCACGGTGCAGGTGGCGGTGCTGTCGATGGGCAACCCGCATGCGGTGCAGGTGGTCGACGATGTCGACACCGCACCGGTCGACGTGCAGGGCCCGCTGATCGAGCACCACACCAGCTTTCCGAAGCGCGTCAACGCCGGCTTCATGCAGATCGTCGCGCGCGACCACATCCGTCTGCGGGTGTTCGAGCGCGGCGCCGGCGAGACACTGGCCTGTGGCACCGGCGCCTGCGCAGCGGTGGTCGCGGGCATCCGGCTCGGGCTGCTCGATCCGGTTGTCGACGTCGATGCACGCGGCGGCCGGCTGACCATCGAATGGCAGGGCGCGCGCGATGGACTGAACAGCCATGTGTTCATGACCGGCCCGGCTGAAACCGTGTTCCAAGGAGAGATCGAACTGTGAATCACATGACTCAACCAACCACCGTGGGTACTGCATCGTGAGCAGCCCCACCGGAGTGCAAGGCATCACCGAGGCCGACATCGCCGACTACCTGGCCAACACGCCCGGCTTCTTCGAGCGGCATGCCGAGTTGCTGAGCTCGATCCAGCTCAGCAGCCCGCACGGCACGCGCGCCGTCTCGCTGCAGGAGCGGCAGATGGACCTGCTGCGCGAGAAGTACAAGGGCCTGGAGCAGAAGATCATGGAGATGATCCGCCATGGTCAGGAAAACGTCGCCATCGCCGACCGGCTGCATCGCTACACCCGCGCGCTGATGCTGACGGCGGACGCCGCCGACCTGCCCGAGGTGGTGGTGCGTGAGCTGAAGCAGCAGTTCCTGATTCCGCAGGCTGGCATCCGGGTGTGGGGTGCGATTGCCGATCCAGCCTGCGCGCGGGCCGAGCGTGAATTCGCGCGCGAGGTCAGCGTCGATGCGAAGAGTTTTGCGTCGAGCCTGACACTGCCGTACTGCGGCGCCAATGTCGGTTTCGAAGCGGCCGAATGGCTCGAAGACGTGGCCACCGTGGCGTCGCTCGCTCTGATACCGCTGCGCCACGGCGCCACCACCGACGCCTTCGGCCTGCTGGTGCTGGGCTCGCCCGATGCCACCCGTTTTGCCGCCGACATGGGCACCGAATTCCTGATGCGCATCGGCGAGATCGCCAGCGCCAGCCTGTCTCGCTTGATTCGGGCGGAGTGACACGGACCGATGGCGGCGACATGACCGACCCTGTCGCCGAATCCGCCGAGCCAGCGGCTCACGCGCTGCAAGATGACCTCGTGCGTCATCTGCAGCACTTGCAGGTCGAACGGCGCCTCGCGCAACGCACGCGGACGATGTACCGACTGGCCTTCGAGCGCCTGCAGCGTTGCGCCGCGGCCGCCGCCGTGCCGCTGCGCGAGGTGCAGCCGCACCATGTGCGTCGCTGGGCCGGGCAAATGCACGCGCAGGGGCTGGCGCCCGGCAGCATCGCGATCGAGCTGTCGGCCTGGCGCAGCTTCTACCGCTGGCTGGGCCGCGAAGGCCTGGTCGTGCAGAACCCGGTGACCGGCGTGCGCGCACCCCGGGCGCCGAAGCCGTTGCCGAAGGCGCTGGCCGTCGATCAGGCGGTGGCGCTGGCCGATTTCAATGACGACATCACCGAGCGCCGCCACAGCGCGCCACTGGCTGCGCGCGACCGGTGCATCACCGAGCTGCTGTACGGCTGCGGCCTGCGCGTAGCCGAACTCGTTGCACTCGATGCGCAGCCCGGTCCGCAGGCCATGGGCTGGATCGACATCAGCGATGCAACGGCACATGTGCGCGGCAAGGGCGACAAGCCGCGCAGCGTGCCGGTCGGCGCGCCGGCGCTGAAATCTCTGCAGGACTGGTTGTCGCTGCGCCTGCAGATGGCCGCACCCGGTGAGCCGGCGCTGTTCGTCAGCAACCGCGGCAGCCGCATCACCACCGGCCAGGTGCGCTCGCGGCTGAAGCGGCGCGCGCAGCACGCCGGCCTGCCGACCCATGTGCACCCGCACATGCTGCGGCATTCGTTCGCCTCGCACCTGCTGCAGTCCAGCGGCGACCTGCGCGCGGTGCAGGAGCTGCTGGGGCACGCCAGCATCACGACGACGCAGGTCTACACCAAGCTCGATTTCGGCCACCTCAGCAAGGTCTACGACGCTGCCCATCCGCGTGCCAGACGCAAGGACTGATCGACGATGAAAGTCATCAAGCTGCGCGACGGCAAGGAGCGCTCACTGCGCAAGCGCCACCCGTGGGTGTTCGAGGGCAGTATTGCCAGCGGCCGTGCCGATGCCGGAGAAACGGTGCGCGTCGAGTCGCACACGGGCGAGTTCCTGGCCTGGGGCGCCTACAGCCCGGCTTCATCGATCCGCGTACGCGCCTGGAGCTTCGATGCCGCCGAGCGAATAGACGCTTCATTCTTCGGGCGCCGCATCGCACGTGCCGTCGCGGTGCGCGCGCGCTTGCCGATCGAAAGCGATGCGATGCGGCTGGTGCATGGCGAAGCCGATGGTCTGCCGGGTCTGGTGGTCGACCGCTACGGCGACACGCTCTGCGCCCAGTTCACCGCCGCCGGTGTCGAGCGCTGGAAGGGCGCGATCGCCGATGCGCTGCTGGAGGTCACCGGCCTGCGACGGCTGTATGAGCGCAGCGACGCCAGCGTACGCGAACTCGAAGGCCTGGCGCCGGTCACCGGCTGGCTGCGTGGTGCCCCGGATGATGCTGAGGACACCGAGATCACGATCCGAGAACACGGCTGGCGGCTGACCGTCGATGTGGCGCGCGGCCACAAGACCGGCTACTACCTCGACCAGCGCGACAGCCGCAAGCTCTTCGCCGACAGCGTGCGCCATTTCGGCGTGCAGCGCGTGCTGAACTGCTACAGCTATACCGGCGGCTTCAGCATCGCGGCGCTGGCCGGTGGCGCTGCGCAGGTGACCAGCGTCGATTCCTCGGGCCCGGCCCTCGAGCGCGCCAGTGCGCATGTCGCGCTGAACGGCTTCGACGTCGCGCGCCACACGGTGGTCGATGCCGACGTGAACGCCACGCTGCGCCGCTTCATCGACGAAGGTCGCCGCTTTGATGCCATCGTGCTCGACCCGCCGAAGTTTGCGGCCACCGCGGGGCAGGCCGAGCGAGCTGCGCGGGCCTACAAGGACATCAACCGGCTCGCATTCGGGCTGCTCGAGCCTGGTGGCTTGCTGTTCACGTTTTCGTGCTCGGGAGGTGTCAGCGCCGATCTGTTCCACAAGATCGTCGCTGGTGCCGGGCTCGATGCCGGTATCGACGGGCAGATCCATGCGCGCACGGGAGCTGCGCCCGATCACCCGATGACGGTGACCTTTCCGGAGGGCGAATATCTGAAGGGCCTCGTGATCGTCAAACAGATCGCGTGATTAATGCCGCATTTGCGCGACTGCACTGCCTTCGATGTCATGGGTCCGGCCCGCGCAGCGCGGTGGTTGCGTAGCATCGGCAAAGCTATACCGTAACCCGGAGATTTCTCATGTGTGGCATCGTCGGCGCCGTCAGCAGGCACAACATCGTCCCGGTGCTCATCGAGGGCTTGAAGCGGCTCGAATACCGGGGCTATGACTCTTGCGGCGTGGCCGTGCATCAGCGCGGTGGCCTGCGCCGAGCGCGCAGCACCGAGCGGGTGGCCGAGCTGGAAATCAATGTCGCAGCCGAGAAGGTCGAAGGTGGCACCGGCATTGCGCACACTCGCTGGGCCACGCATGGCGCGCCGGCGGTCCACAACGCTCACCCGCATTTTTCGTCGGGCCCCATCGGTTCTGATGCAGGCGGTGTCAGCGACGGCGTGGCTGCGGTGGGCCGGGTGGCGCTGGTCCACAACGGCATCATCGAGAACCATGACGAGCTGCGTGACGAATTGCGCCGCCTGGGCTACCGATTCGACAGCCAGACCGACACCGAGGTCATCGCCCATCTGGTCGATCACCTGTACGACGGCGATTTGCTGAGTGCGGTGCAGCGCGCGGTGCAACGCCTGCGTGGCGCCTATGCCATCGCGGTGTTCTGCCGTGATGAGCCGCACCGGGTGATTGGCGCGCGCGCCGGTTCGCCCCTGATCCTGGGCATCGGCACCGGCGAGCGCCTGGGTGACCACTACCTGGCCAGTGACGCGATGGCGCTCGCTGGCGTGACCGACCAGATCGTCTACCTCGAAGAAGGCGACGTGGTCGACCTTCAGCTGGGCAGCGTGGCGATCAGTGCAACCGACAGCGCAGGCGTCGCAGGTCGATTCCATGCGGTGCAGCGCCATGTGCGCACCGTGCAGGCGCATTCGGGTGCAGCCGAGCTGGGGCCTTACCGCCACTACATGCAGAAGGAAATCTTCGAGCAGCCGAAAGCCATTGCCGACACGCTGGATGCCGTTCAGGGCATTTCGCCGGCGCTGTTCGGCGAGGGCGCCGATCGCGTGTTCCGGGACATCGACTCGGTGCTGATCCTGGCCTGCGGCACCAGCTACTACAGCGGCTCTGTCGCGAAGTACTGGCTGGAAAGCATTGCGAAGATCCCGACCAGCGTGGAAGTGGCCAGCGAATACCGATACCGCGACAGCGTGCCCAACCCGCGCACGCTGGTGGTGACCATCACGCAAAGCGGCGAGACGGCGGACACCCTGGCCGCGGTGAAGCACGCCAGCGCTTTGGGAATGCTGCACACGCTGACGGTGTGCAACGTGGCCACCAGCGCGATGGTGCGCGAGTGCGCGCTGTCGTACATCACCCGCGCCGGCGTCGAGATCGGCGTGGCGTCGACCAAGGCTTTCAGCACCCAACTGGTCGGCCTGTTCCTGCTGACACTGACGCTGGCGAAAACGCGCGGTTTCCTGTCGCCCGAACAGGAGGCTGAACACCTGAAAGCCCTGCGCCACCTGCCGGTGGCAGTGCAGTCGGTGCTGGCGCTGGAGCCGCAGGTGATGGCCTGGGCCGAACAATTCGCGAGCAAGGAGAACGCGCTGTTTCTTGGCCGTGGCCTGCACTACCCGATCGCGCTGGAAGGCGCACTCAAGCTCAAGGAGATCAGCTACATCCATGCCGAGGCCTACCCCGCCGGCGAACTGAAGCACGGTCCGCTGGCGCTGGTCACGGCCGAGATGCCGGTCGTCACCGTGGCGCCGAACGATGCGCTGCTGGAAAAGCTGAAGAGCAATCTGCAGGAAGTGCGCGCGCGTGGCGGCGAACTGTTCGTGTTCGCCGATGCCGACACCCGCATCGAGTCGGCCGAGGGTCTGCAAGTGATCCGCATGCCCGAGCACTACGGCCCTCTGAGCCCGATCCTGCACGTGGTACCGCTGCAGTTGCTGGCGTATCACACCGCGTGTGCCCGCGGTACCGATGTCGACAAGCCGCGCAACCTGGCCAAGAGCGTGACGGTGGAGTGAGGGCCGCTCCCCTTTCGGAAGCAATGACCACCGAGAGTTCGCCCCGGCCTGGAGCTTGATGCCTGGCGGTGCGTTCAGCCGAATGTCTTCCAGGCGTTCAGATGGCCCGCGGCGCACTGCCTCCGAGGCTCTCGCAGGCGCGGCGCAATCGCTGCTCGGCGGCGTCGGCCACCTCGCGCACCTCGGGCCTGCCGACGAGGCTGACCATGATCTGGGGATCGAGGAATCCGACCACGACACGACCGGGAGCCTCTTCGCGAACGATCACATTGCACGGCAGCAGCAACCCGATGTCCGGTACGGCGGTGACGGCCTGATGCGCCAGCGGCGGGTTGCAGGCGCCGAGGATGCGATAGGGCGGCATGTCCTTGCCGAGCTTGTCCTTCATCGCCTGCCGGACGTCGATGTCGCTGAGGATGCCGAAGTCCTCGGCTTTCAAGGCAGCCGTGGTCTTGACGATCGCTTCGTCGAAGGACAGGCCGGTGAGCGTGGTGGTGAATCCGTACATGGAGAACTTCCTGCCTGGTTGTGATTCAGGTCGCGGCTGCTGGTGCCGGCATGCGGACCAGCTTCGACAGTTCGCCGAGGCCGATCGGCGGCACCGCCAGCCACGGCAGCGCGTACAGCCGCTGGGCGAGGCCCGCAGACAGGCGCTCGATCTGCCGGCGTTCACCCACGAGTCGGGCCTGAAGCAAGGGATCGTGCGTTCCCGCCGCCAGCACGCTCTTGTTGAGCACCCAGGCGTAGGGTTCGATGCGGGCGCGGCGCAGGTCGTCCTGCAGCGCGGCGGCCTGCGACACCGGTGTCACCTCGGGCAAGGTCACCAGGATGATCCTGGTGTAGGCGGCATCCTGCAGCCGCATCAGCGGCGTCACGACGCGGGTCGCGCCATGGCCTTCGAACTCGCGCGTCATCTGCCGGTGGTAGGCGCCGGTCGCGTCCATCAGCAGCATCGAGTGCCCGGTGGGTGCGGTGTCCAGCACCACGAAGGCGCTGCGGCCCTCGCTGACGATGCGCGAGAAGGCATGGAACACCGCGACCTCTTCGGTGCAAGGCGACTGCAAGTCTTCCAGCAGCAGTGCTTGCTCCTGCGCGTCGAGCTGGGGAGACTTGGCCGCCATGATCTTGTCGATGTAGCGCTGCGTCTCGACCTTCGGGTCGATGCGGCTCACCTTGAGACCCGGCAGTTCGCCCTCCAGCGTGCCGGCGAGGTGCGCGGCCGGATCGGTGGTGCTCAGGTGCACGGTCTTGCCGCGCTGCACCAGGCCCACCGCCAGGGCCGCGGCGATGGTCGTCTTGCCGACGCCCCCCTTGCCCATCACCATGATCAGGCCGTGACTGGCCGCGGCCAGCTCGTCGGCCAATGCAGCGAGGCCGGGAAGCGGGTCACTTGCCGCGGCTTGTGCTGCCTCGCGGAGGACGACCGGCGCGTCGCCCGGGGCCAGCAGCGCGCGCAGGGCAGGCAGGCCCACGGTGTCGAACGGGCGCAGCGGTACCCGGTCTTGCGGCAGATCTCGCAGCGATGCCGGCATGGCGTCCAGCGCCTGCCGCCCCAGGTCCTCGATCGCGCAGGCCACGGCGTCGCTGCGGTCGCTGGCGTGGAAGACACCATTGACCGCCAGGCGCTGGTTGCCGAGGCCGAGCTCGCGCAGTTCGACGGAGGTCCGCGCCGCCTCTGCGATGGCACCGCAATCAGGACGCGTCACCAGGACCACGGTGGTCTGCGCCGGATCACTCAGCGCGTCCAGCGCAGCCTTGAAACGGAGCTCCTGCATCTTCAGGCCTGAATGCGGGCCCAGGCAGGAGGCGCCGCGATCGTTGCCCTGCAGGAAGCCGGTCCAGGCCTTGGGCAGGCTGAGCAGGCGCAGGGTGTGTCCCGTGGGCGCGGTGTCGAAGACGATATGGTCCCAGGCCTGCGCTCCCTCTGCCAGCAGGGACGAGAACTCGTCGAACGTGGCGATCTCGGTCGTGCAGGCGCCGGAGAGCTGCTCACGCACGGTCGACAGTTCCTCTGCGGTCGCGCTCGCCTGCATCTGGGCGAGCACGCGCTGGCGGTACGACTCGGCGGCGTTGTCGGGGTCGATGTTGAGGACCGACAGGCCAGGCGCGCCCGGCACCGGGACCGGCGTGTTGCGCAACTCGATGCCGAGCATCTCGTCGAGGTTCGAGGCCGCATCGGTGCTGACGAGCAACACCTTCTTGCCGGCGTCGCTCAGCGTCAGCGCGGCGGCCGTGGACAGCGAGGTCTTGCCCACGCCGCCTTTGCCGGTGAAGAAGAGATGTCGCGTCGGGTGCTCGATGAACCCGACCCCGACCGACTTGAACCACGCCTGCACAGATTCATGCGAAGGAATGCCTCCGCTGTGCACCACCTGGCCTTCGATGACGACGGCCGGCGTGGCACGCACGCCGAAGGCACGGATCTCGTCGGGATTCTCGACCTTGACGATCTTGACCTCGACGCACGCATCGCGGGCCGCACGTTCGATGATGCCGATCGTGCTCCGGCACTTGCTGCAACCCGACCCCAGAACCTTGATCTGCATGACTCGTCCTTTGAGTCCACTATGCGCTCGCGCGCCTGCGGCACGTTGACGCCGATCACGCGCCAGGCAAAGACCTCATGGGCGCGGTCGATCCGTCCTGCAGCCGGGTTCAGCCCCTGGCGCCCGCCTCGTACCAGCCCTTGCTCCGGTTCACGACGCGCACCACCAGCAACATCACCGGAACCTCGATCAGCACGCCCACCACAGTCGCCAGTGCCGCGCCAGACTCGAACCCGAACAGGCTGATCGCCGCGGCCACCGCCAGCTCGAAGAAGTTGCTGGCGCCGATCAGCGCCGAGGGGCAGGCGACGCTGTGCGACTCGCCCAGGCGCCGGTTGAGCCAATACGCCAGTCCGGAGTTGAACAGGACCTGGATCAGGATCGGCACCGCCAGCATCGCGATCACCAGCGGCTGCTTCAAGATGGCCTCGCCCTGGAAGCCGAAAAGCAGCACCAGCGTGGCCAGCAGCGCGGTGATCGACCAGGGGCCGATCTTCGCCAGCGTGGCATCGAAGGCGGCCTGTCCCCTGGCCAGCAGCACCTTTCGCCACAGCTGCGCAATCACCACGGGGATCACGATGTACAGGACCACCGAGGTGATCAACGTGTCCCAGGGGACCGTGATCGACGACAGGCCGAGCAGCAGCGCCACGATGGGCGCGAAGGCGAACACCATGATGGTGTCGTTCAGTGCCACCTGGCTGAGCGTGAAGAGTGGATGGCCACCGGTGAGCCGGCTCCAGACGAAGACCATCGCGGTACAGGGCGCCGCGGCGAGCAGGATCAGGCCGGCGATGTAGCTGTCGGCCTGGTCCGCCGGAAGGTAGGGCGCGAACACGTGGCGGATGAAGATCCAGCCGAGCAGCGCCATCGAGAAGGGCTTGACGGCCCAGTTGACGAACAGCGTGACGCCGATGCCGCGCCAGTGCTGCTTCACCTGGTTGAGCGCGCCGAAGTCGACCTTCAGCAGCATCGGGATGATCATCACCCAGATCAGCAGACCCACCGGCAGGTTGACCTTGGCGATCTCCATCGTGCCGATGGCCTGGACCGGCCCGGGCAGCAACTGCCCCAGGCCGATGCCGACGACGATGCACAGGAAGACCCAGACGGTCAGGTAGCGCTCGAAGACGCTCATCGGCGCCGACGCAGCCGGTCGGGTGGGCAAGTCGGCGCTCGACATGGCTCAGCGCGTCCCGATGTCCTTGATCTCGCGCTGGATGGCCATCTTGTCCAGCGAAGCCAGCGGAAGCGCCAGCATCAGCTCGATGCGGCGCTTGAGCACGACCGCCGTGTCCCAGAAGACCTTCGCCTTCTGCGGCTCGGTGCCATCGAAGGCCGCCGGATCCGCCACGCCCCAATGTGCCGTCATGGGTTGGCCGGGCCAGACCGGGCAGACTTCGCCCGCCGCCTTGTCGCACACCGTGAACACGAAGTCGAGTTCGGGTGCGCCGGGCCGAGCGAACTCGTCCCAGCCCTTGCTGCGAAAGCCGGCCGTCGGGACATGCAGCGCCGACAACGTCTTCAGCGCGAGCGCATTGACCGAGGAGCCCGCGTGGCTTCCCGCCGAGAAGGCCCGGAAGCGACCGCGGCCCAGGCTGTTGAGGATGCCCTCGGCCATGATCGAACGAGCCGAGTTGTGCGTGCAGACAAAGAGCACGTTGTAGACCTTGTCGCTCATGCGGCGTCTCCGGTAGTGGCGGTGGTTCGGTTCAGCAGGGGGTGCGTGCCGCGTCGGACGCCACAGGCGCTGCGCCGCAGGTGACGGCCTGGCAGCAATGCGCCGACAGGTAGGCCAGCAACTCGTTCATGGTGTCGATGTTCGGCCGGTAAATCAGATGCCGGCCGTCACGCTCCTGCGTCAGCAGGCCGGCATGCAGCAGTTCCTTGACGTGGAAGGACACGGTCGAGGACGGGACGGCCAGTTCGCTCGCCAGCGCCCCCGGCGTCATGCCGGTGGGGCCCACGCCCACCACGGCTCGGTAGATGCGCAGGCGCACGTCCTGCGCCAGTGCGCCCAGTGCCCGAACGGCGGCCCTCTCGTCCATCACGGGCAGGTCCCCTGGTGTGTTGTGGCTGCAGCCTGTGCCTGGGCCTTCGGGTTCGGGTCCGCGTCCCTGGCCTCGGCGCCTTCGAGCGAGGGCGGCCTCGCGTGCTGCAACCGGGTCGGCAGCGCCAGCGTGATCAGCCAGCAGGTCACGAGCAGCGCCGCCGATCCGGCCAGCGACCAGGCCAGGCCACCCCACTGGTACAGCAGCCCCGACAGCAGGGTGCCGAAGAAGCGGCCCAGGGCATTGGCGGCGTAGTAGAAGCCCACGTCCTCGGCGGCCTTCTCCGAACCGGCATAGGCGAGGACCAGGTAGGAGTGCACCGAGGAGTTGACCGCGAAGGCGAAGCCGAACACGGCGAGACCGGCGACGACGACCCACTCGAGGTTCGGCACCTTCGCCAGCACCAGGCCGGCCAGGACGATGGGCACCAGCGCGAGCAAGGCCGACCACAGGCGGGCCGCCGGCACTTCGGCACTGAGGCCATCTTCGCTGCGCCGGACGATGGCCGGGGCGGCGGCCTGCACCACGCCGTAGCCGATGGTCCACAGAGCCACGAAGCCGCTGACCATCGTGAAGGTCCAGCCCGACGCGTACAGGAACACCGGCACACCGACCACGAACCACACATCGCGCGCGCCGAAGAGTGCCACCCGTGCGGCCGCGAGCAGGTTGATGCCGCGGTTCTTGGCAAACAGTTCCCTGGCCGACTTCGAGGCCTTGCTCTTGCCCATCAGCGGTGGCACGAAGCTGACGACGCCGACGAAGACGATCGCCAGCAGCCCGGCCATGATCCACAACGCGACCTGGAAGCCGACGGCCTGCAGCAGCAGCCCGCCGAGGAAGAAGCCCACGCCCTTCATCGCGTTCTTGCTGCCGGTGAAGAAGGCGACCCACTTGAACAGCTGGCCCGACGCGTCGCCCGCCGTCGCCTTGATGGCGGACTTGCTGGCGGTCTTGGTCAGGTCCTTCGCGATGCCACAGATGCCTTGCGCCGCGACGACCCAGGCGACCGACAGCGCCGCCGACCAGGTCGGCGACAGCGCGGACATCAGCAGGAAGCCGGTGATCTCGGTGAAGAGGCCCACCGTCAACATGCGCTTGATGCCATAGCGCGTGGCCAGCCACCCGCCGATCAGGTTGGCCACCACGCCCATGGCTTCGTAGAGCAGGAACAGGAAGGCCAGCGTGAACGGCGAGTAACCGAGCCGGTAGAAGTGCAGCAGCACCAGCATGCGCAGCGCGCCGTCGCTGAGGGTGAAGCCCCAGTAGGCGGCGGTGACGAAGGCGTAATCTCTGGCCCCTCGCCCAGCGGCTGCGCCGTGCGATCCCCCGGGGGGATGCGGGCCGGCTTGGGGCGGCCCGGCGCTCGGCCCGTGGATGCCCTCTCGGTCCATCGTCAGACGCCCTGCTGCTGCAGGTGGCACGCCAGGTCGACCATCCGGCAGGCGTAGCCCATCTCGTTGTCGTACCAGGCGTAGACCTTCAGCAGGGTGCCGTCGGTCACCATCGTCGAGGGCGCATCGACGATCGAACTGCGCGTGTCGCGTGCGTAGTCCGCGCTGACGAGCGGGCGCTCCTCGTAGCCCAGGATGCCGGCCAGCGGCCCCCGGGCAGCCTGCGCGAAGAGGGCGTTGACCTCGGCCGAGGTGGTCTCGCGCTTGAGTTCGAAGACGCAGTCGGTCAGCGAGGCGTTGAGTACCGGCGCGCGCACGGCATGGCCGTTCAACTTGCCCTTGAGTTCGGGGTAGATCAGCGCGATGGCGGTGGCGCTGCCCGTCGTCGTCGGCGCCAGGCTGAGCATCGCGCTGCGGGCGCGGCGCAGGTCCTTGTGCGGGGCGTCGACCATCAGGTTGGTGTTGGTCGGGTTGTGGATGGTGGTGATCTGGCCGTGGCGGATGCCCAGGGCCTCGTGCACCACCTTGACCACCGGTGCCAGGCAGTTCGTGGTGCAGGAGGCGGCGGTCACGATGCGATGCCGGCCCGGCTCGTAGAGGTGCTCGTTGACCCCGACGACGACGTTCAGCACGTCTCCCACCTTGACCGGTGCAGCGACGATCACGCGCTTGGCGCCCCGGTCGAGGTGGCCCTGGAGGGTCTCCGGCGTCAGGAACTTGCCCGTGCACTCGAGCACGACGTCGACGCCGACGTCGCCCCAGGGAATCTCCGCTGCGCTCGCATGTGACGAGAAGCCCAGCTGTCGATCGCTGATATGAATGGCCGACTCGCCGTCCGCTGCAATGCGGTTGCGCCAACGGCCCTGGACGCTGTCGAACTCGAGCAGGTGCGCAGTGGCGGCGCCGCCGCCCTTCAACTCGTTGAGGTGCACCACTTCCAGGCGGTTGCCCGCGCGGGGATCGTCCGCAGGGCGTTCTGCCGCGCCCATCGCTGCGCGCAGGGCGAGCCGTCCGATGCGTCCCATGCCATTGATGCCGACTCTCACGATCGCTTCTCCCTCGGGAAATAAAACGGTAGTTCCATTAATGTAGAAATGAAGGATGACATCGCGGTGACACACATCGATGCCGCCAGCGCATGCGCCGTGCGCCGACGCGGCAGGTCGGCAGCAGGACGTCGTTGCGGCCCGTGCTGCTGCGGCCTCGCCGAAGAAGGGACTGTTGCCCGGCGAGTGGGAGTGTTCCCGGGCGATGCCCTGGGGTCGGTCACCCGGTGTTTCGCGCGGCGCCGCTCCTGCCAGCCTGACTCAGGTCGACCCGTGAACAGGGCGTGTCGGGGGGCGGCCGGAACCGGACCAGCCGGCGTTCACGACGCCAATGGGGTCAGAACGCTTGACGAACGCCTCAGCCCTTGGTGCGGCGCGCAGCCATCGCGCGACGGCGAGACAGGATCCACCAGGTGTTCAAGCCGGTCAGGACCATGATGGGCCAGAGCATGGTGCAAGTCACCGTCCACATCAGGCGCCCGTCCAGCGGGTCCTTCTCGCTCTCGTCGCTGCGCCGTCTTGGTCCCTCGCTGAACAGATGTCGGTTCGAGTAAGTGGCAAGGCCGAAGCAGAAGCCGAAGACGAGAAACAGGGCGATGGGAAGGTTCACGGCGTGTTCCTTTGCAGGCTTGTGTTGATTCGAAAAGGGCGCTGCTCAGCGCATACGGGGCAGGTGTTCCTTTCCCTGCGCCTGCAAGTGTAAACATCGATCAACACCACAAGCCGTCAAATGTTATTGACACAACCAGTGAACTTGTCAACCCGAATGGCCCGATTCAGCGCACCAGCAAAACCGGTGTCTTGCAGTTGGCAATGACCTTCGTGGCGACCGAACCCATGACGACGTTGACCACGCTGCCATGTCCGTGTGAACCCATCATCAACAGATCGAACGAGCCCTTGCTGGCCTGCTTGGTGATGACCTCTGCGGCAGGCCCCGCCTTCCAGACAAACTCGGCGGCAATGCCGCGTCCCTTGAAGAAGCTGCGGATGGGCTTGAAGACCTTCTCCGCCTCGTCTTCGTAGTAGTCGTTGACGATGACTCGACCCAGGGTAGCGGCCGCTCGCGGCGGAACGGCCGGAACGGCCGTCACCACGACATAGCGATGGTGCGCTCCCAGCCAGTCTTCATGGGCCGCTACATAGGCCAGCATGCGTTTGGTGTAAGGGCTGCCATCGGCAGCGAGCAGTATGTTCATCTGGCGTCCCCGCTATTCTCGATGCCCATTCTGTTCCAGGCAGTGACCAGCAGTTCTGAAACGTGACCTCTCCATCGCTGTCGACCGCCCTTGCGCAAGCCGGCTCGCCTTCACTTCATGCTGCCGAAGCCGATAGATCTGACATCCCACGAAAGGTCACCGTCATGCGCTTGCCTCAAATCCCCAGCATTCGACGCTCCGATGCCCAGACGGCTGCGTGCAAGCCGAAGCCGTTGTCAAAACTGCATGCCGCTTGTGCGGCGGTGTTCGCCGCCATCGCCTGCTCGGCGTCCCCGGCGTTCGCCGAGGGGGACGTCGACAGCGACGCTCCCGCTGCGACGCTGCTCGGTGACGTCGGCGGGCTCCGGCCGGCGCTGGCCCACTTTGGCGTCACCGTGGGTCTCAGCGAAATCAGTGAATGGCTGCAGAACGCTCGTGGTGGCATCAAGACCGGGAATCGCTACCACGGACTCACCACGCTGACGCTGGGCGTCGATACCGCCCAGGCGGGGATGTGGCAGGGCGGCAGCTTCAATGTCAGTGCGCTGGAAATCCATGGCCACCAGCTGTCGCCCAGATACATCGGCAGTCTGCAGACCGCCAGTGGCATCGAAGCCATCGGGGGCCCGCGCCTGTGGGAACTCTGGTACGAGCAGAAGCTGGGGGACGGTGCCGACGAGGCGCCGTACCAGGGGCTTTCCGTCAGGGTCGGCCAGCAAAGCCTGGACCAGGAATTCATGGTCAGCGAGTACGCCGCCACCTTTGTCGGCACGGCCTTCGGTTGGCCTGCCTTGCCGTCTGCCGACCTGCCGGCAGGCGGGCCCGCCTATCCCCTGTCAGGGCTTGGCGTGCGCGTGCGACTCGCGCTGGCGGACTCCACCCGGCTGCTGTTCGGTGCCTTTGCTGGCGACCCGGCCAACACCCGCACGCAGGACCCGCAGAAGGCCAACGACCACGGCACCACTTTCAGTCTGAACGGCGGCACCCTCTACATCGCCGAGCTTCAGCACAGCCTGCCCGTCGGCGAGACGGGCAAAGCGGGCACCTACAAGATCGGTGCCTGGTACCACAACCAGCACTTTGCTGACACGCGCTTCGATACAGCGGGTTTGTCGCTTGCCGACCCGTCCAGCAATGGCTCGCCGCGCCAGCATGCCGGCAACTGGAGCGTTTACGCCGTGGCGGACCAGACAGTCTGGCAAGAAGGGCGCAACGGCTCGCGCGCACTGAATCTGTTTGCCCGCGCCATGGGGGCACCAGGCGACCGCAACCTGATCAGCTTCAGCGCCAACCTGGGCGCGACCCTGAACGCGCCGCTTGCCGGGCGCGAGAACGATGTGTTCGGGATTGCCGTGGCCTATGCCAAGGTGGGCCGCCACAGCCGCGCGCTCGATGCCGACACCAATGCCTTCGCTGCCAGCGGCTTGCCGGTGCGCAGAGACGAAACCTTCATCGAGGCGACCTATCAGTTTCAAATCACTTCCTGGTGGCAGCTTCAAGGCGTGCTTCAGCACACGGTCCGGCCGGGTGTCGGAGTGGTTGACCCTGGCGACGCGACAAACACGCGAAGAATCCCGAATTCGACCGTGCTGGGTCTGCGCACCACCATCACGTTCTAGGCGTCACCTTCGGCCTTGCGCGATCGGTGTCATCGCCGCGGAGGACATCTGCCATCGTCAGGACTCAACACCATGACAACTCCCCGTCCGCGTATCGATCGCTCGCTGTGCCCATGAACAGCAGTCGCCTGCCACCTGGCCTACAGGCCGCGCGCGACCAGTGGGCATGGCGCGGCACGTCTCGTCCGGCATTTGCCGAGGTTCCCGGGCCGGGCCAGGTCTCGGTGTGGGACTTCCCGAGGCCGCCCGTCATCGTGCCGGATGCGCGCGAGGTCGTGATCCGCTGGGGCGCACTCGAAGTCGCACGGACGCGCCAGGCCGTCCGCGTGCTGGAGACCTCGCACCCGCCCAGCTTCTACCTGCCCTGGGCCGATGTGGCGCAGCAGCTGTTGCGGCAGGAGCCTGAGGCAGGATCGTTCTGCGAATGGAAGGGCCCTGCGCAGTACTGGACGCTGGTCGATGGCCGCCGACAGCTGACGCGCGTCGCCTGGCGCTACACGCGGCCGCTGGCCGGTGCCGAGGCCTTGGCCGATCGCGTGGCCTTCTATGCGACCGGGCTGGACTGCCAGGTGGACGGGCTCCCGGTGCGTCCACAAGCTGGAGGGTTCTATGGCGGGTGGATCACTGCCGAGCTGGTCGGACCGTTCAAGGGCGAGCCCGGCAGCAGCGGCTGGTGAGCTGGCCGTCGATCCGGCCGGACATCACATTCGCGCCGATCGCCGATGAACTTCGGCGGTGTCGACCCGCCCTGGTTGGCACTTCAGGCCAGAGTCTTGCGAGAGGTCGGTCATCAAAACGGCCGAGAATTCCCCGCATGAAGAAATCCACCGTCGAGGGCTCTCCCAGACGCACATCGAGTCGGCGCGCCGCAACGGCGCCCGATGCCCATGTCTGAGTCGCGGGCCCCGCACGAGTGCATTCGCAGGCCCGATGTCGCTCGTCGCATCAGAACCGTTCTTCTTTTCATCGAAAGCACCCCATGAAGCTCCAGGACAAAGTCTGCATCGTCACCGGCGCCGCCAGCGGCATCGGCAAGGAAATTGCCATCGTGTTCGCCAAGGAGGGTGGCAAGGTCGCCATTGCGGACATGAACCTGGCGGCGGCACAGGCCGCTGCCGACGAGATCACGAAGGCCGGCGGTACCGCGATGGCGGTGGTGATGGACGTGACCAGCGAAGACCAGGTCAATGCCGCCGTCGCTGCGGTCGTGGCCGCGTATGGCGGCGTGGATGTGCTGGTGAGCAATGCCGGCATCCAGATCGTCCACCCGGTCGAGGATTTCCCGTTTGCCGACTGGAAGAAGATGCTCGCGATCCACCTCGATGGCGCCTTCCTGACCACCAAGGCCTGCGTGCCGCACATGAAGGCATCCGGCAAGGGCGGCAGCATCATCTACATGGGCTCGGTGCATTCGAAGGAGGCCTCGCTGCTGAAGTCGGCCTATGTCACGGCCAAGCACGGTCTGATCGGCCTGTGCAAGACGGTGTCCAAGGAAGGCGGCAAGTTCGGCATCCGTGCCAACGTGATCTGCCCCGGCTTCGTGCGCACGCCGCTGGTCGACAAGCAGATTCCCGAGCAGGCCGCCGCACTCGGCATCAGCGAGGACGACGTGATCAAGAAGGTGATGCTGAAGGAAACCGTCGACGGTGAATTCACCACCGTGCAGGACGTGGCCGACGTGGCGCTGCTGTTCGCCGGCTTCAACTCGAACGCACTGACCGGTCAGTCGCTGGTCGTCAGCCACGGCTGGTTCATGCAGTAAGGGCCGGGCCGCTGCGGCGGCGATGGCGCCTCGACAGCCGGCCGTCAACGGGCGTGGCGTGACCGGACAGAAGGGTCAGAAGCGTCGAGCAATGTGCACCGCGCCTGCGGATCCGTGCCCGACCACTGCGCACCATGCGCGCAGCAGGGGGCCAGGCGGTGTCTTGCACCGGGACGCCGACTCGTCCCGGTGTTCGCACTCGTCGGCCTGGCAATCGATCAACAACGCGCGCAGCGCGGCATCGTCGGGGCGGTCGGCGAGGCGATCGATCTGCTGCTGGTAGTGCCGGTCGACGAAGGTCTCCACCGCGGCGATGGTCGCGTACACGGCACGCGGACCGAACAGCGCCGGCAGTGCGCCGGTCAGGAAGCCAGCGGCACGCCAGGGCACCAGCAGCCGGCTGCGCTGCGCCGCGGGCAGCAATTGTTCGACCAGGTCGAGGTGGCGTTGCTCGGTCTGGCGGTGGCGGCGCGCGAACTCGCACACCCCGGCATCGCGGGCGACGGTCAGCACCCCGTGGTAGATCCACACGGCGCCGCTTTCGCCCGCGTGATCCGAGCGCAAGTCGCCAACCATGTCGGGCGGGATCTCGATCGCTGTCGCCTCCACCGAGGCGGTCGCCGCGTTTCTTGTGGAGGCATCTTTTCGCTCCAGTGCGACCGCGACTCTCTGCATCGCCGGTCGCACACGCAGGAAACCGCGGTAGGCAATTTCCATCAGTCCCGCGACGCCTGGCAGCGCGGCGAGCCGGGCCAGCCAGCGCCAGCCGGGCAAAGCGGCCCACAAGGCGATGAAGGCGCGTGCGCCGCTGAGCATCGTGCCGTCGCCTTGCTGCACATGAAACCGTGCGAGGTAGTCGGCGCGGTGGCCGCCGGGAGGCAAGGGCAGGTTTTCGTCGCTGACATCACACCAGCGCAGTGGCTGCAGGGGCGCGAGTCCGCGGTACACGCCGACTTCGCGACGGCACAGCGGACAGGCACCGTCGTAAAGGACGGTCAGCGACTGGCTGGCTTCAGGCTGCGGATCTGACATGGCTTGCATGGTGCCCGTAACGCGCACTCGCTGTCGCGAATCCGGCTGATGCACGTGAGAACCAAGCGGTCTTGCCCTTGACGCCGCGGCACCGGTCTGCTGCCAAATGAGTTCACTGCAGGAACTCACGCACCGCGAGGACTGACTTCGCCGCCGCCTCTTCCTGCGGAAGATGGCCGACGCCGGGCAGAGAGACCAGCGCGGCGCGGGACATCGCTCTCAGGTAATCGGCCGAATTGGCGAGCGGAATCATGGCATCGTCCTCGCCCCACAGCAGCAGGCTCGGGGCCCGGATGCGCTGCAGCAGCGGGACCGGGTCGACCAGCGTGGTCTGCTGCATCCGAGCGATCAGCGCCTCGCGGCTGCCCGGGGCCAGCATCAGGTCGTGATAGCGCGTCGTCAGGGCGTCGTTCAGGAACGAGGCATTTGCGTAGGCCGGTGCCAGGCTCATGCGCAGCAGCGGCTTCGGCATCGCATAGCGCATCAACTTGACGGTCATCGGCACTTGCGGCGCCTGGCCGTACTCGAAGCCCGCGCTCGCGAAGCCGTCGGGGGCGACCAGCACCAGCTTGTCCACCCGTTCCGGATGTGTCGCAGCGAAGGTCCAGGCGATGCGCCCGCCGATCGAATGACCGACGATGCTGGCGCGCGCGATGCCGAGCCGGTCCATCAGCGCGATCAGCAGATGCATGCTGCGTGTGTCGGTGTAGTTGCCGCTCGGGTCCGGGGCGCTGAGGCCGCTGCCCGGCAGGTCGAAGCGGATCACGCGGTGGTCAACGGACAAGGCCTGTGCCCAGGGCTCCCAGCTGTGCAGGCTGCCGCCAAAGCCGTGGATCATGATCACCGTCGGCGCGTCCCTCGGCCCGCTGTCGCGCAGGTGCAATCGCATGCCGTCGATGTCGATGAGGTCGCCCGGAGCGGCCAGGTAGCGGGCTTCCAGCGACGCCAGGTCCTTGTCGGGGGTCCACAACCAGTAGGCGACGATGAGCACGAGCAACAGCACGGAGCCAGACAGCACAGCGAGTTTCAAGTGAAGACTTTCACGGGGAGTGGATCTGAGGGGGGAGGACATCGAAGGCATAAGCGGTGGGCTCGGGCTGCCGCACTGCGTTCACGTATTCACGGGTGTAGCCGGGGAAAATCGCAAAGACGCGGCCATTGTCCAGGCGATACCAGCTGCGGCACCGGCTCCAGACGGACGCGGCAAGTCGTGCCTGCAGGAGCAGGTTGTGCTCACGCATCGCCTCGGGCCGCACATCGATCCAGCGGTGGCCGCCGTCTCGTACCGCCCTCATGCAGGCGATCGCATGATCGACCTCGGGCTCGATGTACAGCAGCGTCGAGGTGTGGCCGGTGGCGGTGTTCGGGCCCAGCATCAGGAACAGGTTCGGGAAGCCCGACACCGTGATGCCGTGGTACGCCTGCGGGCCATCGGCCCAGACGTCGGCCAGCGTGCGGCCTTGCAGACCGGTGATGCGGATGGCCGCCAGCGAATGCGCGACGTCGAAGCCGGTCGCGCAGACCAGCATGTCGATGGGTCGTTCACGGCCATCGGCGGTGACGATGCCGTGAGCCGTGATGCGCTCGATGCCCTTGGTCACCAGCTCGACGTTCGGCCGGCACAAGGCCGGGTAGAAATCGTTCGAGTAGATGATGCGCTTGCAGCCGAGCGGGTAGGTCGGCGTCAGCTGCTGGCGCAAGGCCGCATCGCGGATCTGCCGCTTTCGGTGTGATGCAGCCGTGGCCAGCAGACCGCGGCGCGCCAGCGAGCCGTCCTCGAAGCCGCGTCGGCCCCATTCCAGCACCTGCGCCCAATTCCGCCGAACCACCGCTGCATACGGCGGCAGGTGTGCCAGTGCGCGATCGAGCGTGGTGTAGCGGCGGTCCATTCGTGGCATCACCCAGTTGGCGGTGCGCTGGAACAGGTGCAGTTGTCCCGCCTGTTCGGCGATCGGCGGCACCAGCTGCGATGCGGTCGAGCCGGTGCCGATCACCGCGACCCGCTGGCCTTTCAGCACGGCGCTCTGATCCCAGCGAGCCGAGTGCAGACGCTGGCCCTGGAAGTCGCAAAGGCCCGGGATGTCGGGCCAGCGTGGCTGGCTCAGCGGGCCGGAGCTGCACATGAAATGGCGGGCACGCAGCATCTCGCCCCTGGCAGTGCGTATGAGCCAATGGCCGGTGGCCTCGTCGAAGGACGCGTCGGTGATCTGCGTGCCCAGGCGCAGGTGCGCCAGCAGTCCGAAGCGCGCAGCCACCCGTTGCATGTAGGCCTGGATCTCGGGCGCGCTCGGGAAGCGGCGTGTCCAGTCGGGGTTGGGCGCGAAGGAAAAGGAATAGGCCGGCGCCGGCACATCGACGTGCGCACCCGGGTAGGTGTTGTCCCACCAGGTGCCGCCCAAACCGTGCTGCTTCTCGAGGATCACGAAGTCATGGATGCCGGTGTGCTTGAGCTTGACGCCGGCACACAGTCCCGACATGCCTGCGCCGAGGATCACCACCTCATGGTCGGCGGTCGGCCGACCCGCGCCCGCACCCGCACGGGCGGTGACGAGTGCCGGCATCACGAAGCGGGCAATGCGCTCCATGGCCTCATCGGCACTGCGCAGCACGCCGCCGTGGGCCTGGAATACATGCCATCGGCCAGCGGTGATCTCGCAGCGCGTTTCGACACCAGCGGCCTGGAGGGCGGCGTCGAGCTGCAGCGCCTGCCCGTGCAGCAGCTCGTCGGTGCCGGCCTGGACCAGCGTCGGTGGCAGACCACGCAGGTCGGCAAACAGCGGTGACACCAGGGCTGCACCGGCCGACGTGGTGTCGCCCAGGTAATGCGCGGCGCAGGCGGCGGCCCAGGCGAGGCTGAGCATCGCCTCGCCGGGGGGCTCGGCGACCGGCATGTCGCCGATCGCCAGATCCACCCAGGGCGACAGCAGCACCAGCGCGGCGGGCAGTGGTGCGCCGCTGTCGCGCAGTGCCAGCGCCGTCGACAGCGCCAGCCCGCCACCCGCCGAATCGCCGGCGAGGATCACCGGGGAGCCCCCTCCTTCCTTGCTCAGCGCGTGAAACGCAGCGAGCGCGTCGTCGAGCGCAGCCGGATAGCGGTGCTCCGGTGCCAGCCGGTAGTCGAGCGAGAACACCGGCAGGCCGGTCACCAGTGCCAGGCGGGCGGTCAAGGCCCGGTGCGTAGCCGGCGATCCGACACAGAAAGCCCCGCCGTGCAGATAGAGCACGACGCCCGGTGGCGAGCGGGGCGCTTGCGTCGAGCGCAACCATTCGCCGGGGATGCCGCCGACAGTGCCAGCTGTCGTCGTCACGTGCACGGGCATCACGGCGGTGCGCGACAGTGCGTTCAACCAGCGGCGCTGGAAACCGATTGAAAAGCGCGGCGAGAACACCGGCTTCAACAGGAGTCTCAGCGAAGCACGCAGCAGCGAAGCGAACAGCGCTTCGAACAGCCCCCGGGGTTGGAAAACGGCCATGACGGGCCCGCGATGCAAAGGAGTCGATCGTAGCCAGTCGTTCGATTCGCTGGCCGTCACGGCTGCGACCCGCTGCGTGGCGTGGATGCCGGAACCGATGGCCATGGGCGGCAATTCCGCACATTTGCTTTCATTTGTGTCGCAAACTGAAACATCGTGATACATCGGTCGGCTGTGCTGCCCTTACGCTCCCTGTGCCGCTGGTTGGGTGGCGGATGGGGGTTCGCGCAATGATGGACAGTTACCTGCTGTGGGTTGCCAGTGCAGTGCTGCTGGTGTTGCTGCTGGTCAAGCAGCTGATCCGGCGGCGCGCGCGGCGATCCCTTGCTCGTGGCCCGCGCGCGGTCAGGGGCACGGCACCTGCCTCGCCGCCGATCTCGCGCAGTGCCTCCGAGCCGGACACCGTCAGCGCTGTTCATGAGCTGAACCCGGCGTGGCCGTCCTCGGCCGAAGACACCAGGCTGCGCGCCGAACGTGAGGCCGCCAGCGAGTCAGACCGTGCCGAAGCCGACCGGGAAGCCGCCGAGTGGGAGGCGCGTCTGCTCGCGCAGCAACTCGCTGACGAAGAGCGCGAGCGTGCTCGCATCGCTGCCGAGCAGGCGGCTGTCGAGGCCGCTGTGCCGTCACCGGTGGTCGCCGAGGTCGATGAACAGCAGGTGCGTGAAGCCCTGGCACGCGAGGCCGCCGAAAGGGAGGCCCGGCTTGTCGCGCGGCAACTTGCTGAGCAGCTCGCCGCGCAGAACGCCTTGCGGGTCGAGGCCGAGCTTCGTGCGCATGATGAAGCGCAGAGATTGCAGGCGCAGCCTGCCGCTCCGGCGCCGCCTGCCGTGCCGGCTTCTCGGACTCCGGAGCAATGCCTGATCATGATCGCCGACGACTCGAAGGTGGTTCGCTTCAAGACCAGTCGATTGCTGGCCAGGCATCTGTACCGCGTCTCGCTGGCCGAAGACGGTCTCGATGCCGCGCGGCAGATCGAGCTCGACCTGCCCGACGTGCTGATCACCGACGTCGAGATGCCCGGCATGGACGGGTTCGAGCTGACGCGCCAGGTGCGCGGCAATCCGCGCACCGCACACATCCCGATCGTCATGATCACCGCCGACGATGTGAAGCACCGCTCCGATGCGATCGATGCCGGGGTCAGCGTACTGCTCAGCAAGCCGTATCCGGAAGACCACTTGCTGTCCTACCTTCAATCGACGCTGACCCGAGCCGTGGCCGCACCCTGACGCGCAACGCTCGCGACGATCGGGCGGCCGCCAAAACTAAAATTGCCGCCTGGGGTGGGTGAGCGCACAACGTGCGCGGCGCCGCACCGATGTTCGGAGTCGACAGTGCGCCCTCTCTACCTCGCCTTGTGTTTCTCTGCAGCCCTGCTGGGGGGCTGCGCGACGTCCACCGTGACGAACCCGGTCACCGGCGTGCAGGAACGCACGGTGATGAGCGTGGCCAGCGAGATCGCCGAAGGCAAGAAGGGCCACGCGCAGGTGCTGGAGCAGTACGGTGCCTATCCTGACGCCAAACTGCAGGCCTATGTGAACGACATCGGCCAGCGCCTCGCCAGCCAAAGCGAGCGCAGCGAACTGGAATGGCATTTCACCGTGCTGGACAGCCCGGAGATCAACGCCTTCGCGCTGCCCGGCGGCTATGTCTACGTGACGCGCGGGATCATGGCCTACATGGACAGCGAGGCCGATCTGGCCGGTGTCATCGGCCACGAGATCGGGCACGTCACTGCCCGTCACGGCGCCCAGCGCGCCACGCGCCAGCAGACGGCCGGCTTCGGGGTGCTGGCCGCCACCTTGCTTGGCGTGGCATTGGAGGGCGCAGGGGTGCCTGGGGCAGGGCGCGTGGTCGGCGAGGTGTCGCAAGGCGTGGCGGCGGGCTACATCGCCAGCTACGGCCGCGAACAGGAACTGCAGGCCGACCAGCTGGGTGCCGAGTACCTGTCGCGCAGCCGTTACGACCCGCGCAACATGGTCGATGTGATCAAGGTGCTGAAGAATCAGGAGCGCTTCGCCGACGACATGGCACGCGCCGAAGGCCGCACGCCGTCGGCGCACACCAACTGGCTCGCCTCGCACCCGAGCAATGACCAGCGGCTGGAGCAGATCACGCAGATCGCCGACGGCTACCAGGGCACCTACATCGACGACAGCCGCAACCGTTACCTGCGAGCCATCAATGGCATGACCTATGGCGAAAGCCGAGGGCAAGGGCTGACCCGGGGCCAGAATTTCTATCACGAGACACTGGGCATCGCGCTGACTGCACCTGCGGGCTGGAAGATCCGCAACAGCAGTGAGGCGGTCACGCTGGTCAACGCAGAAGGCACGGCCGGGCTGGTGGTCAAGCTGGTGCCAGCCAAGGCGGGCAGCAGCCATGAGGAGATCGTGCGCAATGTGCTGGCACCGCTCAGCGGTCGAGTCGAAGTGCTGACGCTGAACGGCTTGTCGGCAACGCATGTCGTGGGTCTGCGCAGCGACCAGCGAGGCCAGCCACAGTCCTTCGAAGCCACCATCGTCAGCGGGCCCGGGGCACAGAACTACCTGCTGGGCTATGTCTCGAAGGACGCTCAGGCCCTCAAGCGCGCCTACCGCCAGATGCGGGAGGCCGAGGCCTCGTTTCGCGCGTTGACCGCCGCCGACCGGGCTGCAGCGCGGCCGTGGGTAGTGAAAACCGTGCCTTACCCAGGTGGTGCCCACGGAGGCTTTGCATCGTTGGCAAAGAAGTCACCACTGTCGCAGGCCCCGGAACAGCAGCTCAGGCTGATCAACGGCGTCTACGGCGGTGGCGAGCCGAAGGCAGGGCAGCTGGTGAAGGTGGTGGAGTAAATTGTGCGATGCCTTGGCTATCGGCGTCCGCTGTGTAGCGTGGATGTTTCAATCCACGCGCGCCTCGTGAGAGGCGCGCGACGATCTCGGCCAGGTCCATCAGCTGGTGAACTCGGTGTTTCAATCCACGCGCGCCTCGTGAGAGGCGCGCGACGGGCGTACTCGCTGCCCAGCGCGATCGAGGTGGTGTTTCAATCCACGCGCGCCTCGTGAGAGGCGCGCGACTAGCTCTCGGCACTTCCGCGCCATAGGCTGCTCTGTTTCAATCCACGCGCGCCTCGTGAGAGGCGCGCGACGGAATGCCGCGACACGGGCTTTGCTTTCAATGCTGTTTCAATCCACGCGCGCCTCGTGAGAGGCGCGCGACGAGCATGCAGGGGGGCCGCGCAATGAGTAACACCGGTTTCAATCCACGCGCGCCTCGTGAGAGGCGCGCGACCGCTTCGCACGCATCGTGCAGTTCCAGTTCTTGCCAGTTTCAATCCACGCGCGCCTCGTGAGAGGCGCGCGACGGTCGCCTATGTGCGGAGCCTGCACAACGCCGTCGTTTCAATCCACGCGCGCCTCGTGAGAGGCGCGCGACCAATGTCACGCACGATCCGCCTCCCTCAGATTCAGTTTCAATCCACGCGCGCCTCGTGAGAGGCGCGCGACTCGACGGCGTCAAGGCCGGCACCATCGACATCGAGTTTCAATCCACGCGCGCCTCGTGAGAGGCGCGCGACGGCAATCTACGCAGCCGGGTTGCTCCCAGCCGTTGTTTCAATCCACGCGCGCCTCGTGAGAGGCGCGCGACCGGGCAAGTCGTACCTCGGCCTGCGGGTGATCCACGTTTCAATCCACGCGCGCCTCGTGAGAGGCGCGCGACCATCGGCGACACGCTGCAGATTCCGCGCACCAACGTTTCAATCCACGCGCGCCTCGTGAGAGGCGCGCGACCCGTTTCGCGGTTAACCGCGACGTTCCAAGGCGTGTTTCAATCCACGCGCGCCTCGTGAGAGGCGCGCGACGCCAAACGGGCGACACGATCATGGGTGAGCGAGGTTTCAATCCACGCGCGCCTCGTGAGAGGCGCGCGACCCATCGTTTGTGTCTTTAAACCCGAGACGCCGTAGTTTCAATCCACGCGCGCCTCGTGAGAGGCGCGCGACACCGCCCTGACAAGCTGTTCGCCGTCAGGATCTCGTTTCAATCCACGCGCGCCTCGTGAGAGGCGCGCGACTCCACCTTCGTAACTTGCTGATTCGGCAACAAAAACTGAACGCGTCGCGCGAACCTGCGGGTTCAGCTTGGTTTTGCGCGCGCAAATTGGCATGGAAAAGATCGCTTCGTCAGCGGTAGCAAGCACATGAGTGGCACGCGAACCTCTCAAGACAAGAACGGTCACTACAGGTCCGCGCGACCCATCATAAAACCAAGGGTCCATCAAAGTCCGTGGCTTTGAACTTGCCGTATTCGCGAACTTCGCAGCCGCGTACCTCGGCCATTCGATACAGGCGCAAGCAGTCCTGTTCCAGGCTGATTTCGGCTAGCAGCTTGCGCTCCAGCGTTTCCAACTCGGCCAGTGTCACCTGGCATTCAAAGACCGATTTCTGCACCCGTTGGCCCGTGCCTTCGCACACCCTGGCAACGCGACGCAGTCGACGCCGGCCTTCACGGGTCTCTGTGTTCACGTCGTAGCAAACGATCACCAGCATCGCAGCGCTAGGTGTGAAAGTTACTTGATGGCAAATGGCAGATACGCAGGCGCATCACCGCGGACATGTCTCGCCAGCAAACGCGCCTGCACCAGTGGCACAACGCCGAGCGGTAGGCTTTCGGCCAGGAGCGGGTGGGTCAGTAGTTCCTGCTTGCGCTCCTGATACGCCACCACCACCGCTTTGCGCGCATCGGCCTCCAGGCTGACGGCGCCGCCTTCACGCAGCGCGAAGTCAGCGGGGCCCAGTTGGCCCCTATTCACCAACGTCAGCGCCAGCCGGTCGGCGAGCGGCCGAAACTCTTCGACCAAGTCCAGGGCCAGCGCGGCGCGGCCGGGGCGTACCGCATGTAGGAAGCCCAGTTGCGGGTCTAGCCCAGCGGCTTCGCAGGCTGAGCGGCAATCGTTCATCCACATGGCGTAGAGAAACGATAGCAGTGCATTCATGCGATCGCGAGGAGGCCTTCGGCTGCGCCCGTCCATGCTGAAGTCCGTGCGCAGCTCCGATCGCACCAACAGGTTGATCGCAGCAAAGTATGTTCGTGCGGCCTCGCCTTCCACACCGCGCAATACGTCGAGCGTAGTGGCTTGCGGCAGCCCGCGCAGGCTGGCGGCGAGATCCTGCGCAGCCCGTGTCAGCAACTCCTGCTCCTCGGCTTGCTTGGCTTCGCGAGCACCACGCAGCAGCACCTGTCGCTGGTTTTTCAGTTTGCCGGCCACCATCGCGCGCGACACTTCCAGCGTGAAAGGGTCATTTTCGACTGCACGGTGCTGCGCTAGCCGCAGCAACACATTGCCTGACACCGCGCCCTCCAGCCGCGCCTTGAAGCGGCCATTGGCGTCAAGTAGCACCAGTGCAATCGCCTCATCAGCCAGTCGGTGCATCAGCGGCGCACTCAGATTCACATGGCCGAAGCACACCACCGCCTGCAAGTGGTGCAGTGGCACACGCAGCTTGGTTTCATCATCGACTTGAACACGCAACGTATCGTTGTCGAGCCGCAGGTAGCTGTCGGGCAGCGTGACGTATAGCGTGTTAAGCAGTTGCATGCCTGTTCACCTTTTGAACGATCAGGCTTCGGGGTCGAACAGAGCGGTGTGCGCTTTCGGTTCACGCAAGCGGGCCACCGCTTCCGGCTGACAGCGATCGCGAAGCGAGCAGCCCTTGCAGCGGCGCACGTCATTCGTCGGCAATGGCAGGACGCCGCCGGCATGCATGGCGCGCAGCGCGGTGGCGATGTCCACCACCTGTGCACGCAAGGCGTCGTTGATCGGCACCACACGCCGGCGCTTCGAACTGGCGTAGTACAGCGCGCCCTCGCGCACGGTGCGACCGGTCATCTCTTCCAGGCACAGCGCCTGAGCGGCCAGCTGCACATCGTCGCAAGCGGCGATGTCAGCCGCCTTGTTGCTCGAGCCGTGCTTGTACTCCACCGGGTACGGCGTGCGGTCCGGCTCAAACTCGACCACATCGGCCTTGCCAATCAGGCCCAGCGCATCGCTCCACAGTGGTAGCGCGCGCTCGACCCGCAGCCCGGCGCGCACTTCAACGCCGGGTTTGTCGACCGTGCTGTGTACGGCCTGACCACGCAGCGTGTGAAGGTTGTCGTCGAACGCCTGCTCCAGGTGAATCAGCCCGCACTGGCGCGGGCAATAGGCCCAGTGCTGCAGGGCGGAAAGGGGCAGGGGATCGAGGTCTTCCATAGAACCCGCAGAACGGTGCAGGGCTAAGTTTTGAGCGTGTTGATGTGCAGGGGGAGCGCCATGCCCACTTCATTGGATGCCGTGATGGCCGATGCCTTGAAGCTGTCGCAAAACGATCGTGCCGAGTTGATCGAGCGTTTGGCTGACCCGGTACTTTCTGCGCCGCCATTGGACCCCGCTTGGGAAGCCGAGATTGCCAAACGCATTGCAGTCAAGGATGCCGGACTCACGGAGTCTTGCTCTGCTGAATAGGTGATGGCTGAGTTGCGCGCGATGATCGAAGCCCACCATCCGAAGGCGTGATCCACCGCATCGAACGTTCGGCTCGACAAGAGTTGCTGGAAGCCGGGCGCTGGTGTTTGGCAGATGGCGGTGCTGCTGTAGCGGAGCAGTTTGAGTGGGCCGTGCAACGCGCACTAGATTTGCTCCTGTTGATGCCCAAAGTCGGTCGGCCCACCTGCGTTGGTACCCGATGGCCATTGAAGCGAGTCCCCCGCACGCTGGTCTATCGCGGCAGGGGCGCGACGATTTCTGTGATTGCCGTCGCGCATCAGGGCCGCGAGCTAGGGTATTGGCGGGGGGCGGTAGTTAGCCCGAGATCAGAAGCCCTCGATCACCTCCGGGACTAGGCCAGAGAGGGATGTCTTCAGCACATCTTTGTCGAATGAACCGTCGTTCTGCAAAAGTCGGCGCAGTGAATCGTGAACCTTCGCGGAGGAATACTGTCCGGGCTTGCAGTTATGGTGCCACCAGACAACGGCCACGACTTGCATGCTTCCATCCGGTCGTGCCGATGAAGCGTCGTTTTCAAACAGCTTCGGCAGGATGCTTTTGATTACGGTGGCATCGGCGTCGTTGAAACCTGTGCGTTCAGCAAGTTGTGGATTGATGCTGCCGTAGCACTCGTATATGCCGTGATCCACGCGATGCTTCATGCCCATGGTGTCCGAACCTCGCTTGGTCCCATCGCCTTCGCCACTCACGCTCTTGGTGATCTGCGTGCTGGTGATGCTGACCGGCTCTTTGCTGAATGCAGATTGGATGGTCAGCGGCCCACGCACCGGGATCGAAACCCCACTGGCATCGCCGTCCTTGCCGAAGGCAAAAACTTGGCCGAAGGCGCGAACGTCGAACCATTTGGCGCATGCCGCTTTTGCGGTTTCTTCCTTCTTTGCTCCTTTGCTGAATGCTTTTTTGCCGATTCCGTTGGTCTCTGATTCGGCACGGTTGCGCAAGCTGGTCTCGCCGTCGACCTTGCGGTCGTCCGACTGGACGAAGATTGATTGACCTACCTCTTGAAGTCGGTCGCGCACCTTTCGTTTCAGGCACACATCAGTGATTTCGCCGAGGCCACCATAGTCGGTGCGCGGGCGGTTGCCATTGAGCGGATCGCCATTCGGGTTGGCGTGCTTCACCCGAAATACGATGGCGAAGTCAATCTTGTTTTGCAGCGTCGTCATGGTGTTTTCCTTGTCAGTCAAATCGTGGTGTCACTGGTTTGTTCTTCCTCGCGCTCTTGGCCTTTGGGCCGTAGCGCCTGTCGCTGGCAGTGGTAGCCCAGTAGGAATTCGCCACTCAAGGCGGCATCGCTCGTGAACCCATCGCCGTCGAAGGCCGCCATCACGTCGTCAAGTTCTTTTTGCATGGCATCCAGGAATCCCGGTCGCAGGTTGCGCAGCCGGGTCTTGTAGGGAACAAGAGCCAGTTCGATGCTTCGCCAAGCCGAATGAGGTCGATCGGCAAAGCGCTGCATCAGGCGTGCCGCTGTCGTCTCGCGCTTCTCGCCAGCGATGAAGAGCGCACGCCCTTCGACGTGCTCTGCTATCGCCAGAAGTCGCCCATAGAGGTAGTCACGGTTCGTTCGTCCCGGTTCCAGCGCCATTTGATATTTCCTCTCACTGTGTTGACCTCTGAACAGCGCGCATGCGATGCCCAGGCACTTTTCCCATTCCCAAGAATCCATTCCCACGCGGTTGACTGCACGGCGTTTTGTTGCCTCTACCAGATCGCGCGGAATCGCTGCGCCGTCGACGATGCAAGGTAGCAAGCGCTCGCGGGTTGCTTTTTCAAGCTTCTCGTCCGATCGGCGACCATATGCGGCCTGCGCAATTTCACGGGGGGCTGGCGCACCAATGAACTTGGTGTCCTTTCCGAAGTTTTGAGGCCATGCCACCTTCAAATGCCAAGTCTCGACCCGCTCCAGAAACTCCGAACCACGAACCTCCCGGTAATAGGTAACGGCGAGTCGGCCCGGAGTTGCGGAGTCCAGTCCCATGACGACAACGTTCTCAGCCGGCTCGAGCGTCGCGCGATAGCCGTTCATGGCTTTATTCAATCGAAGTGCAAACGCTTGGCCTGTTTGGACCGAATCGACCATGTCTGGGGTCTGGCTCGGATCGATACCGAGCAGTTCGTAGGTGCTAGCCATCGGATCCGGCAAGCGCTTCCCCGAAATGGCCCAACTCACGATGGCTTGGTCTCCGTTACGTGACCCTTGCCGAGCGATCAACCAGCGCAAGGCGTTATGCGCCTTTTGCGTCACCTCGAAGCCGACGCTAGCTGCCTCACCCGATTCGATGAATCGACCTCGGAATGTGTAGCCCGTGTTGTCGTTGGCAGAGATCAACTTGGCTTTGTCGCCAGCGTTTCGCAGCTTGGCTGGGTGTTGCACGGCGAGCGTGCTTTGCTCGCCGCGCACCATGCAGTAACCCCGGCGGGTCTGCGTGCTGGCGTAGTGTGCGATCCAGGCTTCGATCAACGCCTTGTCCTGCCACGTGCCGGACGCCGGGTTGTTACCTTCTTCGACGCGCCACCGAACGAAAGCGTCTTCTGGTCTCTGCCCAGCAGACAAGGGCTTGTAAATGGCAGGGGCTTGGGTTTTATCGCCCTTCCACTCTTTCAGCAATTTCCCGTCTGCCGCCAGCGGAAGAATCTTGGACTCAACCAGGTCTGCGATGACCCGACCGCGTTGAACGTAGCGGTGAATGGCATTGAGTTTGGTGTGACCATTCCCAGAGGATGCCCACGCACTCAACGAAGCAAGGTATTCGCGATGGGGCTCATCGGGCACCGCCGTGAAGCCAGAGGTCACTTCGCCGCCGTACTTGACGAAATCACCTGCCAGATACTGAAGCTTGTCGCACAAGGGATGGTTCACTGGCTTGCTCCCGGCACGCCCCCCCGACTCTTCAGTACATGGGATCAGCGTCGTGCCAGAGCCTTTGTCCAAGACGGACGCACGCCTGAAGCTGCCTTGCCCGTCGAGCACGATTTCGATGTGCGCCTGCTGAGTGGTGTGACCAATGGCCATGAGCACTGCCGCGCCTTCTGGCTCATTCCCCTTGCAAGACTCGTAGGTGTCGTACAGCGTCTGCAACCAACTCATGGCGAGACCTCAAGCCGCGCAGCCTCGGTGTCCGCGTCAAGCAAACTGGTTCCCAATCCGAACGGCTTGACCGTCATTGCTCGGACAAACTTTCGACTCGAACAGTGCTCTGGCCTGGAAAACCGAATAACGCCGTCCACCATCGTCGGCCGCCAAAAGCGAGCGTGCAGTTCGTTGCCGCCGTATTCGTCTGGGTAGTCGAAACCGTGAAACATCAGTCCGAAAGCCAGTTCTCCGGAGTCATCCAACGCGCCGGTACCTGATCCGAATTCACATGGCTCCACATAGCCTTGGCAGTCACGCGTACCGAGAAAAATGTCTTGCCGACCGCCTCGGTCCAGCATGCGGCGTGCAACGGTGTGGTGCTTCCCGGCGATGCGGTCTGGTTCAAGCTCTGCGCGCTGCTCATTCCACTCGAAGTGTGCGCGTACCTGGTACTCGACATCCGCAAGAAAGGTGTATATCGCCAGGCTGTTGCCACCGCTGAACTCCAGCGGCTTGGTGCCCTTGGTCTGCGTGCGAATGCGCTTCATCACACGCACTTCATCGATCACCCAAACTAGAGTGGGCTTCCAGTAGATCGATTTAGCTACGCCCTTCAAGGCTTCGTAGGTGGGTACCTGATACGAACACTTTTCGCCACCCACCTTCGTTAGCGGATCAGTGAACAGCGCGTAGCGTCCCCACACCTTGAATTCAAGGCTATTTCGGCGAGGTTGATGCACAGAGCGTCTCCATCTGAGAAACGGGTTCGGTGGACAGCCCGAACCGCGGGCTGTAGTAGCGGGGATTGAGGCAAAGAATGCGGGTGTCGGGTTTGACTTCGTAAAGGGCCCCAGCCTCTTTCAATTTGCGCAGAACATGCGGGAACACGTTGACGGTGTACTGCTGTGCTCGACGCAAAAGGTCGAACTGCTTCTCGACCAAAAATGAGGTGCACAGATCGTTGATCAATTCTTTGCCGTCCTCGCCGTGCGGCACGATGATGCCTTGTGTCGGTGCATCAATCGCCTTGAACGCCTTGCCAGCGGTCATGAACGCCTGACGAAAAAAAAGTCGCGGGGCGGCATGGCGAGCCGTGTGCTCATTCACGGCCTGCTTGTTGACTGACAGCAGATTGAGCAAGTCGTCGTCGTGGCCCAGCTCCTTTGCTGGCACCGAGTAACTCATGTCCTTTTGGCGTTCGAAAAAATAGTGACGGAAATAGTCTGCAAGTGCTTCAGTGCCGAGCAGGTTGTCGCTGTATCTCCCTGGGGCCTGTGCGTAGTCGTCCATCACGTGCTGCGCCTTCTCTCGCCCGATCGAGATATCGCGCAGTTTCCCGAGGTTTTCCTGCTGCGGATTCACGATGTGCACCACGCCACGCTCGGGTTGGCCGTTGCGGTTGCAGCGGCCAGCCGCTTGGGCGATGGAGTCCAGTCCCGCCAGAAACCGGATCACCACACGAAAGTCAACGTCCACCCCAGCTTCGATGAGTTGGGTGCTGATGCACAGGATGGGCTCTCGGTGTGTCAGCCGCAATCGCACCTTGGCCAGTTCTTCCTTGCGATGGGAGGGGCACATGTCGGTGCTCATGTGATAGATCGAATCGCCGTCAAGCGCTGTGCTGGCGATATCGAATATCTGCCGCGCAGCGCTCTTGGTGTTGACGATGACAAGGCAACTACCTGCGCGGCTCACTTCCGCGATTGCCAACTGCGCCACCTCGTTATGCGACCAGCCGCCAGCTTTTCGGCGATCACGTACATCGACTCGTTTCAACTGTTCGAACAAACCCTGCACATCGGGCATAAGTTCATGCTGCTCGGCAAGGCGAATTGCTCCGCGGGCAGCCAGGCTGGCGTCATGCAATAAAGGTTGTGTGGCGGTACACAGCACCACGGTGCTGTTGCATCGCTCGGCCAGGAAGTTCACTGCGTTGTTGAACAAATGAACGCAGGGGATCGGCAGGGTCTGTACCTCGTCGAACACCAGCACGGCATTCGCCAACTGGTGCATGCGGCGCGCACCGCGAGTGCCAGATCCGAACAAAGATTCGAGGAACTGAACCATGGTGGTGTAGACCACCGGCGCATCCCAGTTTTCGCACAGGAGTTTTTCGCGCCATGTCTGTTGATCGGGCGTTAGGCTGCCATGGTGTTCCAGCACAACGCGTCCGATGTCTTCTGGTGCGAAGGAAGGTTCCAGAATCTGGCGCACTGCCTGTGCGTTCTGGTCGATGATCGATGTGAACGGGATCACATAGATGATGCGATCCAGCTTTCGGCGCTCCGCGTGACGTAACGCAAACCGCAAGCTTGCAAGTGTCTTTCCTCCGCCTGTGGGCACGGTTAGCGTGTAGATACCGCCGGGGCGTGACGCGGCGTCCCGGCATTGGTTGGAAATGTCGCGGCGCAAGCCATCAATGGCGCGTAACGGGGGCATCGCATCCAGGTGACGCTCAAGGCGTTGCAGTAAGGTCGGCCAACCGATATAGGTGCCCGTTGGACGAAAGCGTGCGGTGCGCGGATGTTCAAAATTCGCGGTGTCGACGCGGTCTGCGTCGATCAGGCAACTGAACAGGAATCGAACTACCAGGCCGAACTGTTGGAAGGTGCCGTGTGCACCTGAACCTTTGTTTGCGCCATTGGTTTGCGCGACAAGATCCAGCAGGTTAGTCAATTCATCGATCAATACAGGGTCCGCAAGGAGTTCGAAGCATCTAGCAAGTACAGCTGGGTCTGCGACGTGTTGAGCCTCCTCAAGGTGAACTTTCTCGTCTGCCTTGCTCATTCGTTTGGTGAATCCGTCCTCACCGAAACGAGCCTCGTCGGCAGCGATGCAGTCGATCAGGCCCGAGTGGTGCGACGCCACGCACAGCGAGGCGACTTGAGCCGCGATCGAGTACATCGAGCCCTTTCCATTGAGGGCGTGCCAGATCATTTGCGCACCGGCCGTCGAGTGATCGACCTTGCCTTTGAGGCTGGCGGAGTCGACCCAGTCTTCGTCCTCGTCTTGGTTCAGAACGCCGATGGCTGACTTCAAGTAGGTCTGGAAGTCTTGGCTGTACTTTCCGAAATCGTGAAGCAGACCGATAAGTTCGCCCAGCTTCCCAAGATTCAGCTTTCCGGCAAATTGTTGTGCGAGCGCTGATACGCCCGTGAGATGTGCCAGAAGTGCCTGCCACTCGTCGTCTTCTTTGCGATGGTGCGCGGCGAATGGTGGGATAGAGGCCATGGGTGCGTCGCTGGAAACGGGGTGTTGCTGGCTCAGCAAGATTCGACGGTATCGGTGCACAGGCTCATAGGATGAGCCTGAAAAAAACATTCTTAGACCTTTCGGGTCCCATTCTTGCCGCCACTCGGCAAGAAAAGCGACGGTACTCATCCTACCGAGCACGATTGTTGCGTTGCACAGCGCAACGCACTGGAATCCTCATGCTCATTCGCATCGGCTACGACATCGAGCTCACGCTCACTGCGCCGACGGCACTCATCTACCTGCTGCGTGTGCACCCGAGTCGCGAGCGCGACCTTCAGGGGCCGGAGGCGCTCTGCGTGCGCCCGGGACTGCTCGCCACCGAGTACTTCGATGCCTTCGGCAACCGCTGCGGTCGCATCCAGGTGCCGCCGTCTGTGTCGGCGGTGCGCCTGACGAACCAGGCCATCGTCCACGACAGCGGCCTGCCCGACGCGGTGCACTGCGACGCCTACCAGCACGCGCCGGAAGAATTGCCGACAGAGGTGCTGCAATTCTTGCTGCCCAGCCGCTATTGCGAGGTCGACAGCGAATTGCTGGGCTTCGCCTGGGCTCAGTTCGGCGGCAGTCCGATGGGCTGGGGCCGCGTGCAGGCGATCTGCGATTTCGTGAATCAGCGCATTCGCTTCGACTACAACCAGGCCCGATCGAACCGCAGCGCGCTGCAAGGCTTCCACGAGCAGACCGGCGTGTGCCGCGACTTTGCGCATCTGGGCGTCACGCTGTGCCGCTGCATGAACATCCCGGCGCGCTATGTGACCGGCTACCTCGGCGACATCGGCATTGCGCCAGTGCGCTACCCGATGGACTTCAGCGCCTGGTTCGAGGTGTATCTGGGCGGTGCCTGGCACACGTTCGACGCGCGTCACAACACACCGCGCATCGGGCGGGTGGTGATGGCACGCGGCCGCGATGCCGGCGACGTGCCGATCACGATGACCTTCGGACCGAATGCACTCACCCGCTTCGAGGTGACGACCGAACAGGTGCTGTGAGCTGCGTGAGTCCGGAGGCGGTGGTCGCGGATTCGACCGGCAGGCTGATCGCGCTGAACACCCAGACCACTGCAATGAACATCCCGATCCCGCCGATCGCACACGACACCAGCAGCACGCCGTACTCCCACGGCTGCGTCAGTGCGGAAAATCCAGCGGCCGCGAGATCGGCCAGGGCCGCTGCACCGGGCGCATCTGCTCCCAGGCCCGCGCCAGTTGGAGTACCCCGAGGTCGTCGAAGCGCCGCCCGATGATCTGCAGGCCGATGGGCAGACCGTCGGCGGTGTAGCCCGCGTTGATGCTGGCCGCCGGCTGCTCGCTCATGTTGAAGGGCAGGGTGTAGGCGATGTGCTCGAACGGCCGAGCTGGGTCGTTGGTCGGGCAGGGCAGCTCGGCCGCAAACGCCGGCATCGGTGACACGGGCGACAGCACGAAATCGAAGGGCTGGCAGGCAGCCACAGTGGCCGCCCGCATGGCCAGCGTCTGGTGGTAGTTGCGCATCACGTCGACTCCGCTGAGGTTCGCCCCACCCTCGGCCCACTCGACGATGAATGGCAGCACGCGGCGACGCTGTTCGGCACCGAAGGCCTGCAGATCGACCCAGGCGCGGGTGCGCCAGAAGCGGTCGATGCCGTCAGCCATCTCGCGATTGGCGAAGGGTGCCAGCGGTTCGACGATCGCGCCTTCGGCTTCAAAGGCCTTTGCAGCTGCCTTGATCGCTGTCGTGATCTGCGGTTCGGGCGGCCATCCCCAGCCAGCGTCGAGCAGCAGGCCGATGCGCAGGCCGCGCAAGTCTCGGCCGAGCGACATCCACTCGATGCGTTCGGCCGGCAGACTCATGTGGTCGCGCCAGTCGGGCTGGCTCAGCACCGCCATCATCAGCGCGGCATCGCCGACGCTGCGCGTCATCGGGCCGGCCACCCGGGCCGGGTAGGGCGCCCCGATCGGTATGCGGCCGTGGCTGGGCTTCAGACCGAACACCCCGCACCAGCCGGCGGGTAGCCGGATCGACCCGCCGATGTCGGTGCCCAGCTGCAAGGGGCCATAACCCGCTGCCGCCGCTGCCGCGGCCCCTGCACTGCTGCCACCCGGGTTCAGCCGCAGGTTCCAGGGATTGCGCGTCAGTGGGTGGAAGCTTGACAGCCCCGACGAGAGCATGCCGAGGTCGGGCATGGTTGTCTTGCCGAGAATCACCGCGCCGGCCTCGCGCAACCGCGCCGCAGGAGGGGCGTCGGCGCGTGCCGGCAGCAGTTCGGTGGCCGCACAGCCCAGCGGAATCGGTACGCCGACGGTGGCGATGTTTTCCTTCAGCATTGCTGGGACACCGTCGAGCGCACCGATCGGCTCGCCACGCTGCCAGCGACGTTCAGATTCCTGCGCCGCGTTCAGGGCGCACCGCTCATCGATGGCGTAGGCCGCGTGCAGCACTGGCTCACAGGCCGCGATATGCGCCAGCACGTCGCGCAGCACCTCGACGGGACTCAGCGATCGGCCGCGATAGGCCTCCAGAAGGTGATGCGCATCGAGCTGATGCAGTGCTGGCATGGTTGAAGAGCTGGTGTCCCGGACCGCACCGCTCAGGTGTAGCGCCCTTCGTTCTCGACCAGTTCGCAGCCTTCGATCAGGAACATGCCGTCGGGTTGGCGCTCCAGCGTGTAGGTCGCGAGCCATGCCGCCCCTTGCGTGTCGGTCATTTGCACACCCAGCACCACCACGCCGTCGATCAGTTGCGGCTTCAGAAACGCCACCGAAGCCGGCCGGTAGACCACGGCGTAGCGCCTGCGCACCAGGTTGATGAAGTTGTCAGGTGATCTCAGGTGCCTTCGCGCGCTGGGTGAGGCCAGCAAGAATGCTCGCCGCGCATCGTCGGCTGCGAAAGCGTCAAGTTGCGCCTGCACCACCGCACGCGCCTCGATGGCCAGCGCGGCCGGCAGGTCATCGGCGAAGGCCGCACCCCAGGCAAGGCTCAGACCCACGCCGAGGCCGCGAGCGATCATGGCGCGACGGTGAATCAGGATGGCGTTCATGGCGACTCCAGAAGGGGGGTTTGAGCCAGATCATGCCGCTATCGCGTGGAAAAAACATCTGGTGCGTCTCCCCCTGGGCTGCGGGTGCGAAAATGCACACGAACGGTGCGTTTCAGGGCTATTTCAACCCCTGAATGCGGGGTGAACCGGCCGCCAATTCGGACTCTGAAACTGTTACAAAGATGGCCCGACTTCAGGCCGTTGAAACAGCGCAGTCGCGTGACGTGAAGAACGTCCGCACCCCCGATTTGATGATGCAACCAGCGGCACGATATCCCCATCCGTCCTCGACGTTCTCGGCGCTGTCCGAGCGGCGTGACGCTGCGCCCCGTGCGTTGCGCCGCCGTGGCGATCACGATCCGGTGGCGGACTTGCAATCCCTGCTCGACAAGCTGCCGTCGCTGGTGGTGCGCCTGCACCGTTCCGAGGCCGGTCATTGGGCAGTCCCTTACGCGTGCAGCGGATTCATTCGCCTGTGCGGCGTCTCGATGTCGGTCTTGCGTACCGATGCCCGCGCACTGCTCGACTGTGTGCATGGCGAGGACCTGCGCCGCCTCGAGCGCGTCTGGGCCGAGCCCCGCGCATCGGGCCAGCCGGTCCACGAGTCTGTGCGCTTGCGGCGCCGTCACGGGCCCTGGTCCCGATTCGACGCCAGCGCACTGGCCGATCCGGACCCCAATGGTGGCGTCTACTGGAATGTGCTGCTGAGACCGCAGTCCTCACCCTCGGCCGTGGACACGGATCTTCAGCAGCGCCAGGAGCGCTGGCAGTTGGCCACTGCAGCCGCCGACATCGGTATCGTGGAGTTCGATGTGGCCGGCGGCACCTTGCACCTCGATGCCGTGGCCTGCCGGCACCATGGCTTGTCCGCTGCTCCGCATCTGGTTGAGGTGGAGTCATGGATGGCTCTGGTCGCCGAGTCCGACCATCCTGCCGCGCGGGCCTTGTGGCTGCCCACCGTGCTGGCGGAAGAGCGAATGCGCCTGTCACTGACTGTCGATGCGGGTGTGCCGCATGGGCAGCGAGCGCTGGAGTTCGTGTTGCAGGCGGTGGGCGGCGAGCAGCGGCTGGTCGGTACCTGCACGGATGTGACCGAGCGGCAGACGCTGGATGCCATGAAGCGTGACAAGCTCGATGCCGAAAAGGCCAGCCGCAGCAAGAGCGAATTCATGTCGCGCGTCAGCCATGAATTGCGCACGCCCCTCAATGGCATCCTCGGTTTCGCGCAGCTGATGGCGCTGGACAGCGAGGAGCCCCTGCCGCCTGCACAGGCGCAACGTCTGGAGGTGCTGCGTCACTCCGGCTCCAGGCTGTTGTCGCTGATCGACCAGCTTCTCGAGGTGTCACGCATCGAGCAGGGACGTCTGCGTCTGCGGCACCGGCCCACTGACGTGCAGCAGCTCGTCGAACGCTGTGCGAACGAGATGATGCCGCTGGCGCAGCAACGCGGCATCGAACTGATGGTGCAGATCCCTGCGAATGCACCTCCGGTGCACGCCGATGCTGATGCGCTGGAGCAGGTTTTGACGAACCTGCTCTCGAATGCCATCAAGTACAACCGGCCGAGGGGCCGCGTGCGGGTGCGCTTCGAGGCGGCTGAGCAAGGGGTGCTGACGGTCGATGACACCGGTATCGGGATGTCCGAGGACCAGCTCGGCAAGCTGTTCGAACCGTTCAACCGACTCGGCGCCGAACGCACCGACACCCAGGGCAGCGGTCTGGGGTTGGCCATTACCCGCAAGCTGGTTCGTGCCATGGGCGGCAAGATCGATGTGCTGTCACATCCCGGCAAAGGGTCGCGCTTCGCCGTCTCCCTTCCACTGGCCAAGGCCCGCAAGGTCAAGCCGCCACAGGATGTGCAGGAGAAACCCGAGTTCCCTTCGCTGTGGGACAACGGCGTCGAGCAGGTGGTGCTTTACGTCGAGGACGACGAAATCAACACCATCCTGATGGAGCAGATTTTCCGTTCACAGCCGCACTGGCGACTGCTCACCGCGACCAACGGTACCCAGGGCCTGGAGATTGCCGACCAGCACGAGCTGTCTCTCGTCTTGCTTGACCTCAACCTGCCGGGACTGTCGGGTTTTCAAGTGCTCGAGCGCTTGCGCTCCCAGGACCATACGCGGCACCTGCGCTGCATCGCCCTGAGTGCCGATGCCCTGCCGCATCAGATCCAGCAGGCGATCGCGCTGGGCTTCGACGACTACTGGACCAAGCCTATCGATGTCGCAGTGGTGATCGGCAAGCTCAAGGACGAGTTCCGATTGCTGTCGGAGGCGGGGTGAAGCCGTTCGTACTGGTAAAAGCGGTTTTCGAATCTGTCGCCACGCTGATAGCCTTGCGAGGTGATTTTTCGAGGTCTCTGCCGGTGATGTTGACGACGCGAAGCCGGTTGTCAGGGTCAGCCGCCAGGGGCCGGAGTTCAACTTTCTGGTCACGGCGTCGATCCTGCGATCACGTCATGCTCCATCGGCATGGGGTGACGTCAGCCATCATGCAACTCACTCCTACACCGCGACGTACCGCACAGACGCCCTCACGGCCGCCCCTGCGCTGCTGCTTCTTCAGCGCTTGTGCGCCGGGGGATCTGCAGTGACGGTGAAGCGAACGCCCTATGCGATCCATGGTGGGGCGGCAGGCGCGATACCAGCCAGGCCACGGGTTGTCCCCGCATGGTCGTCGGCCGATGGGTCGACGGGCGAAGGGGGCAACACCCCGTCAAGCCAGATGTCACCGCTGATCGATGGCCTGCTCGACGCCGCATGGCTGGTCGAGCCGCAAAGTCTGCGCGTGCTGGCGGCGAACGCACAGGCCGCCACCCTGCTCGGCATCGATGTGCCCGCCCTGCGCCGCACCGATGCGCTGGCGCTGGCCGCCACGCCGGAGGATGTGGCGTTCTGGGAGGCGGCGCGCGGCGGGGTCCTTGACTCCGCCGACATGCAGACGGTGCTTGGCTGTGCTGACGGCCGGCTGGTGCCGGTGCTGCGTCGCGTCACCCGCATCAATCCGGGTGTGCCGACCGAGTCACGTCATGGCGTCTACCTGGTCGTCATGCGCGACCGCAGCCTGGAATTGCGCGCTCAGGCCGAGCTCGAAGAGCGGCTGGCGGAATTGCGCGCGACGCTCGATTCGACGGCAGACGGCATCCTCGTGCTCGATCTGAACGGCGGCCTCGTCAATTTCAACCTCCGCTTCGCCGCGCTGTGGGAACTGCCCGAGGCTTTGCTGGCCGCGCGTGACGCCCCGGCTGTTGCCGCCTGGATGCTGCGACGCGTGGCCGATCCGGTGACCTACAGCAAGCGCTTGCAGGGATTGACCGAGTCCCCTTCCCTTGAAGGCACCGATGTGCTGGTTCTGCGCAGCGGCAAGGTACTCGAGCGCCGCACGCTGCCGCAACGCAACCGGGGCCAGCCGATCGGTCGCGTCTACGCCTTTCGCGACGTGACCGAGAGCTACGCGGAACGACGCCATTCGCAGCATTCGTCCAGCAACGACACGTTGACCGGTCTGCCGAGTCGCCAACTGGTGGCTGACCGGATCGACTACGCGCTCGCATTGGCCCAGCGCGAAGGCACCGCGTTCGCGTTGCTGCACCTCGACCTGGATCGTTTCAAGCCGATCAACGATGCGCTGGGTTCGGCCGCCGGCGATCAAGTGCTGGTCGAGGTCGCAAAGCGGCTGAGCGCGACGATGCGTCAGGTCGACACGGTCTGTCGCCTCGGCGACGACGAGTACCTGATGCTGCTGCATCAGGCCGATATGCAGCGCGCGGAAGGAGCGGCACGCCGCGTCATGGAGTCCTTGCAGCCTGCTTTCGTGGTGGGGGGTGTGAACCTGACGGTCGCCGCCAGCATCGGTATTGCGCTCTACCCGGGCGACGGCAGCACTGCGGAGGAACTGTTGCATGCAGCCGACGCGGCAATGGCGGACATCAAGGCGGCGGGCGGTGCGGGCTTCCGGTTGCACCACCAGCGTGTCGGTGCGACGGTGGTCACCTTGCGTACCCGCATGAAGCTCGACCTGGCGATGCGCCAGGCGCTGGCGGCTGGCCGCTTCCGCCTGCACTACCAGCCTCAGGTTGACCTCAAGAGTGGCGAGATCGTTGGTGCCGAGGCGCTGATCCGATGGCGCGACCCGGAGCTGGGGGATGTGCCCCCGACCGAGTTCATTCCCGTGGCCGAGCGCAGCGGCTTCATCATTGCGATCGGTTCCTGGGTGCTTCACCAGGCGGTGCAGCAGGCGGCCATCTGGCGCGGGCAGGGGCGCCGGCTGCTGATGTCCATCAACGTGTCCGCGCTGCAGTTCCAGCAGGCCGACTTCGTCGACAGCGTTGCCCGCGTGCTGGCCGAAGTGGGACTGGAGCCGCAGTGGCTCGAGCTGGAGCTGACCGAGTCCATCCTGGT
>CANJJE010000014.1 GCA_947474755.1 Burkholderiales bacterium | reverse complement strand
GGGACACTAGAGTGGCGCGTTGGCGGGCCGTGGGTCTGTCGAGCACGTCTCCAGGGAAGCCCCGACATGAATCTGTTCTCCCTGCTCGACCAGACTGCGCTGCGGTATCCCGATCGGGGGGCGGTGTTCCGGGGCCTCGAGCAGGTGCAGAGCTGGCGCGACCTGCGCACCCGTGCGCTGAGTCTGGCGGCGGGCATCCGTCAGCGCTGCACGGCCGGTGACCGCATCGCGCTGGTCAGCGAAAACCGGGTGGAGTTTCCCGAGTTGCTGTTCGCGGCCTGGGCGGCCGAGGCGACCATCGTGCCGATCAATTTCAAGCTGCACGACAAGGAAGTCCTGCAGATCCTGGAAGACGCCGACGTGTCGCTGGTATTCGCCTCGCCGAAGTTGCTGCCTGATCTGTCGCACACTGCAGCGGCCCACGCCGAGCGCCTGGTGGTCATTGGTGAACCGGATTACCTCGCCATGCTGAGTGGCAAGCCCCTGACGCCGCCGACCATCGATCCGCAAGCCCTGGCCTGGCTGTTCTACACCAGCGGCACCACCGGCCGGTCGAAGGGCGCGATGCTGTCGCACCGCAATCTGCTGGCAATGACGGTGGCGCACCTGGCCGACATCGAGGCGCTGGACGCGCACTGCAGCCAGATCCATGTGGCGCCCATGTCGCACGGCTCGGGCATGTACATGCTGAGCGCGGTGGCGCGAGGCGCGCGGCAGGTGGTGCCGGCCTCGGGTGCGTTCGATCCGGCCGAGTTTCTCGACCTGTGCGAGGTGCACCCGGGCTGCGGCGCCTTCCTCGCGCCGACGATGGTGCAGCGCCTGCGGCTGGAGGCCGAGGCCAAGCGCCGCGCGCCGCCTGCCCACCTTCGCTGCATCGTCTACGGCGGTGGCCCGATGTATGTGGAAGAGCTGCGCAAATCCACCGCGGTGCTGGGCCCGGTGTTCGCGCAGATCTACGGCCAGGGTGAGGCGCCGATGACGATCACCGGGCTCGATCGCGCCAGCCACGTGACGGATGACGACGCCATCCTGGGCTCGGTCGGCTGGCCGCGCAGCGGGGTCGAGGTGCGGGTCATCGACGCGCTGGGGGTGCAGGTGCCGCCGGGCGAAGTCGGCGAGATCGTCTGCCGCGGCGATGTGGTGATGTCGGGCTACTGGCGCAACCCTGACGCGACCGGTCAGGCACTTCAGAACGGCTGGCTGCACACCGGTGACATGGGCTCGTTCGATGCGCATGGCTGCCTCACCCTGCGCGATCGCTCGAAGGACGTGGTGATCAGCGGCGGCAGCAACATTTACCCGCGCGAGGTCGAGGAGGTTCTGCAAACGCACCCGGGCGTCACCAGGGTCAGCATCGTCGGCCGGCCCGACCCCGAGTGGGGCGAGGTGCTGGTGGCCTTCGTGGTGCGCACGCCGGGGTGGGTGGTGACGCACGAAGAGCTGGATGCGCACTGCCTGGACCACATCGCCCGCTTCAAGCGGCCGAAGGAGTACCGCTTCGTCGATGAGTTGCCCACCAGCAACTACGGCAAGGTGCTGAAGAACGAACTGCGCAAGCTGTTGGCCAGCGCAGCCTCGAGTTGATGGTCAGGAACACGGGAGTGGAACCATGAGTGTGAACGTCTCCATCGTCGGCTGGGCGCAAACCCCCTTCGGCAAGTTCGACAATGAAAGCGTCGAGAGCCTGATCGTCAAGGCGGTTCACGGCGCGCTCGAGTCGGCGGGCATCTCGGCGGCCGATGTCGACGAGATCTACCTCGGCCACTTCAACGCCGGCTTCTCCAGGCAGGACTTCACCGCCTCGCTGGTGCTGCAGGCCGACGACGCCTTGCGCTTCAAGCCGGCCACGCGGGTCGAGAATGCCTGCGCCACCGGGTCGGCCGCCGTCCACCAGGGCATCAAGTCCCTGCAGGCCGGCCGCGCGAAGGTCGTGCTGGCGGTGGGTGTCGAGCAGATGACGCAGACGCCGGGCCCCGAGGTCGGAACCAACTTGCTGCGCGCCTCCTATCTGCGCGAGGAAAGCGACATCCTGGGCGGCTTTGCCGGCCTGTTCGGCCAGATCGCCACCGCCTACTTCGAGAAGTACGGCGACCAGTCCGATGCGCTGGCCATGATCGCCGCGAAGAACCACCGCAACGGTGCCGCCAACCCGCTGGCGCATCTGCGCAAGGACCTGGGCTACGACTTCTGCCGGCAGGTGAGCGAAAAGAACCCGTTCGTGGCCGGACCGCTCAAGCGCACCGACTGCTCGCCGGTGTCCGATGGCGCGGCCGCCGTGATCCTCACCGATGCCGCCACGGCGCGTGGCATGCAGCGCGAAATCGCCATCCGCAGCGTGGCGCACGTTCAGGACTTTCTACCGATGTCCCGGCGCGATGTGATGAGGCTCGAAGGCTGCGAGCTGGCCTGGCGACAGGCGCTGGGTGCGGCCCGGCTGCAGCTGAACGATCTGTCGTTCGTCGAGACGCACGACTGTTTCACCGTGGCCGAGCTGCTCGAATACGAAGCGATGGGCCTGACGCCGGCAGGGCAGGGCGCCACCGCGATCCGCGAGGGCTGGACGCAGGTGGGCAGCAAGCTGCCGGTCAATGCCTCGGGCGGCCTGAAGTCCAAGGGCCACCCGGTGGGTGCCACTGGCGTGTCGATGCATGTGATGGCTGCGATGCAACTCGCCGACCAGATGCCCGAGGCCATCACGGTGAAGAACGCGAAGCTCGGCGGCATCTTCAACATGGGCGGCGCGGGTGTGGCCAACTACGTCAGCATCCTCGAGCGTGTGCGCTGATGAAACCGCACCCTGCGGGCTGCTGACATTCCTCAGGTAACAAAAAAGGCCCGGTCGTTGAACCGGGCCTTTTGACTGGGGACGCCCCTGGCACAGGGCCGGGGGTGCGCTCAGCGGGATGAAAGATCTCAGGCGCGCTTCGTCTTGGTCGCCGAGGCAGCCTTGACCGCCGTGCTGGTCATGGCCTGGAAGTTGGCTTCCGCCACTTCAACAGCTTGCTTCGATGCCTTGTGCACGCTCTCGTAGGCGTTGTTCGCAGCCGCGACGGCAGACTTCACCAGTGCGACGGCGTTTTCGCTGCCGGCCGGTGCGTTCTTGACGGCGGTGTCGACCACCGACATGAACTTCTTCTGCGCATCGGCAGCGGTCGCTTCAGCGGCCTTGGTCATTTCCGAGGTGGTCGCGGTGGCGATGTCGTACAGGTGGCGGCTGTAAGCGGCAGCCTTTTCGGCGGCCGGTTGCAGCAGCGAGGTCTGCAGTGCCAGCAGTTCCTGTGCGTCCTTGGCCGACAGGGCGGCCTGGGTCGATTCAGCGGCTTCGCCCATGGCGGCCTTGGCCACTTGCAGGTTCAGCTCGACGAGCTTTTCAACGCCTTCGAAGGCCTTGGTGGTCAGGCCGAACAGTGTGTCGAGGTTGGACTTCTGCGCGGCGACGATTTGTTCTGCGGTCAACATGAATATCTCCTGGAGTAGGGAAAAACAATGGCTGAAGAGCGTTTGGTTGGGGCTCTGGGCCGGGGCCAAGCCACACATTCAAGCTGACCTGCAAATATTGTTGCAGTGCAGCATGGGGTGAAGTATAGAAGTCCGCTGCGACTTGGCAAGACTTTTTTGGTGCGTTGCAGCAAAACTAGGGCGCCAGGCCTAAAACCCGGGTTTCGCGGGCTCGCGAGCGGATCTGCACAATGCGTCGGGTGCAGGCCTTCTATTCCGACCACTTCGTGTTGCCGCTGCCCGAGGGGCACCGGTTCCCGATGGCGAAGTACCGCTTGTTGAGAGATCGTGTGGCCGCCGAGCTGCCGGGTGTCACGCTGATGGAGGCGCCTGCGGCCTCGGATGGCGAATTGGCGCTGGCACACACGCCGCAGTACGTCGGCGATGTGGCGCAAGGGCGCTTGTCAGCCGCCCAGCAGCGCGAGATCGGCTTCCCGTGGACGGCAGCGATGGCCGAGCGATCGCGTCGATCGGTGGGCGCCTCGATCGCGGCGGCGCGCGCGGCGCTGAACGGCGGCGGTGTGGCCTTCAATCTGGCGGGTGGCACCCACCATGCGTATGCCGATCATGGCAGCGGTTTCTGCGTGTTCAACGATGTGGTGGTCGCGGCAAGGCGGATGCAGGCCGAAGCGCCGCGTCGAGGGGAAGGCCCGTTGCGCGTCGCAGTGATCGACCTCGACGTGCACCAGGGCAATGGCACCGCGGCCATCTGCCGCGACGACCCGACCATCACCACACTCTCGATGCATGGCGCGAAGAACTTCCCTTTTCGCAAGGAGGCGAGCGACATCGACATCGATCTGCCCGATGGCTGCGGCGACGATGAGTACCTCGCCGCTCTCGATGGCGCAATCGATCGGTTGTGGCAACTCACCGCGCCTGCCGGCTTGCCCACACTGATCTTCTTCCTGGCCGGGGCCGATCCGCATGAGGGCGATCGCCTCGGCCGCCTGAAGCTCACCGCCGCCGGTTTGGCCGAGCGTGACCGCAGGGTGTTCGCAGCAGCCTTGGAGCGCCGCATTCCGGTCGCCGTGTCGATGGCGGGCGGCTACGGGACGGTGATCGAGGACACGGTGGCGCTGCAGCTCACCACCTTGCGACTGGCGTTCGGCCACTGGCAGGCCTGGCAGTCGTTGCGCCCGCGCGCGCCAGATCTTCAAGCCGGGATCGCCCGAGACGCCTGAGACAATGGGGCGATGGAAAACCTGTCCTGGATCACGCTGGCGCTGAGTGTCGTCACGCTGCTGCTGGTGCTGTGGCTGGCGCTTCGCAAGTCAGACAACGCCAGCGCTCGCGCCGACCACGAGGCGCTGATCGATGCGGTTCGCAGCGGCTCCGAACGCCTGGAGCGCGAATTGCGCGATGAGCTCGGCCGCAGTGCACAGGGCACGCGGGTCGAGCTGGGCACCGCGCTGGGGACGTTCCAGCAGACGCTGTTGAATCAGCAGGGTGACGTGGCCCGCACGCAAACCACGCAGGCCCAGGCCTCGCGTGAATCGCTCGATGCCGCGCTGAAGCGCTTTTCCGACACGCTGGGTGCGCAACTGCGCGAGATGGGCGAGGCCAATGAGCGGCGCTTGGGCGAGGTCAAGACCAGTGTCGAGCAGCGGCTCACCGTGCTGCAGCAGGGCAACGAGACCAAGCTCGAACAGATGCGCGCCACCGTCGACGAGAAGCTGCACGCCACGCTGGAAGCGCGTCTGGGCGAGAGCTTCAAGCAGGTCGCTGATCGGCTGGATCAGGTGCACCGCGGGCTGGGCGAGATGCAGGGGCTGGCCAAGGACGTCGGTTCGCTGAACCGGATGCTGAACAACGTGAAATCGCGCGGCGTCTTCGGCGAGGTGCAACTCGCTGGCTTGCTGGAACAGGTGTTCACGCCGGACCAGTACGCGACCAACGTCGAGACCATCCCGGGCAGCGGCGCACGGGTCGAATTTGCGATCAAGCTGCCGGGCCGACGCGACGATGGCCTGCCGCTGTGGCTGCCGATCGATGCGAAGTTTCCGCGCGAGGACTACGAGCGCCTGCTCGATGCACAGGAGCGCGCCGACCGGCCCGAGGCCGAAGCCGCCGGCAAGGCGATCGAGGTGCGACTGCGGGCCGAGGCGAAGACCATCCGCGAGAAATACGTCGCGGCGCCGCACACGACAGAATTCGCCATCCTGTTCGTGCCGACGGAGGGGCTGTACGCCGAAGCGCTGCGCCGGCCTGGTCTGATGGAAGCGCTGCAGCGCGAACACCGTGTCACGCTGGCAGGGCCGACCACCTTGCTGGCCACGCTGAACAGCCTCCAGATGGGCTTTCGCACGCTGGCGCTGGAGAAGCGCTCGACCGAGGTCTGGGAGGTGCTGGGTGCGGTGAAGACCGAGTTCGGCAAGTTCGGCGAGGTGCTCGCGAAAACCAAGAAGAAGCTCGACGAGGCCAGCAACACCATCGATCAGGCGCAGACGCGCACCAATGCGATGACCCGCAAGCTGAAGTCGGTCGAGGGCCTGTCCGATCCACGCACCCGTGAGTTGTTGCCTGGTGCGGATCTGCAGACCCTTGCCGATGACGCAATCGATATCGATATCGTGTCCGCTGCGCTGCCGACAGTGCGCGACTGATGGTGTTTTCGCGCCCGCTGCTGGCGCTGATCCTCGGCCAGGTCTTCCTGCATTCGTGCATGACCGGTGTGCGTGTCGCAGCGCCACTGCTGATGCTGCGACAAGGCCACCCCGAGTGGGCCGTCGGTTTGTTGCTGGGCTTGTTCGCTGCGGCGCCCGTGGCGACCTCGCTGCGCTCCGGGCGCATGGCCGACCGCCACGGCTACCACCGTCCGATGCGGCTGGCCGTGACTCTCGCGGTTGCCGGTGCCGTGCTGGCTGCGGCAGCGGTGTGGCTGACGCCATCTGCACCGGCCACCGGCTGGGCGGCGCTGGATGGCTTGAGCTCGGCGCCTCGTGGCTTGGCGTTCGCGATCCTGTGCGCGGCGGCGATGCTGTGCGGCGTGGGAGCCAACATGGGCTTGATCACGATCCAGCGCAGCGCCGGGCGTCTGGCATCTGGCGGTGGCACCGAGATCACAAGGGTGTTCAGCTGGTTGGGGCTGGCGCCTGCGGTGTCGAACATGATCGGCCCGGTGGTTGCCGGCACGGTGATCGATGCGGCGGGATTCGGCAGCGCCTTTTTCGCGCTGGCGGCGCTGCCGCTGCTCAGTCTGGCGTGGATGCGACAGGTGCCGTTCGAAGTGCCGGTGGCACGCGCAACTGGCGCGCCAGCGACCAGTGCCTGGACCTTGCTGCGCTTGCCAGGGCTGCGTCGACTGCTGGTGGTGAACTGGCTGCTGTCCTCGAGTTGGGACCTGCACGCCTTTCTGGTGCCGGTGCTCGGCCACGAACGCGGCCTCAGCGCATCAGCCATCGGCTTGATCCTCGGCACCTTCGCTGCCGCTGTGGCGTCGGTGAGGCTGGTCATTCCGTGGATCGCGCACCATCTGCGCGAGGCACAGGTCCTGGCCGGGGCGATGCTGACCACCGCAGCGGTGTTTGCGATCTATCCGCTGGCGAGTTCCGCTGTCGCGATGGCGGTCTGTGGCGCCTTGCTGGGCCTCGCCCTGGGATGCGTGCAGCCGATGATCATGACCGCCTTGCACCGGCTGACGCCTCAGCCGCGTCACGGCGAGGCGCTGGCCCTGCGTTCGATGACGATCAACGGGGCCAGCACACTGATGCCGTTGCTGTTCGGCGTACTGGGCTCGACGCTTGGCGCAGCGCTCTTGTTCTGGTTGATGGGCATCGCGATGGCCGCGGGCAGTCTGGCGGCGCGTCGGGTCGGGCGCCAGTCGGCTGAAGCCGACCTGGAGGCGCTCAGAACCTGAAGTCGCCGGTGCCAGGTGGCGGATCTCGACGGAGTTCCGGCGCGTCGGTGAGCAACGAGGGCAGTCGGGCCGAACTGTCCCTGGCCGGTGCATTGCGCTGTTCGGTCAGAGGCGTTGCCCTGGCGAACTGGAAGCCAGCTGGCAGCTTCGACTCGCGGGGGTATCCCGCCGCATCGAGGTAGGACGCCCAGCCCTCAGAAGACCATCCCCGCACCACCTGCGAGCCAATGGTGATGGCCGGCAGGTCACTGCCCCCGGTCAATCGCAGGAGCATCGCGCCGTCATCGCCGGTGACCACCCTCTTCTCCGCGTACGGAATCCCACGCTGCTGCAGGAACTGCCGTGCGGCATCGCACGGAGCGCAGTTGTCGGAGCCATACAGCGTGACTGGATAGCGTTGCACCGCCTCCCTCACATCAACAGGCAAAGCCGCCGGAGCCCCGGTGGCAGCCCCGCTGATCTTCAACTCGGACAGCTTGACGCCACTGGCCAGCGGCGGCCGGTCGGTATACGTCACCCGGCCGTCGCCACCGACCACCTTGTATTGCTGCGCAAGGCCTGGCGACGCGACACTGGCGAGGCATGCAGCGCAGGCGAGGGCTCTGGCCCAGCCCGCGCTCAGGCGCGACGACGCCGTGCCTTGGGGGGGTGAGGTGGAACTCATCGGCGTCTCTCCTGCGAGCGTCTTGCGTTGCGGCGTGGCCGTTGCGTTCACGCCATGCCCTGGTGGCGAAGCAGTGCGTCGATGCTCGGCTCGCGGCCGCGAAAAGCCTTGAAGCTTTCCATGGCTGGCCGACTGCCGCCCGCTTCGAGCACGGCCTGCCGGTAGCGGCGACCGGTGGCAACGTTCAGAACACCGCCATCGTGCGCCGACTCCTCGAACGCCGACCATGCATCAGCCGAGAGCACTTCGGCCCATTTGTAGCTGTAGTAGCCCGCCGAATAGCCGCCGGCAAAGATGTGCGAGAAGCTGTGCTGGAAGCGGTTCAGCGCCGGTGGCTTGAACACTGACACCTCATTGCGCACCTCGTCGAGCACCTCGGCGATGCGGTCTTCGCTGCCGGGTTCGGCGTGCAGCCGCATGTCGAACAGAGAGAACTCCACCTGTCGCAGCGTCTGCAAGCCACTCTGGAAATTCTTCGCCGCTAGCATGCGATCGAACAAATCCCGCGGCAGCGGCGCGCCGGTATCGACATGGGAAGTCATGTGCTTCACCACATCCCATTCCCAGCAAAAGTTTTCCATGAACTGGCTGGGCAACTCGACCGCATCCCATTCAACGCCTGAAATGCCGGCCACACCGATGTCGTCGACCTGGGTCAGCATGTGGTGCAGGCCATGGCCGAATTCGTGAAACAAGGTGGTGACGTCATCGTGACTCAGCAGCGCCGGGCGCCCTGACAGCGGCGGCGTGAAGTTGCACACCAGCTGAGCCACCGGTGTCTGCAGCCGCCCCTCAGGCCGCGCCCAGCGGCCACGCACATCGTCCATCCATGCGCCCGGCCGTTTGCCAGGGCGGGCGTAGGGGTCGAGGTAGAACTGACCGACGAGTTCGGCGCCACCATCGGTCGATGCGGCACTCGTGCGCTCGATACGGAAGAAGCGCACGCTCGGGTGCCACACCGGAGCGCTGTCGGGGCGGATCGTCACCTCGAACAAGGTCTCGATGATGCGGAACAGCCCTTCGAGCACCTTGGGCTCGGTGAAGTACTGCTTTACCTCGTGGTCGCTGAAGGCGTACCTGGCCTCCTTGAGCTTCTCGCTGGCAAAGGCCAGGTCCCAGGCCTGCAGGTCATCGATGCCCAGTTCGTTGCGAGCAAATTCGCGCAACTGCGCCAGGTCCTGCAGTGCGTGCGGTCGGGCGCGCCGCGCGAGGTCACGCAGGAAATCCGTCACCTGCCTTGGCGAGGTCGCCATCTTTGGCACCAGCGAGACATCGGCGTAGCTCGGATAGCCCAGCAAATGCGCCTCTTCCTGACGCAGGCGCAACAACTCGCGCATCACCTCGCTGTTGTCCTGTTCCGGGGGGCCCAGTTCACTGGCGCGCGTGGCGTTGGCGACATAAAGCCGCTCGCGCAGTGCACGGTTGGTTGCGTATTGCATCACCGGAAAATAGCTGGGGAAATGCAGGGTCACCTTGTGGCCTGATTTGCCTTCGGCTGCGGCGGCTGCGAGCGACGCCTCGCGCGCATCGGCGGGTACCCCGACGAGTTCGTCTGCAGATGCGTAATACGCATAGCCATCGGTGGCGTCGAGCACATGTTCGGAAAACTTCTGCGCCAGTTCGGCCTGCAGTTCCTGCACACGCTGGAAGCGTTGCTTGGCTTCGCCTTGCAAATCGGCTCCGGACAACACGAAGTCGCGCATCGCATTGCTCAAAGCCTGCTTGCGGGCTGCCGTCAGATCGGCCTCTGCGGCCTGCGCGATGGTTTTGTACTTGGCGTACAGCCGCTCGTCGGCAGCATGGCGGCTGGATTGTTCAGTGACTTTTGGCAAGGCCTCGGTGAAGGCGGCGCGCAGCGCCGGCGTATCAGCGACAGCATTGAGGTGGCCGATGGCACCCCAGACGACGCGCAGCCGCTCTCCTGCCGTGTCGAGCACCGCTGACACGGCGTCGTACTGCGCCGCCACATCCGGGCCGACAGCGCGTTCGAGCGCTTGATCGGCAGCACGCAGCAACTCGTCGATGGCCGGAGCGACATGCTCCGGAAGCATCTGATCGAAGGCTGGCAGGCCGTCAGTAATGAGCAGCGGATTGGTCATTTTGTGCACACCGGCTGGAACCTGGTTGGTCGAGTGAGTCATAACGCATGAACAGAGTCTGTCTCGTGCCGAACCATATGGTGCTGGTCGGCGCCAAGGCAAGTGCAAAGGTTAACCTTTACGCCCCTGAGCGCTCAAAGCCCTTGCAGGCGACGCGAGAACAAGCACACACCGCGTTGGACCGAAAAACAGCAAAGGCCGCTGCAGGCGGCCTTTCATGAGGACGAGGGAGTTCGAGACTCCCGACAGTCACGATTTGCCCAAGGCGCCCAGTGCGACCTTGAGCAGATCGGCCACCGTATTGGCGTTGAGCTTTTCCATGATGTTGGCGCGATGGGCCTCGACCGTCTTGATGCTGATCCCCAGGTCATCGGCGATCTGCTTGTTCAGACGGCCGGCGACGATGCGTTCCAGCACTTGACTTTCACGGGTGGTCAGGCGCGAAAGCAAGGCATCTCGGCTGGCGGCTTCCTGGTGGTGCGAGAAGGCGGCGCGGGCCTGATCGAGCATCCGCTCGACGAGGCTGACCAGTTCTTCTTCCTTGAACGGCTTCTCGATGAAATCCATCGCGCCTTTTTTCATCGTCGTGACGGCCATCGGGACGTCGCCATGTCCGGTGATGAAAACGATGGGTAGCGGGCTCTTGCGCTCGAGAAGGCGATCCTGCAACTCGAGGCCACTCATGCCATCCATGCGGATGTCGGCGATCAGACAGGCTACTTCGCGAGAGTCGAAGCGCGAGAGGAAGGACTCCGATGAGTCGAAGCACTTGACCCGGTAATCCTTGCCTTCAAGCAGCCACTGCAGAGAGTCGCGTACCGCTTCATCGTCGTCGACGACATACACGGTGCCTTTCTTGGGAATCAAGCTCATGAGATCACAGCCGGGTTGGGAGAGGAGTGTGCTTCGATTCGGCCGGTCTCGACAGGCAGCGTGAAAACAAAACAGCAGCCTGAAACCGAGCCGGCAGTGTAAAGGTTCTCGGCCCTCATTCGACCACGATGCGACTCGATGATCGAACGGCACAGACTCAGACCGATGCCCAATCCTTCCGGTTTTGTCGAGAAAAATGCTTCGTACAGCCGTGCCAGCGCTTCCGGCTTGATTCCCGGGCCCATGTCGGTCACCCTGAATTCGATGACATCACCTTCTTCTGCTGTTCGCCGCGGGACTACCCGAAGCTTGATGTGGCGGCGGGCAGCCGGCAGCTGGGCCGAGTCGATGGCCTCGGCCGCATTCTTCAGCAGGTTCAGCACCACCTGTTCAATCAGGATCGGGTCGACCATCAGGGGCGGCAGGCGCTGAGCGACATACGTGTGGATAGCCACCCGGCGACGGCGAAGCTCGATGTTGGCCAGATCGACTGCATCTTCGACGATGGTCTGTGCGTTGGCCTCCTGACGCTGCGGCTCGCTTCGCTTCACGAAAGCGCGGATGCGGTGGATGATCTGGCCGGCGCGTTGCGCCTGCCGAGAGGTTTTCTCCAGCGCGGCAATCAGATCTTCCTTGCCGATCGCGTCGTTCTTGACCCGCGAGACCATGCCATTGCAGTAGTTGGCGATCGCGGTGAGCGGCTGATTCAATTCATGGGCCACCGACGAGGCCATCTCGCCCATGGTCACCAGGCGACTCGTCACCTGAGCCTTTTCAGCCTGGCTGGCGGCCTGGCTTTCGGCGCGGTGACGCGCCGTCACATCGGTGGCGATCAGCATCTGTGCCAGCCGGCCATCGGTCCATTGCAGGTAGCGAACCCGCACGTCGAACCACTTGTTCAGCGGCTCGATCAGCACTTCGCGCGGGTCCGAATTGATCGCCGTCAGCTCCTGCGTCGGCAGCCCGCCCATGTTCTCGACTGAATCTTCAGACTCTTCTCCGGGAACCGCATTCACATCGTCACCCGCGAGCAGGGCGTGCCCCAGTGCATCGCTGCCGAACCAGAGGCGATAGGAGCGATTGGCGAACAGCAACTCGCCCTGCTGTACCGAAAGCACCGATACCGCGGCATCCAGGCCCTCCAGTACGGTCGTGAAGCGCTCATGAGAAGCGGCCAGCTGGTCACGCACGCGCTTGGCATCGGTGATGTTGGTCATCGAGGTCATCCAGCCGGTCTGCTGCCCTTTAGGGTCGACAAGCGGCGAAACATACATCCTCGCGTCGAACAGCTCCCCGTTCTTGTGCATGGCCTTGATCTCGATGCCACCGACCGGGCTGAGTCCTTCGAGCTCCTGCAGCAGCAGGCGGTGGCTCTCCTCCTGTCGATCTGGAGGCCAGTACGGGAATGGCGGCGTGCGGCCGATCAGTTCTTGTTCGCTGAACCCGGTCATTTCGCAGAAGGCGGGGTTCACGTAGGTGATGCGGCCCTCCTTGTCCATCGCGCGCATGCCGGTGAGCATCGAGTTCTCCATCGCGCGGCGGAAGTTTGCCTCCGACACCAGCGCCACCTGCATCTGTGACCGCCGACGCATGTGGCGCCAGGTGATCAACAGTGTCCACACGGTCATGAAACTCAGCGCCAACACCATCCAGAACAGCGTGTTGCCGACCAGTCCGACCGATGTGCGGTAGCCCTGCCCCCGCAGCATCAGCGAGTTCCCCGACGGCAGCACCGGCACATCGTGAGAGATGGAGGCTGCTCGAAGGTCCTGGCCGGGCATCAACATCACCGTGCTGGCGAGCAGGCCTCCCGCCGGATCGATCAGGCTGATGGCGTGTCGACCGCTGACGTCCTTGGGCACCAGCACCCGGATCAGGCTCTCGACCGGATACTCGGCCACCAGCATGCCGAGAAAGACGTTGCGCACCATCAGCGGCACGTGCACCTGCACCACTTTTGTCTGCGCGTTGTCGGTGAAGGCGGCCGAATACACGGGGTCTCGCGTCTTGCGAGCTGAGCGGAAGGCATTTTCGGGCGCGCTGTCCGCGCCCTCTTGCGGCAGTGAGTTGCTCAATTGCTGCAGCACCACCGCAGGGTCGTTATCTATTCGGTAGTCGTATGCGGACTGCGTGGCGACAACTCCCCGTTCGGTATCGAGCCAGTAGATGCGACTGATTTCCGGGTGTTCCCGTATCAGGTCAGCCGCATTGCGCAGGAACTGGTGACGGTCCGGACGGCGAAGTACCAGTTCCTGCGCAATGCGGCCGAGCAGTTCCTCGTTCTCGATTAGTCGCAGCCGGATGTGCTGCTGTGCGACCTCGGTGTCGCGCCTCACCGAATCGCCGGCCCGCTGGAACTCTTCGTTGCGCAGGTACCAGAACGCCGAAATGATCGCGGCCAGGAACAGCAGCACCGAGGCAAGGGGGGCCAGCGTGGCGTAGCGGTCTTGCCGCGACGGCGATTGACGCCGCCACCAACGAGCAAACAGCCGCCGCTCGAAAGGAGGCGAGCGCCTCAGGCGTTTGCCGATGTTGAGTGCGAACCGCATGCAAGTGATTATCGATGGCGCCCGGGCATTCGCGTAAACACGTATAGGTCAGAATCTAGGCCGTTACACCTGCCTCACACAAACCCAACGCTGGGCCGCGTTCTGTAACAGAGCCACCCAGGTGCGAAAATGCATCTCAATAACAACATCTCGTCCGTCCGGAGACTCCATGTCCGCAATGCCTGATCAACCTGTCGGCGGTGCCGGCGTTCCCGCCAACGACATCGACGCGCAGGAAACCCGTGAGTGGCTCGATGCGTTGTCGGGAGTCATTGCGGGCGAAGGCCCGGAGCGCGCGCAATTCCTGCTGGAGCAACTGCTGGAGCATGCGCGCCAGAACAGCATCGACTTGCCGTTCTCGGCAACCACCGGCTATGTCAACACGATCGAGCCGGACGAGGAAGAGCGAAATCCGGGCAACCTGGAACTCGAAGGTCGACTTCGAGCCTACATGCGCTGGAACGCGATGGCGATGGTGGTCAAGGCCAATCGCCTGCACCCTGCCGATGGCGGCGACCTCGGCGGTCACATCAGCAGCTTTGCCTCTCTGGCACACATGCTTGCCGCAGGTTTCAACCATTTCTGGCACGCCGAAAGCGAGGGCCATGGCGGTGACTGCCTCTACATACAGGGCCACAGCGCGCCGGGCGTCTACGCACGCGCCTTCATGGAAGGGCGGCTGACCGAGGAACAGCTGTTGAACTTCCGCCAGGAAGGCGCTGGCAATGGTCTGAGCAGCTATCCGCACCCCAAGCTGATGCCCGAGTTCTGGCAGTTCCCCACGGTTTCGATGGGCCTGGGCCCGTTGATGGCCATCTACCAGGCGCGGTTTCTGAAGTATCTGCATGCGCGTGGCATCGCCGACACCGCCAACCGCAAGGTCTGGGTGTTCTGCGGTGACGGCGAGATGGACGAGCCCGAGAGTCTGGGCGCCATCGGCCTGGCGGCGCGCGAGAAGCTCGACAACCTGATCTTCGTCGTCAATTGCAACCTGCAGCGCCTGGACGGCCCGGTGCGCGGCAACGGCAAGATCATTCAGGAACTGGAAGGCGAGTTCCGTGGTTCGGGCTGGAACGTCATCAAGCTGATCTGGGGCAAGGAGTGGGATGGCTTGCTGGCAAAGGACAAGGAGGGTGCCCTTCGAAAGATCATGATGGACACGCTCGACGGCGACTACCAGGCCTTCAAGGCCAACGACGGGGCCTTCGTGCGCAAGCACTTCTTCGGGCGCGACCCGCGTACGCTGGAGATGGTGGCCAAGCTGTCCGATACCGACATCTGGAATCTGCGCCGTGGCGGCCATGATGCGAGCAAGGTCTACGCGGCCTTCCATGCCGCCAATTCACATGAGGGGCAGCCCACCGTGCTGCTGGTGAAGACGGTGAAGGGCTGGGGCATGGGCGAAGCGGGTGAAGGCAAGAACACTGCGCACCAGACCAAGAAGCTCACCGACGACGACATCCGCCGCTTCCGCGACCGCTTCAACATCCCCATCCCTGACACCGATCTACCCAACATCCCGTTCTACAAGCCGGCTGACGACACGCCGGAGATGAAGTACCTGCACGAGCGCCGCCAGGCCCTTGGTGGCTACCTGCCCAAGCGCCGCGCGAAAGCCGACGAGCAGTTCACCGTGCCTGCTCTGGAAACGTTCAAGGCCGTGCTGGAGCCCACCGCGGAAGGTCGCGAGATCAGCACGACGCAGGCCTATGTGCGCTTCCTGAACACGCTGCTGCGTGATGCTGCTCTCGGTCCCCGCGTGGTTCCGATCCTGGTCGACGAGGCGCGTACCTTCGGCATGGAAGGCCTGTTCCGCCAGATCGGGATCTACAACCCCGCAGGCCAGAAATACACGCCGGTCGACAAGGACCAGGTGATGTACTACCGCGAGGCCGAGAACGGCCAGATCCTGCAGGAGGGCATCAACGAAGCCGGTGGCATGGGCAGCTGGATCGCCGCGGCGACAAGCTACTCGACCAACAACCGGATCATGATCCCGTTCTATGTCTACTACTCCATGTTCGGCTTCCAGCGCATCGGTGACATGGCCTGGGCGGCCGGCGACATGCAGGCACGCGGCTTCCTGCTTGGCGGCACCAGCGGCCGCACCACGTTGAACGGCGAGGGGCTGCAGCACGAGGACGGCCACAGCCACATCCTGGCCGGCACCATCCCGAACTGCATCAGCTACGACCCGACCTTCGCGCACGAGGTGGGTGTGATCCTGCACCATGGCTTGAAGCGGATGGTGGAACAGCAGGAAAACGTCTACTACTACATCACGCTGCTCAACGAGAACTATCCGATGCCCGGCCTGAAGCCTGGCACCGAAGAGCAGATCATCAAGGGTATGTATTTGCTGCAGGAGGGCGCCGCCAAGAAGAAGCTGCGCGTCAACCTGCTGGGCAGCGGCACGATCCTGCGCGAGAGCATCGAGGCGAAGAAGCTGCTCGAAACCGAATGGGGCGTGGCGGCCAATGTCTGGAGCTGCCCGAGCTTCAACGAGCTGACGCGCGAAGGCCAGGACGTGGAACGCTGGAATCTGCTGCATCCGACGGCCGAAGCCAAGGTGCCTTATGTCACCCGGCAACTGGCCGCGCATGCTGGCCCGGTGGTGGCGAGCACTGACTACATGAAGAACTACGCCGAGCAGATCCGCGCATTCATGCCTAAGGGCCGCACCTACAAGGTGCTGGGCACCGATGGCTTCGGCCGCAGCGACTTCCGCAGCAAGCTGCGCGAGCACTTCGAGGTGAACCGCCACTACATCGTGGTGGCTGCGCTGAAGACGCTCAGCGATGAAGGTTCGGTGCCCGCCGCCAAGGTGGCCGAGGCCATTGCGAAGTACGGTATCGACACCGACAAGATCAATCCCCTTTACGCATAAGAAGAACGGAGAGAAGACATGGCCACGGTAGAAGTCAAGGTGCCGGACATCGGCGACTTCAAGGATGTCGAGATCATCGAGTTGCTGGTCAAGCCAGGCGATACGGTCGCTGTTGACCAGTCCCTGCTGACGGTCGAGTCGGACAAGGCGTCGATGGAAATCCCCTCGTCGCATGCCGGCGTGGTGAAGGAGATGAAGGTCAAGCTCGGCGACAAGGTCAGCAAGGGCGTGCTGGTCCTGCTGCTGGAATCCGCCGGCGCTGCAGCGCCCGCCGCGGCCGCTGCACCCGCGGCTGCCCCGGCCGCGCCACCCCCACCCCCGCCAGCGCCGCTTTCTGCGGCGGTGGCGGCTCCGGCCGTGGCCGCAGTGGCCGCAGGCCCGGTCGAGGTCCGTGTGCCTGACATCGGTGATTTCAAGGAAGTCGCCGTGATCGAAGTCTTCGTCAAGCCGGGCGACAGCGTGAAAGTCGAGCAAAGCCTGATCACGGTCGAAAGCGACAAGGCCTCCATGGAGATCCCCTCTTCGCACGCTGGCGTGATCAGCGAGTTGCGGGTGAAGGTCGGCGACAAGGTCAAGCAGGGCTCTTTGATCGCTCTGCTGCAGGGTGCAGCAAGCGCTCCCGCGCCAGCGTCTGCCGCCGCTGCGCCTGCCCCGGCCGCCGCGCCGGCGGCAGCGCCTGCGGTGGTTGCTGCGGTGGTCTCATCGGCGCCGGTCGCCGCCATGGCCGCCCACGATCCGACGGCGCCCAAGGGCCCGCTGCCGCACGCGTCGCCTTCCGTGCGCCGCTTCGCGCGTGAACTCGGCGTGCCCCTCCATGAAGTCGTGGGTCGCGGGCCGAAGGGCCGCATCACGCAAGACGACGTGCAAGGCTTTGTCAAGGGCGTGATGGCCGGCAGCATCGTCACGGCTGCACAGAAGACCGCAGCGCCAGCAGGCGAGGGTGGCAGCTTCCCAGGTTTGCTGGCCTGGCCAAAGGTCGATTTTGCGAAGTTCGGTCCGGTCGAGCGCAAGGACCTGAGCCGCATCCAGAAGATCAGCGGCGCCAACCTGCACCGCAACTGGGTGCTGATTCCGCACGTCACGAACCACGAAGATGCCGACATCACCGAACTGGAGGCCTTCCGTGTGGCGACCAACAAGGAAAACGAGAAATCCGGTGTCAAGGTGACGATGCTCGCCTTCATGATCAAGGCAGCGGTGGCCGCGCTGAAGAAGTTCCCGCAGTTCAACGCCTCGCTGGACGGCGAGCAGATCGTGCTGAAGAACTATTTCCACATCGGTTTCGCTGCCGATACGCCGAACGGCCTCGTGGTGCCGGTGATCAGGGACGCCGACCAGAAGGGCATCTTCCAGATCAGCACCGAGATGGGCGAGCTGGCCAAGAAGGCACGCGACGGCAAGCTCGGCCCGGCCGACATGACCGGCGGCTGTTTCAGCATCAGCAGCCTGGGCGGCATTGGCGGGCGCTATTTCACGCCGATCATCAATGCGCCGGAAGTGGCCATCATGGGCGTGTGCAAGAGCAGCATGGAGCCACGCTGGGATGGCAAGCAATTCGTGCCGCGTCTGATCCTGCCGCTCAGCCTGAGCTGGGATCACCGCGTGATCGACGGTGCTGCCGCCGCACGTTTCAACCTCTATTTCGCATCGCTGCTGGCGGACTTCCGCCGCATCGTGCTCTGAGCCCAAGGCGCACGACATGGCAATCATTGAAGTGAAAGTCCCCGACATCGGCGACTTCAAGAGCGTGGCAATCATCGAGGTGCTGGTGAAGCCGGGCGACGTGGTCAAGGCCGAACAGAGCCTGATCACCGTGGAGAGCGACAAGGCCTCGATGGAAATCCCGTCCTCGGCGGCAGGGGTCGTCAAGGAACTGAAGGTCAAGATCGGCGACAAGGTCGCAGAGGGCTCGGTGATTCTGTCGCTCGAGGCCGAAGCTGCGACAGCGCCTGCGCCTGCGCCCGCGCCTGTTTCCGCCGCAGTGGCTCCAGCGCCGTCGACGCCGGCTCCTGCTCCTGCCGTATCGGCACCAGCGGCACCAGCGCCTCAGGCTGCCAGCTACGCCGGCGGTGCGGATCTGGAGTGCGACCTGCTCGTGCTGGGTGCCGGCCCTGGCGGCTACTCGGCTGCCTTCCGCGGCGCAGATCTGGGATTGAAAACCGTGCTGGTGGAGCGCTACGCCGCTCTGGGGGGCGTCTGCCTGAACGTCGGCTGCATCCCCAGCAAGGCCTTGCTGCACGTGGCGGCGGTGATGGACGAGGTGACGCATTTCGCCGACCTGGGCATCACTTTCCAGAAGCCCGAGGTCGACCTCGGCAAGCTGCTGGCGCACAAGAACAAGGTGGTTGGCAAGCTGACCGGTGGCCTGGCGGCGATGGCCAAGATGCGCAAGGTGACGGTGGTGAACGGGCTGGGCGAGTTCGCCGACCCGTACCACCTGAAGGTCGCGGGTGCCGACGGCAAGGTACAAACGATCAAATTCAAGAACGCCATCATTGCCGCCGGTTCTGAAGCGGTCAAACTGCCATTCCTGCCCAAGGACGACCCACGCATCGTCACCAGCACCGGCGCACTCGAGTTGCGCCAGAAGCCCGAACGCATGCTGGTCATTGGCGGCGGCATCATCGGCCTGGAAATGGGCACGGTGTACTCCACCCTCGGCGCGCGGCTTGATGTGGTGGAGATGCTCGACGGCCTGATGCAAGGCGCTGACCGCGATCTGGTGAAGGTCTGGCAGAAGATGAACGCGCATCGCTTCGACAAGCTGATGCTGAAGACCAAGACCGTGGGTGCCGAGGCCACGACTGATGGCATCAAGGTTCAGTTCGAAGGTCTGGATGGCACCAAGAGCGAAGGCGTCTATGACCTCGTGCTGCAGGCCGTGGGCCGCACGCCGAATGGCAAGAAGATCGGCGCCGACAAGGCAGGCGTGATCGTCAGTGATCGCGGGTTCATTCCTGTCGACGTGCAGATGCGCACCAACGTCCCGCACATCTTCGCCATCGGCGACATCGTGGGTCAGCCCATGCTGGCGCACAAGGCGGTGCACGAGGCACATGTGGCCGCTGAAGTGGCGGCCGGCGACAGCAAGGCGCAGTTCGACGCGCGCGTGATCCCCAGCGTCGCCTACACCGACCCTGAAGTGGCCTGGGTGGGCCTCACCGAAGACGAGGCCAAGGCCAAGGGAATCCCGGTGAAGAAGGGCTTGTTCCCGTGGACGGCCTCCGGCCGCGCGATTGCCAACGGCCGCGATGAAGGTTTCACCAAGCTGCTGTTCGACGACAGCCCCGAGGCCCACGGGCACGGGCGCATTCTGGGCGGCGGCATCGTCGGGACGCACGCGGGCGACATGATCGGCGAGGTGGCTCTGGCCATCGAGATGGGCGCCGATGCGGTCGACATCGGCAAGACGATCCATCCGCATCCGACCCTGGGCGAGAGCATCGGCATGGCCGCCGAGGTAGCGCACGGCAGCTGTACCGACTTGCCTCCTGTGCGGCGCTGAGCGCCGGCACTCCTGAACCCGTGAATCGCCTCGCGAAGGAGTAACCAAGTGTCTAAATGACGGGCAATTCCACGCCTTCTGGAGTATCACCAGACCATCGTCTGGTGATACTCTGAAGCTTGACCCTGTCATGAATTCAGCCGACCGCGATCACCCCAAAAGACCCATGCCGCGTCTCGCCCACGCGGCGTTGAGCGGGCTGCCGCGTGAGACCCGATTCGCGCTGCACCGCAGGATGGTCGACTGCAACCCTGCTCCCGACCCGAGGTTGACACTCGGGATCGCCTCGACTCAGCAAGAGCTCGAGGGTTGCTTTGCCTTGCTGCACGATGCTTACGTGGCGAGCGGTTTCATGAAGCCCGACGCCTCCGGCCTGCGCGTGACCCCCTATCACGCATTGCCGACCACCACCACCCTGTTCGCCAAATTCGACGACCAGATCGTGGGTACCTTGTCCATCATCCGGGAAGGTGTGTTCGGCTTTCCGATGCAGTCCGCGTTCGACCTGACGGCAGTGCGCGCGCGGCCGGGGCGCATTGCCGAGATTTCCGCTCTGGCCGTGCACGCCGGCTTCCGTGACGCCAGCGGCACGATCCTGTTTCCGCTGATGAAGTTCATGTATGAGTACTGCACCGCGTACTTCGACACTCGACATCTGGTCATCGCCGTCAATCCGAAGCACATCGAGATGTATGAGTCGCTGCTGTTGTTCCAGCGATTGCACGCCGAAGTCGTGGACAACTACCAGTTCGCCAACGGCGCACCGGCTGTCGGCGCATCGCTCGATCTCAGCACGGCGCCGGCCTTGTTCAAGGAGTCCTACGAGGGGCGTCGGACCAACAAGAACCTGTATCACTACTTCACGCAGGTCACGCTGCCCAACATCCACTTCCCCCAGCGTCCCTACCACACGACGAACGATCCCGTGATGTCGCCAGCGTTGCTCGACCACTTCTTCAATCAACGCACCCAGGTCTTCCAGCAACTCGACGAGAGACGCCGTCGGCTGCTCAAGGCGATCTACCACGAAGAGGGTTATCGCAAGGTGCTGCCGCCTGTCGCTGACGGCCCGGCCATGGCCGAGCCATTGCGCAGGCATCGGCGCTATTCCTTCAAGTGCCCCGCCTGGATGGAACTGAGCGACGAAGGCGTGGTGCAGTCAGTGGCACTCGAGGTCATCGACGTCTCCCAAAGCGGCTTTCTGGCGCGGGCGGAAAGTGCGCTCGGCGAACAGATGCGCGGGTTGGTCCGACTCGAATTGGGTGCCGGGGTGGTGGTGACCACGACAGCTGTCGTGGTTCGCCGCATCACCACACCCAATGGTTCGTTCTTCGGGTTCCAGATCGACGGTCCTGATGATCATGAATGGCGTCGGACCATCGACAGCATGGAGGCGCATCACACTGCGCCCGGAGCGTTGTCGGGCAGCAGCGAGGTCGCGGATGCCTCAGAGGAGTGGTCTGTTCACGACATGACGATCATCTGATGCGCTCCATCTCATGATGTCCTGCCGCAACTGTCTGCTGCCGGAGGGTGTTCCGGGGGCGAATCTGGATGCCCAGGGCATCTGCATGGCGTGTCGCTCCTACCGCCCGCAGGACCGCGAGTCCGCCGAAACATCGCGCCGCGCCCGAGAGGCTGACCTCGAAATTGCCTTGCAGGCCTGTCGCGGTCAAGGGGCCTACGACTGCCTGGTGCCCTTGTCGGGGGGCAAGGACAGCGTCTACCTGATCCACAAGCTCAAGGTCGAGTACGGCTTGCGCGTGCTGGCACACACCACCGACATCGACATCGGTGAAGTGGCGTGGGCCAACATCCGGCGTGCCGTCGACAAGCTCGACGTTGAACACGTGGTGTACCGCCCATCGCTGGCCTTCTATCGCCAGCTGTTCCGCTGGCTGTTGATGAATCAGGAGGCACGCGGCGCGGTGCACACGATTTCCTATGCGTACGCACCGCTGTTCGAGGGCAATGCATTGCATGTGGCCACCGAGAAAGGCATACCGCTGGTGTTAGCGGGCTATTCGCCCGGACAACCGCTGCCCGAGCGCATGGAGTACGAATTTCCGCGTCTGGCCATTTCAGCCGTTGACTGGACGCCGCCTGAATTGCTGGCCTCTGGCGAATTCAGCGAACAGGACCTGCGCCGATTCTGGAACCCGAACAGATACGCACCTGGAACGACCTTTCCCCGCTATCTGGCCCCGTACCACGCATGGCAGTACGACCAGGACGAGATCATGCGCAAGGTGGTCGAGCTCGGGCTGATCTCGTCGACCCGGCACGCCAGCCCGGTCTTCTCGAACTACCCCATCAACTGGCTGCTCATGTACTCGGACCTGAAGAACTTCGGCTACAACCCCTACGCGCCCGAGTTTTCGGCCCTGATCAGGGAGGGCAAGGCGAACAGGCAGTACTGGAAACTCATGGGCAAGGTCGTCGACTTCATCACCCTGAAGAAGTTCTACCTCGGCAGCCACGTGAAGCGGCATATGGACTGGCTGGGTCTGCGCGACGAGGACCTGCGCATCACGCGGCCCAGTCGTGCGGAGTGGCCTGAGTTTGTCGCCAGGGACTGGGCTTCGAGAACACCGGGTGCTCCCCCTGGCATGGGCGAAGCGGTGTCTTGATGGACAACACCGCAGATCACACACCGGCGCGCGTGGATTCGGTCCTGATCGAAGAGCTGGTGCGAATCCTGGGGGCTGACGGCGTCGTCAGCGACGCCGATGCCATCGAACGCGTCACACGGACCTGCCTGCCGTTTCATGCGCTGGCATCCGTCGTCGTCTATCCCGCCACGGCGCAGCAGGTGCAATCCGTGGTCAAGGTGGCTCTGGCGGCCAACGTGCCCATCTGGCCTGTCAGCACCGGGAAGAACTTCGGCTACGGCGAAAAGACTGCGGTCTATGACGCCGGCATCACCATGGTGCTGGAGCGCATGAACCGCATCTTGCACGTGGACGAGCAGCTCGGATACGCCGTCATCGAACCAGGTGTGACCTACAAGCGGCTCAACGACCACCTCAAGCAGACCGGCTCGCGCTTGTGGGCTGACACGGCCGGCACGACACAGCACGCCAGCGTGATGGGCAATGCCCTCGACAAGGGTCGCGGGCTCACGCCGATGGCCGACCATTTCGGTTGCCTGTGCGGCATGGACGTCGTCCTGCCCGATGGTAGTCTGCTCGAAACCGGTGGCGGACCGACGGGCAACAACGCCGTGCGCCACACCTACAAATGGGGTGTCGGGCCTTACCTCGACGGCCTGTTCGCGCAGTCGAATCTGGGCATCGTGGTCAAGGCCGGCATCTGGTTGATGCCGGCGCCGGAGAAATTCGATTTCGCTGCCTTCGAATACAAGGCGCCGCCCGAGAAGCTGGGTGCGTTCATCGACGATCTGCGCGAGCTGGTCATGGCGCGCGCGATCCGCGCTCATCCACACCTCGCGAACGATTTCGCAATGATGTGCATCCTCGCGCAGTACCCCTATGACAAGCTGGGCGGACGTCGGCACCTGAGTGACGAGGCCGCAGCCGCCTGGCGCCAGCAGCATGGCGTGGCGCGCTGGACGTTTGGCTGCGGCCTGTACGGCAGCAGCGAGGAAGTGCGATACCAGAAGCGCATGATCCGCAAGGTGCTGGGGCGCTATGGGCTGGTGCAGTTCATCGGCGCGGCGGTCCGCGACGACTGGTACGGTCGCCTGATTCGAGCCGTGGCGCCGGTGGTCAATCGCTGGCTGGGCAAGTCGCCCGAGTTCACCGATGTGATGGTGCCTGCGATCGACCTGTTTCGCGGCATTCCCACCGACGAGTTCGTCCGGCAGGCTTATTTCAAGTCTCACCAGAAGAAGCCTGACAGCGACGTCGACCCCGCGCGTGACGGCTGCGGTCTGGTGTGGATCGGCCCGGTGGTGCCATTCACCTCAGGCCATGTCATGAAGGCGTTGTCAGTGACGAAGCAGATCTTCGACAAGCACGAGTTCGACTTCTTCGTCGAAGTGATCGTGGAAAGCGCGCGTTCAGTGATCCTGCTGGTCGGCGTGTTCTACGACAAGCGCGACGCGGCCGAATCGGCGCGCGCGCTGGCCTGGTATCACGAGGCACGAGAGGCCTATGTCGACCATGGCTACCCGCCGTATCGCGCCACCTCGATGAGCATGGCGAGCGCGCTGGATTCGAACCCGCAGGCCAAGGCGTTTGTCGCCTCGCTGAAGCAGGCCGTCGATCCGCACAATCTGATTGCTCCCGGGCGGTACGGCACCCCTTTGCGATAAGGGATCAAGCCGGTGAAGAACGTATTTCTCACGGGCGCCACAGGCACCATCGGCAGCGCCTTGGTGCCGCGACTGCTTGCTGAAGGCGACACGGCGTTGACGCTGCTGATTCGGGCCCGGGACGACGCCGACCTGCAGGCCCGCATGGCGCAAATGCTGGCCTACTGGCACTACCCACCGGGAGACGATCGAGCGTCGCGCATTCGACCCTTGCGCGGGGACATATCCTTGCCTCAGTTCGGTGTCGGCGACGCTGGCTTTGCCCAGCTGGCCGACGAGACCACGCACATCATCCACTGCGCCGCCAGCGTCAAGCTGAACATGGAGCTGGAGCAGGCGCGCGCCACCGCTGTCACGCCCACCCGCACCGTGCTGGATCTCGGGCGAAGGTGCGCGCAGGCCCGGACGCTGCGAAAGATCGACCTTGTCAGCACGGTCGGCGTGTGGGGGCGCACGCCCGGCCTCATGCCGGAGCGTCGCCTGCCCGAGGTACGCGACTTCCACAACACCTACGAAGCCGCCAAGGCCGAAGCGGAGCGGGTCATCTGGAACGAAGGCGCGGACTTGCCCGTCACCGTGCACCGACCCAGCATGGTGGTTGGCGAGACGGGCAGCGGTCGGGTGATGCACTTCCAGGTTTTCTATCACCTGTGCGAATTCCTGTCGGGTGCGCGCACCTACGGCGTGATGCCGGAGCTCGGCTACACCCGCCTCGATACCGTTCCGGTGGACTGGGTCGCCGACGTCATCCACTGGAGCAGTGGTCACGAGGACACGGCTGGGCAGATCTTCCACTTGTGCTCGGGGCCTGATGAAGCCATCTCGCTGAAAAGCCTGCAGCAGCGCGTGCGCCGCGCCTGGCAATCGCACGGCCGCAAGCTGCCTGCCTTGCGCCAGGTCAATCGCAGCCTGCTGGAGCGTCTGGTTCCCGTGATCGGGGCATTGGCCGGCGAGAAGGCGCGACGAGCCTTGCGCGCCTTGCCGCCGATACTGGCCTACCTGGCCGAAGACCAGGGATTCTCGAACCCGCGCACTACTCAGGCACTTGCCGCAGCGGGATTGCCCGTTCCCCCGGTCGACAGCTATCTCGACGCCGTCCTCGGCTTCTACCTCGACTCAAGTGCCGGGCAGCTCGCGGCATGACGGACGCACCACCCACAGCCGCCACGGTCTGGCAACTGCTCGAGCAGCGTGTGGCGGCGACGCCCGAGGCGGTGGCGTTTCAGCGCGAAAGAGACGAGGGGCACTGGGAGCCGCTGACCTGGCGGGCGTTTCACGCACGCGTGACCAGGCTGCGCCGGGGCCTGCACGCTGCCGGTTTGCGCCAGGGTGATCGACTGGCGCTCATCGCCCCGGTCTCGATCGAGTGGGAGTTGCTGCACCACGCGGCGCTGTCCATGGGGGTGGTCGTGGTGGGGCTGGATGCGCACGACCTGCCGCAGCGAATCGCCAGCATGTCCCGACAGGCCGACGTGGTCGGATTCGCGACCAGTGATGCGCGTGTGCTGGCGCAACTGGATGAGGGTCAATGGAGCAAGGTGCGCGTCCTGCTGGCCTTGCACGAAACGACGGCAGCAGCTGAACTGCCCTTCGGCAAGCAGTTCATGACCTGGGATGAACTGGACGACCTGGCCGACACCTCTGGCGCCATGGCGCAAACGCCAGGCCCCGAAGACCTGGCGACGATCATCTTCACCTCGGGCACCACAGGTGCGCCGAAAGGCATCGCCTACTCCCATGCACAGGTCTGCATGGCGGTGGCAGCCATTGCCGATGCCTTTGGGTTCGTGCAACACGATGGTCGGCTGCTGTGCTGGTTGCCGCTGTCCAACCTGTTCCAGCGCATGGTCAATCTGGCCGGCCTGCGGCAGGGCGCAGCGACCTATCTGCTCGGTGACCCGCGCCGCGTGATGGCGGTGGTGGCCGCTGTCTCACCGGACATCTTTGTCGGCGTGCCTCGCTTCTATGAAAAGCTGTACGACGGCATCCGTGCATCGATCGCCGCACGGCCCGCGCTGCAGCGAAAGGTGATCGAACTGGCCTGGCGCATCGGCCGCCTTGTCAGCACCTGCCGGTTGGCCCGGCGCCCAGTGCCTGCCTGGCTTGCCGTGGCGCACAAGGCGGCAGACCGCGCCGTGCTTTCACGGCTGCGTGGCGTGATGGGCGTCAGACTGCGCTGCATGGTCACGGGCTCTGCACCCACGCCTCGGTATCTGCTGGACGAATTTCATTCGTTGGGCTGGCTCTTGCTGGAGGCCTACGGCATGAGCGAGAACGTGATGCCCATGGCCATGAATCGCCTAGACGACTTCCGCTTTGGCACGGTTGGGCGGCCCTTGAGCGGCAATCACATCGTCGTGGCCGCGGGAGGCGCAATCAGCGTGAAGGGCCCCGGCGTGTTCTCTGCCTATCTCGGGGCCGACCCGGCTCCGTCGCGAGATGCCGACGGGTTCTACCTCACTGGCGACCTCGGACAGATAGACGTTGATGGCTACCTGTGTCTGACGGGACGAACGGGTGATTTGATCAAGACTTCCACGGGCCGGCGAGTGGCTCCTGCGGGTGTCGAGGCCCAACTACGGCTCACCCCGGGCATAGACCAGGCCATCCTCATCGGGTCGGGGCGTAAGTGCCTCGTGGCCCTGTGCACTTGTGGGCCGACCATTCGTGATCCGGGCAGCCGGGCTCAGTTGATATCGGCGCTGCAGGAGCAGGTGAAGCAGCTCAGTGAATTCGATCGGCCGCTGGGCATTGCATTTCTGGAACGGCCATTCAGCATCGATTCGGGTGAATTGACACCCAATCTCAAACCGAGACGGTCTGCCATCGAAAAAATGCAGCAGAGCCTGATCGACGATCTCTACGCACGCATCGAGCAGCGACAAGACCAAGACGCCCACGATCTGACAGTCTTGTTTGCCGACGCTCAGCCAGAGCGCCCCCAAGGCAAGAGTTGATCTTCATCTTTTCCTGCGGCAACACATCAGGTTGCGGCTCTGAAATAAAAAACGGGAGGCAAGCCTCCCGTTTTTTTACCAGACGAATAACTTAAACCGAAGCAACTTTCTTGCGCTTGCTGGCATAGGCAGCACCGAGCAATCCGAGAGCAGCCAGGGACAACGCACCTGGCTCAGGCACCTTCTGGGCAAACGTGGCATTCGCCGTGCCCGGATTCGCGCCAGTAATAGGGTTCGTGATGGTCACTACGCCAGTAGAAGACACTTTGTAACCCGTGTTCATGGTGTTTCCGCCCGCATTGCCAACGGCGATCAGCAGGTTAAGAGGATCAGGAGCCACGAAGAAACCACCGACACCGCTGGTACCAGGGCCTGGAGTGAAATCCAGTGTGGCGCTGAGGCTGGTGAGAGCAGACCCGACTGCGTTGGGGGCGATACTGCCGAAAGCAATGGCGAATGCAATGGAGGAACCCGGAACCAGTGTGGCTGAACCCAGATTGATCGTTGGGCCACCGAGAGCGCCCGGATCACCAATCAGATTGACGACAAAGCTCAGGCCTGCCGGGCTCGCGTTGTACTGGGTGCCAGCCCAAGAACCGAAACCGGAAAGCGAGAAATTGCCAAGGATGCGGTAGTTGGAGAAGACACCAGAAGCCACGGTCGCATTCGAGCTATTGATGAAGCTGGTCACGTCAATCGTTCCGGTTTCGCTGAAGCTCTGCACGCCAGAGTTCCCGGCGATGGTCAGAACGCTGGACAGATTGGACGAGAAGCCCACCGCTTGAAAATTTGCATCAGCGCTGAGGGCCAGCGCTTGAGCGCCATTGGTCGCGGAAGGAGCGAACGTGACAGTGGTCGCAGCCGAGGCCAGATTCGTCAGGAGCAACGAACTGGTGACAAGAGCGGCGGACAACAAAGTTTTGGTAAACATATGTGGTTCCTTTGGGGATGAAGTTCATGAGGCCGACAGGATGTACAGAAGCCGCACCGCACATCCTACGCATCCAATAAAGCAAACACTGTGCCCAAAGTTGAATTAATCGTAAGCCATTGATTTACATGAGAATTTTTCATTTTCTTTGGCGGCCTGTGTGACTGCCTGGCAAAACTGTAAAGAATTTCGACGCCGTGTGCTTGGGGTTGGCGGGGCCGCTGGGCTCTGGTCTTCGCTACTGCAGCGTCTTGAGGAGCTCGACAGCTTCCAGGTGGTGAGGGCGCTGAGCGTCAAGCTTGGTCAGGGCCTCGAGCTCATCTTTGGCCTTCGATTTGTCGCCCGCAGCGATGTAGATCTTGGCCAGGTTCAGCTTCAGCAAATCGCTCGAGGGCTGTATCTGCAGCGCCTTGCGCTGAATTTCGATGGCTTTCGCATGCTCACCCGTCGCCGACAAGATGCTTGCCAGGGTATCCATGAAAAACGGCTGGTTGGGCGACAGCGAATTGGCTTTTTCAGCGTAGACCAGAGCGTTAGGCCCTTTCAACTGCAGCGTTATCCATGCCAGATTATTCAGGGCGCCGGAATTATCTGGCTCAATTTGCAAAACGGCCGAATAGTTTCGCTGCGCAGATACGTAGTCCTTGCGCGAAATGGCTGAGTCACCCAGGTACGATAAAAACGCAACATCTTTTGGCGCAGATTTCAACCAGTCAGTTGCAAAACGATCTGCGTCGGCTGCCTTGCCTGAAACCTGGAGGACGGAATGGAGTTTGACAGCGACAAGTGGTGACGGGCGTGCCCCCAAACCGGCCCGATATGCCGCAGCCGCGGCATCGAAATCTTTTCGGACTGCGGCGATATCCCCTTCCAGAACGAATCCTGCTTCTTCCTTCGGTCGCTGAATTTGAACAGAACGCGCCACCTGGATCGCGTCCTGATACTTTTTCGCTTGCATTTGCAGGAGTATCAAAGCCCGTTGGGCTTCCAAATAGTCCGGCTTGATCTGGAGTGCCTTGCGGACTATTTGTTCAGATGTTTCGTTATTCTTGTTGGCATGGTGGGCATCGGCGAGGCGCAATTGGGCGCTTGGTGACAGGGGCTGCTCCGTGGTCACTTTCGTGAACGTGGCAATCGCCTGATTCAAGTCGCCCGACGCCTGCTGAGCCCTGCCGAGCGCATCGAGCAATTCCATGCTTGTTGGAATTGCACTGACGGCGCCTTGCGCGGTGACGAGGGCGAGATTGGTGTCGTTGTGCTTCAGATACAGATCTGTCAGCAGCAGACGAGGTCCGACGTCGCCAGGATTGGCTTCAATGGCCTTCTTCAGCAGCGCCGCCAGTTCATCCTTGCCCGCCCCCTGCATCGCGGCAACTTCGGTCAAGCCCAGCATCGCCTGCTTGTTCTTCGGATTTTTTGCGAGAACGCTCTCGAATCTTTTTCTTGCGTCTCCCAGTTTCTTGTCCACCACATCCAGTGCAGCCAGTGTCGCTGCGGCAGGGTAATAGGAGGGGTCAATGGCCAAAGCTTTTTCGAAGCTCTTGCGCGCTGCTGGCACGTCGTTTTGAGCCAATTGGATCCTGCCGCGCAGAGTCGACGCGTCTGGCTTGTCCGGCTGCTTGGCTTCGAGCTTGGCCACTGCAGCCAGAGCCTTGGCGAATTCCTTGCGCTGCATGTGCGCCCGGATAAGGACCACATCGGCCTGAGTGCCGTTGTTTGACTCTGCAATGCTTTCCAGTTGATTGAAGGCCAGATCGCTCTGACCGCCCGCCATTCGGCTCACAGCCAGCGCGGTCTGCAGTTCAACGTTGCTGGGGTCTGGCTGCAAAGCCTTTGAAAAATAGATCTCCGCGGCTTTGGCATCGCCGGTCTGCAGATACACCTCGCCGGCCAGGGAATAAGCCTTCGGGTCAAACGGCCCCTTGGCCATCAACTCCTTCAAGGAGGCTAGCGCCTTGTCTGCTTGACCTGATCGCAGATAGGTCGAAATCAGTAGTCTTTGAGAAAAATCATTCTGAGGATCGGCTTGAATCGCGCGCGTCAAATAGGTTTCAGCTTGAGCGAACTCGCCTGTCAAAAACTCGATAGTTCCAGCCAGCTGCAGGACGCGCGTGTTATTCGATGCCAATCTCACCAATTCGTCAGACAGCGACTTCGCAAGCTTGAAATCTTTTCTCAAATAGGCAATCTGAGCTTCGACGAATTTTGTTTCAGGGTTTCCGGCTGCGATTTTCTTTAGCTGATCAAGCTGAGTCGAAGCTTCGTCGAGTTTGTTTTGCTGCATCAGCGTCGCCAAGGCGGCGAGATGGCTGGGCAGGAATTTCGGACTGATTTCAATGGATTTTCGAAAGGCAATCAGCGCATCGTCGGGTTTGGCCTTGGCGTGCAAAAGTATGTCGCCTTTGAGCTTCCAGGCTTCGTAGTTCGTCGGTGCTTTGGACAGTATTCCTTCAACCAATGCAAGCCCGCCATCGGGATCTTTCAGCGATTTCTGACGCGCCCTGATCATCAGTGCGGGAGCATATTCAGGATTTGCAGACAGCGCTGCGGTCAAGGCCGTTTCTGCTGAATCGGCCTTGTTGAGGTCTATATATGCATTGGCCAAAGTCGTTTGCAGATTTGAATCAGCTTCCGGCTTGTTGAAATTGGTTGAACCATATTGTTCGACCAGCTTCTTCGTTTGGCCCGAGAGAAGCATTGTGTGCGCCAATTCAGGGATGACAATATATTCTGGATGCTTGTCTTCGAGCGCTTTTCGAAACTCTATTTCGGCGGCGGTTGTGTTACCTTGTTGCAAAAAAACGGTGCCCAGCAGGAACCTGGCCTCGCCCATGTCCGGATTTTTTTGCAGCACATTCTTTAACTGAATCAACGCAGATTTGTCGTCGTTTTTATTCAAATAATCTTTGGCCGATTTGATTTGGGATTCCGGCGTTTCCTTGCTGCATCCAGCGGCCAGCACCGAAAAAATAATCGCAATCAGTAAGGATTTCGGTTTGGTGAAAGTCATTTTTTGACCCTTATGGACGCAGTCTTACATCGCCGTGAAACGCAAGTGTCCCGCCGCGCGGCCACCGGCACGAGATCATCGCTTGAAATTCACGTGGGGCTGGTCTCGCTGGTGCGACCGGGCTCGCGTGACATTAAATTTCGCACGATTCCATTCGAGGGGCAGCATCCGCTGTTCGAGAGTGAAGTCGACTGCCGCTGGTGGCTGGTAGTTTCATTGAAAGAGTGGCGGCCAGCGTCGCCCTTGCGTGGTGTGGCGACGGCGACAGGTCGACTCCCGCATCGCCACGATCCACCTGCCGCGGGAGACCGGCTTCAAGCGCCACCGAAGGCCGCGCTGCACGCACGCGTGGCTGACGCGATCTAAGGGCGCGAGCCACTCGTGTAGATTCGCCTGCCAGTTGCCTTTCCCTCTGAAGGATCCTCCATGAAAACCCGCGCAGCCGTGGCCTGGAAGGCCGGCGCCCCGCTGACCATCGAAACCGTCGACCTCGAAGGCCCGCGCGCCGGCGAGGTGCTGGTGGAGATCAAGGCCACAGGCATCTGCCACACCGACCATTACACGCTCTCGGGTGCCGACCCTGAAGGCCTGTTCCCGGCCATCCTGGGCCACGAAGGCGCGGGCGTGGTGCTGGAGGTGGGCGCGGGCGTCACCAGCCTGAAGCCGGGAGACCACGTCATTCCGCTTTACACGCCCGAGTGCCGGCAGTGCAAGTTCTGCCTGAGCCGCAAGACCAATCTGTGCCAGCTGATCCGGGGCACACAGGGCAAGGGCCTGATGCCTGATGGCAGCAGCCGCTTCAGCCTGAACGGGCAGCCGATCCTGCATTACATGGGCACCAGCACCTTTGCCAACCACATCGTGGCACCCGAGATCGCGCTGGCCAAAATCCGCCCTGACGCGCCTTTCGACAAGGTCTGCTACATCGGCTGCGGCGTCACCACCGGCGTGGGCGCGGTCATCTTCACGGCCGGGGTGGAGGCTGGCGCCAACGTGGTGGTGTTCGGCCTGGGCGGCATCGGGCTGAACGTGATCCAGGGCGCGAAGATGGTGGGTGCCGACAAGATCATCGGCATCGACCTGAACCCGGCGCGCGAGGCGATGGCGCGCCAGTTCGGCATGACGCACTTCATCAACCCCAAGGATGTGCCCAACGTCGTTGATGCCGTCGTGCAGTTGACCGACGGCGGTGCCGACTACAGCTTCGAATGCATCGGCAACACCACCACCATGCGTCAGGCGCTGGAGTGCTGCCACAAGGGCTGGGGGCGCAGCATCATCATCGGCGTGGCAGCGGCAGGTCAGGAGATTTCGACGCGGCCTTTCCAGCTCGTCACCGGTCGCAAGTGGGAGGGCAGCGCCTTTGGCGGCGCGCGCGGCCGCACCGATGTGCCCAGGATCGTCGACTGGTACATGGAAGGCAAGCTCAGCATCGACCCGCTGATCACGCACATCCTCAAGCTCGAAGACATCAACCACGGCTTCGAGCTGATGGAGCGCGGCGAGAGCATCCGCTCGGTCGTCGTGTATTGACGAACAAGCGTCGGAAGCTGCTCCAGCCGTGGCGAGCCTCTGGCGGCTCGCTGACCAGGATCGGACACCCGTTGCGCCCCGCTGGGCGGGCCGTGCGCGATGCGGTCAGCCTTTCAACCCGATCAGCAGTCCCAAGGTCATCACCGCCACCCCCAGGTGCAATGCACTCCACCACAGGTAGCGCCTGCGCGTCCTCTGCGGGGGCAGGGTGGAGATCAGGAACATGCGGCCTTCGCTGGGGACGCGCAGGATGTTCAGCTCGTCGAGCTGGCGTATCTCGCGGTGCTCTTTTTCCACCGTTCTGGTGGCCAGGCGCCTTGCCAGTTCCCACTCATGCGTGTCGATCTCGCCGTTGCCGTCCAGGTCGAAGCGCTTCTTCAGTTGAACCGGGTCTTTTTTCCAGCTGCCGAGCAGCGCGCTGACATCGGCGCTCACGCTCAATGCCGCGCCGTCGCCGCGCACGCTCGTGAACTCGCCCAGCACATAGATCTGGCTGCCGGCAAACAGCATCTCCTCGACCAGCTTGTCGCCGTCGCGATAGCTCACCCGCCGCTCGGGCGCCATCACTTCTGCGTGCTCGGGGTCGACACGGCAGGCACCGGTGCCATCGGAAATCTCGAAGGTGGTGAAGCTCGATCCGCTGTCGATCTGCTGCCATTCCCCGCGGTCACCGTCTCGCGAATACGCGCGATAGCGGTACCAGACGCAGGCGATCCGGCTGTACGGGGTGAAGATCAGCTCGCTGGGATCAGCCTTGGCCTGCCCCACCACTTCCACATATCCCTGAGCGGCAGAACCGATGCGTGAGGTGGCGATGTCGGCGATCGCGCGCGCTCGGCGGTAGCTGGCGGCGCTGGCCAGCAAGCCGATGGCGGCGATCAGCCACAGGCAGATCGTCCTGCCCGAAGCCGCGTCAAGTTGAAGCCCGAAACCCGCCAGCCCGGCATAGCCGACGAGGGCCAGCTGGTGGCCGTGGCGCTCGCGCAGGCCGGCCAGGCGGGGCACGTCGATCACCCCCGACAGATGCATGGCAGTCAGGCAGTGAAGCGCAGCCCGATGTCGACATCCTTCAGCTCTTCGCTCTCGAACTGCAGCATCTCGAAGGGCTTGAACTTGAACCACTTCGCGATCAGCAGCTCGGGGAACTGCTCGATGCTGACGTTGTTGATGTTCACGCTCTCGTTGTAGAACTCACGCCGGTCGGCGATGGCGTTCTCCAGGCCGCTGATGCGCGATTGGAGGTGCAGGAACTGCTCGTTGGCCTTCAGCTCTGGGTAGGACTCGACCAGTGCAAACAGGCTGCCCAGGCCACTGCGCAGCGCACCCTCGGCCGCACCCAGGGCGCCGATGTTCTGCGACTCTCGTGCAGTGGCGACCCGCGCGCGCGCCTGGATCACCTTCTCCAGCGTGACCTGCTCGTGCTGCATGTACTGCCTGCAGGTGTCCACCAGCTTGGGCAGTTCATCGTGGCGCTGCTTGAGCAGCACATCGATGTTGGCCCATGCCTTGGCCACGGCGTTCTTCACGCTGACCAGGCTGTTGAACAGGATCACGCCGTACACCACCAGGATCGCCAGCGCGATCCAAAAAACCATGCCCAAGATCGTTCTCCTTGTGCTGCGATGAAATGCAAGCAGACGCTGTCGGCGCCGCGCCGGTAGTCTGCCTGTCGGACGAAGCGCCAACGCATCGGCGGCTCGAATTGAAACTGGCGATCCGTGCAGCCTGCACGTCAATGGCCGCTGGCATGTGTGCTGGACAGCGCGTTTCGCCCGTCCTGGCCCCCAGCAGTCGGCCGCCCTCAAAACAGCCCCGAGACCCGCCCCTCGTCATCGATGTCGATGCGCTCGGCCGCCGGCACAGCCGGCAGGCCTGGCATCGTCATCATGTCTCCGCAGATCGCGACGACAAAGCCGGCGCCATTGGCCAGCCGCACCTCGCGCACGTTCAGCGTGTGGCCGCTCGGAGCGCCGCGCACCGACGGGTCGGCCGAGAACGACATCTGCGTCTTCGCCATGCACACCGGGAAGTGCCCGTAGTCGGGGTTCCACGCTTCCAGCTGCTTGCGAGCGGCGTCGGCAAAGGTGACTTCACCGGCGCCGTAGATCCGGGTGGCGACCGCGGTGATCTTGGCCTGCAGCGTGTCGCTGTCGGGGTAGACGAAGCGGTGCCGACCGTGAAAGTTCTCGGCCAGTTCCACCACCGCTCGTGCGAGAGCCTCAGCGCCCCGGCTACCTTCGGCCCAGTGGCGCGCGACGACGAAGCGGCCGCCAAGCGCTTCGATCCGGCCCTTCAGCAGCGCCATCTCGGCGTCGGTATCGGCCGTGAAGTGGTTGACCGACACCACGCACGGCAGGCCGTAGTGCTCGGTGATGTTGCGCAGATGACGCTCGATGTTGACGATGCCCTTGTCGAGCGCGGCCAGATTCTCCTGATTCAGGTCTTCCTTCTTCACGCCGCCGTGGAACTTCAGGGCGCGGATCGTGGCTACCAGCGCCACCGCTGCCGGGTGCAGGCCGGCCATGCGGCACTTGATGTCGATGAACTTCTCGGCACCCAGGTCGGCGCCGAATCCTGCCTCGGTGACCACGTAGTCGGCCAGCTTCAGCCCCGCCTTGGTGGCAGTGACCGAGTTGCAGCCGTGCGCGATGTTGGCAAACGGACCGCCGTGGATGATGGCCGGGTTGTTCTCCAGCGTCTGCACCAGGTTCGGCTTGACCGCGTCCTTCAGCAGCACGGCCATCGCGCCGTGGGCTTTCAGGTCGCGGGCGTAGATCGGCCGCCGTTCGTCCTGGGTGTAGCCGATGATGATGCGGCCCAGGCGCTCCTTCAGGTCGTGTCGCGACAGCGCCAGGCACAGGATCGCCATCACCTCCGACGCCACGACGATGTCGTAGCCGTCTTCGCGCTGCAAACCGTTGGCCGAGCCACCCATGCCGACGACGATCTTGCGCAGCGCGCGGTCATTCATGTCGACCACGCGCTTCCAGGTGATCAGCTGCGGGTCGATGCGCAGCTCGTTGCCGCGGTGGATATGGTTATCGATCAGGGCCGACAGCAGGTTGTGCGCTGCGGCAACCGCATGGAAGTCGCCGGTGAAGTGCAGGTTGATGTCTTCCATCGGCACGACCTGCGCATGACCGCCGCCGGTCGCGCCGCCCTTGAGGCCGAACACCGGGCCCAGCGACGGCTCGCGCAGGCAGATCATGGTTTTCCGGCCGATGCGGTTCAACGCATCGCCCAGGCCCACGGTGGTGGTGGTTTTGCCTTCACCAGCCGGTGTCGGGCTGATGGCGGTCACCAGGATCAGCTTGCCGTCGTGGCGGCCCTTCAGGCTGTCGAGGTATTCCAGCGAGATCTTTGCCTTGTAGTGTCCGTAGGGTTCGAGTGCGTCCTCGGGGATGCCGATGCGCTCGGCCACCTGGGTGATGCGCTGCATCGTGGCGCGCTGCGCGATATCGAGGTCGGAGGCCATGGGGTGTGGGTGGTCAGGGGACGGTGAGGTGCCGGGATGGTTTCAGCGCGCGGCGATGGCATCGGCCTTGGCAAGCAGGTTCTCGGCCATCAGGATGTTCACGGTGTCGATCAGCCGGCCGTCGAGCGACACCGCGCCCAGGCCCTGCTGGCGTGCCTGATGCATCGCGTCGATGATGCGGCGGGCCTGCTGCACTTCGGCATCGCTGGGCGTGTAGACGGTGTTCGCCGCTTCGATCTGCGAGGGGTGGATCACCCACTTGCCCTCGTAGCCCAGCACTGACGCACGTCTGGCGGCCGACAGGAAGCCCTCCGGATCGCTGAAGTCGCCGTACGGCCCGTCGATCGGTCGCAGACCATAGGCACGGCAGGCGATCAGCATGCGCGTTTGTGCCGCATGCCAGGGGTCGGTCCAGTAGGTGTGGCGCTGGCCCTGTTCGTCTGCATGGCTCAGCACGGCGCTGTCGGGATGGACGCCGCCGATGCCGGTGGTGCGTGCGCGCGTCGAGGCGGCGTAGTCGGCCACGCCGAAGCTCATCGCCTCCAGCCGCTTCGACGCTTGCGCAATGGCTTCCACGTTCGCCATGCCGAGCGCGGTCTCGATCAGCGCCTCGAAGCCGATGCGCTTGGTGCGCTGTTTCGCAGCCTCGATCTGCGACACCAGCACGTCCACCGCATAGATGTCGGCCGCAACGCCTACCTTCGGGATCAGGATCATGTCGAGCCGCGGGCAGGCTTCGACGATGTCGATCACATCGCGGTACATGTGGTGCGTGTCCAGGCCGTTGATGCGCACCATCACCGTCTTGCGGCCCCAGTCGATGTCGTTGAGCGCGGCCACGATGTTCAGCCGCGCCTGATCCTTGTCCTCGGGAGACACGGCGTCTTCGCAGTCGAGGAAGACGCTGTCCGCGGCGGACCGCGCGGCCTTTTCGAACAGCTGCGGTTTCGACCCCGGCACCGCCAGCTCGGTGCGGCTCAGTCGGGGTGTGGCAGGCTGGATGCGGGTGAAGCTCATGGCAGTCCTGGTGGCGATGGCGCGGCGATTCGGCGCCAGCGGGGGATTCTGATCGAGCCCCAAGTGCGATTCGAGCCATCATTCGGCGAACTCACGAAAAAGCCTCGCCGATCATGATGGAACACCTGGTCTTCCTCGACCGCTCGACCCTGCAAGCCACCGTGCGCCGCCCGGCCTTCGACCACACCTGGGCGGAATACGCCACCACCTCGCAAGACCAGACGCAGCCGCGCTTGCGCGAGGCCACCATCGCGCTGACCAACAAGGCGCCGCTGCGCGCCGAGACGCTTGCGCAGTTGCCGAAGCTCAAGCTGATCGCAGTGGCGGCCACCGGCCATGACATCGTCGATGTCGCCGCCTGCCGCGAACTCGGCATCGCGGTGTGCAATATCCGCAACTATGCGGTGCACACCGTGCCCGAGCATGTTTTCGCGCTGATCCTGGCGCTGCGCCGCAGTCTGCTCGCCTACCGGGCCGACGTCGAGCACGGGCGCTGGCAGCAGTGTGAGCAGTTCTGCTTCTTCGACCACCCGATCGGTGACCTGCACGGCAGCACGATGGGCATCGTCGGCGGCGGGGCGCTGGGGCAGGGCACGGCGGCGCTTGCGCGCGCCTTTGGCATGCGGGTGCTGTTTGCCGAGACCACGCCCGGCACGCCTGCACGCGCCGAGCGCACGCCCCTTGACCAGGTGCTGGCCGAGTCCGACGTGATCTCGCTGCATTGCCCGCTGGTGCCCGCAACCCGGAACCTGATCGGGCCCGCCCAGCTGCGCCAGATGAAGTGCAACGCGGTCCTGATCAACACCGCGCGCGGCGGGCTGGTCGACGAGTCGGCACTAGCCACGGCGCTCACCGAAGGCTGGATCGCCGGCGCCGGGTTCGACGTGCTGAGCACCGAGCCGCCCACCCGGGGCAATCCGCTGCTGGACCTGCGGCTGCCGAACTTCATCCTGACGCCGCACGTGGCCTGGGCCTCCAAGGGTGCCATGCAGGGGCTGGCCGATCAGCTCATCGACAATGTCGAGCTGTTTGTCCAAGGCAGCCCCCAGAACCTGGTGACCTGATCGGTCGCCGAGAGAACCCCATGAAGAAACTCCTGTTCCAGCTGGACACCGACGCCATTCCCTCGGTGTTCGACACCGTGGTCGGCTATGACGGCGGCGCCGACCATGTGATGGCCTATGGCGGCATCACGACCGACAACGTCGGCGCGCTGGTCGATGGCGCCATCTTCACCCGCGCACCGAAGGACAAGAAGCACACCGCGCTGTTCGTCGGTGGCAGCAATCTTCCGGCCGGCGAGGCCTTGCTGAAGGCGGTGCGAAAGAAGTTCTTCTCCAGCTTCCGCGTGTCGGTGATGCTCGACAGCAATGGCTCGAACACCACCGCCGCCGCCGCCGTGGCCTGTGTGCTCAAGGGCGCGGGCGGCAGCGTCGCGGGCAAGCGTGCGGTGATCCTGGCAGGCACCGGACCGGTCGGGCAGCGCGCGGCGGTGATGCTGGCGAAGGAGGGCGCGGTGGTCGCCATCACCTCGCGTGCTCTGGACAACGCCCAGAAAGTCGCTGATCACCTGAAGGCCGCATTCGGCATCGAGGTGTTCGCCATCGCGGCCGCCGACATCGACGCTCGCGCCAGGGCCTGCGAGGGCGCGCAGATCGTCTTCGCGACCGGCGCTGCCAGTTCGGTGCTCCTGCGCGAGGAAGACTGGAAGAACAACCCGACGCTCGAACTGATGGCAGACGCCAATGCGACGCCACCGCTGGGGCTGGCGGGCATCGACATGATGGACCGGGGCGTCGACCGGGACGGCAAGATCTGCTGGGGCGCGATCGGCTTCGGCGCGCTCAAGCTGGCAGTGCACCGCGCCTGCATCGCCCAGTTGTTCGAGGCACCCGACCAGGTGCTGGATGCCGAGGCGATTTACGCCAAGGCCAAATCAATGGCCTGAACCGGAGATCCCCATGATCGTTGACCAAAGCGTCACCACCTTCCTCGACCGACTTGCCAGCAGTGGGGCCACGCCTGGCGGTGGGAGTGCCGCAGCCATCATCGGCGCCATGGGCGCCGCACTGGTCGGCATGATGTGCAACCTCACCATTGGCAAGAAGAACTACGCCGAGGTGGAAGGCGAGATGCGCGCGGTGCTCGACGATGCCGAATCGCTGCGCCGCCGCCTGGTCGACATGGTTGCCGAAGATATCGCTGCCTTCGATGGCCTGATGGCCGCCTATGGCTTGCCAAAGGAAAGCGACGAGCAGAAGGCGCAACGCGGCGCGGCGATCCAGGCGGGCCTGAAGGCGGCCACCGAAGCGCCGCTCGCCTGTGCTCGTGCGAGTGCCGACGTGATCTCGCTGGCGTTGCGCGCCGCGAAGGTGGGCAACACCAACGTGATCAGCGATGCCGGCGTCGGTGCGCTGGCTGCGCAGGCGGCCTTGCGCAGCGCCGCGCTGAATGTGTACATCAACGTTCCCAGCCTGAAGGATGCGGCCTATGCCGCAGCGTGTCGGCGGGAAATCGATGCGCTGCTCGCCAGCGCGGTGCCGCTGGCCGAGCAGACCTACGAACTGGTGAAGTCCAAGCTCTGAGGAACCGGGCCCGCCGAGCCGAGAGTGGTTCAGCTCAGATTGCCGCCACCCATGGCGTGGCTGAAGCCCCCGTCGACGTAGGTGATTTCCGAAGTCACGCCAGCGGCCAGATCGGACAGCAGGAAGGCAGCGACATTGCCGACGTCGTCGATCGTCACATTGCGGCGTAGCGGGGCGGTGGACTCGACGACATCGAGGATCTTGCCGAAGCCCTTGATGCCCGACGCCGCCAGCGTCTTGATCGGTCCGGCCGAGATGCCGTTGACGCGGATGCCGCGTGGGCCGACGCTTTCGGCGAGGTAGCGCACGCTGGCTTCGAGCGAGGCCTTGGCCAGCCCCATCGTGTTGTAGTTCGGTACCGCCCGCAGGGCACCCAGGTAGGTCAGCGTGAGCAGCGCCGAGCCTGCGCGCAGTCGCGGCAGCGCCGCCTTGGCCATGGCCGGGAAGCTGTAGGCGGAGATATCGTGTGCGATCCGGAATGATTCGCGGGACAGGCCATCCAGGAAGTCGCCTGCAATCGATTCACGGGTGGCGAACCCGATCGAGTGGACGAACCCATCGAACTCGGGCCAGACCTCCCCCAGTTGACTGAACAGGCGCTCGATCTGGGCGTCGTCGGCGACATCGCAGTCGTACAGCAGGGTCGAACCGAAATCGGCCGCCAGTGCCGCGGTTCGTTCCTTGAAGCGGTCGCCGACGTAGCTGAACGCCAGTTCGGCGCCTTCGCGGTGGCAGGCCCGTGCGATGCCGTAGGCAATCGAGCGGTTCGACAGTACCCCGGTGATCAACAAACGCTTACCGGTCAGAAATCCCATGGTGTGTTCCAGGCGGTCAAAGGCGGCGGATTCTTGCACGCATGCGACTCGTCTCAGCGGGCGGCAAGGGCTGGGCCGCCCTCGGCGAGTTCGGCACACTTGACAGCACAAGGTGTTGCCGGTGCCGAGACCGCAAGCTACAATGCTGGTTTTCCGAGACGTTAGACCAAGAACATGGGCGGACTCTTCCAGCCCATTTTTTTTGGCCGATCGGAATCCAATGAAACGAATTGAGTAAGCGGGGAATCGATCGGGAATGAGTTGGCAGAACGCCGTTGAAAAAACCGTGACCGGGCTGGGTTACGACTTGGTGGACACCGAGCGCAGTCCGAAGGGGCTGCTGCGCGTGTACATCGACAAGCTCGCGCCAGTGGTGTCGGCATCGGCGGGCGGCGAATTCATCACGGTCGAGGACTGCGAGCGCGTGACGCGGCAATTGCAGCACGTGCTGGAGGTCGCGAACTGTGCGTACGAGCGGCTTGAAGTCTCGTCTCCCGGCCTGGACCGACCGCTGAAGAAGCCAGCCGATTTCGTCCGATTCAGCGGCGAGCGAGTCGACCTGACGCTGAAAGTGGCGTTCAAGGGGCGCAAGCATTTCCAGGGTGTTCTGGAGCCCCTGGAGTCACCGGAGGCGGGCTGGCGGCTGGTGTTCAACGCCGATGGCGTAGACCAGGCTCTCGATTTTGCTTTCGATGAAGTACGAGAAGCCCGGCTGGTGCCGGTGGTGGATTTCAAGGGGCGTCGGTTTGCGGCGCCTGCACAAGAGCCGAACGAGCAGGTCGAGTCGGCTGCAACTGAAATGGATGGAGACCGCAAACGATGAACCGCGAACTGTTGATGCTGGTGGATGCGATTTCGCGCGAGAAGAGCGTGGACCGCGAAGTCGTTTTCAGCGCGGTCGAGGCGGCGCTGGCGTCGGCGTCCAAGAAGCTGCACGGCGGCGAAGTCGACATGCGGGTGACTGTCGATCGCGATACGGGTGCCTACGAAACTTTTCGCCGCTGGCATGTGGTCGCCGATGAGGCGGGCTTGCAGTTGCCAGATTCGGAGATCCTGCATTTCGAGGCGCTCGAGCAGATCCCTGACATCGAGGTTGACGACTACATCGAGGAACCGGTCGAATCGGTGTCGATCGGTCGCATCGGCGCACAGGCCGCCAAGCAGGTGATCCTCCAGAAGATCCGTGATGCCGAGCGCGAGCAACTGCTCAATGACTTTCTGTCGCGCGGCGAGAAGATCTTCGTCGGTACCGTCAAGCGCCTGGACAAGGGCGATGTGATCGTCGAATCCGGCCGCGTCGAAGGTCGCCTGCGCCGCAGCGAGATGATCCCGAAGGAGAACCTGCGCATCGGCGACCGCGTGCGTGCCTACATCTCCGAAGTCGACTCGACCTTGCGCGGCCCGCAGATCCTGCTGTCGCGCAGCGCGCCAGGATTCATGATCGAACTGTTCGCCCAGGAAGTGCCCGAAATCGAGCAGCGCCTGCTGGAGATCAAGTCTTGCGCCCGAGACCCGGGTTCGCGCGCCAAGATCGCGGTGCAGTCGCATGACAAGCGCGTCGACCCGATCGGTACCTGCGTCGGCGTGCGCGGCTCGCGCGTCAATGGCGTCACCAACGAACTGGCCGGCGAGCGCGTCGATATCGTGCTGTGGTCGGATGATCCGGCACAGTTCGTCATCGGTGCACTGGCGCCGGCGAACGTGCAGTCGATCGTCGTCGATGAAGACCGCCACGCGATGGACGTGGTCGTCGACGAGGAAAACCTGGCGATCGCGATCGGGCGCGGCGGGCAGAACGTGCGCCTCGCCTCAGAGATGACCGGCTGGCGCATCAACATCATGACAGCCGAAGAGTCGTCGGTGAAGCAGGCCGGCGAGAGCGATGTGGTGCGCAAGCTGTTCGTCGACAAGCTCGATGTCGATGCCGAAGTCGCCGACATCCTGATCGCCGAAGGCTTCTCCAGCCTGGAGGAAGTCGCCTACGTACCGATGCAGGAAATGCTCGAGATCGAAGGCTTCGACGAAGATACCGTCAACGAGCTGCGCACGCGAGCCAAGGACGCCTTGCTGACGATGGAAATCGCCCGCGAGGAAAGCGTCAGTGACGTGTCGCAGGACCTGCGAGACCTCGAAGGCCTCGACCCCGAACTGATCCCGAAGCTGGCCGATGGTGGCGTACACACCCGCGACGACCTGGCCGACCTGGCGGTGGACGAGCTGATCGAGATTTCCGGCCTTGATGATGAGAAGGCGAAGTCGTTGATCATGAAGGCGCGTGAACACTGGTTCACCACCTGAGCGCCTTCCAAGCATTCGCCCTCCACCGTACTCACGCACGCTGCGCCGCTAGACCCGAAGCAAGGATTCCACAATGGCCGTGACCACCGTCGCCCAACTCGCCGCCGAGCTGAACCGCCCCGCTGCCGCACTGCTCGATCAATTGCAGTCCGCGGGGGTCAGCAAGGCGTCGACGGACGATGCTCTGACCGACTCCGACAAGGAGCGGTTGCTCGACTACCTGCGAGCCACCCATGGCACTGCCGGGGCCGAGCGCAAGAAGATCACGCTGACACGGAAATCGACCAGCGAAATCAAGCAGGCCGATTCCAGTGGCAAGGCACGCACCATCCAGGTCGAAGTGCGCAAGAAGCGGACCTTCGTCAAACGAGATGACGCCCCCGCGGCTCCCGAGGCGCCAGAGCCCGACACCGCCGAGCTGATGCGTCTCGAGCACGAAGCCCAGGCCCAGGCCGAGCTCTTGCGCCAGCAGGAAGCCGAGCTGGCCGAACGCCAGCGCCTGCGTGACGAAAAGGAACGTGCCGAACGCGAGGCAGCTGAAGCAAGTGCACGCGCCGAGGCCGAGGCCGAGGCTCAGAAGGCAGCCATCGCCGCTGCCGCACGCGCCGAGGCCGCTCCCGCTCCCGCTCCCGCCGTCGAGGCCAGTGCCCCGGCGACGCCTGTGGCCGCACCGCCCGTCGAGCCGGCCAAGCCGCAGCTGCGTGTCATCAAGGCCGCCGATGTGGTCGATGAAGACAAGCAGCGTGCGCTCGATCTGGCCAAGCGCCGCAAGGCTGCAGAGGACGAAGCGTCGGCAATCCGCGCGATGATGTCTGCGCCGAAGAAGGTGCTGAACGCGAAGAAGCCGGAAGAGCCGCCGAAGCCGGTCGAACTCGGCAAGGAAGGCATCAAGGGCACCATCCACAAGCCGGCTGCCGTGGCCGGTGCGCCGGGTGCGGCCGTGGCCAAGCCAGGCGACAAGAAGTCAGTCAAATCCGAAAAGTTGTCTTCCAGCTGGGCGGATGACGCGGCGAAGAAGCGCGGCCTGAAGACCCGCAACGATGCACCCGGCGGTGCCCGCGCGGGCTGGAGGGCGCCGCGTGGCGGCCGCCGCGGTGAGCGCAGTGATGGGTCGGTGTCGACATTCGTCGCACCTGCCGAGCAGCAGGTGCAGGAAGTTCACGTGCCGGAGACCATCAGCGTTGCCGATCTCGCGCACAAGATGAGCGTGAAGGCCTCCGAGGTCATCAAGCAACTGATGAAGCTCGGCCAGATGGTCACCATCAACCAGCAACTCGACCAGGAAACGGCGATGATCCTGGTCGAGGAAATGGGCCACAAGGCGTTTGCCGCAAAGCTCGACGACCCGGATGCCTTCCTCGAAGAAGATGTCGAGGGCGAAGCCGAGCACGAACTGCTGCCACGCGCTCCGGTGGTCACCGTCATGGGCCACGTGGACCACGGCAAGACCTCGCTGCTCGACTACATCCGTACCGCCCGCGTGGCAGCGGGTGAGGCTGGCGGCATCACCCAGCACATCGGCGCTTACCACGTCGACACGCCGCGGGGCATGATCACCTTTCTCGATACCCCGGGCCACGCCGCCTTCACCGCAATGCGTGCACGGGGCGCGAAAGCCACCGATCTGGTGATCCTGGTGGTAGCCGCCGACGACGGCGTGATGCCGCAGACGAAGGAAGCGATCGCGCACGCCAAAGCAGCCGGTGTGCCGCTGGTGGTCGCGATGAACAAGATCGACAAGCCCGGTGCGAATCTGGAGCGCCTCAAGAGCGAACTGGTTGCCGAAGAAGTCGTGCCTGAAGAATTCGGTGGCTCGTCGCCCTTCGTGCCGGTGTCGGCCAAGACCGGCCAGGGCATCGATGACCTGCTCGAGCAGGTGCTGTTGCAGGCCGAGGTGCTGGAATTGATGGCGCCGAAGGACAGCATGGCCAAGGGACTGGTCATCGAAGCCAAGCTCGACAAGGGCCGCGGTCCGGTTGCAACCGTACTGGTGCAATCTGGAACGTTGCGGCGCGGCGACGTGGTGCTGGCCGGTTCCACCTATGGTCGCGTGCGCGCCATGCTCGACGAGAACGGCAAGGCGATCACTGAAGCCGGTCCGTCGATCCCTGTCGAAATCCAGGGCCTGACCGAGGTGCCGCAAGCCGGTGACGAATTCATGGTGCTGGCCGACGAACGCCGTGCCCGCGAGATCTCGACCTTCCGCTCCGGCAAGTACCGCGACGTCAAGCTCGCGAAGCAGCAGGCCGCCAAGCTGGAGAACATGTTCGAGAACGTCGGCGAAGGTGCGGCGCAGTCGCTGGCACTGATCATCAAGGCCGACGTTCAGGGCTCGCAGGAAGCACTGGCGCAGTCGCTTCTCAAGCTCAGCACGGCCGAGGTCAAGGTGCAGGTGGTGCACGGCGCGGTGGGCGGCATCAGCGAGAGCGATGTGAACCTGGCGATCGCGTCGAAGGCAGTGATCATCGGCTTCAATGTGCGAGCGGACGCCGGCGCACGCAAGCTGGCCGAGCACAACGGTGTCGATATTCGCTACTACAACATCATTTACGACGCGGTCGATGAGATCAAGGCGGCAATGACCGGCATGCTGGCGCCTGAACAGCGCGAGGAAACGATCGGCACGGCCGAGATCCGCACGGTGTTCGTCGCGTCGAAGATCGGCACGGTCGCAGGTTCGATGGTCACCGCCGGACTGGTGCGTCGCGGCGCCCGGTTCCGCCTGTTGCGCGACAACGTGGTGATCTACACCGGCGAGATCGAATCTGTGCGCCGCCTGAAGGACGATGTGAAGGAAGTGGTCGCCGGCTTCGAATGCGGTATCAAGCTGAAGAACTACAACGACATCGCCGAGGGCGACCAGCTGGAGTTCTTCGAGGTCAAGGAAGTGGCAAGAACTCTGTAAACCCCCCCGATCGGCAAGACAACCCCGCCTTGCGGTTCAGGCGGGGTTTGTTTTTCCAGACGGGCGCCTTCACCGATGAAACACAAGCGCTCCATACCCAACCGCGGATTCCGCGTCGCCGACCAGATTCAGCGCGATGTGGCGGTGCTGATCCGCGATCTGAAAGATCCGCGCATCGGCATGGTGACGCTGCATGCGGTCGATGTGACGCCCGACTATGCCCATGCCAAGGTGTTCTTTTCGGTGCTGGTTGGCGATCCACAGGAGTGCGAGACCGCGCTCAACGAGGCCGCCGGCTTCATCCGCAATGGCCTGTTCAAGCGCCTTCAGATCCACACCGTGCCGACCCTGCACTTTCACTTCGACCGCACCACCGAGCGCGCGGCCGAGCTGAGCCTGCTGATCGCACAGGCAAACGCGACGCGGGCGAAGGACGACTAGTCGATGAGCCCCCACGTCGCCTTACTCCTGCTCCCCGAGGGGGCGCAGGCCACCCATGGGATGTCCCGGCGGGAGGCCTGGTGAGTTCAGTGGTACGCCAAAGAATTCCACGCCGCGCGGTGCACGGCGTGCTGCTGCTCGACAAGCCCCTGGGTCTGTCGAGCAACGACGCGCTGATGAAAGCCAAGCGCCTGTACCGCGCCGAAAAGGCCGGTCACACCGGCACGCTCGACCCGCTGGCGACCGGGCTGCTGCCGTTGTGCTTCGGTGCGGCAACGAAGTTCTCGCAGATCGGCCTCGACGCCGACAAGACCTACCGTGCCACCTTGCAACTGGGCATCACGACCACCACCGGCGATGCTGAAGGAGAGGTGCTGCAACGCACCGAGGTGCATCTGACTCGTGCTCAATTCGAAGCGGCCTGCGCGACCTTTGTCGGCGACATCGCCCAGGTGCCGCCAATGCATTCAGCGCTGAAGCACGGTGGCAGGCCGCTGTACGAATACGCCCGCGCCGGCATCGAGGTCGAACGCGAAGCGCGCCAGGTGACGATTCATCGCATTGACATCGCAGAGCGGCAGCATCTCGGCCTGGCCAATGGCAGCTCCGACGCCTGGAGCGTCGACGTGCATTGCAGCAAGGGCACCTACATCCGGACGCTCGCCGAAGACATCGGCCGCGCGCTGGGATGCGGTGCCCATCTGGTGGCACTGCGACGCACCGGCAGCGGGCCGCTGACGCTGACCGGCGCGCAGACGCTGGAAAGCCTGACTGCGATGACCGAAGGCGAGCGTGATGCGCTGCTGCACGACGCTGACAGCTTGATTGCGGACTGGCCCGTGGTTCGCCTCGACGACGAAGGTGCCGGCCGGTTCCTGAGCGGCGTGCGCCGTCGCCTGCCGTTGCCGAACACGCCCAGGGTGCGCGTCTACGGTCCGCAGGCCAGGGCTTTCCTGGGCAGCGGCCACATCACCGGCGGTGAACTGATTTCAACCAGGCTCCTGAGCCCGATGGAGGTGCAAGGCCTTCTTGCCCCGATCCGAGATTCGAACGAAGTGATAACGACATGACCCAACAGATCCGCAACATCGCCATCATTGCCCACGTGGACCATGGCAAGACCACGATGGTCGACCAGTTGCTGCGCCAAAGCGGCACCTTCGCCGAGCACGAGAAGGTGGTCGACACCGTGATGGACAGCAACGCCATCGAGCGCGAACGTGGCATCACCATCCTCGCCAAAAACTGCGCCGTCAGCTGGCAAGGCACGCACATCAACATCGTCGACACCCCCGGCCACGCCGACTTCGGTGGCGAGGTGGAGCGCGCACTGTCGATGGTCGACGGCGTGGTGCTGCTGATCGATGCGCAGGAAGGCCCGATGCCGCAGACCCGCTTCGTCACCAAGAAGGCGCTGGCGCTGGGTCTGAAGCCCATCGTCGTGGTCAACAAGGTCGACAAGCCGGGTTCGAAGCCCGACGCGGTCATCAACGCCGCTTTCGACCTGTTCGACAAGCTCGGTGCCAATGACGAACAGCTTGATTTCCCCGTGGTCTACGCCTCGGGCATCAATGGTTGGACGTCGTTGACCGAAGGCGCGTCCGGCGAACAATGGGGCCCCGACATGTCGGCCCTGTTCAATACCATCCTGAAGCACGTGCCGCCGAACACCGGTGACCCGGCCGCCCCGCTGCAACTGCAAATCTCGGCGCTCGACTTCTCGAGCTTCGTCGGCCGCATCGGCGTGGGCCGCATCAGCCAAGGCACCATCAAGCCGGCGATGGACGTGCTGGTCATGGAGGGCCCGGACGGCAAGGCTGTCAAAGGTCGCGTGAACAACGTGCTGACCTTCCAGGGCCTGGACCGCGTACAGGTCACCCAAGCCGGCCCGGGCGACATCGTGCTGATCAACGGCCTTGAAGACATCAACATTGGCGTGACGATCACCGACCGTGAGAACCCGATGCCGCTGCCCATGCTGAAGGTCGACGAGCCGACGCTGACGATGAACTTCTGTGTCAACACCAGCCCGCTGGCGGGTCGTGAAGGGAAGTACGTCACCAGCCGCCAGATCTGGGACCGGCTGCAAAAAGAACTGCAAAGCAACGTAGCGCTGCGCGTTGCGGAGACCGGCGAAGACGGCATCTTCGAAGTGTGCGGCCGCGGCGAACTTCACTTGACCATCCTGCTGGAAAACATGCGCCGAGAGGGCTATGAGCTCGCCGTTTCCAAGCCGCGCGTGATGTTCAAGGACGTCGATGGGGTGAAGTGCGAGCCGATGGAGCTGGTCACCGCCGACGTTGAAGAAATCCACCAGGGTGGCGTGATGCAGGCACTGGGTCTGCGCAAGGGCGAGATGGTCAACATGGAGCCCGACGGCCGTGGCCGCGTGCGCCTTGAATACCGCATTCCGGCGCGAGGCCTGATCGGCTTCAGCAATGAGTTCATGAACCTGACCCGTGGCTCCGGCTTGATCGCCTCGATCTTCGACGGCTACGAGCCCCACAAGGGCGAGATCGGTGGCCGCAAGAACGGCGTGCTGATCTCGATGGACGACGGCGAGATCTTCACCTACGCCCTGGGCAAGCTGGACGACCGAGGCCGCATGTTCGTCAAGCCGAACGACCCGGTTTACGAGGGCATGATCGTCGGCATCCACAGCCGCGAGAACGACCTCGTCGTCAACGCAACGCGCACCAAGCAGCTGACCAACTTCCGCGTTTCGGGCAAGGAAGACGCGATCAAGATCACGCCGCCGATCGACCTCACGCTGGAGTACGGTGTGGACTTCATTGATGACGACGAGCTGGTCGAGATCACGCCGAAGTCGGTGCGTGTGCGCAAGCGCTTCCTGAAAGAGCACGAGCGCAAGAAGGCGTCTCGCGACAACGGTTGACATCAGGATCGTCGTGACGTCCTGTCGGGATGTGTTCATGACCGAGCCAGCGGCATAAGTCCTGGGCCTTGCCCGGGGGCCGGTACGCTGCGATGGCCGATCACAGAAAGGCGTGCGTGAATTCGTGGCGGCACTTCGCAGCAAAGGTCGCCCTTTGCATGCCTTGGTCAACAACGCGGTGGTCTAACTGCCGCGACTCCAGGCCCTGGCACGGTCACCCGTGGGCTGGGAGATCAGCCTTGCGACCAACGGCAACTTGCCGCTGAGCGGCTTGCCGACGTCGTTGCCGATGCCGCGTTTTCCCGGTCCGGTGTGCACCGGAGCCGGGGCAGCCGGCAGAAAGCCGGTCGACTGTGGGATCTGAGTGAACGGATGGTCTGGCTGGCCTGAGGCCCGGCCGTTTTCCGTCACTGCGTCAGTAGCTGATGCAGCTGTTGCTGCCGATGCCTGACAGTGCAGACTTCATCACCGTCACATCCGGCTTTGATGCATCGTCAGCGGTGACGGGCAGCACTTGAAGACCCAGTTCACCAGACTCGGCTGACGGGGCGGCCAGATGAACTTGGCGGCGTGAACGCAACCCCCAGTTCCACAGAGCTTCGAAGGGCAAGGGCAGCACCAGGAACCAGTGTTCCAGTACCGCCAGCGTCAGCAACGTGGCGGCAAAGGTCAGCGCGGTGATGCCGAATGGATCCTTGTCGGCGAGACTGGCTTCCTGCCATACCAGCGCGGCCACCAGCGTCGAGGAGATCACGGAGATCGGGAACAGCCGGTTCATCGGTCGCCGGGTGAAGTAGGTTTGCAGGTACTTTAGGTGATCCGGAAGGAAGCCTTCATTGAGGTTGCGCACGCCAAGGAAGACGTTGAGTTTCGCGCTCTGGCGCATCACCCAGAGGATCAGGAAGGTCCACATGCCGGTCTGGTTGGCTCCGCCCCAGGTGGCAGCCAGCACCGCAGCTCCCAGAATCACCAGCGCCAGCTCATGGTGCACGACCGCCATGAAGGCGTAGCCAGCACGCCGCCAGCCGGTGGACTCAGCCGGGCATTCGATGCGCCGGGGGCCTGTGACGTAGCCGAGCAGAAAAGCGACCTCCTGCCATGCCCACACCAACACGCCAAAGGTGAAGGCGAGGTAAGCGCCGGTGATGCGCGTATCGTCTCGCGTGACACCGAGGCCGATCAGAGCCATCAACAGCACGAAGGTCGTGCCCCCCATCGTCCACTTGAACGTCCAGCGTGGCAAGCCGTTCAGGTAGAGGATGACGCCTGTGCTGAACCACCAGATGAACAGGGTGTACGCGATGGGCAAGAGGTACTGAGACATGGGGCGTCACTACTGAGGAGCCGGTCCGAAGATCAGCTCATCACCACGCCGGCGCCACGCGCACGTCGACGGGCAACTGATTAGGCTGAGCCGGCAGGCAGTAGAGCCGTACGAAAGTGGCACCAGCCGCGATGCCGTAGCCGAGGCGCTTGATGGCGCCGACGATGCCACCACGGGCCCGCGCTGCTTCGGTCGCGACTGACAACTTGCGCAAGCGTTCGAGGCCATTGCGGAAGCGCGGGTCGTCGATGTTCAGTGTCAGAGGGAACACCTGCTTGGTGATCTCGGAAGTGATGCGGAACACGTGGTAGTCGTACTCGGTCGGGTTCAAGCCCATTGCCGCGTGCATCTCGGGGCGTTGGTGATCTCGAACGTACATCGTGGCGTAGACCGCCAGCACGAAGAAACGGATCCACAGTTTGTTGAATCCAGTCAGCAGCTTGGGGTTCGCTCGCATCAGCAGCGCGAAAGCCTCGCCATGACGAAACTCATCGTTGCACCAGAGCTCGAACCACTTGAAGATCGGGTGGAAGCACAGCTCGGGGTGTCGCTCCACCTGACGGTAGATCGCGATGTAGCGGGCATAGCCGATCTTCTCGGACAGATAGGTGGCGTAGAAGATGAACTTCGGTCGGAAGTAGGTGTACTTCTTCGCTTTCACCAGAAAGCCCAGATCGACGCCAATCCCGAAATCCTTCAGCCACTGGTTGATGAAGCCGGCGTGGCGGCTTTCGTCGCGCGCCATCAGCGACATCAGTTCCTTGATGTCGGGGTTGGTCACACGCTTCTTCATTTCGGTGTAGAGCACGCAGCCTGAAAACTCGCTGGTGACAGAACTGATCAGGAAGTCGCCAAACTCCTTGTACAGCGCGGGAGGCAGTTGGGATGAGTAGTCCTGGCCCACCATGTCCGCCGGACGCTGGAAGTGGTCGGTGTTCGAGTCGGCACGAAACTCTTCCATCAGCACATCCCACTGAGCGCGCACCGAACTGACGTCCATGCGGTCCATGGCATCGAAATCGGTGGTGTAGAAGCGCGGCGTCAGAACCGTGTTCTGAAGTGCGGTGGTGGTTGCTTCGTTGGGGGCACGTTGGGCTGTCGTGGTCATTTACTGCTCCGAGCGTTGTAGACGGGGGGCCGACCTCAGCGGGGCGTCGGCAGATCGGTCATGAAACGGGCAAACACGGCTGCGTTGGCCGGGCCGAAGGATTCAAGGTCGATGCGCTGTCCGGTGGCGGGATCAACCAGTGTAAGACGGCCGTCGGCCCGGCCAATCAGCTGGAACGGCTGCTCCGAGCCCAGGCCGGCGCGGCGGCGCTCGCGCGCCAGGCCGCGCAGCGCGCCTCGAAAGAAACCTGCCTCACCTGTGATCGTGTGGATCACCGATTTGGTGGTGGCATCGATCACGACCACGCTGCCGTCGGGCCGGTCTTCGAAGCGCAGTTCGCGCACGGCAACAGCCGCTTCATCGGGCTCGGTGATGGTGGTGCCGGACACTCGAACCGACGCCACAGCGATCAGTGTGGCGAGCAACACGAAGCCGATGGCCAGCAGCGCGCGGCGCGGCAGGACATTGGTTGCCGTGAGGGCCACCATGTCAGGCGCCTTGCGTCAGGCGATGCTCGCCCGACAAAGCGAATCCGCGCGCACGTGGTGCGTTTGCCGCGATCGGCGTCGTCGGGGCCAGTTCCAAGCCACGCGATGTCGACCAGGCCTGCCCCAGGATCCGTGCGACTTCCGCAGCTTGCGGCACGCAGCGCAGCATCGGCTCCGCCTTGGCGATGCGCCAGGGTCGCGCATGCGGCCACAGGTGCAGGAAGGCGATCTGGTCTGTGCCAGCCAGCGTCAAGGGAATGTCACCGGCACTTTCGCCGACCTTTCGGAAGCCCGCGCCAGCGATGCGTTTGAAGGGCAGGTTGAGGGTCAGGTTCAGCACGATGCCGATGCGCATGGTCACACGCTTGTCGGTGATGGTGTAGACGCTTGTGCGCGCGCAAAGCAGTGCCAGCCCCGCGGCGATCCCGAGCGCCACTGCCACCAGTGGCAGTGTCATTCCGACCGCCTTCAAAGCGGCTGCCGCCGTTCCGCCGTCGCTGATCACAAAAGCACCGCGAATGGCCAGAATCGCGCCAAAGTAAAACGTCAGCGCGCGGACATGAAACACGTGTCGCGCCAGCACCCTCCAGTCCGGAGAGCCTTGCCACAACACACGCTCGCCCGCGGGCAGCGGCTCGGGCAGGCCGTACTCAGGCTCGAACTCATGCTCATGAGTATGGCCGTCGTAGTTCACCTTCATACCAGCGGCTCCTGGCGGTCTGGCGTCGCGTAGAGCGTTCCGCCACCATAGTAGGCCATGATCTTTTCTTCTTCCAGCAGCGTGATCTGCTCGGCGCTCCTGGTACCGGGCACCTGTCCGAACTGGTGGCTGAGGATCGATGCCACTTTCACGTGATCGGACTTGATTCGGGCGAAATTCATCGGCAGCAGAACGTTTCGCGTCGCTGCTCCCACAGGCACCGTGACCTCGATGTAGCGGAACATCATTTCCGACTTGTCGATCCACAGATCGTGCACCGTGCCGGCGACTTCGCCATCGGCCCCAATCACTTCGAGGCCGCGTGGGTCGCGGTCGTTCGATGCGACACCGAAGTCGGCAGCCATGCGCAACGGCACGATCTTCGCGTCGCCTTCCCATGTGTAATCAGGAACGTCCGCACGGTCGGCATAAGCGCCCGGCCCCACACCGTCGAGCATGGGGTTGCCAGTGGGCACCAGCGGCGCACCAAGCATCCAGTGCAGCGGCTCGGCATGCAAGGTCTGGGGCGAGACTTTATCGTTGGGGACCGTTACCGAGTCACCGTGTGGCAACAGGTAGGTCTTCGGAGTGGGCATCCCCACGAATCCAGGCGTCTGGCGCATTTCGCCTGAGGGGTAGACCGTCTCGAGAGGGAATCCTTCTCGCTTGCTTTCCTGCTGGAGGTAGTACACCAGGGCGAAAAAGAAAATCCAGAACACGTAGAGCACGACTTGTGCGACGTCGATATAGCCTGTGATGGCTCCTGTACCCATGATTTGATCTCCTTCTTGCCCGCAAAAAATATTCAGCCTGGAAGCTCGGCCAACCCAAACTTCTGACTGGTGTTGAAACGTGATTCGGTGGACATGCGCACCAGCGGACCAATCGCGATCAGCGTGGCAAACAGCAATCCGATCTCGAGGTGATAGACGACGCTGTATCCGACCGATGGGTCAGACAGTCCCGTTCCCAGCATCCCCTGTGAGGCCATGCTGGTGATGATGTCGCGCAAAGCGCCTCCGGCAGCGATCGACACCCCACCTGCTGTCGCTTGAACCGCGCCCCAGGCACCCAGCGCCAGACCGATCTGGCCCGGTGTTTCCATGCTCATGGCCACCGTCAAGGTGCTTACTGCAAACAAGCCACCACCGAAGCCGATCAAGGCCGCACCGATACGAAACAGCGCTGGCGATCCGAGAGGTGCTGCGAAGATCACAGCTGAAAAAGCCACGATACCGACCAAGATGCCGAGGGACGCCAGCCGCAAGGCGTCGATACCTTTGCCAAGCCAGTGAGCGGCGAGGCCGAAAGCGAGCAGGGCGCCACCGGCCAGCAGGGCTGTCAGCACCGTGGTGGCCCCCACCGTGAGCTTGAGGATTTCGCCGCCGTAAGGCTCGAGGATGACGTCCTGCATCGTGAAGGCTGCCGTACCTAAGCCGACCGCCACCAGGAATCGCAGAGTGCGGCCTTGGCGCACGAAAGATCGCCAGCTGCTGTTGAAGTCCGGTTTCGGCAGGTGTTTCGCGGTGCTTGCCGGGTTGCGGACTTCCTGCTTCCACAACGCAATCAGGTTCAGTGCAATCGTGACTGCAGCAGCGCCCTGAACGACCTTGATCAGGCGCAATTGACTGAAGTCGGCCAGCAGCAAGCCGAAGGTCAGACTACTGACCACCATGCCCACCAACAGCATCGCGTACATCAGTGCGACCACGCGCGGCCGTGCGCTTTCAGGGGCGAGGTCTGTGGCCAAGGCCAGGCCAGCCGTCTGTGTGATCTGCGAACCGGCGCCCACCATCAGGAACGCCAGCGCCGAACTCACTTGTCCCAACCATGGCCCGGCGCGTGAATCTCCAGACAGCAGGATCAAGGCGAACGGCATGATGGCGAAGCCGCCAAATTGCAGCCAGGTACCTATCCAGATATAGGGCACGCGCTTCCAACCCAGCACAGATCTGTGCGTGTCGGACTTGAAGCCGATCAAGGCACGGAACGGTGCGAACACCAGAGGCAGCGCCACCATCAGCGACACCAGCCAGGCGGCCATGCCCATCTCGACGATCATCACGCGGTTCAGTGTGCCGATCAACAGCACCGTTGCCATGCCGACCGTGACCTGGAACAGAGACAGACGCATCAGGCGGCCGAGTGGCAGCTCTTTCGTTGCCGCGTCGGCGAACGGCAGGAAGCCTGGCGCTATATCGCGCCATTGACTGGCCCGCAGCACCAGAAGCGACGGTCTTTTCATTGCCGCAACAGCTCCAGCGCTTGCGAGGTATAGAAGCCACTGGAAATGCGTTGCGTGCGACCGCGCTTCCAATCTTGCAGAGCCGGATCGGCTGCCAGCAGGCGGTGCAGCGTGGATTCGGCCACCGGCTCGATCCATGGTGCGCGATCGCTGCGCGGCAGCATCCGCCCGATAGCCCTGAACGCGATCAGTGCAGGGTTGCTGGGTGCATAGGTGAACAGCAGACCGCGACGGGTTCGCTCGGCCAGACCAGCAACCACGCGCACCGCGTCTGGCGTGCAGTAATGAATCAGCGAATCCATGCCAACCACGTAGTCGAAATCGCCGAGTGCCGGGTCGAGCATGTCCCCCGAGCGGAAATCAATGCGACCCACGCTGGACTCGCTGGTCAATTCCGCCGGCTGGCGGTCACGCGCCAGATCGACGAGCGTTGGAGACAAGTCGATCGCCAGCACATGCGCTCCGCGTCTAGCGGCCTCGACGGCGAGCGCGCCAGTGCCACAGCCTGCATCCAACACACGCAATCCGCTCAGGTCTTCGGGCAACCATCCGAGGAGGGTCGAGCGCATGCGGTCGCGGCCGGCGCGCACGGTGGCTCGGATGCGCCCGACCGGTGCGTCGGAGGTGAGGCGAGCCCAGGCTTGCACGGCGGTGCGATCGAAATAGTCTTCGATCTTGCTGCGGCGTTCGAGGTAGCTCAGGGGATTCATCGGGTTCTTCAGTGATTCAAGGAGAGGGCAGGGCGAATGGTCAGTCGAAACCGAGCAGGTCGAAGATGTCGCGATCTTTCATCGGGACGGCATTCATGGGTTCGGTGCCCAGCCACAGTGATGCGGCCAGTCGCATGTATTCCTTTTGCACCGCTTCGAGCTCGGGCGAGTACTCCATCTCGAACAGTGTTGATTTCTTCAGCCGGCTGCGGCGGATCACATCGAGGTCGGGGAAGTGCGCGGCCAGCTTCAGGCCGATGCGCTCGTTGTACTTGTCAATCTGGTCGGTCTCGCGGCTGCGGTTCGCGATCACTCCGCCCAGGCGAACGTTGTAGTTCTTCGCCTTCGCGCCGATCGCCTGCACGATGCGGTTCATCGCGAAGATCGAATCGAAGTCATTGGCGGTGACGATCAACGCACGGTCGGCATGCTGCAGAGGGGCAGCAAAGCCACCGCAGACGACGTCGCCGAGCACATCGAAGATCACCACGTCAGTGTCCTCGAGCAGGTGGTGTTCCTTGAGCAGCTTGACAGTCTGACCAACCACATATCCGCCGCAGCCGGTGCCAGCCGGCGGTCCGCCGGCCTCGACGCACATCACGCCGTTGTAGCCGGGGAAAACAAAATCCTCGACGCGCAACTCTTCAGCGTGGAAGTCCACCGTCTCCAGCACGTCGATGACCGTCGGCAGCATCTTCTTCGTCAGTGTGAATGTCGAGTCATGCTTCGGATCGCAGCCGATCTGCAGCACGCGCTTGCCCAGCTTGGAAAACGCGGCCGACAGATTGCTCGACGTGGTGCTCTTGCCGATGCCTCCCTTTCCATAGATCGCGAACACCTTGGCGGTGCCGATCTTCAGGTTCGGATCCAGCTCGACCTGAACGCTGCCCTCACCGTCGAGTCGCAGGTTCTTGCGGACACCTGGGTTCTTGATGTCTGGAATTGGAATCGTGGTCGTGCTCATGCAGTAACTCCTTCGCGGGTATCGGAAAACACACCTTCAAGCCGGTCTTCGAGCTCTTCGCCGATTCGGCGTAACGCATCGAGCGTGGCCGCATCTGGTTGCCAGTAGTTGCGCTCGGAGGCCTCCAGCAATCGGTTGGCGACGCGCGCCGAGGCAGTCGGGTTCAGCTTGGCGAGGCGCTCGCGCATCTGTGGGTCAAGCATGAAGGTCTCGCTGAGTTGCTGGTAGACCCAGGGCTGCACCTGTCCCGTGGTGGCTGACCAGCCCATCGTGTTGGTCACATGCACCTCGATCTGGCGCACACCTTCGTACCCATGTTCCAGCATGCCCTCGTACCACTTCGGGTTCAGCATGCGGGTGCGGGTTTCGAGGGCAACCTGCTCACGCAAGGAACGCACTGCGCCATCACCCCTGGTCTGATCGCCGATGTAGACGGGCGGCGTGTCTGTGCTGCGTCCACCCTTGGCGACCTTCACCGCCTGGGTGATGCCACCCAGAGTGTCGAAGTAGTTGTCGACAGTGGTCACACCCAACTCGACCGAGTCCAGGTTCTGGTAGGTCAGCTCTACATCGGCCAGCGCGCTCTTGAGGAGTGCGGTCTGTTGAACTGCACGACCGGTGCGGCCGTAGGCGAAGCCTTTGCGCCGTGTGTAGGTCTCGGCGATCTCACCTTCGTCCGTCCACTTGCTGCTTTCGACCAGGTTGTTGACGTTCGAGCCGTAGGCGCCTTCGGCGTTGCCGTAGACGCGCAGCGCAGCAATCTCGAGCGTGCAGCCGTGCTCCTGCTGGTAATCCAGCGCGTGCTTGCGGATCCAGTTCATCTCAATCGGCTCGTCGGTAGCCGAGGCGGCGAGGAATGCCGCTTCGGCCAGCAGCTTGATCTGCAGCGGCATCAGGTCGCGGAAGATGCCCGACAAGGTGATGACCACATCGATGCGCGGTCGTCCTAGTTCGGCCAGCGGAATCAAGGTGGCGCCGGCGATGCGGCCGTAGCTGTCGAAGCGCGGCAGGGCGCCCATCAGCGCAAGCGCCTGGGCGATCGGCGCACCCTCGTTCTTGAGGTTGTCGCTGCCCCAGAGAACCATCGCGATCGACTCCGGAAGCGCATGACCGTCAGCGATGTGCCGATCAATCAGCAGTTGAGCCTGCTTCGCGCCGTCCCGCACAGCGAACGAGCTCGGGATGCGAAACGGATCGAAGCCGTGGATGTTGCGCCCGGTCGGCAGTACCGCCGGCGTGCGCAGGATGTCGCCGCCAGGCGCTGGACGAATGAACCGGCCGTCAAGGGCACGCAACATGGCGCCGACCTCGGTATCGACCGCCAGCATCGCGTTGGCCTCGGAGAGCCCTCGCATCATCGCGAGCGAATCATCGTCGCAGGCCATGTGGGCCAGCTCCAGGGCGTGTTCAGCGCTGCGGCCAGCCACCAGCGCCTCGATGCTGGCGCGCTCCAATTGGCGACCATGCGAGGCATCCGCCATCGCCAGCAGCATGTCCACCCGCTCGGCGACGCTGGGCGCACGTCCTGCCACGTGCAATCCGTGCGGGATCAACGTGTATTCCAGCTCGAGCATCTGCTCCAGCAGCTGCACCACACGCGCATCAGCGTCGCCCATCGGCGAAACATCCCACGGCGGCGTGGCATCGGCCAGATTCAGCTCTGCCGCCTGCGATTGCAGCATGGTCGCAAGCTCGGCGCGCTCGGCTGCGCTCGGGTCAATCGCACGCCAGCGTTCTATGGATGCCTTCAGGTCTTTCAGGCCGCGATAAAGACCAGCCTGTGCCACCGGCGGCGTGAGGTAGCTGATCAGCGTGGCGCCAGAGCGTCGCTTCGCGATCGCACCTTCGGAAGGGTTGTTTGAAGCATAGAGGTAGATGTTCGGCAGGTCGTCGATCAGCCGATCCGGCCAGCATGTCCCGCCCAGTCCGCTTTGCTTGCCGGGCATGAATTCCAGTGCACCGTGGGTGCCGAAATGCAACACCGCCTGCGCCTTGAAATCTTCACGCAGATAGCGGTAGAACGCCGAGAACGCGTGCGTCGGCGTGAGGCCCTTCTCGAACAGCAGTCGCATCGGGTCGCCTTCATAGCCGAAGGCTGGCTGTACCGCGATCAGCACATTGCCGAACTGCTTGCCAAGCACGAAGATCGACTGGCCATTGCTCAGTTGGCGACCTGGCGCCGGACCCCACTGGCCTTCAATCTCCTTGAGCCAGCGCTCGCGTCGCACGTGATCTTCGGCCGAGATCAGCGTATGAACGTTCGCGTCGGCACCGTATTGCGCGGCATTGCCCTTGAGCACCGCATCCCGCAGGTCATCAATGCTTGAGGGCAGGTCGACGCTGTAACCCTGCGCCTTCATCGCGCTCAGTGTGTGATGAAGCGACTCGAAGACCGACAGGTATGCCGCGCTGCCGATGTTGCCGGCATTCGGCGGGAAATTGAAGATGACGACGGCCACCTTGCGCTGGGCGCGCTCACTGCGGCGCAGTGCGACCAGCTTGAAGACGCGGGCAGCCAGCATGGTGGCCCGTTCAGGGCAGGTATGCATGTCCTGCGTGTTGTTGCTTTTGGTGAAGGTACAGGCATGGTGGCAACCGGTACAGGTGACGCCCTCAGCGCCGGGGCGTCCACCGAAAACGATGGGGCTCGTCGAGCCGTCGAGTTCGGGAATGGCGACCATGATGGTGCTTTCCACCGGCAGCAGGCCGCGGTCAGATTCACCCCACTGATCCAGGGTCTGGAATTCGACTGGATGCGCCGCGACGTACGGAACATCGAGCTGAGAAAGGACCTCCTCAGCTGCCTTTGCATCGTTGTAAGCGGGTCCACCAACCAGCGAGAAGCCTGTCAACGACACCACGGCATCGACGGTGACGATGCCGTCTTTCATGAAGAACTTGTCGATGGCAGGGCGCGCATCGAGTCCGGCCGAGAACGCGGGGATCACGCGCAGGCCGCGTGCCTCCAGCGCGGAGATCACCCCGTCGTAGTGGCCTGCATTGTTGGACAGCAGGTACGAGCGCAGAACCAGAATGCCTACGGTGCCGTGAATCTCCTTGCCTGGTGGCCGCGGCAGCGCTGCGGCCACGGCCGACAGGCGGCCCGCCATGCGGGGGTGGTAGACGCCAACCTCGGGGTAATCGACCGGAGCAGCTACTTTGACCAAGCCGCGCAGGGCGCGACGCGGGCCATCGGCCCCACGGTCAACCACGTGGCGAACGAGATTCAGCATGTTCTCGTCGGAACCGCCCATCCAGTACTGCAGCGTCATGAAATAGGCGCGAACATCCTGAGCCGTGCCTGGAATGAAGCGCAGCATCTGCGGAATGCGACGCAGCATCTTCATCTGTGCCGCGCCACCAGGTGCTGCCTTCTCCTTGTTGCCGCGCAGCTTCTTGAGCAGTGCCATCGGCCCGCTGGCCGGCTTGGCCATGTCGAAGTGGCCGAGCCGCGTGAGCTTGACCACTTCGCTGGCGGAGGCCATGCAGATCATCGCGTCACATTGATCACGCCGCGCATGCAAGGCGGGCAGTATGGGCAGGAAATGGTCCTCGAGGAACAGCATCCCGGCGACAACGATGTCGGCCTCGGCGATGTCGGACAGGCAACGTGCGAGTGCTGCGGGATTGCCAGCGTATTCCGATGCGGCGTGCATCGAGAGCTGCAGCCCCGGCAGCTCTCGTGCCAACGTGCCGCGCGCCCGCTCTATGGAGCTGGCAAGGTGGGTGTCCATGGTCACCACCACCACACGGATAGGCGTGCGGGCCGGGTTTGACCGAGGGTCAACTGCCGAAGTGAGCTTTTGCGTCATAGAGGGTCTCTACGGTGATCACCTGTACGCCATGTTCTTGTGCGTATCGCTCGGTGTTACGTCGCGCTTTGCCGCGGACGAAGAAGGGAATCTTTCGAAGCTCCTTCTCCGCATCGGGGGCCCAGCTTGCCGGTATCGCAGCTACTGGGCTTTCGCTGTTGGGGGGTGTCAGGATTTCTGCACTTGCGGGCTGCTCCACGTGTGCGGCAGTCGTTTCGGCGCCGCCAGGCATGGCTGCCTTGACACGCGGGCTGGCATGTCCGCCGAGGTGCGATGGCGCTGCATCTTCGTGGAACTCGGCATCACCGCGGAACATGCCGATCAGGTGTTCCTCGAGGCCCATCATCAATGGGTGGACCCAGGTGTCAAACAGCACGTTGGCACCCTCGAAGCCCATCTGCGGCGAGTAGCGTGCCGGGAAGTCCTGCACGTGCACCGGCGCCGAGATGACCGCGCAAGGCAAGCCGAGTCGCTTGGAAATATGGCGTTCCATTTGCGTACCCAGCACAAGCTCAGGGCGCAGTTCGGAGATCCGCGCCTCGATCTCGAGGTAGTCGTCGCTGATCAGCGCCTCGACTTCGTACAACTTGGCGGCTTCTCTGATTTCGCGGGCAAACTCCCGGCTGTAGGTACCAATGCCGACGACCTTGAAGCCGAGTTCCTGGCTGGCAACGCGTGCGGCAGCCACCGCATGGGTCGCGTCACCAAACACGAACACGCGCTTGTTCGTCAGGTAGGTCGAGTCAACCGACTTGGCGTACCAGGGCGAGCGCGAATCGGTAGTCGCCAGCACCGCGCTCGGGTCGATGTCAGCGAGCTGTGCGACTTCCTTGATGAAGTCGTGCGTCGCGCCAGCACCGATCGGAATCGTCCTGGTGGCCGGCTGGCCGAAGGTACGAGACAGCCAAGACGCGGTCAGTGATGCGATCTCGGGGTAGAGCACCACGTTGAACTCGGCATCGCCCAGGCGCGACAGGTCGTCGGCTGTGGCGCCTAGCGGGGCAACGACGTTGATGTCGATGCCCAGCTGCGTCAGCAGACCGGTGATCTCGCGGAGGTCGTCGCGGTGCCGGAAGCCGAGGGCGGTCGGGCCGAGGATGTTGCAACGTGGGCGAGCGCCTGCAGCACGACCCGGCTTCGCGGTACCCGGAGTCGGTGCGTTCGGTCCGGCCAGCGCGCGAACCATCTGATAGAGGGTTTCCGATGCGCCCCAGTTTTCCTTGCGCTGGTAAGACGGCAACTCCAGTGCAACAACAGGAATGGGCAGATTCAGTGCCTTGCACAAGCCACCCGGATCGTCCTGGATCAACTCGGCAGTGCACGACGCGCCAACCATCATGGCGTTTGGCTTGAAACGTTCGTAGGCCTCACGCGCGGCGGTCTTGAAAAGCTCCGCGGTGTCGCCGCCCAGATCGCGCGCCTGGAAGGTGGTGTAAGTCACCGGTGGGCGCTTGGGCAGCCGCTCGATCATCGTGAACAGCAGGTCGGCGTAGGTGTCGCCCTGGGGCGCGTGAAGCACGTAATGCACGTCCTTCAGCGCGGTAGCGATGCGCATCGCTCCCACGTGCGGTGGGCCTTCGTAGGTCCAGAGCGTCAACTGCATAGTCTGGGATGTTGGTCGATGATTTGGGCGGTCAGGCGACCAGTTTCATGCGGCGTACCAGGGGCCGTGCGAAGAGCTCAGCCAGATCGGCCGCCTGCTCGTACCCGTGGATAGGTGTGAAGACCAGTTCGATCGCCCACTTGGTTGTCATGCCTTCGGCTTCGAGCGGGTTGGCGAGCCCGAGGCCGCAAACGACGATGTCCGGCTGTGCGGCGCGGCAACGGTCGAGTTGCTTGTCGACGTGCTGACCTTCTGAGAGGAAGGTGTTTGCTGGCAGGAGATCAAGTTCTTCGGCGAGGTGCTGGCGGTGCATGTACGGCGTGCCGACTTCGACCAATTGCATCCCCAGTTCGCGGGCCAGGAAGCGGGCGATCGGAATCTCGAGCTGCGAGTCGGGGAAGAAAAACACTCGCTTGCCGGCCAACTGCACCCGATGGCGAGCCAGCGCAGTGGCGGCCCGATCGCGTCCGGCTGCTGTGACGCGCTCGAAGGTGACCGCGTCGATGCCGAACGCAGTGGCAGCTGCCTGCAGCCATTGCGTCGTACCTTCGATACCGAGCGGGAACGGCGCCGGCAGGCGCTGAGCGCCCAGCGATTCAAGTGCGCGTGCGGTATCGGCAAGGAAGGGCTGGGCCAGCAGGAATCTGGTGTTGGGGCCGACAGCGGGCAGGTCGGTCGCATGCCGTGGCGGGAAGAAACGCACCGGCGCATTTGCGCTGCCGAAGCCGAGGCCTGCGAACAGGCGGGAGAACTGGTCTTCGACCACATCGGCCAACGCGCCGACGACCAGCAGTGAGGCTGGTGCGTCGCCCGACGACAGGGGCAAGCTGGGCACCAGCGATGCCAGGCAGGCATCTTCACCCTGTGTGAAGGTCGTCTCGATGCCGCTGCCGGAGTAGTTCAGCACCCGTACGCCAGGCGCAACACGACCCGAAAGCCGAGATGCTGCTCGTGACAGGTCGAGCTTGATGACCTCGGATGGGCAGGAGCCGACGAGGAACAGCAGCTTGATCTCGGGGCGCCGATCAAGAAGCCGGGTGACCACGCGGTCGAGTTCGTCGTTGCAGTCAGCGAGTCCTGCGAGATCTCGTTCGTCGATGATCGCGGTAGCGAAGCGCGGCTCGGCGAAGATCATCACGCCAGCCGCCGACTGGATCAGGTGCGCGCACGTGCGTGAGCCGACGACCAGAAAAAACGCATCCTGAATCTTGCGATGCAGCCAGATGATGCCGGTCAAGCCGCAGAACACTTCACGCTGGCCACGCTCCTTGAGCACCGGTACATCGGCGCAACCGGATGCTGTTGCGGACTGTATGGGGATAACCGCGCTCATACTGCCAGTTCGGGATGGCGCGCCACGGCATCACGCTGAGCCATGTCGAGTCGCGCCATGCGAAGCTTCCAGATGAATTGACCGGCATTGATCGCGTAGGTCGCATAGGCTGCCAGCGCGAGATACATCAACTGCGTCGAATTCAAGGTCCCGGTGAACAGTGCCGCGAGGTAGGCAGTGTGAAGCGCCAGCACCAGCATGCTGAACACATCTTCCCAGTAGAACGCAGGCGCAAACAGGTAACGCCCGAAGACGACCTTTTCCCAGATGCAGCCTGTGATCATGATGGCGTAGAGCGTCAGCGTCTTCACCACGACGGACCAAGTGGCCAACGCCAGACCCTCTCCAGTCGAGAGGTAGCGCAGCACGAAGAACAGGCTGGCAAGAAACACCAGGAACTGAACCGGCGCCAAAATCCCCTGGACCAGCGTCCACACTGTGGAGTCGCGACGAACGCGCTCCTCGGGGGAGTAAAGCGGAGGCCTCGGTTCCTGCGGTGACCCTCGTTCGAACATCGACTTCCTCTCGCTACTGCGACCCGGTTGAACCAAATTTAGACGGCGACTTTATAAATGTCAATCCAGATTGACGTAAATCTGTCTTGACAGGTGTCGGGGCGCCATCGATCATTCGCAAAAGCTGTCGGAACACGGTTGCCTTGATGCGCCCGCCTTCGACGCTTCCGCTAGCGCGACTGCCTTGGGGCGGTTGGCGCTCCATGCAGCTCTTCAACCGGGGCGTCGGTGATGCGAATGCGTGGCGAAACCTTGGCTCCGGTACCTGTTTGTGAGGAGTCGCGCGTTCGTCGGGCCTTGCCGGGCCGCGAAGCGTCCGGGGTCGACTGGCCTCAGGCGCTCTTCGAGGCGGCGGTTCAGTCACTGGTCTCCACCAGGAGACTTGACGGCCCCGTCATCGGGGACGGCCTGGAGGACCGCGCGGCGGAGGTGTTGAAAGCTGCGAGCGCCAGAAACTCAGGGGGATCCTTGTTCTCGACAGCCTTTCTGGCGGGTCCTACCCCAGACCGTTGCGTGCCGCTTGGTGGGCGGATAACGCTGCGGTCTCCGCCATCGACGAATGGGCAGCGCGGCCGGGGAGCTCGTCCTGTCAGGAGACTTGCAATGACCCGAACGACGCCTCAAGCGTTGTCCACTGAAGCGCAAAATACTGCGACCGGATCCGCAGAAGCTGACACCGACGCCTGGTCTGAGGTCCGGCTTCCCTTCAACAATGACTCGCCCACTTGGATTCAGAAGCGGTTAGGGCGGCCAGAAGCCGAAGAACGAATGAACCGCCTTGTCAAAACGCTTGAAGCCGAGGTGATTCCTCGGCTTGTCGAAGCCCATCGCGTCAAGCCCATCAGCGAAGTGCTCCCCGCTGTTGTGAGGCCCACGCCTGCGGAGGTCGAGGAGTTTGTTCAATTGCTGCTGCATCGCGATGATGCGTCCATCACGACGTTCATCGCGGCGCTGCGAAGCAGAGGCATGTCCGTTGACGTGGTGTTTCTCGATCTGCTGGCCACGGCAGCCAACCGGTTTGGCGTCCTCTGGGAAGACGACAGCTGTGATTTCACAGAAGTCACTATCGTGCTCGGTCGGTTGCAACGGTTGTTGCAGGCATTGAGCCCACTGCTGGCAGCCGAGTCTGAGGTTTCCGCCAATGCGCGCCGGGTGTTGCTGGTCCCGTCACCGGGCGATCAGCACACTTTCGGGCTCTCGATGGTGGCCGAGTTCTTCGTGCACGCAGGCTGGGAAGTCGCGAGCGGGCAGGGTGCCTGTCCGGACGAGGCGGTCGACATGGTCAGCCGCGAATGGTTCGATGTGATTGGCTTCTCTGTCGGCAGCGATGCTCGGCTCGACTGGTTGACGACATGCATCGCTTCGGTTCGTCAGATGTCGCGCAACCCGGCGATCGGTGTCCTTGTCGGAGGGCCGGTCTTCGCCGCCAATCCGGAGTATGTGTCGATCGTTGGCGCTGATGCGACCAGCAAGGACGGCAAGCAGGCACCCATCGAGGCTGCAGCGTTGATCTCGAATCGAGGCCCCGGTGATTGTCAATAGCAGGGCACTTCAGACCCGCCTCATGAGCTCTGCCCGCCTCCCCTTCACAGGTGGCGCCCGATGATCGGGTTCGAGCAGCCCTCGTGGTCCTTGGGGCACCTCACGACCGAGTCGGTGAGCAAGCTGATTGCCGTAGCTGCTGACGTCTCGCTGGTCGTCGACGCCAATGGTGTGATTTGCGACATGGCTTTCGGCAGCGACAGCCTGAAGAACCTGGGCTACGACCGGTGGATCGGGCAGCCTTGGATTCAAACCGTCACCAAGGAGAGTCGGCCCAAGATCGAAGCCTTGCTCCGCGATGCAGACTCGCAGGCGACGCCGCGCTGGCGGCAGGTCAATCACCCGTCTGACTCAGGGACCTCCCTGCCGCTCTCCTATTGCGCCGTCAAGGTGGAGCGTGATCCATCTTCCGCGTTGCCTGGGCACTCTGTGGTCTATGGACGGGATCTGCGGGCCATGGCGGCAATGCAGCAGAGCCTGATTGACGCGCAGCAAGCCTCGTTGCACGAGCACTGGCGATTGCGCGATGCGCAATCACGCTATCGGCACGTGTTCCAGGGCTCCAGCGAAGGCTTGCTGATCATCGACAGCGCGACGCACAAGGTCATCGAGGCTAATCCAGCCGCCCACGCATTGCTGGCCGATGTCTCCCGCAAGCTGGTCGGTGCGTCCTTTCCGCTTGGCCTGGAGGAGCGCGGTGCTGCGGCCGTGCAGAGCATGCTGGTCAGTCTGCGCTCCACAGGCAAGACCGATGACGTTCGCGTCCGGCTTGCCGATGGCGGCGCCGAACTCTGGGTCTCTGGCTCGATGTTTCGCCAGGAGAACGGTTCGATGCTGTTGCTGCGCCTGTCGCGCGTGGCGCCCGACGGCGTGGTGCTGTCTCAGCCCAGCGCGCATTCACTGCTCGTCAAGCTGCTGCAGAGTTCACCCGATTGCATGGTCATCACTGACCCCGACGGTGCCATCGTCATGGCCAATGATTCGTTTGTTCAACTGGTGCAACTGGCCTCGGAAGAGCAGGTTCGTGGTGAATCACTCGGGCGCTGGCTGGGTCGCACCGGTGTCGAACTCAATGTGCTGATCGCCACCTTGCGGCAGCGCGGCTCGGTGCGGCTGTTTCCAACCACCCTTCGAAGTGAACAAGGCGCGCCCAACGATGTCGAGATCTCGGCTGCGATGGTTTCGGATGGCGAGCAGTCCTGCCTCGGCTTCACCATTCGGGACATCAGTCGGCGCCTGAGCAGCGATGCCCGTGCTGCCAAGGAATTGCCCCGCTCGGTCGGGCAGCTCTCGGAGCTGGTTGGGCGTGTACCGATGAAGGACATCGTCGGTGAAACCACCGACCTGATCGAACAACTCTGCATCGAGGCCGCCCTCGAGCTGACCCGGGACAACCGCGCCGCAGCGGCTGAAATGCTCGGACTGTCGCGACAGAGTCTGTATGTCAAGCTGCGCCGCTACGGGCTGAGCGACCCGACATCCGAAGGCGAAAAATAGGGTGAATCCGGGCTCGGTTGCCGTCATGGTGCTGGCGGACATAGCACCTGGGTCCAGAGCATGGGGTTACGGCCGGTTCGTCATCGGCCGATTCGATCTTTACCGCGTGCCGGGTTTGCGCTTCTTCAAGGTGCTGGGCATCGGCTATGAATCGGGTTTCGGGCTGCGCCCTAGCCTGTCTCGTCAGGGTCTCTTCTGTGTGTTCGACGATGAGCCTGCTGCCGATGCCTTTCTGGGCGACTCGTCAGTGGCGGCGAGCTACCGCTCGCACGCGAGCGAGTTCTTCTCGGTCAAGCTGAGAGCCTTCAGTTGCCGCGGCAGTTGGGCGGGCATGAGCCTGCCGGTGAATGCGCAGGCCCCCACGCACGGCCCGATCGCAGCGTTGACCCGTGCGTCGATCCGCCTGCCGAAAGCCGCTGCCTTCTGGCGCCAGGCGCCGCTGACGCAGCGTTCGCTCGACGGTGCGCCAGGTTGCCTGTTCTCGGCCGGTGTCGGTGAGGCGCCCCTGTTGCGTCAGGCCACCTTCACCATGTGGGACAGCGTTGCGCACATGGATGCCTATGCACGCAGCGGTGCGCATCTGGCCGCTATCAAGGCCGCGCAACGCCACGATTATTTTTCCGAGTCGATGTTCGCACGCTTCGTGCCCAGCGGTGCGCAAGGAACCTGGCTGGGCCGCCGCTATGGCTGAGGCTTTGCGCGCGCACCGGGTGGTGGTGATTGGCGCTGGCGTGGCGGGCCTGGTCAGTGCACTGTTGCTCGCATGTCGCGGCTTGCAGGTCACGCTGGTCGAGCGCGCTGACACACCGGGCGGAAAGATGCGCCGGGTGATGGTCGACGGTGCGGGTATCGACTCCGGCCCGACGGTGTTCACGATGCGCTGGGTGTTCGAGCAGATCTTCGCCGCCGCGGGTTCGTCGCTGACCGAGCAATTGCGCCTGCAGCCGCTGGGTGTGCTGGCGCGGCATGCGTGGGGCGCCGACCAACGGCTCGATCTGTATGCCGATGCCGAACGTTCCGCCGATGCGATCGGTCGATTCGCCGGGCCTCATGAGGCGCGTCGCTTCATGCATTTCTGCGCACAGGCGCGCACTGTCTACGACGCCCTTGAAGGCCCCTACATTCGTTCGCAACGACCGACGCTTCTCGGCATGGCGCGTGATCTCGGACCGCGCGGCTTGGGTGTGCTGGCCGGGTTGGGGCCGTTTGCATCGCTGTGGCGATCTCTCGCGAAGCACTTTCACGATCCGCGGCTGCAGCAACTGTTCGGCCGCTACGCCACTTACTGCGGTTCATCGCCGTTTGCCGCGCCGGCCACGCTGATGCTGGTCGCGCAGGTCGAGATGGATGGCGTCTGGGCGGTCGATGGCGGCATGCTGGCGGTGGCGACCGCACTGGCGGGGCTGGCGCAGCAGCGCGGCGCCACGATCCGTTATGGGCAGGCCTGCGAGCAGGTACTGGTGCGCGATGGGCGAGCCTGCGGCGTGCGGCTTGCGGGAGGTGAATGCCTCGATGCCGATTCGGTGGTTTTCAACGGCGATGCAGCAGCGCTTCCACTGGGGTTGCTGGGCGCGGATTGCGCCCGTGCGGTGCCACCGGTACCCGCCTCGGGTCGATCGCTGTCGGCGATGACCTGGTCGATCAACGCTCGCACCTCAGGCTTTCCGCTGGTGCGGCACAACGTGTTCTTCAACGCCGACTACGCATCGGAATTCAGCGACATCTTTCAGCACCGTCGGCTGCCGCGTGAAGGTACGGTCTACGTTTGCGCCCAGGACCGCGACGACAGCGGCCGTCTGCCTGCACGTGATGGCGATCCGGATGGCAGCAGGCCCGAGCGACTGCTGTGCCTTGTCAACGCGCCGGCGAACGGCGATTCAACCCCTCTCGAACCCTCGGAGATAGAAGCATGCGAGCGGACCCACTTCGCGCTGATGAACCGCAGCGGACTGTCCATAGCCCGGACGCCCCACAACACCGTTCTGACGACGCCCAGCGATTTTCATCGGCTGTTTCCAGCGACGGGGGGGGCGCTGTACGGCCAGGCAGCGAACGGCTGGATGGGCGTGTTCCGGCGACCGGCAGCGGCGAGCCGACTGGCGGGGCTGTACCTGGCCGGTGGCAGCGTGCACCCCGGGCCAGGGGTGCCGATGGCGGCGATGTCCGGGCGGCTGGCGGCCGAGACGCTGCTGGCGCACCTCGATTCGACCAGCCGGTACCGACCGGTGGCTATCTCTGGTGGTATGTCGACGCGATCAGCGACGACGGACAACACGCGCTGAGCATCATCGCTTTCGTCGGCAGCGTCTTTTCACCTTACTACGCCTGGGCGCGACGCAGTGGCAGTGCCGATCCGGAAAACCACTGCTCGATCAACGTCGCTCTGTATGGGAAGGCGGGCAAGCGCTGGACGATGACCGAGCGCAGCCGCGCCAGCATGCAGCGCGATGCCAGTCGCTTCGCTGTCGGGCCGAGCCAGCTGCATTGGAATGGCGAGTGCCTGACCATCGACATCGAGGAGATCACCGTGCCTATCCCGCAGCGCGTGCGTGGCCGGATCCGGGTCTATCCGAAAGGCCTGTGCCGGTTCGTGGAATCGCTCGACGATGGCGGACTGCATCGCTGGGGGCCTATCGCGCCGTGCTCGCGTGTCGAGGTCGAGTTCGATGCGCCGGCCATGCGCTGGTCCGGCCACGCCTACCTCGATTCGAACGAAGGCGATGAGCCGATCGATCGACCGTTCACCGAGTGGGACTGGTCACGTGCGCCACTGAAGGACGGCAGTACCGGTGTGATCTACGACGTGCGCCAGAAGCAGGGCGGCGATCGGGTCATCGCGGTGCGCTTCCAACCTTCCGGGGATTTCGAGCATTTCACGCCGCCGGAGCGTCAACCGCTGCCGCGCACCGCCTGGCGCATCGGCCGCACGATGCGCACCGAGACGGGTCAGCCTGCGGTCGTCACGCAGACGCTGGAAGACACGCCGTTTTATGTGCGGTCCATGCTGTCGTCGGGGCTGTTCGGCGAGGCCGTCGCTTCGGTGCACGAAACATTGAACGTGCCACGTCTGGTGTCCACCGCGGTACAGCTGATGCTGCCATGGCGGATGCCTCGAGTGCGCTGACAGATCTCGTCAGCGCACCGGGATCACGCTGACGTCAACCGCTGAACACTGATGGCTGTTGACGCCCCGCACCAGCAAAGGAATTGCTTGCGAGCTGACGTTCTTCGCGGCGTTCGAACAGGCCGATCGTCCACAGCATCCGCTCTTCGAATCGCGGCTTGCGAACTCTGTCGTTGCGTACCTGTCCAGTCTCGGCCGCTTGCTTGATTGGCGCCACGCTCGACGGTGCAGCGGCCACATCGACCAGATACTGGATCGAGGGCACTGGTGTCGGTTCAGTGGAGTCGCCCGACCGGCGTCGTGCCGGCGACATGACTGCAGCACCGAAGGCCACCGCCATCAACCCGAGCTTGCGTTGAGAGGACACGAATGCGCGTCGGGACACGGAATCGAAGCCCGAACGCTTGACCGCCCGGCCGATGTCGGCATAGACCAGACGGGCAGCCTGAATCGCTGGCCGGCAATCGCGTGGCAGCACCGCAATACCGAGCACCGCACGCTCGTACAGGGTGTCGGCTTCGGCCAGCAGCCGCGATACGACCGATCCCAGCGCTGGGCTGAAGGTCGGTGCGCGCAGCCATTCATCGGGGTCAATCCCGGCCTCGCGCATCCAATCGCGCGGCAGGTAGAGGCGTCCGTTGCGCGCATCTTCGCCGACATCGCGTGCGATGTTGGTCAGTTGCATTGCCAGCCCCAGTTCGCAGGCCCTGGCCTGCGCCTGCGGGCTGCGCACCCCCATGATGATGGCCATCATCGAGCCGACGGTGCCCGCGACGCGGGCACCGTAGTCGTGCAACTGCGCAATGTTGTCGTAGCGGCGGGATTGCAGGTCCCACTCGAAGCCTTCCAGAAGTGCATCAAGCAGCGCTTTCGGGATATTGAACTGCGCCACCACGGCCGACAGGGCCCGATCCGCCGGCACCGGCGACGGGCGGCCCTCATAGATGCGCTGTAGACGCTCCTGCAGGTGATGCAATGCGCCCATCGGCCCGCCGTGCAGGTGGCTTTCGAGGTCGATGGTGTCGTCGGCCAGTCGGCAGAAGGCATACAGCGCAGTGGCCGGCGCCCGCACTCGACTGGGTAGCACCAGCGACGCGGCGAAGAAGCTCTTCGACCCAGTGCGCATCAGTGATTCACAGTCGTGAAGATCCAGGCTGTGCCGACAGCAGGCGGCTGCACTGTGGCTGGAAACCAGGGCGAGCGAAGGGGCTGGAACGTTATTGATCGGGCGATTGGCCAAGGCTTGTTCGGGCTGCATGACGCTCCTCGTGGTTCTGTGCTTCAGTCTGATCAGGCTGGAGCCAGGATCGTATGGGGTGGTGAGGCGAACGAGGCGACATCGGGCACCACCGATTCGAGTGCCTTCGCCGAGGCCAGGACGCCGGGAACGCCTGCGCCTGGGTGGGTGCTGGCACCAACCATGAAAAGGCCGGATATGTCTTCGCTGCGGTTGTGCGGGCGGAACCAGGCGCTTTGCAGCAGCACGGGCTCCAGCCCGAACGCGGCACCCTTGAAAGACAGCAGCCGGTCGTGGAAGTCCTGTGGCGTGGTCATGCGCGAGGTTGCGATGCGCTTCTGGAAGCCTGGCATGACCTTGCGATCGAGCGCGTCTGCTATGGCCTGGCGATACGGCTCGGCTTGGGTCTGCCAGTCGGTACCGCTGTCCAGGTGTGGAACCGGCGCCAGCACGTAGAAGGTGTCGCAGCCGGACGGCGCCATCGACGGGTCAGAGGCCGTCGGGCGGTGCAGATAGAGGCTGAAGTCCTCGGCCAGCACGTGAGCCTTGAAGATGTCGTTGAGCAGTTCGCGGTAGCGCGGACCCAGCACCATCATGTGGTGCGGTACGTCGGGATATTGACAGTCCGTGCCGAAATACCAGACGAACAGGCTCATCGAATATCTGCCCTTCTCGATTCTGCGGTCGCTCCAGTGGCGCCGGAATTCCGGGCGGATCAGGTGTCGGTAGGTCCATGCGGTGTCGGCATTCGACACCACGATGTCGGCCGCCAGATGCTCGCCGCTCGCCAGCGTGACGCCAGTGGCTCGCGGTTGTGCTCCCGGTGTCGGCTCACAGGTGATCTCCTTGACCTCGGCGTTCAGCCGCAGGCGAGCGCCGCTCCCCTCGAGCAGGCTGACCAGCCCCTGAACCAGGGCGCCTGTGCCACCCATCGCCCAGTGCACGCCGAACTTGCGTTCGAGCGCGGTGATCAGGCTGTAGACACAGGTGCAGGCGAAGGGATTGCCGCCGATCAGCAGCGGGTGGAAGCTGAAGACGATGCGCAGCTTCGGGTCGCGCAGGTGACGCGCCGTCAGCGCGTAGAGCGTCTGCCAGGCCCGCATCTTCATCATCGATGGCACTGCCGCCAGCAGATCGCCGACCGTATCGAACGCCACGGTGGCCAACTCTTCAAAACCGAGCTTGTAGCAGTGGTCGGACTCGGCCATGAACGATTCGAATCCGGGCAGGTCCGAGGGCGCGAAGCGGGCGACTTCGGCGCGCATCGCGGCCAGGTCACCGCTGTAGTCGAAGTAGGTGCCATCGTCGAACTGGATCCGATAGAACGGATCGAGCGGGCGCAGATCGATGTCATCCGACATCTTGCGACCGCACAGCGACCACAGATCCTCCAGCATGAATGGCACGGTGATGATGGTCGGCCCGGCGTCGAAGGTATAGCCGTCCTGTCGGTGAACGTAGGCGCGACCGCCGGGCGCATCGAGTTTTTCGAGCACCGTGACCTGATAGCCGCGAGCGCGCAGGCGGATGGCCGCGGCCAGACCGCCGAAGCCGCTGCCGATCACAAGCGCTACGGGCGCTGCATCGGCATGACCCGCCGATTCAGCATGGGTAGCGGCAGAAGAACCGTGTTCGAGGAAATTGCCGGGCTTCATCGGTCGTATGACCCTCAGAGTACTGCATGGCCAGTGTCTTCACGATCGTCGACAGCCGCAATGAGTGTAAGTTTAGATTGACACTTGCAGGTGTCAATCCCAAAATGATTTGCATGCCCTCCCGCACTCTGCCCGCTCCCTCGTCGGTGCCCGCGTGGCCCGTTGTCGCTGAACTGCTGAAACCTATCACCTGGTTTCCGCCGATGTGGGCCTTCTGCTGCGGCGTGATCGCCTCCGGTGTGTCGCCCGATGGCCGCTGGTTCCTGATCATCACTGGGGTGCTGCTGGCCGGCCCCTTGGTCTGCGCCAGCAGTCAGGCAGTCAACGACTGGTTTGACCGCCATGTCGATGCCATCAATGAGCCGAACCGCCCGATCCCCTCGGGGCGCATGCCGGGTCGCTGGGGTCTTTACATTGCCGTCGCCTGGACCGCGCTCTCTCTGGGTGTCGCCACCACCCTGGGCACCTGGGGCTTTGCCGCCGGGGCTGCCGGTCTGCTACTGGCCTGGGCCTACAGCGCGCCACCATTGCGGCTGAAACAGAACGGCTGGTGGGGGAATGCGGCATGCGGCCTTTGCTATGAAGGCCTCGCCTGGGTAACCGGTGCCGCAGTGATGGCGGGAGGTGCGATGCCCGATGGCCGCACGCTGGCGCTCGCAGCGCTCTACAGCGTCGGCGCGCACGGCATCATGACCTTGAATGATTTCAAGGCCGTCGAGGGTGACAAGCGCATGGGCATTGCCTCGCTGCCCGTGCAGCTTGGTGTCCAGGGCGCCGCCCGCATCGCCTGCCTGATGATGCTGGCGCCGCAGTTTGTCGTCGTGCTGCTGCTGATCTTCTGGGGTGCTCCGATGCACGCCATCACGGTGGGCGCGCTGATGCTTTTGCAAGTGCTGCTGATGGACCATTTTCTTGACAAGCCGATCGATCGCGCCTTGCTCTACAGCGGATTTGGGGTGCCGCTGTTTGTTGCCGGGATGATGGTCAGCGCATTTGCGCTGCGCAGCTTGGGCTCAGCGGTCGCATGACCAACCGCGAATTCGGCTGGTTCGGTATCGCCCGGCTCGGCCTGGTGCAGGCCTGCATGGGCGCCGTTGTGGTGTTGACCACCTCGACGTTGAACCGTGTCATGGTGGTCGAACTGGCGCTGCCGGCCCTGCTGCCCGGCATTCTGGTCGCGTTTCATTACCTGATTCAGGTGGTGCGGCCACGCATGGGGCATGGCTCCGATGTCGGCGGGCGCCGCACGCCTTGGCTGATGGGCGGCATGGGCTCGCTAGCCATCGGTGGGGTCACGTCTGCGCTGGCCGTGGTGTGGATGGCAACTCAGCCCGCTGCGGGTATTGCTCTGGCGGTGGTCGGCTTCGGGCTGATCGGTCTTGGCGTCAGCGCCTGTGGCACTTCATTGCTGGTACTGCTGGCCAAGCGAGTTCCGGCCGATCGGCGAGCCGCCGCCGCGACGATCGTCTGGATGATGATGATCGTGGGCTTTGCGGTCACGGCTGGCACCGCCGGCAAGTTGCTTGATCCCTACTCACCGCAGCGCCTGCTGGTGGTGTCGAGTGTCGTGTCGCTGTTGGCGTTCGTGATCACCGGGCTGGCATTGCGTGGGCTCGAAGGTACTCCCGAGGTTGCACGGGCCGTGTCCACCAGCGCCGCTGCGTCGGCCTCCCCCGGATTTCGAGTGGCTCTCGCTCAGGTCTGGTCTGAGCCCACTGCGCGCCGCTTCACGATCTTCGTCTTCGTCTCGATGCTGGCCTACAGCTCGCAGGATCTGATCCTCGAACCCTTCGCCGGTTCGGTTTTCGGCTACACGCCAGGCGAGTCGACGCAATTGGCCGGAGTGCAGCACAGCGGCGTGTTGCTGGGCATGGTGCTGGTAGCCGTCGCGGGAAGCGGGGTGCTGGGTCGCTGGATGGCGCGACTGACCGGGCGTCCCGTCGAAGCCGGCCGAGCGGCTGGTGGTCGCTCTGCCTCGCTGCGCGCATGGACGGTAGGCGGTTGTCTGGCGTCGGCCCTCGCGCTGGCTGGCCTAGTGATGGCCGGGCTCAGCAACGGCGCCTGGCCGCTCAAGGCAACGGTGTTCCTGATGGGTGTCTCCAACGGCGCGTTTTCGATTGCGGCGATCGGCTCGATGATGAGTCTGGCCAGCCAGGGGCGCGAGTCCCGCGAAGGCGTGCGCATGGGTCTGTGGGGCGCAGCCCAGGCAGTGGCGTTCGGCCTCGGGGGTCTGGTCGGCGCCGGTGCCAGTGACCTGGCGCGCTGGTGGTTCGGTGCGCCCGGGGTGGCTTATTCCGCGGTCTTCGCTTTCGAGGCCGCACTGTTCGTGCTGGCCGCCTGGCTGGCGCTTCGCGCCTCAGGCGATGGGTCGGCGGTGCCGTCCGATCGCAGTACCACTCACGAGGCATCGCATTGCGGTGCCACTCTGGTCTCGACGCCGCGTCTGGCCGCTCGAGATCCCCAAGCCGGTGACGCCCCTGTCGCCATCATCAAGTCGAGTTGAACGTGAGGTGAATGACATGAGCACGCCTGAAATTTTCGATGTCGTCGTCGTCGGTGGTGGCCCTGCCGGTGCGACGGCTGCGGACGACCTGGCGCGGCAGGGCCGGTCAGTACTGTTGCTGGATCGTGTGGGGCGCATCAAGCCCTGCGGTGGAGCGATTCCGCCGCGCCTCATCAAGGATTTTGCGATTCCAGATGAACTGCTGGTCGCCAAGGCTCGCTCGGCGCGCATGATCTCGCCGAAGGACAAGCAGGTCGACATTCCCATCGAAAACGGGTTCGTCGGCATGGTCGACCGCGATGTGTTCGACGAGTGGCTGCGCGAGCGCGCGGCAGCCAGCGGTGCAGTGCGACGCAGCGGCACCTTCGACAAGCTGACCCGCGACGACGACGGCATCAGCGTTGTGCACTACACCGCGCGCGATGGCCGTGAACGTCGCAGCGCCAAGCCCGGCGAACTCACCGAAGGCGTGCCGACCAGCGTACGGGCGCGAGCGGTGATCGGTGCCGATGGCGCCCGTTCCAAGGTGGCCAGTCAGGCCGTGCCAGGCGCCGAAGACACTCAGTACGTGTTCGCGTACCACGAGATCGTGCGCGCTCCCAAGGTCAAGCCCGAAGGCTACGATGGCTCACGCTGCGATGTGGTCTACCGCGGTTCTGTCTCACCTGACTTCTACGGTTGGGTATTCCCGCACGGTGACACGCTGAGCATCGGAACCGGCAGTGCGGACAAGGGCTTCTCGCTGCGCGGTGCGGTCGGCGCCTTGCGCGAAGCATCCGGTTTGGGCGAGACCGAAACGCTGCGGCGTGAAGGCGCGCCGCTCCCGATGAAGCCTCTGAAGCGCTGGGACAACGGACGCGATGTGGTGATCGCCGGCGATGCAGCCGGTGTGGTGGCGCCGGCGTCGGGCGAGGGTATCTACTACGCCATGGTCGGTGGCCGGCTGGCAGCCGAGTCGGTCGATGCCCTGCTGCGAACCGGTGATGTCAAGTCGCTCAAGCTCGCACGCAAGCGCTTCATGAAAGCCCACGGCACGGTGTTCCGCGTGCTCGGCATCATGCAGTGGTTCTGGTATTCGACTGACAAGCGGCGCGAGAGCTTCGTGAAGATCTGCGAAGACAAGGACGTTCAGCAACTCACCTTCGAGTCATACATGAACAAGGAGCTGGCGCGCAAGAAGCCCATGGCGCACGTGCGCATCTTCCTCAAGGACATGGCGCACCTGATGGGTTTCGCGCGCGCTTGATGCGCGGGCAGTGGTGGTGAGCGACTGGTTGTCGCCCCAGGGGCTCATCACCTTCGTCATTGGCTTCACCCTGCTGGAGGGTGTCGTCCTGTGGATTTACCGGCGGTTTACCGGAAAAGGTGTGGCGGCAAAAGACTTCGTCGCCAACTGGGTGTCGGGCCTGTGCCTGATGTTCGCGCTGCGCAGCGCGCTTGCCGATGCATGGTGGGTCTGGGTTGCGCTGTGGCTGCTGGCCTCAGGACTGATCCACGCCAGCGATGTGCGGTCGCGATGGCAGCGTTGAGGCGATACAAGATTGAAGATCGGCCCTGAGCCGGGACGACAGTACAAAGTCCGAGCGGCACAGCACCGACTGGAAGTGCCGCGCCGCTTGTGTCCGCGAAGAATCAGCCTGCCTTCGGCGCGTATGCGCTGCACCAGCCCTTGTTGGCCACCTGCTTGCCGGCGAACAGTGGGCAGCCGCCTGCGGCATCCGTGGCCTTGCCCTGGAACAAGGCGCAGTTGCCGCAGTGCTGGGTCGCCTTGTGGGCAGGGTACTTTTTCAGATCGACCTTGGTCGAGTCCGCTTTGTAGCCGAGAGCCACAGCATTGGCGTCCGTCTCAGAAACCATCGAGGCGCCCTGTGCCATGACCTGCGAGGCAGCGATGGCGCCGCTTCCGACCACGACGTGCAGCATGAAGGTGCGGCGATTGGTAATGCTCATGGAGGATCTCCGTTGTAGTTGGGAAATCAGATAACGTTCGACGGCGCCATCGGATGACAGATTCTTTCACGATGGCGACCCCAGAGTTTTTTGGCGAACTATGAAGTTTGCACATCTGGCCTGATGACTGGTTCGGCGCGGGTAAATCCGTTTGAGGCGCTGCGACTCGGGCTCCTAGAATTTTTGAATTGCAAAGTTCATCCACAAGAACCCCTCAATGGCCTCTGCTCGCCGACCTGCTCACCCGAAAAATGCCGACGCCAAAGAGCCGGCGAAGAACACGGCAGCGGTTGAAGCCCGGGTTCTGAAGAAATACCCCAATCGTCGGCTCTACGACACGACCGCCAGCAGCTACATCACGCTGGCGGATGTCAAGAAGATGGTGATGTCCGGCGAGATCTTCGTTGTTCGGGATGCCAAGACATCGGAAGATCTGACGCGCAGCATCCTGCTGCAGATCATCCTGGAAGAGGAGAGCGGTGGCGTACCGATGTTCTCCAGCCAGATGCTCGCTCAGATCATTCGCTTCTACGGCCACGCCATGCAGGGAATGATGGGCTCCTACCTTGAAAAGAACCTGCAGACCTTCACCGAGATTCAGGGCCGACTGGCCGATCCGGCGCTCGGGCTGTACGACACTGCTGCCCACACTCCCGAGTTGTGGAGTCAGTTCCTCAACGGCCAGGCGCCCGCTGTGCAAGGCTTGATGAGCACCTACCTCGAGCAATCGAAGTCGATGTTCACGCAAATGCAGGAACAAATGGCGAAGCAGGCCGGTACGTTGTTTCCCGGTGTGTCCGGGTTCCCGCCGAAACGCTGAGGAGCAGCGCTCGCCCGGCCTCGTCAGGCTTTGAGGCGAAAATAGCGGCATGACCTCCGACGCTGACACCACCGAACGCACGCACCCTGTTGTCACAAGTGCTCCCAAAATCGGGTTCGTGTCCCTCGGTTGCCCGAAGGCGCTGACCGACTCCGAACTGATCCTCACGCAGCTGCGCGCCGAGGGCTACGACACTTCGAAAACCTTTGCCGGCGCCGACCTGGTGATCGTCAACACCTGCGGCTTCATTGACGACGCGGTGAAGGAAAGCCTGGACACCATCGGTGAGGCACTCGCCGAGAACGGCAAGGTCATCGTCACCGGCTGCCTGGGCGCCAAGGCGGGTGAAGAGGGTGGAAACCTGGTGCGCCAGATGCACCCGAGCGTGCTGGCCGTGACTGGCCCGCACGCCACGAACGAAGTGATGGACGCTGTCCATCGGCACGCGCCCAAGCAGCACGACCCTTTCACGGATCTGGTGCCTGCTACTGCGGCGCCCAACGACATCGGCGTCAAGCTGACGCCGCGTCACTATGCCTACCTGAAGATCAGCGAGGGTTGCAACCACCGATGCACCTTCTGCATCATTCCGAGCATGCGCGGTGATCTGGTGTCACGGCCCATCGGCGACGTGCTCGGTGAGGCGCAGCGCTTGTTCGAGTCCGGTGTGAAGGAGTTGCTGGTGATCAGCCAGGACACCAGTGCCTACGGTGTCGACATCAAGTACCGCACCGGTTTCTGGGACGGCAAGCCGGTGAAGACGCGCATGCTTGATCTGTGCGAGAAGCTCGGTGAGCTGGCCGCGCCACACGGCGCCTGGGTGCGACTGCACTATGTGTATCCGTACCCGCATGTCGACGAGGTGTTGCCATTGATGGCGCAGGGCCTCGTGCTGCCGTACCTTGACGTGCCGTTGCAGCATTCTCACCCTGATGTGCTCAGGCGCATGAAGCGCCCGGCCAGCGGCGAACGCAACCTCGAACGCATCCAGCGCTGGCGCGAGGTGTGCCCCGAGATCGTGATCCGCAGCACTTTCATCGCCGGCTTTCCGGGCGAGACCGACGCCGAGTTCGATCACCTGCTCGACTTCATGCGTGCCGCCGAAATCGATCGCGCCGGCTGTTTTGCATATTCCCCAGTGGCCGGCGCGACAGCCAATGAACTCCCCGGTGCGCTTCCCTCTGCACTGCGCGAAGAACGGCGCGCTCGTTTCATGGAGGTTGCCGAATCGGTCTCCGCTTCCAGGCTGGCGCGCCGCGTGGGGGCCACGATGCAGGTGCTCGTCGATGCCGCGCCGGCACTCGGCCGCCGCGGTGGCACCGGCCGCAGCTATGCCGACGCGCCGGAGATTGATGGCGTGGTGAAACTGTTGCCGCCCGAAAAAGCGTCGAAGACGCTGAAGGCCGGAGAGTTCACCCGGGCGCGCATCGTGGGCACGCAGGGCCACGATCTCATCGCGCAGCCGGTCTGATCGTGACCGAGGCCAGGGATGACGGCGACACCGTCGGCGTGACCGCGCTGATTCACCACGGCTACACGCCGCCAGATGGTTTCGCCGCGGTTCAGCCGCCGGTGCACAAGGCCTCGACCGTCATCTTCGCCAACACCCGGGCGCTGCACGCCCGCCAGTGGAAGGACAAGACCGGCTACACCTACGGCCTGCATGGAACGCCGACCACCTTCACGCTGGAAGAGCGCATTGCCACGCTCGAAGGGGGGCTGCAGACGCTGCTGCTGCCCAGCGGTCTGGCGGCGATTGCGCTGGTCGGTATGGCACTGCTGCACGCTGGTGACGAGGTTCTGATCCCCGACAACGCCTATGGCCCGAGCAAGGAGCTGGCGCGCGGCGAACTCGCGCGCTGGGGCATCACGCACCGCTTCTATGACGCAATGGACCCGTCATCACTGTCGGCAGCGCTGAGCCCGGCGACCAAGTTGGTGTGGCTGGAGGCTGCGGGCTCGGTGACGATGGAGTTTCCCGACCTGTCCGCACTGATCCGGCTGGTGCGCTCACACGGCGCGCTGATTGCACTCGACAACACCTGGGGCGCTGGCATCGCGTTCAACCCGTTTGAAATCGAGCCTGGGCTGGGTGTGGACATCTCCGTGCACGCACTGACCAAGTACCCGTCGGGTGGAGCCGACGTGATGATGGGCTCGGCAACCACGCGCGACGAGAGTTTGCACCTGCGATTGAAGGCTGCGCACATGCGCATGGGCTGGGGCGTCGGTGGCAACGATGCCGAACTGCTGTTGCGTTCGCTGCCAACGCTTCACTTGCGCTATCACGCACAAGATGCAGTCGGCCGCGAGTTGGCGGCGTGGTGGAGCGCGCGCTCCGAGGTCGCACAGGTGCTGCACCCCGCCCTGGCTGGATCACCCGGACATGCCGCATGGCAACGGCTGTGCAGCGCATCGGCAGGGCTTTTTTCCGTGGTGTTCGATGGGCGATACAGCGTGTCACAGGTGCATGCTTTCGTTGATGCCCTGCGGCTATTCAAGATCGGATACTCCTGGGCTGGACCCGTCAGCCTGGTGGTCCCCTACCAGTTGAGCGTGATGCGAAGCCAGCCCGCTTGGCCTGGCACGCTCGTTCGCTTGTCCATCGGTCTGGAATCGGTGACTGACCTGATCGCGGACTGCGAGCAGGCGCTGGGGGCGCTCGGCTGAGCATGCGTCCTTCCCATCGTCTGCCGCTGATCGACCTGCTGAAGGTCATCGCATCACAACTCATCGTGTTGCACCACCTGGCCTTCTATGGGCCGATGGCCGATCACGCGGCGCCGCTGATGCCGTTGGTAGTCGACTGGCTGGCCGATCCGGCGCGCATGGTGGTGCAGGTTTTCCTCGTGGTGGGAGGTTATCTGGCGGCGCTCAGCCTGGCGCCGGATGGCCGTGTGCACACGCCTATCCAGGTGGGGTCTCGCTTGTTTGAGCGCTACTTGCGGCTGGCTCTGCCGCTGGCGCTTGCCGTGCTGTTGGCGATCGTCGCCGCGGCGGTGGCGCGCAACTGGATGGAACACCCCTCAGTGCCCGTGACGCCGAGTCCAGTGCAGTTCTTCGCCCATCTGCTGTTGCTCCAGGACGTGATCGGGGAAGAGGCGCTGTCGGCTGGCGTCTGGTATGTCGCCATCGACTTGCAGCTCTATGTGGCGCTGGTGCTGTGGCTGGCGCTGGTGGCGGCGCTGATGAAGGGCTCGCAAATGACTCGTCACGTTTTGCCCTGTGGCGTGGTGATGGCTGTGGCGTGGTCTGCCTGGTGCGTGAACCGGGAATCGACCTGGGACGTTTTCGCGCCATACTTTTTTGCAGCGTACGGTCTAGGTGTGCTGGCCGCCTGGGCGCGTGGGAGCCAATCGGCACGCACCGCGTTTGCGCTGGCACTGCTCAGCGTACTGGTGGGTTTGTGGCTGGAATGGCGTGGGCGGCTGGCCCTGGCGACGGCGCTGGCCGTGCTGCTGTGGGCCGCACATGAGATCCGCAGCCGGCTGGCGGCAAGGTCAACTCCATCGCGTCCAGTGGTGCTGGACGCGTTGCACTACCTGAGCCAGATCAGCTATGCGACCTTCCTGGTGCACTTTGCGGTCTGCCTGGTGGTGAATGCGGCGTTCACGGCATTCGCACCACCGCACGCGTGGCTGCAGGCGACCGGTGTGTTGCTGGCCTGGGGCGGCAGCATCGCTGCGGGTGCGTTGTTCCACCACTTCGCGGAGGCGCCGTTGATGAGATGGGTCTCGCGCTGCAAGGCGGCCGGCTGGTCCGTGGGCCGTCGGCGGCGGGGTTCGGTCTCTGGCTGAGCGAGTCCTCTTTCGTGCCGCGAAAAGGATTCGTCGCTCCACACCGCAGGGCTCAGACTTTGGATGAGACCTTGTGCCTCATCAGGCGTCCCTTCTCCCGGTCCCAGTCGCGTTTCTTTTCGGTGTCGCGCTTGTCGTGTTCGGCCTTGCCCTTGGCCAGCGCAATCTCGGCCTTGACCAGGCCACCCTTGTAGTGCAAGTTCAGCGGCACCAGCGTGAAGCCTTTCTGCTCGACCTTGCCGATCAGCCGCTTAATCTCTTCCTTGTGCATCAGCAGCTTCTTCGTGCGGTCGGCTTCGGGGCTGATGTGGGTGGAAGCGCTTCGAAGCGCATTGATGCGGCAACCGATCAGGAACAGTTCACCGTCACGGATCACCACATAACCGTCTGTCAACTGCACCTGGCCGGCGCGTATCGCCTTGATCTCCCAGCCCTGCAGCATCATGCCGGCTTCGTAGCGTTCTTCGATGTGATAGTCGAACCGCGCGCGTCGGTTTTCGGCAATAGACATGAGCGGGCAATCGCGCGTGGAACGCGTCCATAGAATGGCGTCATTGTATGAAGCACGTCAAAAAGTCGGTGCTGCTGTGGTACTCGCCGCACGAGATGTACGAATTGGTCACCGCCGTGGTCGACTATCCGGAGTTCCTGCCATCGTGCGCCCGCGCCGAGGTGCTCGAATGCACCGACACCACGATGACCGCGCGGCTGCATCTGGCCATTGCCGGAATCCGCCACGCCTTCACCACTCGCAACGAGCACGACACCAACCGCGCGGTGCGGCTGAAACTGGTCGACGGCCCTTTCTCGGTACTTGAAGGCCAGTGGTTGTTCCAGCCCGTAGGTGCCGAAACGCAGGCCTGCAAGATCGAGTTCGAGTTGCGCTATGCCTTTGCCAGCCTCGCCCTTGAGGCAGTAGTCAGCCCGGTGTTCGACCGCATTGCCAATACCTTCGTCGATTCCTTCGTCAAACGCGCTGCACAGGTCTACGGTGATCGCTGAGAACGCCGACCTCATCTCGGTCGTGGTGGTGACCAGTCCGGCAGCGGGGCAGTTCCGGCAGGTCGATCTGCAACTGCCGCCGGGCGCTTTGGTTCGCGATGCCCTGCTGTGCAGTGGGCTGTGTCCTCAGACGGACGGCGTCGCGTTCAAGGTCGGCGTGTGGGGACAACTGCGCTCGCTCGATCATGTGCTGCGTGATCGCGATCGGGTCGAGGTCTACCGCCCGCTGCAAATCGACCCCAAGGAGGCTCGGCGATTGCGGCATCGCCAGCAGCGCCGTGCGCCACGCTGATCAGTCCGCCGAGGTAGTGTGCTCTCGGCGCGCTACTTGCAATCGGCGTTGATGACTTCCCGATTGCGGGCCGCTTCTTCCGCACGGCCCTTGTCGTCAAGCAATTCGCGCTCGCCTTTTTCATTGACGCGGGCCACCCGAAGGCCCTCATCGAGCCCGCGCAACTGCATGCGGGCGCGGTTGCAGTTGTCGGCCTTTTGCGCGGCGAGTTTCTCGCTCTCGGCTTTCAATTTGGCGGCTTTTTGCTGCTCTTCCTTGCGCAGCCTGGCCTCGAGCTCAGGCTCCACGCCTTTTGGCGCTGCCAGGCCGGATGCCGCCGAGGCTGGACTCTGTGCCGATGAGGCGGCCACCCCTGGCAGCATGCGCCGGTTTGCCGAGGCCGGTCGCTGCAGGATGCTCGCGTCAGGCACGCTCGGCGGGGGCGGGAGGTCGCTGTACTGCACCTGGTTGTTCTTGTCTCGCCATTTCCACTGCGCAAGTGCTGGCGAGCACAAGCTGGCGATGAGCACCGCCCCGCAGATCGCGCCGAACCCTGAACGCATGTTGAAAACCTTTCAAGCCTGACCGAGGAAAAGTGTAACCGTGGCGCTGCGCCCTGCAGCTCCGCGGACGACGGTCAAATGTGTGCGTCTGTTGCGGCGTCCCTATAATTTCGTTTTGCGACCGGAGCCCTTTCCATGCGCCTTCTTGGTAAAGCGCTCACCTTCGACGATGTGTTGTTGGTGCCAGCGTTCTCCCAGGTGTTGCCCCGTGACACCAGCCTCGCCACCCGGCTCTCCCGCAACATCGACTTGAACCTTCCGCTGGTGTCTGCTGCGATGGACACGGTGACTGAAGCACGCCTTGCCATTGCCATCGCGCAAGAGGGCGGCATCGGCATCGTGCACAAGAACCTCAGCGTGAAGCAGCAGGCAGCCGAGGTGGCGCGGGTCAAACGGTATGAGTCCGGCATCCTGCGTGACCCGATCACCATCACTCCGGACACCCCCGTGCGTCAGGTTGTCGAACTGTCGCGACAGCATGGCGTGTCAGGCTTTCCGGTGCTTGAAGGCGCACGGGTCGTCGGCATCGTCACGAATCGTGATCTGCGCTTTGAAACCCGTCTTGAAGCGCCGGTGCGAGACATCATGACGCCGCGCGAGCGGCTGGTCACCGTGGACGAGCGCGCCACGCTTGAAGACGGCAAGGCACTGATGCACCTGCACAAGCTCGAACGCGTGCTGGTGGTCAATGCGGCTGGTGAACTGCGCGGCCTGATGACGGTCAAGGACATCACCAAGCAGACCAGTTTCCCGAACGCCGCGCGCGATGCGCAAGGCAAGCTGCGCGTTGGCGCTGCTGTCGGCGTGGGCGAGGGCACTGAGGAACGCGTCGATGCACTGGTGCGCTCCGGCGTCGACGCCATCGTTGTCGATACCGCGCACGGGCACAGCGCCGGCGTCATAGAGCGGGTGCGCTGGGTCAAGCAGAACTACCCGGGTGTCGACGTGATCGGCGGCAACATCGCCACCGGCGCAGCGGCGCTTGCGCTGGTCGAGGCTGGTGCCGATGGCGTCAAGGTGGGCATCGGTCCGGGCTCGATCTGCACGACACGCATCGTTGCAGGCGTCGGCGTGCCGCAGATCACCGCCATCGACAACGTCGCCAAGGCGTTGGCCGGCAGCGGAGTGCCGCTGATCGCCGACGGCGGCATCCGCTACTCCGGCGACATCGCCAAGGCGCTGGCCGCAGGCGCGCACACGGTGATGATGGGGGGCGTGTTTGCCGGCACCGAAGAGGCGCCCGGCGAGATCGTGCTGTTCCAGGGTAGAAGTTACAAGAGCTACAGAGGCATGGGCAGCATCGGTGCGATGCAGCAGGGCAGTGCCGACCGTTACTTCCAGGACAACACTGGCGCCAACCCGAACGCCGACAAGCTGGTGCCCGAAGGCATCGAAGGCCGTGTTCCGTACAAGGGCTCGATGATCAGCATCGTGTTCCAGATGGCCGGTGGCATCCGCGCGGCGATGGGCTACTGCGGCTGCGCCAGCATCGAGGCGATGCGCAACAGGGCCGAATTCGTCGAGATCACCAGTGCTGGCATACGCGAGAGTCACGTTCACGACGTGCAGATCACGAAGGAAGCACCGAACTACCGCATGGAATGACGACGCCCGTGACAGACGACACTGGCGTGGCAGCACCGGCTGATGCCTTGAAGACCGTGCCCAAGGCTCCGCGCGACAAGCGTGAGGCCGCGATGCCCTTCATCCTGATCGCGGTGCTGATCGACATGGTGTCGATCGGCATCATCGTGCCGGTGATTCCGGAGCTGGTCGGCAGTCTCACGGGCTCGCAGGCGGACCACGCGTTCTGGCTGGGGGTGGTCAGCTTCGCGTTCGGCATTGCCAATTTCTTCGGCGCGCCGATCCTGGGCGGCCTGTCCGATCGTTACGGTCGACGCCCGGTGCTCTTGCTGGGTTTTTGCGGCCTCGCGTTCACTTTCTTTGCCACGGCGTTGTCGACCTCGCTGTGGATGTTGATCGTGGTGCGTTTGCTGGGCGGCGGCTTGCAGGCCAATGCAGCGGTGGCCAGCGCCTATGTGGCCGATATCTCGGCCCCTGAGGAGCGGGCCAAGCGCTTCGGCATGCTGGGCGCGATGTTCGGCATCGGCTTCATCATCGGCCCGGCGATGGGGGGGGTGCTCGGTGCCATCGATCTGCACTTGCCGTTTTTTGTGGCCGGTGGGATCGCCCTCATCAACCTGGCTTATGGCTGCTTCGTGTTGCCGGAATCCCTGCCGGTGGATCGTCGGCGCGCCTTCTCATGGAGTTCTGCAAACCCCATCTCCGCGTTGAAGGCGCTTGCCAACCTGAAGGGTGTGGGCCGCCTGGTGGGCGTGATCGCCTGCACCGGACTTGCCCAGGGTGTGCTCTACAACAGCTGGGTGCTCTACGCGACCTTCAAGTTCGGCTGGGATTCGAGCGCGAACGGCTGGTCGCTGGCCGCGATTGGCGTGGTCTCCGTGTTTGTTCAAGGTTATCTGCTCGGCAAGCTGCTGAAGAGGTTTCCGCCGACCCGGCTGGCGGTGTTCGGGCTCATCTCCTCTACGCTGGCCTACGCGCTGTGGGGGGCTGCGGTGGCCGGCTGGATGATGTATGCGGTGATCTTCGCCAACGTGCTCGGCTTCACCGTCAGCTCCTCGATCCAGAGCATTGTCTCGAGCGCTGCCGATGATCGAAGCCAGGGTCGCACACTCGGGGCTGTGAGCTCGCTCAACAGCCTGACCGCCGTGTTGGGGCCGCTGATCACCACACCATTGCTGGTGTCGGTCTCGCACCTGCCGCAAGGGCACTGGGCGATCGGAGCACCGTTGTATTGCGGAGCGCTGCTCCAGGCGACGGCGCTGTACCTGGCCTGGTCGCAGTTCCGCCGAATGGGCCCGCAGCCACCACACCCCGCGGTGGCGACGACCGGCACCCCGTGAGGGTGAAGCCGAGCGCCTCGCCTCCTTTCATTTGATCGCCATGCACGACAAGATCCTCATCCTCGATTTCGGCTCTCAGGTCACGCAGCTGATCGCGCGCCGCGTGCGCGAGGCGCAGGTGTACTGCGAGATCCATCCCAACGATGTGTCGGACGACTTCATCCGCGGCTTCGCGGCCAAGGGCATCATCCTGTCGGGCAGCCATGCCAGCACGTATGAAGACCACCAGCTGCGGGCGCCGCAGGCGGTGTGGGATGCCGGCGTGCCTGTCCTCGGCATCTGTTACGGCATGCAGACGATGGCAGTTCAGCTGGGCGGCACGGTCTCGTGGAGCGACCACCGCGAGTTCGGCTATGCCGAGGTACGGGCGCATGGCCACACACGGCTGCTGAACGATATCGCTGACTTCACCACCTCCGACGGCTGCGGCATGTTGAAGGTCTGGATGAGTCACGGCGACAAGGTCACAGCGTTGCCACCGGGCTTCAAGCTGATGGCCAGCACGCCGAGCTGCCCGATCGCCGGCATGGCCGACGAGGCACGCGGCTACTACGCCTTGCAGTTCCACCCCGAAGTGACGCACACGGTGCAGGGCATGGCCATGCTGACGCGCTTCGTGCGCGACATTGCGGGCTGCAGTGGCGACTGGATCATGGGCAACTACGTCGACGAAGCGGTGGCGCGCATTCGCGAGCAGGTCGGCGACGAGGAAGTGATCCTTGGCCTGTCAGGCGGCGTCGACAGCAGCGTGGCCGCAGCATTGATCCACCGCGCCATCGGTGATCAGCTCACCTGTGTGTTCGTCGACCACGGCCTGCTGCGCCTCAACGAAGGTGCGATGGTGATGGACATGTTTGCCGGCAGGCTGCACGCCAAGGTGATCCATGTGCAGGCGCAGGCGCAGTTTCTCGGCCACCTGCAGGGTGTGACCGACCCCGAGCAGAAGCGCAAGATCATCGGTCGCGAGTTCGTCGAGGTGTTCCAGGCCGAAGCGGCCAAGTTGAAGGCCGCCGGCAACGGTGCCAAGGGCGCAAAGTGGCTGGCGCAAGGCACCATCTACCCCGATGTTGTCGAGAGTGGCGGCACCGCCAGCAAGAAGGCCACGATCAAGAGCCACCACAACGTGGGCGGCCTGCCCGCCACGCTGGGCCTGAAGCTGCTGGAGCCACTGCGCGAGCTGTTCAAGGACGAGGTGCGTGCGCTCGGCGTGGCCCTGGGCCTGCCGCATGACATGGTCTACCGCCATCCGTTCCCCGGACCGGGCCTGGGCGTGCGCATTCTGGGCGAGGTGAAGCCGGAGTTCGCGTCGCTCCTGCAGCGCGCCGATGCGATCTTCATCGATGAATTGCGCGCCGCCATCGACCCCGTCACCGGCAAGAGCTGGTACGACCTGACCAGCCAGGCATTTGCCGTCTTTCTGCCGGTCAAGAGCGTCGGCGTGATGGGCGATGGCCGCACCTATGAATGGGTCGTGGCCCTGCGCGCGGTGCAGACCAGCGACTTCATGACCGCCGACTGGGCCGAGCTGCCCTACAGCCTGCTGAAGAAGGTGAGCAGCCGCATCATCAACGAGGTGCGCGGCATCAACCGAGTCACCTATGACGTGAGCAGCAAGCCGCCGGCGACGATCGAGTGGGAATGATTCGGCGTCTTTCGGGGACTATCGAAGACAGTCGAGAAAATTTCCTAAGTGTTTGATTTGCAATGAAAAACGTCTTTCAGCGTCTATCGAAGACTATCGGGGGAATGCGGTTCCGGTAGACGGCAGTTCTGGCGGCAGATCATGAGCTTGCAGAGTGGTCAAAACTTCTACCGTCTCGCTTCAGTTGAGATTGACGGTACGAGAAATCCGGAAAACGCAAACGCTGACAAGCACTTAGATGCTACGTAGCGGGAGCTTTTGACTGGCGGTAGAATTCTCCGCAAAGGAGGGTTCGCCGATGCTGTCAGATGGCACGCTACGAGGGTTGAAGCCGCGGGCTGCGCTCTACAAGGTCGCCGACCGCGACGGCCTCTACGTGGTGGTCACGCCCCGCGGCACCATCAGCTTCAGGATGGACTACCGCCTGAACGGGCGGCGCGAGACGCTCACGATCGGCCGCTACGGTTTGAAGGACGGGATCTCGCTGCTGATGGCGCGCGAGCGCTGCATGGAGGCGCGCAGGGCGATCGCCCAGGGCATCTCCCCCGCCCAGGAAAAGCAGCGGGAGAAGATCCGACGGACCGAGGCCAAGACCTTTGGCGAGTTCACCCGGCGCTGGCTGGCCGAGCACAAGATGGCCGACAGCACCCGGGCCATGCGCAAGACGGTCATTGACCGGGACATCCTGCCGGTCTTCCAGAGCCGACGCATGGCCGAGATCCGGCCGGAGGACTTGCGTGCCCTGTGCGCCAAGATCAAGGCCCGTGGAGCGCCAGCCACGGCCGTGATCACGCGCGACATCGTCAAGCTCGTGTTCGCCTACGCGGCCATGCACGGCGAGAAGGCGCCGAACCCTGCTGACGAGGTCGGGCCTTCGTCGATCGCAACCTTCGTGCCGAAGGATCGGGCGCTGTCGCCCTCCGAGATCCGGCTGATGCACCGCCTGCTGGAGACGACCGCGACGCTGCCGACCATTCGCCTGGCCCTGCGGCTCGTGCTGCTGACGCTGGTGCGCAAGAGCGAACTGATCGAGGCGACCTGGGACGAGGTGGACTTCGAGAACGCAGTTTGGTCGATCCCGAAGTCGCGGATGAAGGCGGGCAAGCCGCACAACGTCTACCTTTCGCAGCAGGCGCTGGACATCTTCATCGCGCTGCACACCTGCGCGGCCGGGTCGAAGTTCGTCCTGCCGTCGCGCTACGACGCCGATCGCTGCAT
>CANJJE010000013.1 GCA_947474755.1 Burkholderiales bacterium | reverse complement strand
TCGAATTGCTTGAGCATGGCACCTTCTGGCGTATCGCTGCTCCATACCCCCCAGCCGCCCGATCCGCCGCTCACAAGCGAGCCCAGGCCATCTGCCACCACATCGCCGGTGAGCGTGCGAGCGCCAGTATCCAGCCAGGAAATGGCCACTGACCCGTAGTAATAGCCGGTGCCGAAATTGCCGACCGTGTTGACCTGCAACTGCGCGCCGAGCAGATCACCGCCGAGCAACGCCGCAATCGGAATCTCGATGATGCCCACCGTGTAGTCATTGCCATAGGGCGGCCCCATCTGCAGGCCCACACCCAGTTCGGTGCCGCCCACCGTGTAGCCATAGGGCCCCTACTTGGAATTCCAGGCATAGCCGGCGTCGCCACTGAGCGGCGCATTCAGCGTCACACTGTTGCCCGCCCAGGCCGCACCTGACAGCACCAGGCAGGCCACGCTCACGGCGCTCAGGCGGGCGAGGGTGAAACGGCTCGTCGAATCACTCATGGTGTTTTCCTTCAGCGTTGTCTTTGGAGCAAGGCGGAACCTGGAAACGACTGTAAGCAGGCAGGCGTACACCGGTGTGTGCGGTAACCACCTCGGGCGGGTACCGTCCGGCGCGATGCGCTGGAAGAAGACGGGAAAGCAGCCTCTCGCGAACAGCCGCTTCGTGCCGCTTGCCGGAAACGGACTTCGATGCCGTGACGCCCGGGTCGCTGTCAGGCCAGCGCCAGCTTCATGAGCTTTTCCGGGACGATGCGCGCCGAGACCGATGCCTCGCCGACGACGCCGACAATCGCATGCTCGCGCTTGCCGGTGTCGCGCGGCAGCGGGTCGATGAGGGTTGCGCCGCTGGGTGTGGTCAGCACGGCCACCAGCGGGGTGACGATGGTCGGGCCTCGCTTGACCACCACCGCAGTCTCGCCCGATACCAGCTTGACGAAGCAACCCGGTGGGTAGACGCCGAACTCCTTGACCAGTGCGGCCGTCATCGAGCTGCCCGGGTCAGACATGAACATCGTGCGCCCGGCGCGGTCGGCGGCCATGGCGCTGCGCGTCTGGCGCGGGCTGAGCTTGGCGATGTAGATGTCGGCACGGCGCACCAGCGCTGCAAGGTCGTTGGGCTCGTGGTCCAGTACCGGATAGCCGCTGTCGTGGGGCGCCACGTGGTGGTGGGCTACGCCGTCGAGCCAGTCGCGATCGGTCACGCCGGTCAGCTCCAGCATATGCACGCTGCGTTGCGGGTGCGACAGGATCGCCACGCGCTGCTCGTGCGTGACTGGTGTGGCCTGCTCAGCCAGCTGCCCTTGCAGCTCCAGCATCGACAGGTTCATGGTCAGCGCCACCTTGAACACCTTCTGCACGCCGGATTCGTCCCAGCCCAGCCGCCGCGCCACCATGAAGACGGCAATGGCGGTATGGATCGAGTGGTTTACGCCGTATTGGGCGTGCGCGTTGCCGTCCTGCCGCAGTACCTGGAAGATGGCCAGATCCGAGTCGCGCTCGATCAGCGCCTGCACCGGGCCCGTGACCTCGTCCAGTGCCTCGGTGAAGCCCTGCTGCGTGCACGATTGCAGCGTTTCACTGATCCGGTCCATGCACTGGCACCACAACTTCGGTAACTGCTCCGCCGGTGCCTGCCGAATCCTGTCCTGCGGCGTGAGCAGTTCGTCCAGGTCCACCAGCGCGCCGCGGCTCAACAAGGACTCCATCTGATCTGAGGTGTCCACCACGTGCCCGCGCGCCAACAACAGCGTTTGATCCGCATTGCGGACGTTGAAGGGCAGCGGCTTGCCGACGGCGAGACGGTGCATGACCGAGCTGAGTTGCAAGAATTGCATGTTGATCCTGCGGGGAGGAAGGGTTGGACGGTGAGGGGAATGCTTGTCGGGAGCCGTTTTATTCGGCGTACCGCAGACCAACTTGAGCGGCCGCGCACGCCGTCACCCGACGCATGATCGCAGTCGCCACCGGCCGAGAAGCGTGCGTTGCCGACCACGCTGATGCTAGACAGCGCTATTTGTGCCACCGGCCAGCACAGGGAATTCAAACGCCATCATCGAGCCGAACATGGGTTTCGGGGTTTCTACAGACGGCTGAACCAAGCGACGGCGACCAGCATCGGTTCGAAAAAGTCGACCCCGACGATCTGCATCGTCGGCAAATTCTTCCAGCAGCGCCAGTGATCAATCCGCCCAAGCCGGGTCCCTGCCCCGCAGGCCACTTCGAGATGTTGCTAGCCGAAACTCGTACCGAAGAAGCGCAATCGTTCGGTCAAGGTACTGTTGTAGGCGAAGGTCAGTATGAAAAACCCATGGACTTCATACCACCAGGGTTCGGACTTGTAGGCCGCTGCAATGGCCTTACGCGTCCTGGGCGTCGCTGGAGTCTGCGTTGAATTGACCTTGACAGTACATCGGTTGGTCGGGCTCGGGAGTGGGTCGGCGTGACCTTGGCTGGCACCACGACAGGCGAGTGCACAGGTGCTGGGCGGCGGGGCGGGGGCCGATTGTGGCGATCGCTCGACAGTTGGCGCTGCCATGGGCGCGCCCCGAGAATGCACACCCATGGATTCGCTGTCACAAGTTGCCCTGGGGGCTGCGGTGGGCGTGGCCGTGATGGGCCATCGCACGATGGTGTGGAAGGCTGCCAGCTGGGGCGCAGTGGCGGGCACGCTGCCAGACCTGGACGTGCTGATCGACCATGGCGACCCGATCCTCAACATGGTGCTGCATCGCGCCGAGACCCATGCGCCATTCTGGCTGACGCTGTTTGCGCTGCCCTTCGGCGCAGCAGTGGCGTTGCTGAGTGGCCAGCCCAGGCTGTGGCGGCGCTGGGTAATGGCGATGTGGGCGGTGCTGGTGACCCACCCCTTGCTGGACGGGATGACGGTCTACGGCACGCAGCTGGGCTTGCCGTTTACCGACCACCCCTACGGCGTGGGCAGCATTTTCATCATCGACCCGCTCTATACCTTGCTGCTTTTGGTCGGCACCGTCTGGGCGCTGTGCAGCCGGGGGGATATGCGTGGCGGTGGTCGCGGCCTGGCGGCCAACGCCGCCGGCCTGATGCTGAGCACCACCTACCTGGTCTGGAGCGCATGGGCGCAGCAGCATGTCACCGGCGTGGCTCGTGCGGCGCTGGTGGCGCAGGGCATCGTCGCTGACCGGCTGCTTGTGACGTCGGCGCCGCTGAACACCCTGCTGTGGCGGGTGGTGGCGGTGCAGGGCGACACGTACCACGAGGGCTTCCGATCGCTGCTGGACAGCGGGCCGGCGATGGCATTCGACCGCTTCGAACGCCGCACCGCGCTGTGGCCGGCGGTGCAGGCACTGGACGGCGCACAGCGCATCGCTGCCTTCAGCCACGGCTTCTGGGCGCTGGACGCACGCGGTGGCCGCCTGCACATCACCGATCTGCGCATGGGCCAGGAGCCGGCCTATGTGTTCCGCTTTGCGCTGGCGCAGCGCCAGGGCGACGCCTGGGTGCCGCTGCCGGTGTCCGAGCAGGTGGGCATGCGCCCCGAAGTGGGCCGCACCTGGGCCTGGCTGTGGCGGCGGGCACTGGGCCAACCGGTGCCGCCGCCGCGATGACCCCCCCGGCAGCGCATCAAGCCGGAGCCAGCCAGGTCTCGACCAGCATCACCGGCCAGGCGGTGCCAGTGCTCTGCGCCCGCTCGTTGAAGCCATCTGCGGCGTTGTGCACCATGCAGACGCAGATGTTGAGCAGCAGCAGGTCGCCCTTTCCAGGAAGAAGGCGAAATCCTCGCTTGCGATGATGGGCTCTGGCTTGACGACCAGTCCGTCCTCGCCTGGCCAGTCGCATGGCGCCGTGACCGCCAGTGCCCTTGACCGTGATGATGGAAGTGTCGCCGCTGGCCAGGTTCAGAGTCGTGACCGGCCGATCAGCTCAACTGGATTCGGGTAGGGCTCGCCAGAACGGAACCATGCAGTCGACCGGTTCAATGGCTGGCAGCACTCCGGTCGCGCTATGCTGGTCACGGCGATCGGTCATGCTTGGCAGAGATCGCTTGCGAAGTGTTCTGACACGATCCGCAGACGGAACCCTGGCGAGCTGTCAGGGCTCTCATTTTTTTCATTTAACCTTTCGGGGAGCTCAACATGAACAACGTGACCGCCGCCCATAAAGACAAGCTGATGGCCGACCTGCGCGTGGTGATCAGCGACGCCGAGGAACTGCTGCGTCTGGGCGCCGAACAGACCGGTGCCAGCGCCACCGAATGGCGCGCCCGTGTGGAAGAGCGCATCAGCCATGCCAAGTTGAAACTGGCCGACCTGCAGGACACCGCCGCGGCCAAGGCCCGTGCCGCCGGTCATGCGGCCGACGACTATGTGCATGAACACCCCTGGAAGGCCATCGGTGCTGCTGCCGGTGTCGGCCTGATTGTCGGCCTGCTGATCGGTCGGCGTTGATGACCATGGCCGGGCCGAGCGCCATGCCGCCACCCGAGCCCGGCCGCGGCCTTTTCCAGTCGCTGCAGCGCCTGCTGTCCACGCTGCTGGAGATCGTCCAAGTACGGCTGGACCTGGCCGTCAATGAGTTCGAGCAGGAAAAGCTGCGCATCTTCGATTCGCTGGCGTGGGCCAGCGTAGCCCTGCTGTTCATCGCCCTGGGCCTGCTGCTGGGCGTGGCCATGCTGGTGATGTTGACGCCCGAAGCCTGGCGCCCGCTGGTGCTGGCTGTGCTGGCACTGGGCTTTCTGGCTGTGGGCGCCTTCATGTTCAACCAGGCCAGGCTGCGGTTGCGCCATCCTGGCGGTGCGCTGCCGGCCACCCGTGCCGAGCTCGCACACGATCAGGCCGGGCTCGACCAGACCCCGCCAGCCTGATGTTCTTCGACGCCCGACATCAGGCGCTGGCCCAGCGCTGCCAGCAGTTGCAGGACCGCAGCGCGCTGCTGCGCGGGCGGCTTGCCGAAGACGCCGAAGTGCTGCGCACGCCGCTGGCCTTGGCGGACCAGGTTCGCCGGGGCTGGCGCTGGCTGAAGACCCATCCGCAATGGGTCGGTGTGGGAGTGGCGGTGCTGGTGGTGTGGCAGCCTCGCCGCCTGGCCTGGGTGGCCGCTCGGCTCTTGGCGGGTTGGCGAGTGTGGAAACGGCTGAATCGATGGCGCAGCGCGTTGCCGCCATCGGCCCTGGAACTGCTGGGCACCGTCATCGGCCCTCTGGCCGCACGCGCAATAAGCCGGCGAAGCGCGTCACGACCGCCTGGGTGAGGCCTTGGTGGCCGAAGATGACAGTCCTGCTCCACGGCCTCGGCGTCATGCAGTAGCTCGAGCTTGGCCACAAGGAGCGTATCGGCCCGGCACCGCCCGGGCCGCGCGCAGGTTTTGGCACCCCCGTCAGGGACTCATGAGTCGAAGACGTGTGTGCCATGCCGCTGAGGCTCTGGCATCGCAGCCATCAAGACACAGCGCTGCTGGCCACCCGCCCCTGGGCCACCTTGAGTCCCGCCATGGCATCGTCGGCAAAGGCGCTGCCGGCTTCGTCATAGATGTGGAACACCGCGTCAGCCCCCAAGCGCTCCAGCACTTCGATTTCCTCCGGGTACTGCACGATGGCGGCGATGCGTCCGCTGAAGGCGCGGTTCTTCAGTTGCTGGAGTGCGTAGACGTTGCCCGCATGACCCGGCATGGCCAAGAGCACGAGCTTGACCGAATCGGTGATGACGAGCTTGTCCCAGAAGTCGGAGTCGACGGCATCGCCTTCAATCACATGGCGGCCGGCGGCTTGGTGCGAGGCGAGTTTGCCGGCGTCGTTGTCAATGCCCAGAACCTTGAGGCCATGATCCTGGCTGAGTCGCAGATAGGCACCGCTGCCGATTTGGCCCATGCCGAGGACGACGGCATCCACGCGGCCCACCGCGATGGATTGGTCGGCGGCCATCAGTGAGCGAGACTCGAGGTGCGCCAAAGGCGCCTTCAGCCGGGTGTAGATGCGCTCGCTGGCGGCATTGAGCGGTGCCGCGATGAGGAAGCTGCCGGCCAGTGCCAGTGAAATCACCACCAGCCATTCGGCTGACAACCAACCCGAGCTGGCCGCCAGTGCCGCGACGATGAGGCCGAACTCGGAGTAGTTCGTGAGGGCCAGGGTGGACAGCACGCCAGTGCGCGTCCGCAGCCCGAAGCGCATCAAGACCAGGTGGTAGAGAGCCCCCTTGAGCGGCAACGCGAGCAGCAGCAGCAACGCGATGAGGAGCATGCTCCAGTCCGGCAATGTGCCCAGCCCCACGCTGAGGAAGAAGCCCACCAGGAACAGCTCTTTCAAGTGGAACAGCGACTTGGCCAGGCTGGCCGTGGCCGGATGCGAGGCCAGCATGGTGCCGACAACCAGAGCGCCCAGGTCTCCTTTGACGCCCACGGCTTCGAAGAGGCCGTAGCCCACCACCAGCGCCAGGAAGGCGCCGTAGAGCACCTGCAGGTCGCCGTGCCCAACCCGGTCGAGGAGGGCGCGCAGCAACTTGGCAGCCGGCCACAGCAAAACCAGGCACAGGGCCCAGGGGCTGGGCAGGCTGCCGGTGGAAGCACTGAGGAAGATGACGGCAAAGACGTCTTGCATCACCAGGATGCCGATGGCGATGCGCCCATAGAGCGAGCCCAGCTCGCTGCGTTCTTCCAGCACCTTCACGGCGAATACCGTACTGGAGAAGCTGAGCGCAAAGCCCAGCAGCACCATGGCCGTCCAGCCCAGTTCGGAAGCCAGCGCCAAGCCCAATGACTTGAGCACAAACAGCACGCCGGCCAACAGCAGCGTAGAGCCCACCAGGTGCAAGGTGGCTGCGCCCCAGATCTCGGCTCGAAGCAGCGAGCGCACCTCGAGCTTCAGTCCGATGGTGAACAGCAGCAAGGTAACGCCCAGGTTGGCGATGGTGTCCAGCGTGGCGCTGCGCTCAAAGCCCAAGGCATTGAGGGCAAAGCCAGCTGCGAGGAAGCCCAGCAACGGGGGCAGGCGCAGCCATTGCGCACCAAAGCCGGCGACAAAGGCCAGCGCGATCATGAGGGGTTCCATGGGACTGAAAACGAATGTGCCTCTCGGCGAGCGTCTCGGATGATGTCAGGTTGCCGATCAGGGTGAAGCGAGGCCCTGGACCTATGCCCTAACCGGGCCTGCGGGTTTGGTGCCAAGCAACCATTGCTCCAGCAGATGCTGCCAGCGCGTCAGCATGCCGGAGGCCTCGGCGAAGCGGTGGAACGGGCCCACCGTGGTCTCGGTGAGGTCAATGGCGCGGCCACCCAGCATCAGCCCGTCGATGCGCGGATTCAGCGCCGCCAGAACTGCGGCGTGAACAGCACCAGCAGCGACAGCAGCTCCAGCCGGCCAAGCATCATGCCGAAGGTGCAGACCCAGGTCTGGAAGTCGCTCAGGCCCTTGAAGTTGACCGCCGGGCCAACCTCGCCCAGGCCCGGGCCGATGTTGTTGACGCAGGCCAGCACTGCGGTAAACGCGGTGACCACGTCCAGACCGCTGAACAGCAGCAGCATCGTCAGCACCACCAGCGTGGCGCCGTAGATCATCATGTAGGCAATGACGTTCTGCATGATCCGCGCATCGACGATCTGCCCGCCCATGACCACCGGGTTGACCACGTTCGGGTGAACGATGCGCACCAGCTCGTGCCGGGCCTGCTTCAGCAGCAGCAGGATGCGCATCATCTTGATACCGCCGCCAGTGGAGCCGCCGCAGGTGGCGAAGCAGCCTAGCAGGAGCATCAGCACTGGTGCGAAAGCCGGCCACTGCGCATAGTCCTGCGACGCGTAGCCGGTGGTGGTGCCGATCGACACCACGTGGAATACCGTGTGGCGCAGCGCCTCCGGATAGCTCGGATAGATGGCGCCCACCCACAGGTACAGCGAGATCAGCGCCACCGCCGCGACCATGACTGCGACGAAGGCGCGCGCCTCGACGTTGCGCCACAGCGGTCTCAGCGAACGCTGCCGCCAGGCGACGAAGTACAGCGCCACGCTGATGCCGGCCAGCATCATGAAGACCACGGCCACGCCCTCGATCAGGGCCGAGTTCCAGTAGCCGAAGCTGGCGTCGTGCGAGGAGAAGCCGGCCAGGCTCATCGTTGTGCACATGTGCATGAAGGCATCGGACCAGCTCATGCCGGCCCAGCGGTAGGCGAAGAAGCAGGCCACGCAACCGACGAAGTACACCGCCCACAGCCCGCGCGCCGTCTCGGCGATGCGCGGCGTGAGCCTGGCGTCCTTCATCGGCCCGGTCATCTCGGTCTTGAACAGCTGCGCGCCGCCCACGCCAAGCAGCGGCAGGATGGCCACCGCCAGCACGATGACGCCCAGCCCGCCCACGAGTTGCAGGAAGCAGCGCCAGACGTTCACTGACAGCGGCAACTCGTCCAGCCCGGTCAGCACGGTGGCACCGGTGGCGCTGAAGCCAGACATGGCCTCGAAGTAGGCGTCGGTGACGCTCAACCCGGGGATGGCCAGCAGCAGCGGCAATGCCGCAAAGGCCGGCAGCACCAGCCAGACCAGCGCCACCAGCACGAAGCCGTCGCGCAACTGCAGCTCGCGGCGAAAGCGCCGCGTCGCCAGACTCAGGCCGCCGCCGGCGGCGAAAGTGACGCCGATCCCCACCAGAAAGGCGTTCTCCGCCGGATCTCGCTGCACCAGCGCGAAGGCCAGCGGCATCGCCATCAGCAGCGAGAACAGCATCAGCACCCGGCCGATCAGTGCCGTCACGGCCAGCGGAGAGTTCATCGTGCGCCCGCGCCGTCAGAAGAAGGTGGCGCCCACCTGGAACAGCTTCTCGATCTGCCGCACCATGCGCTTGCGCGGCACGAACACGATGACATGGTCGCCGCTGCGGATGACCGTGTCATGGTGGGCGATGATCACTTCCTGAGCGGGCAGCAGGTCGGCGTCCGGCCTGTCGCGCACGATGGCACCGATCATCGCTCCCGGCGGCAGCGCCAGCTGCTCGATGCGCCGGCCCACCACCTTGGAACTCTTCTCGTCACCGCGCGCCACCGCCTCCAGCGCCTCGGCATCGCCGCGACGCAGGCTGTAGACCGCAGCCACGTCGCCGCGGCGCACGTGCGCCAGCAGCTCGCCGATGATGGTCTGCGCCGGCGATACCGCGATGTCGATCTGCGTGCCCTGACCCTGCACGAGGTCGGCATAGGCGCGGCGGTTGATCAGCGCCAGCACGCGCTGCGCGCCCATGCGTTTGGCCAGCAGGCAGGACATGATGTTGTCCTCATCGTCGCTGGTCAGCGCCAGGAACAGGTCGGTGTCATTCACGTTCTCGTGTTCCAGCAGCTCCTCATCGGTGCTGTCGCCGCGCAGCACCAGCGTAGGCGCCGGCAGTTGCGTGCTCAGGTATTCGCAGCGCTGGGGGCTGGTCTCGATCAGCTTGACCTGGCAATCGCGCGCGATGTGCCGCGCCAGGCGCAGGCCGACGCGCCCGCCGCCGGCGATCATCACGCGGCGCACCGGCCGGTCGCGGCGGTGCAGTGCATCGAGCACGCCACGCACGTGCTCGCTGGCGGCCAGCACGAACAGCTCGTCGCCAAGCTCGATGCGCGTGCTGCCGTTGCACACCACCTGCCGGTCGTGGCCGAGCGCGTCGCGCCGGTAGATGGCCACGATGCGCATGGGCAGCTCGGGCACCAGTTGCGGCAGGTCTGAGATGACGTGCTGCACCATCGGCCCACCCTCCATCGCGCGCACCGCGATCAGGCTGACGCGCTGCTGCGAGAACTCCAGCACCTGCAGCGCTTCGGGATACTGGATCAGCTTGCGGATGTAGGTGGTGAGACTCTCTTCGGGGCAGATCACCTTGTCCACCGCGAAGCCCTCGGGACGCATCAGCTCGCTGCCGTCGGTGAACTCGGGGCTGCGCACACGCGCAATGCGCGTGTGGATGCGGAACAGCTCGTGCGCGATCTTGCAGGCCACCAGATTGGTTTCGTCCAGCGGTGCGCAGGCGATCAGCATGTCGGCATCCTCGGCACCCGCCTCGCGCAGCACCGAAGGCTGGATGCCGTTGCCGACCACACCGCGCAGGTCCATGCGGTCCTGCAGCAGCGCCAGGCGCTGAGGGTCGGTGTCGATGACGGTGATGTCGTTCTGCTCCGACACCAGGCTTTCAGCCACGCTCTCGCCCACGCGCCCGGCGCCCAGGATCAGTATCTTCATGGCGGCGAATTATGGTGCCGGACCGCGCACGCACTGGCGGTGCGGGAAGTGGTGCGCGATCAGGCTGGTGCGGGCCCGATCCTGCGCGTAGAGAGTCGGCGCGTGTGTCAGCTGCGCCTCCACCAGCACGGCCACCACGTCTGCGAAGGCTGCGGTGACCGCGCAACGTAGCCGCCGTCAGCAGCTGGCGTTACTCGTCGATGCGCGCCTCGAATCAGCGTTCAAGGCACAGAGGTCTGCGTGTGGACAGCGACTTCACGCCTGCTGGAACCGGCGTCAGCGGGCTGCGCGACGTCGTTGCAGCGCGGTTCCCCCGAGGGCCATTCCGCCGAGCAACATCAGCCAGCTACTGGGCTCGGGCACAGGTGCTGTGGTGTCGGCAAGCAGTCGCGGACCCAGGGCCAAACCGCTCTCGGCGGCATAGATGCTGCCGTAGGTGTCGCGTGAGCCGTTCAGCACGAAGGTGCTGAAGCTGCGCCCGGCGGTCAGATCAGCCTGCACCGCGCTGGTCACGTCGAATTGTTTGAGCATGGCACCTTCTGGCGTATCGCTGCTCCATACCCCCCAGCCGCCCGATCCGCCGCTCACAAGCGAGCCCAGGCCATCCGCCACCACATCGCCGGTGAGCGTGCGAGCGCCAGTATCCAGCCAGGATATGGCCACTGACCCGTAGTAATAGCCGGTGCCGAAATTGCCGACCGTGTTGACCTGCAACTGCGCGCCGAGCAGATCACCGCCGAGCAGCGCCGCGATCGGAATCTCGATGATGCCCACCGTGTAGTCATTGCCATAGGGCGGCCCCATCTGCAGGCCCACACCCAGTTCGGTGCCGTCCACCGTGTAGCCATAGGGCCCGTACTTGGAATTCCAGGCATAGCCAGCGTCGCCACTGGGCGGCGCATTCAGCGTCACACTATTTCCCGCCCAGGCCCCACCCTGCAGCATCAGGCAGGCAGTAGCCAATGCGCTCAGGCGGGCGAGGGTGAAACGGCTCGTCGAATCACTCATGGTGTTTTCCTCCAGCGTTGCGGTTGCGGCAAGGGACCGTGTTCAGCCTATGCCAATGGGCGCATCCTTGTTTGACACAAGTCATGAGAGCTGCAGAAGTTACAGGTTGGCCCCAGGCCGACAGGCAAGCAAAGACCAGGACCTGGAAATGACAGTGATCAGGCAGGCCTGCACCGCACCGGTATGGGTGGTAACGCTCACAGGGCACAGACCCATCCACGCAGCGCGCGTGTACGCAAGCAGCGGTCACGTCGCACGGACCACGCATCCGGCACCGGAGTCTTGAGCAGCACCGTCGCGACCTGCATCGCTGCCGCAAAGACATCGTTCGATGTCCGTCCGCGATTCACGCCATCGTTCGAGCGGCTCCTGCGGTCGGCGCGACCACGGGAATTTCGAACGCCCTCAGCAAGGCCCAGCAGCGGCCGTGGGGCAAGTTTGCGCGCCGCTGGGGTTGACACCGTATGCACACCCGACCATACTGCGACGAAACACTCCGTCTAATAAACGATGGCTCGCACCAAAGACGATTCGCTGCACGAGAGACGTCAGGAAGAGATCCTCCTGGCTGCCGCACGCGTGTTCAAGACCAAGGGCTTCCACGCCGCGCGCACCGAGGATATCTGTACGGAAGCCGGTTTGAGCGCAGGCACCGTGTTCCGTCACTTCCCCGACAAGCGCGCCATGATCGCCGCCATCGCCGGGCGCGAGCTGGAGCATCATCAGCGTGAAGTGCAGCGACTGGCCACTAGAGAAGGCTTGCAGTGGCTGACGCGGATCACGGAAAAGGAACTGTCCGAACTGCTGCGTCCGACCGTCTATGACCTGGGTGCCGACAGCTGGCTCGAGTTGGTGCGCGACGAAGCAGGGCGTGAACAACTGCTGGCCACGGACCAGAAGTTGCGGGCCACGCTGACCGCCGAACTGTCGCGGGGTCAGAGGGAAGGCTGGGTGCGTGAGTCTCTGGATCCGCAAGGCACGGCGAATGTGATGCTGGCCGTGTTTTCGGGCCTGGCCCTGGATCAGGAGATCGGAGCGCGCACGGAGACTGCCGCCACAGCGGCCGCGCTATCGGCTCTGTTCAGCCACTTCATCCAAGCCTAGCGGGAAGGAGAGCCAGATGGACTCGACAGTTCTTCAGATTGGACGGAGCGCTCCGTTTATTCGTTCGACAGATCTACATGGCGCGTTCGGAATCGTCATCGACTGCCTTCAATCGATGCGCGACGTCGCGTCCGTCGCCGACTGAAAGTGATCCAGTCATGGTCTCCATCGCACGCTCCATGTTGTTGTTCGATTGGCGCCGCTACCTCGCCGCCGTGCTCGCCGTGACCTTTTCCGGGCTGCTGGTGATCGTGCAGCTCGCGCTGCTCCTTGGCATGTTCAGCACCGTCTCCGTTGTCATCGACCGGTCCACCGCGGATCTGTGGATCGGCTATCGAAACACCCAAAGCGTCGATCTCGGGCGACCGATTGCGCGGGAGGCTGACGCGCGTGCCTGGGCGCACCGCGGCGTTGAGCGCGTCGAGACCTATGCCAGTGTCTATGGCGACTTGCGCCGCGAAGACGGCGCGCCGGTGTCGGTGATCATCAACGGTATCGATGCCTCGCCTGACGCCCTTGCGTTCGCGACGCTGCTGTCACCCGCCCAACGCGCACTGCTGCGTGCACCCGATGCGATCCTGATCGACGCGGCCGATACCCGCAAGCTCGCAGCACGCGTGGGCACCGTTGTCGAGATCAACGGCAAGCGCGCGAGCATCGTCGGCCTGGTCGAGGGCCTGCGCGCCATCGGCGGCGTGAACGTCGTTGCGTCCCATGCGACAGCACGCGCGCTGGCGCCGGAAACAGCCAAGCTGCCGACCTTCTCGCTCGTGCGACTCAAGCCCGGTTATGCCGCCGATGTCGTGGCCGGGGAAATCGCCGACAACGCCCGTGTGCCGCGCTACAGCGTCTGGACGGCGAATGACTTCTCCATCCGTTCGCAGACGTACTGGCTGCTTGAATCGGGGGCAGGCATCGGTTCCGGCTTTGCCTCGTTGCTGGCGCTGCTGGTCGGTCTGGTCATCACCAGTCAGACGCTGTCTGGCGCCATCCTCGCTTCGATCAAGGAGTTCGCCGCGCTGCGCGCGCTTGGCGTTTCGCGAGGCTCTCTGCGCGCGGTCGTCATCGAGCAGGCCGCGTGGGTGGGCTTGGCGGGGTTGACGGTGACCGCGCTGCTCACCGGCGCCGTCGCCTGGCTCGGCCACGTGGGGCGGATCGCCATGTCCTTCCCGTGGTGGATGCTGCTTGCGTCGGCCACCGCGCTGATGGGTATCGCGGTGGTCTCGGGCCTGCTCGCGCTGCGCCCGCTGCTGCAAGCCGAACCCGCTTCTCTACTGCGGTGAGGGTCCATCCATGACCTCTCCGACTCTGAGCAGTCACTGCATCTCCAAGGGTTTTGATACCGGCAAGATGCACCTGCAGGTGATCAAGAACAGTTCTCTCGACATCCTGCCCGGCGAACTGACGCTCGTGATCGGGCCGTCCGGCTCCGGCAAGAGCACGATGTTGTCGATGATGTCGGGGCTGCTTCGCCCCGATACCGGCCATGTGCTGGCGCTGGGTGTGGACCTGTGGACTCTCGGCGAAGCCGCGCTGGATCGCTTCCGGCTTGAGAACTGCGGTTTCGTCTTCCAGGGTTTCAACCTGTTCAGCGGGCTGACCGCGCTGGAGAACGTGATCGTGCCGCTGCAATACCTTGGCGTGCGCGGCACGGAAGCGACCACGCGAGCCCGGCGCGCGCTCGATGAAGTGGGGCTGAGTACCCGATCCCACCTGCGCCCGGCCGAGTTGTCAGGCGGTGAAAAACAGCGCGTGGCGATTGCGCGCGCGCTGGTGAAGAACCCAGCGCTGATCTTCGCCGACGAACCCACCTCCGCGCTGGACAAGACCAGCGGGCAGACCGTGATCGACCTCTTGAAGCGCATCGCCGCGGATCACGGCGCCACGGTGCTCGGCGTCACCCACGACCCGCGCTTGCTCTCCCACGCCGATCGCGTGATCGAGCTGGAGGACGGCAATGTGGTGCGCGACCGTCGCACGTCGGACGACGGACGACGGAGCAACGAACAACGGAAAGGAAAACGACCATGCAGCACAGCCTCCCTTGGCACCGCTCTAGAAGCGCCGCGCCCCGCGCGGTTCTGATCGGCCTTGTGAGCCTGCTCCTGGCGGCTTGCGAGCAGCAGCACCCCGCGCCACCCAAGGTGCCCGCGACGGTCGGGTCGTCCGGCAACGCGCTGGCCAGCGCGAAGGGAAGGGTGGACATCGAGGGCGGCGTCATCCGGCTTGCGGCACGTCGTGACGGCGTCATCGATGAGGTGCTGGTTGAAGAAGGCGCCCGCGTGAAGCGCGGTCAGGTGCTGGCGTTGCTGGACGACTCAACCGCGCGCAGCAACCTCTCTCTGGCTGAGCGCGAGGTGCGGCAGGCCGCGCAGGAGCGCGAGAAGAGCGCGGTAGAACTGGCTGCTGCCGAACGCGAGGTGAAGCGGCTCGAACCGTTGGCGCGCAACGAAACCGTGCCGAGGCAGGAACTCGACCGCGCCCGCGATGCCCATGCCCTCGCCACAGTCGCCGTCCAGAGCGCCCTGGCCGGCATCGACACGGCGCGCGCGCGGCAGGCCGTGGCGGCGCGTGAAGTGGAGGAACGCAAGGTGGTCGCGCCACTCGATGGCCAGATCATTCAACGCCAGGCCCGGCCGGGCAACGGCGTGAGCACACTGAATGTGACGCCGCTCTTCCTGTTTGCGCCGGATGTGCCGAGGATCGTGCGGGCGGAACTCGAGGAGCAGTACTTGAGCGCCGTCGCGCCGAACCAGGCCGCAGAAATCGTGCTGGAAGCCGACATCGCCAAGACCTGGCGCGGCACGGTGCTGCGCGTGGGGCGCGTGGTCGGCGCGCGCACGCCGAGCGACGATCCGGAGGAGAAGCAGGACAACCGCGTGGTCGAGGTCGTGGTCAGCTTCGAAGACGCGCCAGCACTGTTGATCGGCCAGCGCGTCGTTGTGCGATTTCTAACCGACACGCCACAGGAGGCGCGATGATGCTCTCTCGCCTCGGGCTGTTGATCGCGTTGCTGGCGCTCTTGACAGGCTGCGCGGCGCCGGTTGTGCGCGCCCCCGAACCGATGGCGGCACCGACGGCATGGTCGGCCAGGACCGGCACCGCCGCAGCCGCAGCGGTACCCATCACCGCGTGGTGGCAAGAACTGGCCGACGACCAACTCAACCGGCTGGTGGAACTGGCCTTGCGTGACAGCGCCGACGTGAGCGTGGCTGCGGCGCGCGTGCGTCAGGCGCGTGCCTTCGCCAAAGAAGTCGGTGCGAACCGATTGCCACAGGTTGACGTGGGTGTCGCGGGCATTCGGGAACGTGTCTCGGAAACGTCCGTGCACGATGCGCAAGGTGGCAAGCAGAAGATCTCGGCCTACCGCCAGTCGAGCTTCGCCGCGCAGCTCGATGCTCGCCACGAAATTGACCTGCTGGGACGGCTGGCGCTCGGCGAACGTGCCGCAGCAGCAGAAGCGGCGGCCAGCGACGAGGAGCTGCGCGCCGTGCGCCAGTGGTTGGCACGGGAAGTTGTATTGGCCTACGCCGATCTGCGGCTCGCCGATGAACGCGCCGCGCTCTCGCGTGAGACGGGAATCCGCCTTGGAGAGTTGCTGCACAGCGAGCAGGAGCGCCTGGACGCAGGACTCACCACGCGCGAGCGCTTGCGCGAAGCGCAGCGGAGGCTCGCCGAAACAGGCGGCGCACAGGCTGCTCTCGGCCAAGAGCGGCATGAGGCGGTGGCCCGCCTCGCGAACCTGCTCGGCAAATCGACGGGCGAGTTGCAAGTGCAGGCCCGTGCAGACTATTTCGCGCGGCTCGGCTTGTCCGGCGCGGTAACGCCCGACCTGCCCGCCACTGCGCTCGAGCGGCGCGCCGACGTGGCGGCGGCCCGGCAGCGCGTGCTCGCCGCCAGCAACCAGGCCGAACGCGCGCGGCTCGATCGATATCCGTCGCTGACCCTGACCGGCAGCGCGGGCTACGTAAGCGAGACCTTTCGCCGATGGCTGTCAGGCGACGCCGTGGTGTGGCTTCTACAAGCAGCCCTTCAGGCCCCGTTGTTCGACGGCGGGCGCATCGAGGCTCGCACGGAACGGGCGCGCGCCACGGTCGATGAATTGCATGCACAACACCGCAAGCTGGTGGTGAACGCGCTGGCCGAAGCCGAAACGGCCCTGTCCGCCACGCAAGCCGCGAGCGAAAGGGCCGCGCTCGCCGAGTCCGAACTGGCGCGCCGCGAAGCGGACCGCGCAGCGGCGGCGGACTTGCGATCCGCGGGTATTGGCAGCAGACCCGAACTGGTCCAGAAAGAAATCGAGCAGCTTGCTGCCGCCGAGACCCTGAGCGCGCGGCGGCACGATCTGCTGGTGGCCTGGACGACCGCCCAGAAGGCGCTGGGTCGATGAGTCCGCGAGCCCCGCATCGGGTACTCGCTGCGCTCAGCCTGAGCGTCCACAAAGAGGCTCTTTCAGCTACGGCCTCGGGGGCACCCCGACCGTCGGCCACGGCGGTGATGCGCCGCGGTGGGGTGAGCTGTGCCTCTGGCACAGGGTAGCTGCGCCAGGCCCACTCGCACTCGGCCGCTCGCTCGGGCGACACATTCGGTGCGTCGGCATACAAGGCATGCCCGCGGCCGGCGTAGGCCATCTGCCGCTCCAGGAACAGCGGCGTGTACTCCAGCGTCGGCACGCGGTGCCAGAAGTAGCCGATGGCCACCTGCATCTCATTCCAGTTGGCCGGGCGAACGAGCAGATCGCCGAGACGACAGTCAGCGAAATCAACATCGCCGGACTGCCCGGTGTGACGGTGCCGGCCGGCGCCCATGCCTGCGGCGCACCGTTCAGCCTGATCTTCGTGGGCCGCCTGTTCAGCGAGGCCACGCTGCTGGCCTTCGCCCATGACTACGAGCAGGCGACGCACCACCGCCACGCGCTGGTTCCGAGTCACTGAGAAAATGTGTGCAAACCGTGTGCACGCACGGCGCAAACACTCAGTTTCAGTTGGTGAACGCTATCCCTACGAACCCTATCGACAACAGGCTTTCACCGTGGCGCCTTTCTGTCGCACCGATGATGGACTGGACCGACCGGCACTGTCGGACCTTCCACCGGCTGCTGACGAAGCGCGCGCGGCTGTACACCGAGATGGTGACCACCGGCGCGCTGATCCATGGCGATGTGGCGCGCCACCTCGATTTCAACGCCGAGGAACACCCGGTCGCCTTGCAGCTCGGCGGCAGCGAGCCGGCCGACCTGGCGCACTGCGCGCGGCTGGCCGAGCAATGGGGCTACGACGAGGTGAACCTGAACTGCGGCTGCCCGAGCGAGCGGGTGCAGCGCGGTGCGTTCGGCGCCTGCCTGATGGCCGAGCCTGCGCTGGTGGCCGACGGCGTGAAGGCGATGCGCGATGCGGTGTCGATCCCGGTGACGGTGAAGCACCGCATCGGCATCGACCGCAGCGAAAGCTATGACTTCGTGCGTGACTTCGTCGGCACGCTCGCCGATGCGGGCTGCGAGGTCTTCATCGTGCACGCGCGCAATGCCTGGCTGAAGGGCCTGAGCCCGAAGGAAAACCGCGAGGTGCCGCCGCTGCGCTACGAACTGGTGTACCGGCTCAAGCGCGACTTTCCAGCGCTGACCGTGGTGCTCAACGGCGGCGTGACCACCGACGAGCAGATCACCGAACACCTTCAGCACGTCGATGGCGTGATGCTGGGCCGTGAGGCCTATCACCGCCCATGGTGGCTGGCCGGCTGGGACGAGCGGCATTTCGGCGATGTGCCGTCTGCGCTGGACCGCGATGCGGTCGAGGACGCGATGGTGGCCTACATGGACCGACTGGTGGCGCACGGCGAGCCGTGGTCGCGCGCCTCGCGGCACATGCTGGGGCTGTGGAACGGTACTCCAGGCGCGCGGCATCGGCGCCAGGTGTGGTCCGACCACCGACGCAAGGCCGATGCGCCAGCCGAGGTGTCGCGTTCAGCCCGGCCGAAGGACGCCGACAGCCCGGCTCGGGAAGCCGCGGCCTGAGGCCTGCGCTGACGGCACCCTGACAACGCTGCCGACGATTTGATCTCGCGCAAACCGCCCGAGTGACCCCTGCGTAGAGTGGCAACGAACTCACGAGGGTATGTGCGATGGATGAAATCAGATCGATCCTGGTGCATCTGGATGCATCGAGTGGCGCAATGAAGCGCCTGCGGGTGGCCCACCGGCTGGCGGCCATCCACGGCGCCGAACTGGACGTGCTGTACGCGGTGACACCAGCGCTGTTGCAGTATCCGCTGGCGGCATCCACCACCGATGGCCAAATGGCTGCCATGCTGGCGGAGCTGGATGCGCAAACCTGCGAAAGGGTGCGGGCCGACTTCGAGCGGGAGCGGGCCGACATCGGCCTGCCAAATCTGGCCTGGAAGCAGGCCGATGACTACCCGCAGCGGGCCTTCGTGCCGCAGGCCTTCGAGGCCGATCTGCTGGTGCTGGCCAAGCCAGCCACCGATGAATCTCAAAAGGCGCAGGTACCCGTCGATTTCGCGCCTTCCGTGTTGATCGAGTCCGGCAAGCCCGCTCTGATGCTGCCGTCTATCGAAGCGGGTGCCGAGTTCGGCCGCACGATCCTGGTCGCCTGGAAGAACACGGCTGCGTCGGCACGGGCCGTGACCGCTGCCCTGCCGATGCTGCGTCTGGCGCGGTCGGTGCACGTGGTGTCGTGGGACGAAACCGGCGGCGCAGCGGCGAATCACCCGCTGCCGGTCGAGCGATTTCTCGGTCGCCATGCGGTGAGCGCGAAAGTGCACCGCTGCGGTCGACCTGAAGACGGTGTCGGCGAGTTGATGCTGTCGATGGCCGCCGATGTCGATGCCGGCATGCTGGTGATGGGCTGCTATGGCCATAGCCGCGCCCGTGAATGGTGGCTGGGTGGCGCCACCCGGACCATCCTGTCAACGATGACCCTGCCGGTGCTGATGTCGCACTGAAGGCCTCTGCCTGCGATCGATGTTTGGCTTGATTTCAGTCAAGGTCCTCGCAGGCGTCAAACCTAGAGTGAAGCTTCAGGCTGCGGCGGTTCCGGCGTCACCGCCACGGCCTGACAAATGTTCCCGCGACGCCAGAGGAGTTCTCCATGAATGCATTGACCCCCTTCGAAAGACTGGACGACATGTTTCCGGACATGTTTCGCCGATTCATGCGACCGATGAAGGCTGCCGGCCTGGGTGCAGAGTTGCCGGGAGAGATTCGGCTTGACCTCAGCGAGACCGACAAGTCATATGAAGTCAGCGCCGAGTTGCCCGGCGTGAAGAAGGAAGACATCCACGTGACGATCGACGGCCACTATGTGTCGATCAGCGCCGAGGTGAAGCGCGAATCGGAAGAGGAAAAGAAGAAGAAAGGCGAGCGCACCGTCGTCAAGGAACTGTTCTGTGGCAGCGCGTCGCGCGGCTTCTCCTTGCCGCTGGAGGTCGACGAGAAGGCGGCTGTAGCGAAGTTTGACAACGGCGTCCTGAAGCTGTCGCTGCCGAAAAAGCAGCAAGCCAACAGCCGCGCGGTACCTATCCAGTGAGTTCGGGGCAGCGGATCTCGCTGCCCTTTGGACTGCGCTGCTCTGTCGAGTCCCCATGGAGGATGAAAGATGACCACAACCTTGACGAAGTTGACGCGATCGCTGGTGCTGGTGGCATTGGCTGTCGCAGGCAGCGCGAACGCTGCGCAGTCCGGCATGACGCCGTCCGGTCGCAGCTATCTGTCTGGTGGCGTGTCCGACGAAGAGCGGGAAAGCCTGCAGGCGCAGCAGGCACGCTACAGCTTGTGGATCGTGACGGCGTTGCGCAAGACGGGTGAGTACCTGTCAGCAGTGCATCTGAAGATCACCGACGCGAACCGGAAGGTGGTTTTCGATGCCGCGCTAGATGGTCCCTGGCTGATGATCGACCTGCCGCTTGGCAAGTACAACATCGAGGCAAAACTCGATGGCCAGTTACAGCAACGCCAAACCACCATTCACCCGGGCGATCACCATCAGGCGATCTTCTACTTTGGCACCACCGAAGGCAGCAAGGTCAGCCCCTGAGGCTGTTCGATCTCAGAATGCGGATGCGTAGCGCATCATCTCCCACGGGCTGACGTGGCGGGCGTAATCGGTCCATTCGGCTCGCTTGAGCCGAATGAACTCGTGCGACAGCGTCTCGCCCAGCGCAGTGCAGATCACGTCGTCACTTTCCAGCGCATCGACAGCGGCAGACAGGCTTTGCGGCAGCACCGCGATGCCACGTTCGCGGATCTGCTCCAGGCTCAGCTGGAACAGGTCGTCGGTGCAGGCCGGGCCGGGGTCTAGCGCGCGGGCAATGCCATCGAGGCCCGCCGCGATCAGCGCGGCGGTGGCGAGGTAGGGGTTGGCCGATGCATCCGGCACCCGCCATTCGATGCGCCCCTTCAAGGTGCGAACCAGTGCCGTGCGGTTGTTCGGTCCATGCGCCACATAGGCCGGTGCCCAGGTGGTGCCGGTGATCGATTCGCCCACCGTCAAGCGCTTGTAGCTGTTCACCGTCGGCGCGGCGATGGCACACAGCGCGTCGGCGTGCCGCAAAACACCGGCCGTGAACTGGCGGCCGAGCAGCGAAAGGTCTTGCGACGCATCGTCGAACAGGCAGTGCGCATCGATCGGTGTTCGGCCTGATCCTCTCTCGCCCCACAGCGAGACATGGAAGTGCATGCCGCTGCCGGGCTGGTTGGCGAACGGCTTGGGCATCATCGAGAACACCATGCCGTGCTGTTCGGCCAGCGCATGCGCGGCCATCTTGAACAGCATCAGGTGGTCGGCACTGGCGAGCGCGTCGGCATGGTGGAAGTTCAGCTCGTACTGGCCGTGCGCGTCTTCGTGGTCGATCTGGAAAACGTCGAGCCCGCAGCGCGTCAGGCCGTCGGCCAGCTGGTGCAGGAACTCGCGCTGGCGCGGCAGGCTTTTCAGGTCATAGGAGGGTTTGTCGAGCCGGTCATGCGGGTCGGCAGGCTCGAAGCCGTCGGCGGTACGGCGTAGCAGGAAGAACTCGGGCTCGATGCCGGTACGCAGGGCCCAGCCGCGTTCGGCGAGGCGCGCGAGCTGGCGCTTCAGGACCTGGCGTGGGCAGGCATCGAAGGGCTCGCCGGCCACGAAACCATCGCACGCCACGCGGGCGATACCCGGCAGCCAGGGCAGGGTGCGCACGGTGTCGATCTGCCCGCGGCCGTAGTACTCGGCGCGCGGCCCGGTGCGCGGCAGCCCGGTGCCCCAGATCGACGGGCCGGCGAAGCCGACGCCTTCTGTCATCAGCAATTCGAGCTGGTTCAGCGGCACCAGCTTGCCGCGCGCCACGCCGTGCACGTCAGTGAACTGCGCCAGCAGGCTGTGAACGCCGTCGGCGGCGAGTCGTTCGCGCAGCGACTGAAAGCTGGCGGGCGTGATTTCTGCCGAGGGCGCCTTCATGGCCTCAGACGGAGCAGACAGCATCGCGCAAGGCCGCGGTCAGCATGCCCATGGCCTCGTCGAAATGCTCGGTCGGGATCGTCAGCGGGAACATGAAACGCACAACGTTGCCGTAGACGCCACAGGTCAGCAGGATCAGGCCGTGCTTCAGCGCGGCTGTCTGCACGCGCCTGGTGAAATCGGCATCGGGTTCGTCCGTAGCAGCCTGGTTGAATTCGACCGCGACCATGCCACCGAGTCCGCGCACATCGGCGATCTGCGGCACCTCGGTGCGCATGCCGTTCAGCAGCGTTTTCAGCCGATCGCCGAGCTGCCGGGCTCGTTCGGGCAGGCCCTCTTCGGTCATCACCTCGATCACCGCATGGGCTGCTGCGATCGCCACCGGATTGCCTGCGTAGGTGCCGCCGAGGCCGCCTGGGTTCGGCGCGTCCATGATCTCGGCTCGACCCGTCACCGCCGAAAGTGGCAGCCCTGCGGCCAGCGATTTCGCGCTGATCAGGATGTCGGGCACCACGTCGAAGTGCTGCATGGCGAACAGCTTGCCGGTGCGGCCGAACCCGGTCTGCACCTCATCGGCGATCAGCACGATGCCATGCTCATCACACAGCTCGCGCAGCCATTGCACGGCGGCCGACTGGATCACATTGAAGCCGCCTTCGCCCTGCACCGGCTCGAAGATGACCGCGGCCACGCGGCTGGGTTCGATGTCGGCCTTGAACAGCTGGTAGACCGCTTTCCTGACCTCATCGAGGTTCGCGCAGTGGCAAGGAAACGGCACGTGGTACAGCTCGGGCGGGAAGGGCCCGAACTGCGCCTTGTAGGGCTGTACCTTGCCGGTGAGCGCCACGGCAAACAAGCTGCGGCCGTGGAAGGCGCCGCTGAAAGCGATCACACCAGCGCGCTTGGTGTGGGCGCGGGCGATCTTGATGGCGTTCTCGACCGCTTCGGCGCCGGTGCTGAACAGCGCCGTTTTCTTGGCGTGCGCACCTGGCGTCAGCGCATTGAGTTTTTCAGCCAGCGCGATGTAGCCCTCGTAGGGCACGACCTGGTAGCAGGTATGCGTAAATCGCTTGAGCTGCGCCTCGATCGCGGCAATGACCTTCGGGTGCCGGTGGCCGGTGTTCATCACCGCGATGCCGCCGGCAAAGTCGATGTAGCGACGGCCTTCGATGTCCCAAAGCTCAGCGTTCTCGGCGTGGTCGGCAAAGAAGGTGCCCATCACACCCACCCCGCGCGGTGTTGCCACGGCCTTGCGGGCCATCAGTTGTTCGTTGGGCGAATGGTTCATTTCAGTTGCTCCACCGCGCGTGGCGCGATCCACGGCTCATGAGACGGACGTTTGATGCGGGTGCGCTTGCCGGAGACACTGGGTACCTCCCTCCGCAAATATCCCCCGGCTTCGCCTCCTCCTTGATTTCGCTGCGTGAGACACCCATCGTCCCCGGCACGGGTGACGCTGTCAGCAGGCGGCCGAACAACTGCAGTGCTGACGAATCACGACGGCGGTGTGCGTCGCGCAGCGAAATCAAGGAGGAGGCCGCAGGCCGGGGGACATTCGCGGAGCGGTGCACACCGCCGTCGTGATCACGCGCCTCGTCAACCAGCAGGCAAGGAAAAACAGGGTTCTGTTTCATGTGAATCTCTTTCCGATGAGCCGGCAGACATGTCGCAGCTCAGCCACCGTCTATTCGCAGCCAGGTCGTCTTCAGCTCGGTGTATTTGTCGAACGCGTGCAGTGATTTGTCGCGTCCGTTGCCGCTCTGCTTGAAGCCGCCGAAAGGCACGGTGATGTCGTCTTCGTCGTACTGGTTCACATGCACCGTGCCGGCGCGTAGTGCGCGGGCAACCCGGTGGGCGCGGTCGATCTGGTGGCTCCAGACGCTCGCTTGCAGGCCATAAGGCGAGTCGTTCGCGATTGCGATCGCCTCGGCTTCGGTCTTGAAGCGGATCACCGACATGACCGGGCCGAAGATTTCCTCGCGGGCGATCTTCATCTGGTTGGTCACGCCATCGAACACGGTGGGCTCGACGAAGTAGCCGCCGGTCTCGGCGCGTGCCTGGCGCCCACCGGCAACGAGGCGCGCGCCGTCACTGTGGCCGGCCTCGATGTAGCCGAGCACCGTGCGCAACTGGCCATCGTCGACCAGGGCGCCCATGGGCGCGGCGCCGCTGAGCGGGTCACCGGGCTGGTATTTCGGCGCCTCGGCGGCGACGGTGGCGATGAATTCGTCCGCGACGCTCTCATGCACCAGCACGCGCGACGGCGCATTGCAGCTTTCGCCCTGGTTGAAGAACATGCTGCCGGCCACCGTGCAGGCGGCGCGAGCGATGTCGTTGAAGTCGTCGAAAACCACGAAGGCCGACTTGCCGCCGAGTTCGTTGTAGACGCGTTTCAGGTTGCTGCGGCCGGCGTATTCGAGCATCTTGCGGCCGACGCGTGTGCTCCCGGTGAAGCCGATCGCGTCGACCTCCATGTGCAGCGCCAGCGCCTCGCCGGCCTCGTGCCCGTAGCCCGGCACGACGTTGAACACGCCTTCGGGCAGGCCCGCCTCGATCGCCAGCTCGGCCAGGCGCAGCGCGGTCAGCGGCGATTTTTCGCTCGGCTTGAGCACCACGCTGTTGCCCGACGCCAGCGCCGGCCCGAGCTTCCAGGCCGACATGATCATCGGGTAATTCCAGGGCACGATGGCGCCGATCACGCCCATCGGTTCGCGGGTGATCATCGCCAGCGCACTGCGTGCCGTGGGAGCGATCTCGTCGTAGATCTTGTCGACTGCTTCTGCGTACCAGGCGATGCAGCGCGCGCTGGAGGTCACATCGACGCCCAGGCTGTGCTGGATCGGCTTGCCCATGTCCAGCGTTTCGAGCAGCGCGAGTTCGTCTTTCGCGGCCAAGATCTTTTCAGCGAAACGCAGCAGGATCTTCTTGCGTACCGCCGGCGGCTTGCGGGCCCAGCGACCGTCGTCGAAGGCCCGACGCGCCGAGCTGACCGCGGCATCGATGTCTACCGCCTGACCGCGTGCCACCTGGGCAATCGGGCGTCCGTCGATCGGCGAGATGCAGGCGAAGGTCTCGCCTGCCGCTGCCGCCCGCCGCTCACCTTCGATCAGCATGCGACCGTCGGGCCGACACGCTGCGGCCAGCGCACGCCAATCGCGGGACGCAGCGGGGCCGTTCATCAGAAGCTCACGACCATCTGCGCGCCGAAGAGGTGGTTGGTTTTCTTGAAGGTGTTGTTGTCGACGTACTCGAAGACGCGTTTGGTGGCGCCATCGAAACGGTATTCCATCTTGAAGATGGTGTATTCGTTGAAGTGGAAATTGCCGCCGACGCTCAGCGCATAGCGGTTGGCGCCACGTTGGCTGCCAACCGGAACCAGGTTGCCTTCAAGGTCGGTGGTGCCGTCAAAGCCCGGCCCGATACCGTTGAGCGCGTCGCCGCCAAAGCCCAGCAAGCCGCCACCGTTCTTGCGGTTGTAGATGTAGTCGGCTCGGACGACGCCCTCCAGGCGCGGCGTGAACTTGTAGGCCGCCAGCCCGGACAAGCCGACCCAGCGGGCATCCTGCAGGCTGCCGTCGTCCTTCGTGGCAATGGCTGCCTTGGATTGCTGACCGTAGCTGATCTGCCCTTGGGCAGTCCAGTCGCCGCGCGCGTAGAAGCCGTCGATCTCGAACAGATTCAAGCCCGTGTCACCCTTGCCGTTCACGAGATTGGCCGCCTTGCCGTGAACGCCCGAGAACCCGATCCCTGAGTATTCGTTGATCGAGTAATCACCGCGGTAGGCCAGGACAGGCGACTTCTCGTTCGGTTGCCGCTTGGTCGAATTGAAGTTGCCGACGATGCTCTTGATCACCCAGTCACCATGCGTCAACTGCAGCCCGACGCCGGTGTAGGCCAGCGGCGCGATCAGGTCGAACAGCAGGTTGTGCGTGACCAGCTTGTTGTCCTTGGACGGCAGCAACTCATAGCCGGACCAGTCCGGAATCTGGCCGGCGAACAGTCGAGTCTCATCGCCAGCGATCGGGATCGAGACGCTGGCTTCGTGAACGATCGATGCAAAGTTGATCTGCGAGCCGACGCCGCGCTCGGGCATGATCGTCAGCCGGAATTTGGTACCGCCTTCGAGTTCCTTCTGGATGTCCAGCGTGGCGGTGCCGAAGAACGAGTTGTCATAGGCGTAGGGGCCGACCTGCACCTGGTTCAGAAACTGGAACCCAGCGCGGTTCTGCGCGCGGTTGTAGATGAAGGTCGGGTCGATGCTGCCGTTGATCGTCATGCCCTTGGCAAACGACGTCTCCTGGGCCTCCTCGAGCGAGTCGACCTTGATCGCGAGTCGGGACAGCTCGCGGGCCTGATCGGGGGTCATGCCTGCGGGTGCGGGAGGTGGCGGCGGTGGAACCACGGCCACGGGCGCTGGTGGCGCCACCACGGCTTTCGCCTTGTCGACCGCTTTCAGCTTCTCTTCGAGTTGCGTCACGCGATCGCGCAACGCCCTCAGCTCCTTGAGCAACTCTTCGTGGGGGCCGGCTGAAGCAGGCAGGGGGTGAGCTGCCGCGATGGCCAGGGTCAGCAGGGTAGGTTGCCAGAGTTTCATGGTAGAGCCTCGTTCAGTGATTCGGAGGGGGAAGCAGGTAACAGCGTTCTCAGTTGGCGCGGTTGGCAGCGGCGACTTCGAGTGCTCGGTTGCGCTCGGCGCGAGCGATCATGTAACTGGCCACGACGACGCCAATCGCCACGATGACGACGATCACCGTTGCCACCGCATTCACCGACGGGTTCAGGCCCAGCCGCGCACGCGAGAAGATGACCAGCGGCATCGTGGTCGATCCGGGGCCGGACAGGAAGGCCGACAGCACCACGTCATCGAGAGACAGCGTGAAGGTCAAAAGCCAGGCGGACAGCAGCGACTGGGAGATCAGCGGCAGCGTGACCAGCGTGAATACCTGCCAAGGCCGCGCGCCGAGGTCCATCGCGGCCTCTTCAAGCTGCGGGTTCAGGTCCTGCAGCCGCGCCTGGATCACCACCGTCGCGTAGGACATGCCCAGCAGCAGGTGGCCCATCCAGATGGTCAGCGAGCCGCGTTCCGGAAAACCCAGTGCGCGTTGAACCGACACCAGCATCAGCAGCAGCGACAGACCGACGATGACCTCGGGCATCACCAGGGGCGCATTGACCATGCCCGAGAACATCGTGCGCCCGGTGAAGCGCCGGTACTTGACCAGCGCAAACGCGGCCAGCAGGCCCAGCACCACCGATGCGCAGGCGGTGAAGAAGGCGATCTTCATCGACAGCCAGAAGGCGGTGATCATCTCCCTGTCGTTAGCCAGCGCCACGTACCACTTGAGCGTGAAGCCGCGCCACGAATTGGGCACCGGGGAGTCGTTGAACGAATAGACGATCAGCGCAATGATGGGCAGGTACAGGAAAGCGAAGCCCATCGCCAGCCAGCCTTTGCCGAACCAGCGGTTGAACGCGGTCGCGTTCACTTTCGGACCTCCGTGGCTTCGGCCTGGTACTTGTTGAAGATGGCCAGCGGAACGATGATCAGCAGGACCATCACCACCGCAACGGAGGACGCCATCGGCCAGTCGTTGTTGCTGAAGAATTCATCCCACAGAACGCGTCCGATCATCAGCGTCTGCGGTCCGCCCAGCAGTTCGGGAATGACGAACTCACCGACGCAGGGGATGAACACCAGCATCGAGCCGGCAATGATCCCCGCCTTGGACAGCGGCACGGTGATCTTCCAGAAAGCGACGAAGGGTGTGGCGCCCAGGTCAGCGGCGGCTTCCAGCAGCCGCAGGTCCATCTTCGACAGGTTCGAATACAGCGGCAGGATCATGAACGGCAGGTAGGTGTAGGTCATGCCCAGCACCAGCGAGAACGGCGTGTTCATCAACTGGCCCGGCGCCGAGATCAAGCCCAGCGACGCCAGCACCTGATCCAGGCCGCTGCCCACCAGCGCGTCATGCGCCCAGCCGTTCTCGCTGAGCAGGCCCTTCCAGGCGTAGACGCGCAGCAGGAATGACGTCCAGAAGGGCAGCATGACCAGCATCAGCAAAGCTGGCTGGGCGGTCGGCCTGGCGCGCGCCATGAAGTAGGCGAAGGGATAGCCTATCGCCAGACACAGGGCGGTCGTTACCGCAGCGTACTTCAGGCTGGACAGGTAGGTCTTGAAGTACAGATCGTCCTGCGTGATGAAGATGTAGTTGGTGAACTTCAGCGTCAGCGCCAGCACGCCGTCGCTGAACGTGAAGATGTCCTTGAAGGTGACGACTTCCATCTCCGACACGCTGATCTTCATCACGATCAGGAACGGGAACAGGAAGAACAGCAGCAGCCAGGCGTAGGGGATGCCGATCACCACCGATCGGCCGCCGAACCAGCGAGACAACCAGCCTTTCATGTCGTCAGCACCACGTGCGCCATCGGCGACCAGCTGGCCCAGGCGGTGTCACCCCAGGTCAGCTCGTCATCCCGGTGACGCTGGGTATTGCTTTCGCTGATCTTCAGGATCTGGCCGCTGGCGAGCGCCAGGTGGTAGACGGTGAAGCTGCCGAAGTAGGACATGTCCTTGATCGTGCCCTTGACCCGGTTCAATCCTCCGGCGGGCTCGCCATCGCTCGGTGGCAGAGGCTGTCGACCGATGCGGATCTTCTCCGGGCGCAGTGCCACCGTCACGGCCATGCCCTCGCTGCCGGTGATGCCGTGGCCCACGTAGTGATTGCAGTCGGCGCACTCGATGACGACGTGATCGGGGTGGTCGTCGATCAGCGTGCCATCCATCAGGTTGACGTTGCCGATGAAGTCGGCCACGAAGCGCGTGGCCGGAGTTTCGTAGATCTCGCTGGGTGCGCCCACCTGCAGGAAGCGCCCTTCACTCATGACCGCGATCCGCGACGCCATCGTCATGGCCTCTTCCTGGTCATGGGTGACCATGACGCAGGTGACGCCGACGTTCTCGATGATGTTGACCAGCTCGATCTGCGTTTCCTCGCGCAGCTTCTTGTCGAGTGCGCCCAGGGGCTCGTCGAGCAGAAGCAATTGGGGCTTTTTCGCGAGGCTGCGGGCGAGCGCCACGCGCTGCTGCTGGCCACCAGAGAGCTGGTGAGGCTTGCGCCTGGCGAACTTGCCCAGCTGCACCAGCTTGAGCATCTCCTCGACGCGCGCCGCCACTTCGTCCTTGCTCATGCCGGCGCGGCGCGGGCCGAAGGCCACGTTGTCCCACACCGTCATGTGCGGGAACAGCGCATAACTCTGGAACATCATGTTCATCGGGCATTCGTAGGCCGGCATGCCTTCGAGGTCCTGCCCATTCAGCAGGATCTGGCCCGAGGTCGGTGTCTCGAAGCGTGCCAGCATGCGAAGCAGGGTGGATTTGCCGCATCCCGACGAACCCAGCAGCGCAAAGATCTCGCCCTTGGCGACGTTCAGGCTGACGTCATTGACCGCCTTGTAGCCGCTGAAGTCCTTGGTGACATTGCGGATCTGCAGGAATTTCGTCGGATCGTTCGTTGGCGTGCTGCTCATGGAAATCGCCTCCCGTTCAGAGCATCACAGGCCGGTCTTGAACGAGGTGTAGGTGCGTGTCATCAGGCGGCGCAGGTCGTTGGCCAGCGAGTCGGGCGCGGCCATCAGTTTCATGTCCTGTTCAGACAGGAACACCGTCGGGTTGTTGGCCACTTCGGGCTTGACGAACGGGCGCGAGGCGGCGTTTGGGTTGGCGTAGAACACCTTGTTGGTGATCGCCGCATGCACCTCGGGGCGCAGGATGTAGTTGATCCACTTCAGTGCGTTGCCCGGGTGTGGTGCATCGGCCGGGATGACCATCACGTCGAAGAACAGCACGCCACCGGTTTTCGGGATCAGGGCTTCAATCTTCTGCCCGGTCTTGCCGTCGAGGGCGCGCTGGCGCGCGATGTTGATGTCGCCCGACCAGCCGAGCGCCACACAGATGCTGCCGTTCGCCATGTCGTTGATGTAGCCCGAGGAGCTGAACAGCGTGACGCTGGGGCGGACGGCCTTCAGCAGCGCAGCGGCGGCAGCATAGTCACCCGCCGATTTGCTGAACGGTGGCTTGCCGAGGTAGTGCAGGGCGGCCGGCACCACTTCGGTCGGTGAATCAAGGAAGGAGACGCCGCACGACTTCAGCTTGGACACGTACTCGGGCTTGAACACGAGGTCCCAGGCGTTGTCGGGCATCGGCATGCCGCCCAGCGCGGCCTTCACCTTGTCGACATTGATGCCGACGGTGGTGAAACCCCACAGCCAGTTGACCATGTACTGGTTGCCTGGATCCAGCTTGGCGAGTTGCGCCAGGATGGCGGGATCAAGGTTCTTGTAGTTCGACAGCTGCGACTTGTCGAGCTTGGCCAGCAGACCGCCGTCGGCTTGCAGCTTGGCCCAGTTCGAAGAAGGCACGACGATGTCATAGCCGGTCTTGCCGGCCACCAGCTTGGCATGGACGATTTCGTTGTTGTCGAAATTGTCGTAGCGCACCTTGATGCCGGTTTCCTTCTCGAAATTCGCGATCGTGTCGGGCGCGATGTAGTCGGACCAGTTGTAGATGTTGAGCACCTTCTCCTCTTCCTGCGCCGCTACCGGGCCGACCCAGCACAAGGCCGAGACGGTGGCTGCAGAGGCAGCAAGGGAAGCCAGCGCCTTGCGCATCGGGTTCAGTGGCGATCGGGGCATTGCGAAATCTCCAAACGGCGTTGCGTCAACAGGGTTGAGAAAAGATGGATGCGAAAGAGTGAAGTGTGGCGGCTAGAGCGTAAAGCACAAGCAAAGTGCGAGCCATTGACTGGCGTTCAGGCCAGGCCGCGCTGCTGCAGATCGTGCAGCGTGGCGTCCAGGCACAGGCGAATGAGGGCGACCATGTCGTCGATCTGGGCCCGGGTGATGATCAGGGGAGGGGCGATGATCATCCGGTCGCCCACGGCACGCATGATCAGCCCGTTGGCGAAACAGTGACCTCGGCAGATCATGCCGACCTCGAGCGAAGGGTCGAAGCAGGTGCCGGCGGACTTGTCCTTGACGATCTGCAACGCACCCATCAGCCCCACCGACTGCGCCTCGCCAATCAAGGGGTGCTCGGACAGCGCCTTGAAATGCTCGGCCAGATAGGGGCCGGTGTCGGTGCGCACCTTGTCGACCAGACCCTCGCGCTGGATCAGCCGGATATTGGCCAGCGCCACTGCGCACGCCACCGGATGACCACTGTAGGTGTAGCCGTGCTCGAATTCGCCGCCCTGATCGATCATCACCCGGGCGATGCGGTCACCCACCATCACGCCGCCGAGCGGTATGTAGCCGGAGGTGACGCCCTTGGCGAAGGTCATCAGGTCGGGCCGGAAACCCATGGTTTCGCAGCCCCACCACTGACCGGTACGACCGAAGCCGCAGATCACCTCGTCGGACACCAGCAGGATGCCGTACTTGTCGCAGATGCGCTGGATCTCTGGCCAGTAGGTCGCAGGCGGCACGATCACGCCGCCCGCGCCTTGCACCGGTTCGCCGATGAAGGCGGCGACCTTGTCGGGGCCCACTTCGAGAATCTTCGCTTCGAGCCATCGAGCAGCCTCGAGGCCGAATTCATCGCGTGTTTTGCCGTGACCGTGGACGAACCAGAACGGCTGCTCCATGTGGACGATGCCGGGGATCGGCAACCCGCCCTGCGCATGCATGTAGCTCATGCCGCCCAGCGAGGCACCGGCCACGGTCGAGCCGTGGTAGGCGTTCTTGCGGCTGATGATGACGCTGCGCTCGGGCTGGCCCAGCACGTCCCAGTAGCGCCTCACCATGCGCACCACGGTGTCGTTGCCCTCCGAGCCCGAACCCGAGAAGAACACATGATTGAACTGCGGCGGCGTGATCTCGGCCAGCAGTTCGGCGAGCTCGATTGCCGGTGGCGTGGCCGTCTGGAAGAAGGAGTTGTAGAACGGCAGTTGCTTGAGCTGGGCCGTGGCTGCATCTATCAAGGCCTGCTGGCCATAGCCGACGTTCACGCACCACAGGCCACTCATTGCATCGAGGATCTTCGCGCCCTCGCTGTCCCAGAGGTAGATGTTGTCGGCGCGGGTGATGACGCGAGAGCCCTTGCTGGCCAGCGCCTTGAAGTCGGTGAAAGGGTGCAGATAGTGCGCGGTGTCAGCCGCCTGCCATTCGGCGGTGGTGCGTGTGGAAGGCGGTTGGAGCACAGCGTTCATCGAGGTTCCGATCGGGTTCAGGCGTCAGTCATGTCGCACGGCGTGCGGATCAAACATGGAGCAGCAGATGCTCTCGCTCCCACGGCGAGATGACCTTCATGAATTCATCGTGCTCGATTTCCTTGATCTCCGAGTAGACGGTAATGAAGGATTTTCCAAGCACATCATGCAGTTCTTTCTCGTCGGCCAGCCAACCCAGCGCCTCGCTCAGCGAGCGCGGCAACTGGTATTCGGACAGGTAGGCGTCGCCCTTGCATTCGCTCGCCGGCTCGATCTTGTTCTTGATGCCGAGGTAACCGCAGGCCAGGGTGGCTGCGAAGGCGACGTAGGGATTCGCATCGGCACCGATGACGCGGTTTTCGATGCGTCGCGCACTGGCCGTGGCCACTGGTGAACGGATGCCCACCGTGCGGTTGTCGGTACCCCACTGGATGTTGATCGGCGCGGCAGTCGAGCGGGCTAGTCGGCGATAGGAGTTGACGTAAGGCGCGAACAGCGCCATGGCGGCTGGCGTGTACTTCTGCAGCCCGCCGATGTACCAGTAGAACTCCTGGGACGGCGAGCCATCGGGGTTGCTGAAGATGTTCTTGCCGGTGACCTTGTCGATCACGCTCTGGTGCACATGCATCGCGCTGCCAGGCTCGTTCGACATGGGCTTGGCCATGAATGTGGCGTACATCTCGTGACGCATTGCGGCCTCGCGGATCGTGCGCTTGAAGAAGAACACCTCGTCTGCCAGACCGAGTGGATGGTCATGGAAGAAGTTGATCTCCATCTGACCGGCACCGACCTCGTGGATCAGCGTGTCGACATTCAATTCCATCTTTTCACAGTAGGCGTAGATGTCCTCGAACAGTGGGTCGAATTCATTGACCGCATCGATCGAGTAGGCCTGACGCGAGGTCTCGGCGCGGCCGCTGCGGCCCTTCGGCGGGCGCAGCGGCGTGTTGGGGTCGGCATTGCGCTCGATCAGATAGAACTCGAGTTCGGGCGCCACCACAGGCGTCCAGCCTTCGGCGTCATAGAGGTCGCAGATTCGGCGCAGCACCGAGCGGGGTGCGTACGGGATCATCACGCCGTCGCGGTCGAAGCAGTCATGGATGACCTGCGCCGTCGGGTCGGTCGCCCAGGGCACGATGCGCACGGTCGACGGGTCGGGGCGCAGGTGCATGTCGCGGTCGGTGGCGTGGATCACGTCGTAGTACGGGCCCTCGGCAGGGAATTCGCCGGTAACCCCGATCGCAACGATCGCTTCGGGCAGGCGCATGCCGCGGTCTTCGGTGAATTTCTCGCGCGGCAGGATCTTGCCGCGGGCTACGCCAGTCAGGTCAGGGACCAGGCATTCGATCTCGGTCACGCGGCGTTCGTTGAACCAGTTTTCGAGGTCACTGAAAGTGAAATTTTCTCGGGCCACCATGGGATGTCACCTTGAGGAGTTGCAGTCGTTGTCGTGGGTGTCTTCGTGTGCCAGTCAGCGTGTCCCGTCGGGGCCTCGGTGACGGTCGCGAAAGTTGCTGCAGGCTCGCCCGAAGGCTTCGAACAGTTGGGTCGATACGGGATTCAGGCGCGCTTGCCATTCCGGATGCCACTGCACTCCCAGCAGAAAGCTGGGTGATGGTGCGTCGCCGTTGTCCAGCGAGAACGATTCGATCAGGCCATCGGGTGCGCGGGCTTCCACGCGCAGGCCGACCCCCAGGCGCTTCACGCCCTGACCGTGCACCGAGTTGACCTCTATCGACTCGCGCTCGAGCAGTACGGACAACAAGCCGCCGGGCTCCAGCCCGACCGGATGAGCCAGACCGTAGACCTCTTCCAGGGGGCCCTCATCAGTGCCGCGGTGGTCGAGTTGGCCTTCGACCTCGTGCACTGCCTGAAACAGGCTTCCGCCGAGCGCCACGTTGACTTCCTGAAATCCGCGGCAGATGGCCATCAGAGGGATGCCGCGGGCGATGGCCTGCGGGATCAGCGCCAGCGTCGCCGAATCGCGGTCGGGATCGAGCGGCAGGCTGGTGTTGTGGACCGATTCGCCGAAGTGGCTGGGGTGCACATTCGAGGGCGAGCCGGTCAGCAACACGCCATCGGCGATGTCGAGCAACCCGCTCAGTTCGTCGGGACCCTCGATGGTGGTGAAAAGCAGGGGCAGGCAACCGGCCAGTCGCACGGCGTCGGTGTATTTCTTGCCAACGGTATGGCTGTCATGTCCGTCAAGTCTGCGGTGGCAGGCGGGTACGAGAACGATTGGTTTGTGTTCCATGGGTGGTGGGGGGGCGCCTGGCATCAATCGCAGCGCACCCGGCGCGAAGGCAGGTAGCGCCATCGGGTGCAATCACCGTGCCTGCACGTTGTTCTCAAAGGAGATCCTTCAATCGGAAATAAGCCATGCCGGCGACCAGTGCAGGCGTGCGCAGCAGCTTACCCCCTGGGAAGGCACGGTGCCGCAGGCGGGTGAAGGTGTCGAAGCGGCGCGCATCACCGTCGATCGCTTCGGCCACCAGCTTGCCTGCAATGCCGGTCAATGCCAGCCCATGGCCCGAAAAGCCCTGCAGGTAGTAGACATTGGACAGCCCATTCGGCGAGCCGGCTGGCAGACGATCCGACAGGCGACCGAAATCCGGGGCCCGGTTCATCGAGATGTCGACGAAGCCGCCCCAGGCGAATTCGACGCCGGTGCCGGCGAGTTGCGGGAAGGTCTGCGCCATGCGCTTGTGCATGCTGGCCGCCAGGTTGATCGGCGTCGCAGTGCTGTAGCTGACGCGCCCGCCGTACAGCACGCGGTGCTCGACGCCCGCCTCTGTGGTGTTGGTGGCCACACGGAAATAGTCGAGAACGAAATTGGTGTCGCAGACCGCCGAGCCGGAGGGAATCAGCGAACGAGCAAGTGCCCCATCCAGCGCCTTCGAGGCGATGATGTAGGTGCCGACCGGCATGATGCGCGGCTCCAGCATCGGCGCCACGCCCTGCAGGTAGACGTTACCGGCCAGCAGCACATGCGCTGCCCGTACGCTGCCCGAAACGGTGCGCACCCGTACTGAAGCACCCGACGTGGCTGCGGCATCGAGCGCGATGACGGCGGAGTTTTCAAACATGCGCACGCCCAGCTGGGCTGCACCGCGTGCCAGGCCGAGGCTGTACTTCAGCGGATGCAGGTGACCCGACAGCGGGTCGTGCAGCCCGCTGTGAAATCGCGGGCTGGCGATCCACTCGGGCAGCTGCTGCGGTGTGATCCAGGTGGTCTCGTGGCCGTAAAGAGACTTCATGCGGACTTGCCATGCCAGCAGTTCACGCGCCTTGCGGTCGTTGACCGCAAGGCTCAGGTATCCGGGGCGCCAGTCGCAATCAATCTGGAAGCGCACGCAGCGCTGCTGAATCAGATCCAGCGCCTCGATGGTCATCGCCCACACGCGGCGCGCCTCGTCGAGGCCGACTTGCGCTTCGATGGTGTCCTGCTCGCAGGCGAGGCCAGCCAGCGCCTGGCCGCCGTTGCGCCCTGAAGCGCCCCAGCCAAACTGCCGTGCTTCGAGCAGCACGACATCGAAACCGCGATCGGACAGCTCGATCGCCGCCGACAAGCCCGCCAGCCCCCCGCCGACGATGGCCACATCGCAGTCGATGTCTGAGGCCAGTGCGGGCAAGGCCTGCGGACGCTGAGCAGTGGCGTCGTAGTAAGAGTGGCGGGCCAGATCGCGGTCGGTGTCGAGGAAGCTCATGACGTGGGTCGGGGCAGCAGGTCGGCAGTCAGGCTGCCTGTGATGTCAGGCGGCGCGCCGGATCGCGTGGGCCAGCGTGTCGACGATCTGTTCGATGTGCTGCGGCTCGATGATCAGCGGCGGCGACAGCGCGACTGTGTCGCCGGTGGTGCGCACCAGCACGCCGTGCTCCCAGCAGTCGAGAAAGACATCAAACGCCCGTTTGCCGGGCTCGCCTGCGATCGGCGCGAGCTCGATGCCTGCAACCAGCCCGATGTTGCGAATGTCCACCACATTCGGCAGCCCCGCCAGCGAGTGCACTGCCGATTCGAAGGTCGGCGCCACATCGCGCGCACGTGTCAGCAGCCCTTCTTCGGCGTAGGTGTCCAGCGTGCCCAGCGCCGCGGCGCAGGCCAGAGGGTGACCCGAGTAGGTGTAGCCGTGGAAGAACTCGATCAGGTGTGCCGGGCCGGTCATGAACGCGTCGTAGATGAACTGTCTGGCGAACACTGCGCCCATCGGCACGCAGCCATTGGTGAGGCCCTTGGCGACCGTCATCAGGTCGGGGGTGACGCCGAAATGGCTGGAAGCGAACGGCGAACCGAGGCGGCCGAAGCCGGTGATGACTTCATCGAAGATCAGCAGGATGCCGTGCTGGTCGCAGATGGAGCGCAGGCGCTGCAGGTAGCCCTTCGGAGGCGGCAGTACCCCGGTCGATCCGGCGACTGGTTCGACGATGACGGCCGCGATGGTCGATGCATCGTGCAGCGTGATCAGCCGCTCCAGATCGTCGGCCAGGTCGGCGCCGTGCTCGGGCTGGCCCTTGCTGAACGAATTGCGCTGCGGGTCGTGCGTGTGACGGATGTGATCGACGCCGCCGAGCATCGGGCCGAACGCCCGGCGGTTGGCCACCATGCCACCCACCGAGATGCCGCCGAAATTGACGCCGTGATAGCCGCGCTCGCGGCCGATCAGCCGCGTGCGCTGGCCTTCTCCGCGCATGCGGTGGTAACCGAGCGCCATCTTCAAGGCGGTGTCGACCGACTCCGAGCCGGAGTTGGTGAAGAACACCTTGTCGAGGCCTGCTGGGGTCAACTCCACCAGACGCTCCGCCAGTTCGAACACCTTGGGGTGGCCCATCTGGAATGGCGGCGCGAAATCGAGCTCGGCAGCTTGTTTCTGGATCGCTTCGGTGATGCGTGGGCGACCGTGGCCCGCATTGACACACCACAGCCCGGCCACTGCGTCGAGCACCTGCCGACCTTCAGGTGTACTGAAGTGCATGCCCGCCGCGCCGGAGATGAGCCGAGGCGCCGCCTTGAACTGCCGGTTGGCGGTGAAGGGCATCCAGTAGGCGTCGAGCTTTGTCGGCATCGAGATTTCTTTCAGGGCCACTGTCGAACGGGCTGTTCCAGCCGCCTCAGTTTAGTGGTTGAAAAGCGAAATTTGCCAGCGCTTTGGCAGGAAGACCAGGCCGAGCGACGCAACAATTGAGCGTCTGGACAGGGGATTCCGGAAAATCATGCCAAATCAGAACAGAGAAGCGACTGTGGATGCCATCGACCGCGCCTTGCTGGAACTGCTGCAGGCCGATGCGAAGCTGAGCAACATCGAACTCGCCGAGCGGGTGCACCTGTCGCCGTCGGCCTGCCTGCGGCGCGTCAAGGCCCTGGAAGAGAGCGGCGTGATCGCACAGTACGTGGCGCTGGTCGATCCGAAGCGGGTCGGCCGCCACGGCACCAGCTACACCATCGTCAATCTCGAAAAACTGACGCGGTCAACGATGGACACTTTCGAGCAGGCCATCCGCGACGTGCCCGAAATCCATGACTGCTTCTACGTGGCGGGTACCAACGACTACCTGCTGCGCTTCACCTACCGCGATGCCGAAGATCTGGAGCGTTTCCACAGCCACGTGCTGTCCAGCCTGCCCGGCGTGACGCGATCGAATTCGATGCTGGTACTGCGAACGGTGAAGAAGACCACCGCGCTGCCGCTCGATTGACAAAGCGGGCTGACGTCGAATCAGGCTTCGGGGTCGTTCGCGATGCGCCCGCAGAGGTAGGTCCAGACGAAATTCGCGGCGGCATTGCTGGTCAGTTCGGCGTGGTCATAGGCGGGTGCCACTTCGACGCAGTCCATGCCCACGAAAGGCAGATCGGCCAGTTCCTCCAGAACGCTGAGCACCTGATTTGTCGTCATGCCACCCGGCTCGGGCGTGCCCGTGCCGGGCGCGAAGGCCGGGTCGAGGCAATCGATGTCCAGACTCAGATAGACCGGCGGGTGGCCATGCTCGGCCAGTCGTGATCGGATGCCACCAAAGATCGGCGCCAGTTGCTGGGGGCTTTCCAGCCCGCGCAGGTCTCGGGCGCTGTAGATCAGGCCGCCCTGCTCACGCACGTACTCGCGGGCGGCACGCTCGCCGGCCGAGCGGATGCCGATCTGCGTGAAGCATTCGGGGATCACCAGCCCCTCCTGAATCGCTTCATACACCCAGGTACCGTGGCCGCTGGGCTCGCCGAAGTGATCGGTCCAGGTGTCGCAATGAGCATCGAAGTGAACGACGGCAAGCGGCCGACCCAGCCACGCCTTGTAGGCCCGCAGCAGAGGCAGCGTGATCGAGTGGTCGCCGCCCAGCCACACCATGTGATGCGCCCGCAGCAGTTCATGCGCCAAAGGTGCCAATGCCTCGCGCATTCGCTCCAGGCTGGTGTTGGGCAGCGGCAGGTCGCCGACATCGCCCAGGCTTCCACCGGTCAGCCCGAGCGGTGACACGTCGAAAAACGGATGGATCGCATCGCACAGCATGTGGCTGGCCCGACGGATCGCCTGAGGGCCGAACCGGGCGCCTGGCCGGTTCGTCACCGAACCGTCCCAGGCCACGCCGGCAACGGCGTAGCGCGAGTTGGGTTCAGCTGGTGGCGCCTTCAGGAACGCACCGTGGGAGAGAAATGCAAACGAGGTCATGGTGGAAGGGCGCCGATGGTGGGTTCCGATCATACGAATCCAAGGTCTTGCGCCACCGCAACGGGCCTGCGCAGCGATCCGTCATGACGGGACACGACCCGATGCTGACCGCCTGGATGCCACGGTGCATCAGTATTCATCCGATGGCGGATCCGGGTTTCACATCACGAAATTGCGAGGCCAACTCATTGATTTAACAACAGGACGCTACTCGGCGGCCGACGTGGTGCGCCTGCGCGGATTGGTGCAGGTCGAGCACACACTGGTCAAGCGCGGCGCGGTCAAGCTGTGGGAACTGCTTCACGACGAGCCTTTCGTGAACACGCTCGGCGCACTGACGGGCAACCACGCGATGCAGCAAGTCAAAGCCGGCCTGAAGGCCATCTATCTGTCGGGCTGGCAGGTTGCCGGCGACGCCAACCTGGCGGGCGAGATATACCCGGACCAGTCGCTGTACCCGGCGAACCCGGTACCGATGGTCGTCAAACGCATCAACAACGCCTTCAGCCGCGCTGATCAGATCCAGTGGTCGGAAGGCAAGAACGACACCGATTTCTTCGCGCCGATCATTGCGGATGCCGAAGCTGGTTTCGGCGGCGTGCTCAACGCTTTCGAGCTGATGAAGTCGATGATCGAGGCCGGCGCCTCGGGCGTTCACTTCGAGGACCAGCTCGCATCGGTCAAGAAGTGCGGTCACATGGGAGGCAAGGTGCTCGTGCCCACGCGCGAAGCGGTCGCCAAATTGCATGGCGCGCGTCTCGCTGCCGACGTGTCGGGCACATCCACGCTGGTCATTGCCCGCACCGATGCCGCTGACCTGGTGACCAGCGATATCGACGACAACGACAAGCCATTCATGACCGGCGAGCGAACCGTCGAAGGGTTCTACCGCAGCAAGGCCAGCCTGGAGCAGGCAATCTCGCGTGGCCTGGCCTATGCCGAAGTGGCCGACATCGTCTGGTGCGAAACCGGCAAACCCGACCTTCAGCGCGCGAAGCGCTTTGCCGCTGCGATCCACGCCAGGTTCCCGGGCAAGCTGCTGGCCTACAACTGTTCGCCATCGTTCAACTGGAAGAAAAACCTCGGCGACGCCACCATTGCCAAGTTCCAGCACGAACTCGGCAAGAGGGGCTACAAGTTCCAGTTCATCACCCTGGCCGGCTTTCACAGCCTGAACTGCTCGATGTTCAACCTGGCCTGCGGCTATGTGCGCCAGAAAATGACCGCGTTCGTGGAACTGCAGCAAGCCGAGTTCGCCGCCGCCGAGCGTGGCTTCACCGCCGTCAAGCACCAGCGGGAGGTCGGCACTGGCTACTCCGATGCCGTCACGACGACGATCGAGGCGCAAGCGTCGACCGGGGTGCTGAAGGGCTCGACCGAAGACGAGCAGTTTTTCGACAAGAGCGAGCACTGACGCTCGCGGTCACGCGGTGATGCCACCCGCCGTCGCGGTCGGCGTTAGGATGACGGTCTGGCCCGAGGGCATCACGCCTTCGGGCTTTTTCCTTCTTGCTGCATGCTTGAACCGAGCTTGATGCCACTGTGAATCCTCTCGCGATGCTGCTTTTCGTTGCCTTGCTCGCAGGCACCGCTGTCGTTCAGGCCGCACCCTCCAGCGTGCAACTCGATGAGTTGACCTGGACCGAAGTGCGCGATGCCATGAAGGCAGGCACGACCACGGTGATCATTCCCGTGGGCGGCACCGAGCAAAGCGGTTCTCACATGGCGCTAGGCAAACACAATGTGCGCGTCAAGGTGCTCGCTGATCGCATTGCGCGGGAACTGGGTCACACGCTGGTGGCGCCGGTGACGGCTTACGTGCCCGAGGGCCACATCGCACCGCCGACGCAGCACATGCGCTACACAGGCACTGTGTCGATTCCCGACGACGTGTTCAAGGGCGTCATCGAGGGAGCCGCCCGCAGCTTCAAGCAGCATGGCTTCACCGATGTATTGCTGATCGGCGACCACGGCGGCTATCAGTCGCTGCTCGAAGCGGTGGCCACCCGGCTCAACCGTGAATGGGCCTCGTCATCGGCAAGGGCCCATTTCATCAGGGCCTACTACGACGCCTCGCAGGAGCCATACCACCAGGCGCTGCGAGACCGCGGCTTGACCGAGGCGCAGATCGGATTGCACGCTGGCGCGGCGGATACTTCGCTGATGCTGGCGACCGATGCCAGCCTCGTGCGTCTCGATCAGATGAAAGTCGACCGCGAAGCGGCGGCTGAAAACGCCCTGGGCGTGAGCGGGGACCCGCGCCGCGCCAACGCGGCGCTCGGTCAACTGGGCGTCGAGCTCATCGTCTCGCGCACCACTGCAGCGATACGTCAGGCGATCGCGAGACCGCGTTGACGACTGCAGAGCACCCCCACATCCCTGATTTCCTTCCCGAGCCTTTGCACCCTTCGATGTCACGATTGTTCAATCCATCTTTTCTGTCGCGTCGACTGACCCTGGGCCTGGTGCTCGCCTGCGTCGTCGGCAGCATCAACTCGCAGCCGCGGCAAGCCGCTGGCATGGCAAGCACCGGCCCCGTGGTCACAGTGCCCGGCATGCCGTCGGTGATCGACCGCCACAACCTGTACAGCGAAACTGGCGCCGGCAAACTGAGCCCGGCAGTGCAGGGCGCCCTCGAGCGCGTCTATGTGCCGAACCGCGTTGCCAACACGGTATCAGTGATCGATCCAAAGACGCTGAAGGTCATCGACACCTTCAAGGTCGGCCTCAACCCGCAGCACGTGGTGCCGTCCTGGGACCTTCGCACGCTGTGGGTGGCCAACAATGCAGAGCGGCGCACGAATGGCAGCCTGACGCCGATCGATCCGCTGACCGGCAAGCCTGGAGCATCGATCCAGGTCGATGACCCGTACAACATGTACTGGACACCCGATGGCCATCACGCGATCGTTGTCGTCGAAGCCCACAAACGCCTTGATTTCCGCGATGCGCACACGATGGCGATGCAGTACTCGATCGCTACGCCCGAATGCGCGGGCATCAACCATGCCGACTTCTCGATAGACGGCCGCTACGCCTTCTTCACCTGCGAATTCAGCGGTGGCCTGACGAAGATCGATCTGGTCGACAAGCGGGTGATCGGCACCTTGAAGCTGAGCCGGTATTTCGAACGCCCGGAGGTGTTGTCGTTGCTGGCCACGCCGGGCAGGAAGCCACGCAAGATTGCGGATCCATCGCAGCTCGGCGGGGAAATCTGCACCACTGCGGGCATGCCGCAGGATGTGCGTTTCTCACCCGATGGCACTGTGCTCTTCGTCGCCGACATGATGGCAGATGGGGTGCACCTGGTCGACGGTGCGAGCTTCAAGCAGATTGGCTTCATCTCGACTGGCGTCGGCGCCCACGGCCTGTACCCGAGCCGTGATGGCAAGAAGCTCTATGTGGCCAATCGTGGCAGCAACAGCATGTTCGGCAGGAAGCGTGGCCAGGGCAGCGTTTCGGTGATCGACTTCGCGAGCCAACAGATCGATCACACATGGCCGGTGCCCGGCGGCGGCAGTCCCGACATGGGCAACGTCAGCGCCGATGGCCGGCACCTGTGGCTGTCAGGTCGTTTCGACAACGTGGTCTACCGCTTCGACACACAGAGCGGCGCTGTCGACACCATCAAGGTCGGCCAGGAGCCGCACGGGCTTACCGTGTGGCCGCAGCCGGGCCGCTACTCACTCGGCCATACCGGCAATCTGCGCTGAGTATCGAGGCGCCGCACGTCTGGCGACACGGCGGCGGCCAGCGCGATCAGGCACTTGCGTCGAACACCTCCGTGTGGCGAGGGCCATCGCACAGATGGCGCCAAACGGCGGCTTGTTGCTCGATGGTCACGCGCAGAGCATCGCTGACACCGCCTGCGTCGGCAGCAGGCGGCATGGCGTAGGTCTCCATCCAGGTGTCCCAGACCTCGACCTGGTCGGTGCGTCGAAGCAGCCGCGCCTGCAGGCCGGGGAACTCGCAGCGCAATCGGTCCTGCATCTCGGATACGGCGCGCCGCAGTGCTCCAGCGGCATGCACGGGCGCCCGGTAGTACACGTACAACTCACGCAACATGGAGGGCGGGGTTTCAAGCCGTCTCGGCGCTCAGCACCTCGTAGGGCATCTGGCGGGGCGTCAGCAAGGTGCCATCGGGGGCGCCCAGGTGCAGGCTGCCGCCTTCAAATACCGCCAGCTTGACTTCGATCAGCGCGTGATGAGCCAGGGGGGTGCCATCGTCGCCCAGTACTGGCGCGGCCGATGCGACCAGCCCGGCAGGCTGTGTCGGGTCGGCACTGTGGAACACCTCCTGTCCTGCGGTGATCGGCGCATCGCTCGTGAACAGGAAGGTACGGCGCTTCGCCGTGCCGCGGTACTGCGAGCGGGCCACGACCTCTTGCCCTGGATAGCAACCCTTCTGGAAACTGACCGCGCCGATCAGCTCGAAATTCAGCATCTGCGGCACGAACCGATCGACCGTCGCCGCCTCGATCGTCACGATTGCGCTGTCGACTTCGAGCCGCCTCCAGGCCGCAAGTGCGAACGGGTCCGCCACTGGTGCCGCTGCGAACTTCGTCACCTGCCAGGCGCGGGCAATGCCCGCCACGTCAGGCAGTCGAATCCAGATGCCGTTCGCGTCGGCGCGCTGACCCCACACCGGAAGACCCTCGGTGGCATCGCGCGCGCTCTCGCCACTCACGCCGATCAGGGCCGATTCGGTGCTCGCGTCGCTCAGCTTGCACTGGGCGCGCATCACGAACATCGACAAGCGCTTCAGCGTCGCGGGCAACACACTCGCATGGCAGGCGAGCATGACCTCGTCATCGCTTGATGACTTCCAGATCACGAAGCTCGCCAGCAGGCGACCCTTGGGCGAGCAGTAGCCGGCCAGCCGCGCTTGCAGGGGCCCGAGCGACAGGACGTCCTGCGTCAACTGGCCATGCAGGAACCTGGCCGCGTCGGCCCCGACGGCACGTATCACGCCCCAGTGAGGTAGCGGCACGGCAAGCGGTGGCATCAAAGGGGGGCTCATGTGCCGATTATGATTTGGCCGATGTTATCCGGCAGCCCACGGTGTCATGCCCAAGTCCGACCCCATGGCGCCGGTGGGCCGTTCAGGAATGCCCCATGAAGCGCTGGATCATCGGAGCCTCGATAGTGCTCACCACCATGGTCGCGGGCACCGCGATCTGGCTGTACCTATGGCTGCACCGTCCACTTGATCTGGCCAGTGACACCGTGGAGACATCGATCGAGCTCGGCACGTCGCCTCGCAATATCGCCAACGCCTGGGTGCAAGCCGGTGTGCGTACGCCTCCATGGCTGCTGTACGAATGGTTCCGTTGGTCGGGCGAGTCCCGCCGCATCCGTGCCGGCAGCTATGAAATAGATCGCCAGACCACACCGGTTTCACTGCTGGGGATCATGGTGCGCGGCGACGAATCAAAGGCCTTCGTCCGACTGATTGAAGGCTGGACGCTGCAACAGTTTCGCGCCGAGCTGGCGCGTGCCGAAGCACTCAAGCCGACCACCGCAGCGATGAGCGACGCCGAACTGATGGCTGCACTCGGCGATGCTTCCACGCCGGCCGAAGGGCGTTTCTACCCCGACACCTATTCGTACAGCAAGGGCAGCACCGATCTCGCCGTGCTGCGGCGCGCGCACCGTGCGATGCAGCAGCGTCTCGCGGCTGCGTGGGCCGAACGCGCATCCGACACACCGCTGCGCACACCCGACGAAGCCTTGACGCTGGCGTCCATTGTCGAAAAGGAAACCGGACAGCCGGAGGACCGCGGCAAGGTGGCTGCGGTGTTCATCAACCGCCTGCGCATGGGCATGCCGCTGCAGACCGACCCGACGGTGATCTACGGCCTGGGAGATGCTTTTGACGGCAACCTGCGCAAGCGCGATCTGCAGGCCGATACGCCCTACAACACCTACACCCGAAACGGTCTGCCGCCGACACCGATCTCGATGCCAGGCAAGGCCTCACTGCTGGCGGCCGTGCGCCCCCAGCCATCCCGGGCGCTTTACTTCGTGGCGCGAGGCGATGGCTCGAGCGAATTCAGCGAGGACCTGGCCGCCCATAATCGCGCCGTCAACAAGTTCCAGCGAGGGCGTTAGCAGGCCCTCACCCAGCTCGGCCCATCAGCGAAGACGCACATCAGCCACAAGGACGGAATGCGCGGTCGGTTCATCACATTCGAAGGCATCGACGGTGCCGGCAAGAGCAGCCACATCGAACCGCTGGCAGCGCGCCTGCGCTGCTCCGGGCACGTTGTGCTGGTCACTCGGGAGCCTGGCGGCACGCCATTGGCGGAGCAGCTGCGCGACGCGCTGCTGCACACGCCGATGGACACGCTGACCGAAGTGCTGCTGGTGTTTGCCGCGCGCCGCGACCATGTGAAGCAGGTCATCGCGCCAGCACTGGCGCGCGGCGAAACCGTGCTGTGCGATCGGTTCACCGACGCGACCTTCGCCTACCAGGGTGCCGGGCGGGGCTTCGATCTGGCCCAGCTGACAGCGCTCGAAACCTGGGTGCACGCCGATGTGCAGCCCGACCGCACGCTATGGTTCGACCTGCCTGCCGAACTGGCGGCTCAGCGATTGACGGGCGCGCGCCCGCCCGACCGGTTTGAGCAACAAAGCCCCGCGTTCTTCGAGCGGGTGCGCACGGGCTATCTGGCACGCGCCGAGGCGTTCCCCAAGCGCTTTGTGCAAATCGATGCTGCAGCCGATCGCGAATCGGTCGGACGACAGGTGGCTGCTGCACTGGAAGGCCACATTTGATGCAGGAAGTACCGCTGTCGAGCGATACCGCTCCTGCAGCCTCGGCATTGCCGCCCTTGCCCTGGCTGGGGGCACCGTTGCGCGACGCGCTGGCAACGCAGCGAACGCACGCTGTGCTGCTGCACGGACCTCAGGGCGTCGGCCAATTCGAGATGGCGCTGGCACTTGCGCAGGCCTGGTTGTGTGAGCGCAGTGCTTCGGCCGATGGCGACGCGCCGCGCCCCTGCGGCGTTTGTGCCAGTTGCCGGCTGGCGCAGGCTCATTCGCATCCTGATCTGATGGTGCTGATTCCGGAATCGCTGAGCAGCGTGCTGGGCTGGAATGCCGATGCGCAGGCCGAGGAGGGCACTTCAGGCACCGTCGATGCCGCAGGCAAGCGCAAGCCCAGCAAGGAAATTCGAGTGTCCGAGGTGCGAAAGATCATCGCCTTCGCCCACACTACCGCCGCCCGCGAGCACGGCAAGGTGGTCGTGGTGTATCCCGCGGAAGCGATGAATACGATTGCCGCCAACGCGCTGCTGAAGATTCTGGAGGAGCCGACCGGCCTGCTGCGTTTCGTGCTGGTGGGTTCGTCGTTGGACACCTTGCTCCCGACGATCCGCAGCCGCTGCCAGGCGCTATGGCTCGGTGTGCCCGATGCAGAGGTAGCCTGCGCATGGCTACGTGCGCAGGGTGTTGCACAACCTGAAGTGCTGCTGGCAGCTGCCGGGGGGCAACCACAGGAGGCGCTGAACTGGTTTCGCGACGGCATCGGGGCCGAGTCCTGGTTGGCGCTGCCGACGCAACTCGCGCATGGCGATGCGGCCAGCCTGCCCACCTGGCCGATCGCACGCGTGGTCGACATGATGTTCAAGCTTTGCCATGACGCCATGCGGATGGCCGTCGGCGCTGCGCCGCGCTACTTTCCAGCGGAGGCCATGCGCGTTGTGGCAGACCGTGCGGCCGACATCACCGCTTTGGGCGACTGGTACCGTCAACTTGGCCGCATCGCCCGGCACTCGGAGCATCCCTGGCAGGCGGCGCTGACGATCGAGTCTCTGGTGTTGCAAGCGAAGACGGCGCTGGCCGCAAAGTCTTCGTCCGCAAGGGCTTTGCGTTCGATAAACTGATTCCATGAACGACCCCGTGCCCCGTCCGCCCATGGCCGCCATTCCTGTCTTGGCAGGCAGCCGCCCAAGCGTGATCCAACTGGTGTTTCGGGAGAAGGGAGCGCTCTACGCTGCCTACATCCCGTTGATGAGCGAAGGTGGGCTGTTCGTGCCGACCACGCGCGACTACCGCCTGGGCGAGGACATCTACCTGCTGCTGTCCTTGCCTGAAGACAACCAGCGTTATCCGGTGGCTGGAAAAGTAGCGTGGATCACTCCGGCCAACGCCTCAGGGGGACGCACCCAGGGCGTCGGCGTCCGATTCCCGGCCGACGACAAGACCCGCGGGCTGCGCATGCGGATCGAAGAACTGCTGGGCACCTCGATCTCGTCGTCGAAGCCAACCCAGACCATCTGAGTCCTGTGGCGGCGACCAGCCTGCTGCACTGCGCACGATGTACGTCGATTCCCACTGCCATCTGAGTTACCCCGAACTGACTGACAAGCTGGTGGAGATCCGCGCCAGCATGCAGGAGGCCGGGGTGGGGCGGGCCTTGTGCATCTGCACCACCCTGGAAGAGTTCGATCGGGTGCATGCGCTGGCCTTGGCACACGATAACTTCTGGGCCAGCGTCGGCGTCCATCCCGACAATGAAGGCGTACACGAACCGACACTCGAGGACCTGCTCAGCCGCGCAGCGCTGCCTCGTGTAGTGGCGCTGGGTGAGACCGGGCTCGACTACTACCGTTTGAACGGCCGCTCTGAGGCGGACATGGAGTGGCAACGGGAGCGCTTTCGCATCCACATCCGCGCTGCGCACCGCACCGGGCTGCCACTGGTGATCCATACCCGTAGCGCGTCGCGCGACACGATCGAGGTGCTGAGCGCCGAAGGGGAGCGCCGCGTCGGCGGGGTGTTTCACTGTTTCACTGAAACCCTTGACGTTGCCCGGGCGGCACTCGACCTGGGCTTCTACATCTCGTTTTCCGGCATCCTGACCTTCAAGAACGCGCAGGATTTGCGGGGTGTGGCGCGCTTCGTGCCTCTCGACAGGTGCCTCATCGAAACCGACAGCCCTTATCTGGCGCCGGCACCTTTTCGCGGCAAGACCAACACGCCGGCGCTGCTCCCGTGGGTGGCAAAGCAGATGGCCGAATTGAAGGGCATCAGCACCGAAGAGATCGGCCGCGTCACCACCGCCAACTTCGAGTCCCTGTTCAGGATCCAGCCAGCGACATGCGATGAAAGATCGTAGAACTTACCTTCGCTCTGTTCTCTATCTACTTCTCACAGCTTGTATTTCTCCGGCAATGGCCGAGTCATACGACGATTTCTTCACCGCCATCAAGCGGGACCATCGCCACACCATTGAAACGCTGCTGCAGCGCGGGTTCGACCCGAACTCGGTAGACGAAAACGGACAGCCGGGCATCATCGCTGCGCTGCTGAACGAGTCTTTCGAGGCTGCCGACGCACTGGCTGCCAGCGACCGGCTGCAGCTGGAAGCCGCCAATCGATCCGGTGAAACCGCGCTGATGATGGCCAGCCTGCGTGGGCAGACTGCGCTGGTTCAACGGCTGCTGCAGCGCGGGGCCGCAGTCAACCGGCCGGGATGGTCCCCCTTGCACTACGCCGCCATCGCCCCTGATGAAGCGCCGATGAAACTGCTGCTGGCGCACGGCGCAGCGATCGACGCCCGATCGCCGAACGGCACGACGCCACTGATGATGGCGGCCGACTACGGGTCCTCGGCGTGCGTCGAATTGTTGCTGGCCGCCGGTGCCAAGGTCGATCTGCAAAACGATCTGGGGCTGACGGTCATCGACTTCGCCCGGCAGCGCGGGCGCGACCGGCTCGCCAACCGCCTCGACCAGTTGCTGCAAAGACGTTGACGACGGCTCTGGCCGACTTCAACGCGTGGTGCGTGTCAGCGCGCTTCTGACACGGCTTATGGTGGCAAGACGACTTGTCAGCAGATGCTGCGAAATTACAGTGGGTCCAACTGTTCAAGGAGTCCCGCGATGCGATCCAACCAACCCAGAAGCAACCCATTCGTGCTGATGACCCATCCTGAGGCCGTTATTCGGGCCGTAGAGAAGTCAGCGTCCCTGGCGCGCTTGCAGGGTCAGGTTTTCCGTCCCCTCGACAAGCCCATCCTCGGCAACACACCGGCCGACGTCGCGGCCTACGACCGGCGTATCGATCAAGGCAATTGACCGATGGCACGGGCGGCCACGCTGAGCGTCCTGGGAGCGCGGCCGGTCCAGCTTCAAGTTGCGATCATTCGTCTCGCCATCCCGATCACTCGGGCCACTTGGTCGGGAGGTGCTCACGTCAGCCGTCCATCAGCGTTTCGCCCATCAGTAGCAACGACGAGCGAGCGTGGCGGATGTTGTGGAACTGGACTGGCAGCGACTCTCCCAGCCATCCAAGCTTGAGCGTCTACTATGTATATTATGTCTATAACTAAACAAGTTTTGGGTCGCCAATAAAAAGGCGGCCCGAAGGCCGCCTTTGGTTCTACGGTAGGCCGGCCCCTACTTGGCCGCCACGTCGAGACGCTTGCCCGGTGCTTCCGCTGTCGGGGACGCTGGTGCTGGTGCTATCAGAGACGGTCGTTGCGTCGCCAATTCCGGATAGTCCTTCAGCATGCTGACGCCATACATTGGCTTGAACACACCCTGGTGACACGTCTGGCAATTGGCCTTCGCGACGTCACCCGTCGGCCCTAAGCGGTGGGGTGGGAACACGTTGGAGATGGGCTCCATGTACTGGTTGTTCAGGTCGCGCACCATGCGTATGCCGTGCCAGGCTGTTACACGCTGCGGTGGGCTGGTCTCCCAGGTCGACATTGAGCGGGTGTTATGGCAATAGGTGCAATTCACGCCGAGTGCAGTAGACATGTGGGTCATCAGGCTGAACGTCCACTCGGTCTGCTTGATGGTCTGCTTATTCCCGGTTGGCAATGCAGTCGTGCCATTGACACGAATCTCCTCTGAACCCAGCAGGAACGGTGTGAAGGGGTCCTCAGGCAAGGAAGATCCGTTCGCCACCATCGAGGGGGTGTTCTGCCCTGCCCTGCCACCAAGCAGACCGACAGAGCGCTTTTCAGGCTCGGCCTTGAACCAGACGTTGGCCGGGATGTTGTTGCCACGGTGGCATGTGTAGCAGGTGACTCCAGTCGCCGCCACATGGCTCTTGTAGTCGGAGTTGATCTTGCGAGTCATCTGCAGCATCTTGCGAGCGACAACCTTGGTGTACTTGTCGTCGAGCGCGAAGTTCTCCGCGTTGTGGCAGTAAGTACAGCCCTGTTCAGGAGACACCCAAGCCGTCATCGAGACCATGAGCCTAGAGAACTCACCCACGCTCAGGTCATTGAGCACCTGCACGTTCTGGTACACCAACGCTGCGGCCGGGCCACCAGGCGTTGCCTGCGCGGTTGCCGGTGGAACCTGATTCAACGGAGCCTGCACGGCAAGCGTGCGCGGGTTGTAGATTTCCGCCATGGCCGTGCCGCGGTAGCCATGCTGAACCACTTCGATAGGCGGCCGTTCGCAGCCGACCAGCAGTGCAGCTACAGACAGCAGGAGCAAGCGCAATGTCATCGTGAAACTCCTGTTCATGGCTTGACTCCCTGCAGCGTTGCGGGATCGATCACCGGGGCCCACACGGCCGGATACATGGGCGCGACATGGTGCTTCACCGCCCACAGGTACCAGTTGTCCACCACAGTGCCTGTCAACAGGATTCCGATGCCCCCGGTGATTGGAGTCAGCACCGCGAACCACCAGGCCCAACGGTGAATCGACTCCATGGTGGCGTTGAACCCCATGGTCCACCGCCAGAACAGCGCCGCACGTTCCGAGGCTGTGCCGCGGTCGGTGATCTGCTCGATCTCGCGCTCGCCTCCGAATCGACTAACCGCGAGGATCGTCGCGCCGTGCATCGCAAAAAGCAGTGCCGAGCCATACAGGAAGGCGATCGACAGCATGTGGAACGGGTTGTAGAAGAGATTGCCGTAGCGGATGGAGAACGCTGCCGTCCAGTCAAGGTGCGGGAAGATGCCAAACGGTACGGCTTCGCCCCAGTTGCCCATCAACACAGGACGGAACAGACCGAGTACCAGGAATAACCAGATCGGGGCCAGGAAGGCCCAGGCCACGTGGGTTCCCATGCCCAGTTCTCGCGCGCGCCGGTAGGTTCGCATCCACCACAGCAGGATCGAGATGGTCAAGAACAGGCCAGCGATTTGCCACCAGCCTCCCTGATTCAACGGGGCGAGCCCCAATCCGTGGCTGGGAGCGGGCGGCTCCAGCGCAAGCCAGAACAACTGGCGAACGAACTGGATAGGATCCCAGTTCACTGACGCCAGCATGTTGAAGCCCATGATGTTGAATGCGATCGTGCCGAAGAAGATCGACGCAAGTCCGAGGGCGCCTAGATAGATCGGTCCGATCTGCGCGTTGCCGATGCGCCCGATCAGGTGGACGACGAAAGGCTCGATGTCGCGAGTGCTTTCGGTCTTGAGCTCCACGCCGTGGTGGATCGGGCCGACCGGTTGCACCGCGGTAAAGATGTTCTGGTATTCCGCCATGATTTTTCTCCTGCTACTCGCGCATCAATGCCAGATGGGAAGGTTCAGCCACCAGCCCCACCATTCGGGCCATCCACGGGTCCAGAAGGGGCCGCTGATCACGATGCACACCGCACTCCAGAACCCAGACGACAGTGCGAGAAAAAGGCCGAGACGGTGGATCCCCAGCGTGCCTATCGAGTAGCCAATGGTGTCGCGAAAGAAGGTGTCCTCATGCTCTGGAGCCTTGACGACCTCGCCCGCTGGCGGGTTGGTCGCCGACAGCACCAGCGCTCCGTGCAGCGACAAGGCGAGGCAGGTCGTGAAGAAGAAGGTGATGGCAATCATGTGTGCCGGGTTGTAATGGAAGTGCAGGTATTGGTACCCGGTATTCGAAACCCAATCGAGATGGCTCAAGATACCGTACGGAAACCCGTGACCCCATGCACCCATCAGCACCGGTCGAATAACCACTAGTGTGACGTAGGCGAATATTGCGACGGAGAACGCGAAAGGCACATGAAGGCCCATACCGAGCTTTCGGCAGATCTCAACTTCTCGCAGCGCCCAAGATACAAACGCACCGATGGCGCAGACGGTAATGATCTGCCACAGGCCTCCTTCGCGCAACGGCGCAAAGCCCAGGCCGTATTTCAGGTCGGGTGGCGCAATGTTGATTTGCCACACATTCCAGGTGCCTCCGAGTGCAGCACCCCAGAGTATCAACGCGGTGCCCAACGCCGCAAAAAATACAGTGGTAACTCCGAAAAAACCAACATAGAAGGGCCCTACCCAGAAATCGAAAAGATCACCTCCGACCAGGGTCCCTCCGCGGATACGGTACTTTCTTTCAAAACTGAGCGTGGCCATGAGCAACTCCTTCGGGCCTCAGGCAACACAGGATTGCCGAAGGCGAAAATCGTGTTGGCAGACGGGGCCGGGCGTGAGCCCGTACCGCGTCTACCTCGGGCGCAAGCCCGTTACTGTCACTTCACGACGGGTGAAGTAGTCCCTGCGGGCAAGGACGCATGCGCCTGTGCTTGCTTGGCCCGTGAGTTCGCGCCATCGAGCCAGTTGAAGGTCGATGTGCTCAGCAGCACCAGATGGATCATCGCTGCCAAACCGAACAGGAAAATACCTTGCGCAACCATCGCACGAAGCGGGTCGAACAAACGCCAAATTCTCCACATGGTCTATCTCCTAAAGTAAATGCGACATAAAGGTGTAAACAGCACCTTTGACACCGCCGATCAATGATTTCTCCGCCTCTGCCCCCGGCAACCAGGAACGCCACTGCCATGTCATCGCTTGCGCGAAAATGGCAACTACCAACAACAAGCAAAAGCTCACCGCAAAGATTCCGAGATACGCTTTCGAGTCGTTCTTCAATATCTGCTGCAAAGAGAGATTCGTTGTATCAGCCATAGCATTCCCCTTCCGGGATTCAAGTTAGAGCCAAGGGCGCCAAGCCCACACCAGGAAGTGCGCTACCACTGCTACCGCAGTAAAGGCGATCGTGCCTTGGACCCAGAATCTATGAAATTCCTGTGCCTCTTCATCGGACAGGCCTGATATAGAGCCTTTTCTTTCAGCCATAGGATTTACTCCTTAAGGACGGCCAGTTGGCCGGTATCGCGCAGAGCCCGCGCGATCGAGGCAGCCGCGGCACTGCGCCACGACATTCGGTGTGTTCGGCGCTGGGCCGAACGTATTCATCAACAACGCCGATGCGCTGGTCCTCACGCTGGCTCACCCTGTTGCATCGCGTCGCGCGATGTCGCCACGCGGGCGGCCGTTACGCGGTCTTCTCCGGCACGGCGTGCATCTCGTTCCGCGCGGTCACGCAGGCGTTTTGCCGCCGAGATCTGCACCAGAACCGGCTCGGTCTGCACGATCTCATCGAGCAGTTGCTGAGCGTCGGTATCCCATGGGCTGGGGGCTTGCCCGTCGATGCGCGCAGGCGTCGGATCGACGCGATCCAGATCGGTGCCCAGCGGCAGGATGTGGAACAGCGCATCGAACAGCGCGTTGCAGAACTCCTGCACGATGTAGGTCGCGCCGGAGTAGCCCATGAACGGTGTGCCGGTGTGGCGGCGGATGATGGGCAACGGGAACGACGCGGGGATGAAACTCGCCTTCATCATCGAGCCACCGCCGCATTCAGCGAGGTAGATGCGCTCGTTGTAGCTGCCGTACATCACCAGTGGCGTCTTGTCCTTGACCAGCTGGCGAACTTCTTCGTTGTTGGTCTTGGCTCCCGGCAAACGCGAGACAGCGAACTGGCATGGCAGCCCCATCTCATCCTCGAGGAAATGACGGATGCCTCGGGTGTAGGTGTCATTGGCGACGACAGCGAAGCTTGCAGTGCCGAAGAAATCCTGTGTGACCGAGCGCCACAGATCCCAGATCGGCTTGATCGTGGTGTGCTTCTCGCGCTCGATGAAAGGCTCCGGGTCCAGGCCCAGCAATTCGCCGAGCTTGCGCAGGAACTTCGTTGTGCTGTGCAGGCCGATGGGCGCCTGGAGATAGGGGCGGTCGAGCGCTTCGCACAGCATGCGGCCGAACTCGCGGTACATGCAGATGTTGACGTCGGCCTCGACCAACCTCGACACGTCGGCCAGGTGACTGCCAAGCGGAAACGTCATGTTCACTTCGGCGCCGATCCCCTGCACAAGGCGCCGAATCTCGGCCAGGTCGCTCGGGCAGTTGAAGGTGCCGTAGCACGGCCCGATGATGTTGACGCGAGGCTTCTCTCCTACCGGGCGGTCAGCGTAAGGCTTGCGCGCCGGCACTTTCTTCATCCCGTACTCGCTCCATAGCCAGAACATCGCGCGGTTCGCGCATTGCCACTGGTCTTCATCGATCGTGCGTGGCAGGAAGCGCTGGATGTTGGTGCCCGACGGGGTGACACCACCGCCGATCATCTCGGCGATCGAACCGGTGACCACGACCGATGGCAGGTCGGGATCGAGTGCGGCATGCGCGCGGCGCATCGAGCCCTCGGTGCCTTCTCGGCCGAGTTGCTCTTCGGCCAGGCCCGTGACCACGATCGGCAACTCGTGCGGTGGCAGCGCATCGGTGTAGTGCAGTACCGAAGTGACGGGCAGGTTCTCGCAGCCGACAGGGCCGTCAATGACAACCTGCAGCCCCTTGATGGCCGTAAAGACATACACGGCGCCCCAGTAGCCGCCCGCGCGATCGTGATCAAGGACCAGCATCAGATCATCTCCTCGGCCTTGCGCTTCTTGGCCAGCTTTTCTGCCTGGCGGCGCTGGTCGGCCTTGAACTCTGGACGGTCTTTCGGGATGCCGTTTGCCGACTCCCACACGCCCGATGAATGGCCCTCGCCCACCGAACCGAAGAACTCCTTCATCTCGTTGAAGCGCGCCTTGTTGCCGATGGCGGCGTTGATCACGGTGGCCAGCGAGCCTGCCCCGGCGGGGCCCATCAGCGGACGCGCCGAGATCAGGTTGGTGAAATACAGCGCCGGGGTGCTCTTCGCCTTGGCGTACTGCACGACCGGTGTGGTGCCAATGGCCAGGTCGGGTTGGTACTCTGCAATCGCAGCCAGGTCCTGTTCCAGCGACGCGCGGAACTGGACCTGCACGCCCTTGGCCTGCAGCCACTGCAGGTCGGCTTCGTTCCAGGCGGTGCGTGGACAGGCGCTCCCGACGTAGCGCAGGTCGGCGCCACTTTCAACCAGGAGCCGGCCCACCAGCAATTCGGAGCCCTCGTAGCCGCTGAGCGTGATGCGCCCCTTGATCGGCATCTTGGACAGCGCGCCGCGAATGGCCGGCAAGATGCGATTCTTGGCGACATCGATTTGGGCCTGCGGTGTGTTCGTGGCCTGGCCAATCGCCTGCAGCCAAGCTTCCGTGCCGTCGTAGCCAACTGGAGCGGATCCGACGATCGGGCGCCCGGCCGCTTCGAATTCGCGGATGCTGGCGATATAGAACGGGTGCAACGCGGCGACTGCGGTGCAGTCAAGCGCCGCATAAAGTTCGCGCCATTCACGGGTCGGCACGATGGGCCCGGCTGCAAGGCCCATCGGCTCCAGCATCATTCCGATGATCACCGGGTCAGCGGGGAACACCTCGCCGAGCAGAGCGATCGTGGGCTTGTCAGAACGACCGGTACGCGGCGCCTGTACAGGCCCGGCCAGCACTTCACTACGAGCGTACTTCAGCATCGCTCCGGCCAGCACGTCCTTGGCTTCAGCATGCGTGGGGACGCCGAAGCCTGGCACGTCGATACCGATGATGCGCACGCCGTTGATATCCTTGGGCAGGATCTGCAGCGGCACCCCGCTTGCTGTCGGCACGCACAGGTTGATGATGACGATCGCGTCGTACTTCGACGGATCGGCCTCCTTGTGGACGGCCTCGCGAATATCCTCGAACAGCTTGCCTGTGACGAGCGACTCGGAGTTGAACGGCACGTATCCGACACTGCGCTTCGCACCGTAGAAATGCGAGGTGAAGGTCAAGCCGTAAACGCAGCACGCGGAGCCTGACAGGATGGTGGCAGTGCGCCGCATCCGCAAGCCAACGCGCAGGGATCCAAAGGCTGGGCACATGCTCTGCGGCTGGTCATGCGGCCCGGCCTTCGGGTCTTTCGGGTAGTCCTTCGCGTACTGGTCCAGGACTTCCGACTTGCCGGCCGACTTTGCGGCAGCGAGCAGTTGATCGCCACCAGCATGGCAGCCCATGCCGTCACCGTCGAGCGTCGTCGTTGGCACGCCCGCGGCCGTTGGCGAAGCCGGGGGGTCTGAGGGCCCCGCTGCAATGATGGGGATAGTCTTGGACATGGTGCGCTTCCGCTCAGACTTCGTCGTACACGACTTCGAGCGTTTCCTTCTTGCTCTCGGTCTTGCCACACATGTCGAACTGCGTGGCGGGTTCCAGCACGACGTCGCGACCAACCGAAGCGGCGGAAAACAGACCCAGCAACGCGTCCTGCGTCATGGGCTTCGGCCGGATGGGCACCGACGTGCCGACGTTCTCGGCAAGTTGCGCAAACATAGGGCCCCACGGCGAATCCGGTCGACCGATGATTTCGTAGCTGGCGCTCTTGCGACGGATATCGTCGTTGGCCGGGATCACCGACAGCACCGGGATGCCGACTTGCTCGGCAAACGCCGTGGCTTCGCCGGTGCCGTCGTCGCGGTTGATCACCATGCCGGCCACGCCGACGTTGCCGCCGAGCTTGCGGAAGTACTCGACCGCGCTGCATACGTTGTTGGCCACGTACAGCGACTGCAGGTCGTTGCTGGCGACGACGATGACCTTCTGGCACATGTCGCGGGCGATCGGCAGACCGAAGCCGCCGCAGACCACGTCGCCCAGGAAGTCGAGCAGCACATAGTCGAAGCCCCACTCGTGGAAGCCCAGCTTCTCGAGCAGTTCGAAGCCGTGGATGATCCCGCGTCCGCCGCAGCCGCGGCCCACTTCAGGGCCACCGAGTTCCATCGCATAGACGCCATCGCGCTTGAAGCAGACGTCGCCAATCGCCACGGCCTCGCCGGCCAGCTTCTTCTTGGAACTGGTTTCGATGATGGTCGGGCAGGCGCGGCCGCCGAAAAGCAGACTGGTGGTGTCACTCTTCGGATCGCAACCGATCAGCAACACCTTCTTGCCCTGCTGCGCCATCATGTAGCTGAGGTTGGCCAGCGTGAAGCTCTTGCCGATACCACCCTTGCCATAGATCGCGATGATCTGCGTTTCCTTCGTCACCGGCCCGGTGGACACCGGAGTCGGCTCAACGGAGGCTTCATTGCGCAGGTCTTTCATCATGATGGTCACGGGAGCCACCTTGGCGGAACTCAGCGTCGATTCAGCAGTACTCATTTGCAAGATCTCCAGTCCAGAATCATCTTTAGGCACGACGGGTCGCCGAACGCCGTGCGGTAGGCAGAGTCGGCCTGCATGGCGTCAGAGCGGTGTGTGATCAAGCCATCAAGCGAGAGGCGACCGGACTCCGCCAGGTCCTTCACTGCGACCAAGTCGCTGGGCAGCCACTGCGCGGCGATGCGAATGCGGGCTTCACGCATGAAGGCGGGCGGGAAAACGAAAGACAGCGGCTGGTCATAGAAGCCGGCCAACACGACTTCGCCGCCGGGCGCGAGGCGGGAAATCAATGTGTCGAGGAGCGCGGAATCGCCGCTGACGTCGCAGATGCAGTGGTAATCGCGGCGCGAGTCCGTCGACGGATCAACCACCGCATATCCCGTTGCACCTTCGCGGCGAGTCGGGTTGGTTTCCCACACGGTGGGTGTGCCTCCTGCAACCACCGCGAGCCGGGCGATCATGCGACCGAGTACGCCATGGCCGATGATCAGATCGGGTTGGGAGACACCTTCGATGGAATGCGCGTGATACGCGGTGGCTGCGAGCGCCAGCAGCACGCCCTGCTCTGCCAGATGTTCTGCAAACGGAATGGTCCTGGCACCTGGCAAAACAACGCGCGAGGCGGCGCCGCCGAACAATCCGCGCACATCGCCAAAGCACTTGGCGCCGGGAACGAACACGCGCTCGCCGTGCATGCGACCCGAGGCGGAGCCGACCTCGATGACGCGGCCAACCGACTCATAGCCGGGAACCAGGGGATAGCCCATGCCCGGGAACGTGGGCATCCGCCCTGTCCACAACAGGCGTTCGGTACCGGTGCTGATGCCGCTCCACTCGATATCGACAGTGACGTCTTCGTCGGTGGCATCGCTCAGATTCAAGCGGCTGAGCACGAGTCGCTCGGGCCGCTCCAGCACCACAGCCATCGTGTTCAACTCACCCCCCCCGCGCGAATCAACGTGCCCGCGCACGGTAGAGGTGGGGTGGAATGCTTGAACATCTTGAGCGGGCTCCGAAAGACAGTTGTCATCCTAAACTGACATTTTAAACTGTCAACTTGCATTTACAGTTTTTCTTCAAGGGTTTACGCGAGGGCTGGTCGCGCGACGATCAACTGGGTCTGCAAGGGCATGTGGTTTCGAAGCAGCCGCACCTCGCCGAAGCCGCTCGCATGCAGCAATCCGGTCAGCTGTGCCGCGCTGCGTGAGCGGCCCTTGCCCATCGCCAATAGATAGAAACCGAAATAAGCGTCGCCCATGGCCTCGGCACCAGGCGTGCCCGACATCGGCTCCGTCAGCAACAAGGTACCGTCGTCGGGCAGCGCCCTGCGAACGGCTTTCAGGATCGTCAATGCACGGGCGTCGTCGTGATCGAAGATCACCCTCACCAGGCTGATCAGGTCGCAGCCAGTCGGCAGCGGGTCACTGAAGAAACTGCCGCCGCAGGTCGTCGTACGCTCAGACAGCCCCTGCTCGGCGAACTTGACTCGTGCTCGCTCTGCCACCGCGGGAAGATCGAACAACACGAGTTGCAGGTGCGGCGCGCGTGCAGCAACGGCGGACAGAAAGGTGCCCTCGCCCCCACCGACATCGAGCAGGCGGCGGTGCTTGTCGAACGAATAAGCCTCCAGCACCTCGTCGGACACCAGTGTTTGCGATGCCGACATCAATGCGGAATAGGGGCTGACTCGCTCCGTGCCAAGCGCGTCCGGGGCGTCGGCGGCGGCATACGGCCAGTACTGGGCCAGCGCCGAGGTGCGCGCTTCGCCTCGGAGCAAGGCCACCGGATCGGCCAGGTCAACGTAGAGCTCGGCGTGGTGTTCCACCATTGAAGTGATGGCCGCATCGCCCACCAGCGGCGCACCCAGCGGCCCGAGTCCATAGCGGCCACGGCTGCGCTTCTCGACCAGCTTCAAAGACACAGCCGCAGCCAGCAGGCGCTGTGCGGCGTCTTCGGTCAGCCCCAGGCGCGGAGCCAGCATCGCCAGCGTTTGGGGCTCTTGCGCGAGCAGATCGAACAGCCGCACGCGCACGCAGGCCAGCAGGATCTGTGAATAGACAAAGCCCGCGACCAAGTCGAACAGGCCCCTCGCACGCCGCTGCGCGATAGGACGTGTCAAGGGAAAGGCCGCAGCCCAGCGCCGGAACGTGCGACTGCCTGTCAGCCCGTCGCGCCATGCCAACCACCGATCGAGCAGGCGATCCGGCAGAGACGGGGGAGACGACAAATCCGCTTTCTCGCTCAGCGTGCCCACTGGCTTCAAGGACATGTTGCGAGGCATCGCGCGGTCGATGCAAGGCTCGCGCTCATGCCGCGACGCGAACCACTTCTTCTGCAATTGCCTTCGGGACCAGACGCTCAGCTTCAAAGCGGACCAAGGCACGCATCTGTTCGGCGCCAGGGCACGGCGGAATGGCTTCGATGGCGGCAACAACCAGTCTGTCGAAATGGTGGATCGCGCCCTCCAACCCCAATTCCCGAGCCGCGCTGGGGCGGCAAAGCGCCACATCCTGCCCCGCAGGTTTGCCCAGAGCTGACGAGTCGCACGCGACGTCGCGGATGTCATCGGCTACTTGATAGGCTTCGCCCAGCCACTCGCCCAGTTCCCGCCACGGCGCCGCATCGGCCCCCGCGGCTTGCGCCCCGGCAATGGTGGCTGCCGCGAACAGGGAGCCAGTCTTGGCCCGCTGGTAGTCGGCCAGGGACACGCGAGGCTCACATTCCCAGGCCTGCCCCGCCACGATGCCGTGCGGCATGCCGGTGGCGCGGCCGATGGTCTTCAACAGCGAGGGCAATCGCAGTGGCGATTGCGTCGCCGCGGTGCCCAAGGTCTGGAATGCCAGCACGATCAGCGCATCGCCCGCCAGGACGGCCAGCGGTTCGCCAAAGGCAAAGTGCACCGAGGCGCGGCCGCGACGCGTCGGCGCGTCGTCGAAACAAGGCAGATCGTCGTGGACCAGCGAGGCGCAGTGCAGCAACTCGATGGCGGTGGCAGCCGCCTCGGACAGTACGGGGTCATCGTCGCCACAGGCTTGCGCGACCGCCAGGCACAGTTGAGGTCGTATGCGGGCACCACCGGGAAACACCGCGTGACGGATGGCACCCGCCAGTTTCGGCGGGCAGCCCTCTTCTTCTCCGGATGCGATAGCAACGGCCAGGGCCTGTTCGATGCGGGTGATGGGCTTCATGCGTGACTCCGGCGTTCGCCTGTCGGCGGGTTGTGGTTCACGACAAACTGTCAAGTCGGCTTGTCGTCACATAGTGTCAAGTAATATAGACACCTCGCCGTTTTCCGTCAACAGCACAGGCCCGATGGCCGCCAGATCGCACGTCGCACAGCCGCTGGGGCCGTATTCGCACGAATACCGGCGGCACCAGGTGATGCCCCTCATCACGACGTTCGTCCTGAATATTTGACCGGACGACGGGCGCGCCAAGATAATCAACCGTCGTCCCACCGAGCACACGCCACGTTTTGAAGTCTGCCCCCGGCCCGTTGGACGTGCTGGCCCCTCCTCTGTCGTCACCGCCGCCCACGCTCGAACTCGTCGGCGTTTCCTGTGTGCGGGGTACGCGCCGGCTGTTCGAGGGTGTCGACGCGATGATTCAGCCCGGACAACTGCTCCGCGTGCAGGGAGCCAACGGCGCCGGCAAGACCAGCTTGTTGCGCACGCTTTGCGGGCTTTCACCGCCCGATCGAGGCGAAGTGCGCTGGTGCGGCCGATCACTGGCGAGTCAGCGGGATGACTTCCATCATGATCTGATCTACATCGGCCACGCTGCCGCGCTGAAGGACGATCTGTCGGCACTCGAGAACCTGCTCGCCGCCTGCGTCCTGGGCGGCCTGCGTCCGCCAAAGGCTGACTTGATGCAGGCACTGGCAGATGCCGGTCTGCGTCAACGCGAGCACCTGAGCGCGCGCAGCCTGTCGCAAGGCCAGCGGCGGCGGGTCGCGTTGGCGCGTCTGCTGCTGAAACCATCGCCCCTGCTGTGGGTGCTCGACGAGCCCTTCAACGCGCTCGACACCGTTGCCAGCGACTGGCTCCTGGGCGTGTTGACTGGCCAGCTGCGCCGCGGCGGCATCGTGGTGCTGACCAGTCACCAGCCAGTGGCGATCGACGCATCTCTGCCTCAAGTGACATTGACACTGTGAGCGCGTCCGCCCCCGCCAGTGTCTTCGACGCGATGCGTGGCGTCTTCGTGCGCGACCTTCGGCTCGCGATGCGTCGAAGGTCTGACACGGCCGCTGCCCTGTTCTTCTTCGTGATCGTTGCCAGCCTCTTCCCGCTCGGAGTCGGGCCGGAGCCCGCGCTGCTGCGCACGCTGGCGCCTGGCGTGGTGTGGGTGGCGGCACTGCTGTCATCGATGCTGTCACTCGGCCGACTGTTCGCCGATGATCACCAGGACGGCACGCTGGAGCAGTTGCTGCTCTCGGTGTGTCCGCTGCCGCTGGTCGTGCTGGCGAAGATGGCAGCGCACTGGCTGTGTTCGGGTCTGCCGCTGACGCTGGTGGCGCCGCTGCTGGCCTTGCAGTTCGACCTCCCATCCTCGTCGATCGGAGTGCTGACGCTGTCTCTGCTGATCGGTACGCCGCTGCTGAGTCTGATTGGCGGCATCGGCGCGGCGTTGACGGTGGGAGTGCGCGGCGCCGGCGTGCTGCTGTCGTTGCTGGTGCTGCCGCTGTGCGTGCCGGTGCTGATCTTCGGTGCAGGCGCGGTCGATACCGCAGCGGCTGGACTCCCGGCCGGTGCCCACTATTCGCTGCTGGGTGCGATGCTGGTGCTGGCGCTGTTTGCGACCCCCATCGCTGCGGCAGCAGCCCTGAGGATCGCCCTCGAATAAGTCCGTTGCACAATTGCAGGCTGTCTGGATGGTGTGCGGATTACCTGCGCGCATCCGAGCGGTGACAGCCGGAGCCCAACCTCGTGCAGTTCTCTGAAGTCAACTGGTTCAAATACGCTGCGCCACAGCGTTTCTATGGCCTCGCGGGCCGAGTCGTTCCCTGGTGTGCCGCGCTGGCCGTGGTGCTCACCGGGATCGGGCTCTACCTCGGGCTCTTTCTGGCTCCGGTCGATGCGCAGCAGGGCGATGCGTATCGCATCATCTTTATCCATGTCCCTTCCGCCTGGATGTCGATGGTGATCTATCTGGCCATGGCATTCTGGGCTGCGATGGGGCTGGTCTTCAATGCTCGCCTCGGCGCGATGCTGGCTACCGCGCTGGCGCCTTCGGGTGCGTTGATGACCTTCATCGCCCTGTGGACCGGTGCCTTGTGGGGCAAGCCAACCTGGGGGACCTGGTGGGTGTGGGACGCGCGGCTCACTTCCGAACTGGTGCTGCTCTTCCTGTACATCGGCTTCATGTCACTGCATGCCGCTATCGACGATCCTCGCCGTGCCGACCGGGCTGCGGCGCTGCTCGCGCTGGTGGGCGTGGTCAACGTGCCGATCATCTATTTTTCGGTGGAGTGGTGGAACACTTTGCATCAGGGAGCGTCTATCAGCTTCAGCAAAGGCGTGACGATCGCCACACCGATGCTGCTCGGCATGCTGGTCATGGCGCTGGCGTTCTGGGCTTATGCGATCGCGATCGCGCTGGCCCGGCTGCGCGTGGTGATCCTCGAACGCGAACAGCACGCGCAATGGGCGCGCGCTGAACTGGGTACGGTGTGATGGTCTGGAACAGCTGGTCGGATTTCGTCGCCATGGGGGGCTATGGCTTGTATGTGTGGGGATCGTTCGGCGTCACGGCTGCGGTGCTGACCGCTGAAATCTGGTCGGTCGCGGTGCGTCGACGCGCCTTGATCCAGCGCATGCATGACGCCGCCACCGCAGATTCGGGAGAGACTTGATGAAACCCAGAACCAAGCGCAGCTTGGCCATCGTGACCGGGCTGGCGGCGTTGGGCATTGCCAGCGCACTGGTGCTCAATGCGTTCCAGAGCAATATGGTGTTCTTCTTCAGCCCGACGCAAGTCGCCGATAAGGAGGCGCCACTGGAGCGCAGTTTCCGCATCGGCGGACTGGTTGAGGAAGGCAGCATTCAGCGCGACGGGAAGACGTTGACGGTCAATTTCGTGGTGACCGACCTCGCACAGAAGATTCCGGTGGTTTACACCGGGCTGCTGCCAGACCTTTTCCGTGAGGGGAAAGGCGTCGTGGCGCAGGGCAAGCTGGGCCAGGACGGCGTGTTCCAGGCCTCGCAGGTGCTGGCCAAGCATGACGAGAACTACATGCCACCGGAAGCTGCCGATGCGCTGGCAAAGGCGCGCAAGGGCGAGATGCCGGCCGGCGCGATGACCACTTCAGCGGGTGAACCGGCCGGTGCACGGACCTACGGGGTAACACCATGATTCCTGAGCTGGGCCACGTCGCCCTGATCCTTGCGCTGGCGATGGCTGTGGCGCAAAGCGTGTTGCCTCTGATTGGCGCGCAGCGTGGAAACGCCGCCTGGATGTCTCTGGCACGGCCTTCGGCACGCGGTCAGTTTGTCTTCCTGCTGATCTCTTATGTTTGCCTGACATACGCCTTCGTCAACAACGATTTCTCGGTGCTGCTCGCAGCTCAACATTCCAATTCGACGCTACCGCTGGTCTATCGCTACACGGCGGTCTGGGGCAACCATGAGGGCTCGATCCTCCTGTGGTCGCTGATCCTGTCCGGTTGGACGCTGGCCGTGGCCATCTTCTCCAAAGAACTGGACGAGCCCACAGTGGCTCGTGTGCTGGGCGTGATGGGGCTGATCAGTTGCGGCTTCTTGCTGTTCACCTTGTTCACCTCGAACCCGTTTGAGCGGCTCGTTCCGGCCGCCCCCGATGGCCGCGACCTGAATCCGCTGCTGCAAGACCCTGGCATGATCATCCACCCGCCGATGCTCTACATGGGCTATGTCGGCTTTGTGGTGGCCTTTGCCTTCGCGATTGCGGCGCTGCTGTCTGGCCGGCTCGATGCCTCATGGGCCCGCTGGTCGCGGCCCTGGACCACGGTGGCCTGGTGTTTCCTGACGATCGGCATTGCCCTCGGCAGCTTCTGGGCCTACTACGAACTGGGCTGGGGAGGCTGGTGGTTCTGGGACCCGGTCGAAAACGCCTCCTTCATGCCCTGGCTGGTCGGCACTGCCCTGATTCACTCGCTGGCGGTGACGGAGAAGCGCGGCGGCTTCAAGATGTGGACGGCCCTGCTGGCGATCATGACCTTCTCGTTGTCGCTGCTGGGCACCTTCATCGTGCGCTCCGGCGTGCTGAGCTCGGTACACGCGTTTGCAACGGACCCGGCGCGCGGCGTCTTCATCCTGGGGTTCCTGGTCGTGGTGATCGGTGGCTCGTTGCTGCTTTTCGCCTGGCGTGCGCCGAAGGTCGGTGTGGGTGGCAGCTTCGACCTGGTGTCGCGTGAATCGATGCTGCTGGCCAACAATGTGCTGCTGGTCGTCGCCGCTGCAGCAGTGTTGCTCGGCACGCTGTATCCGCTCGTGCTCGACGCGCTGGGCATGGGCAAGATCTCGGTGGGTCCGCCGTACTTCACAGCCGTGTTCGTGCCGCTGATGGCGCCCGCGCTGTTCCTGATGGGCGTCGGACCGCTGGCACGCTGGCGGCAGGCTGGTGTCATCGATCTGGCTCGCCGCTTGCGCTGGGCATTCGGCGTCAGCGCCGTGTCGGCGGTGATTGCGCCCTTCGCGCTTGGCCACTGGACGCCCATGATCGGCTTCGGTCTGCTGCTGGCGGCCTGGATTGCCAGCACCGCAGTGCTGAACCTCGTCTCACGGGTGCGCGGCGGTACATTGGAAATGGTCGCAGCGCGGGTGGCATCACAGTCGGGCAGCTACTACGGCATGCTGCTCGCGCACTTCGGCGTCTCGGTATTCATCGTCGGCGTCACCATGGTCAGCGGCTACCAGAGCGAGAGCGACGTGCGCATGCAGGTCGGAGAAACCACCACCGTCGGCGGCTTCGTGTTCACGATGCAGGGCGTGCGGGAGGTCAAGGGACCGAATTACGTCGCTGCGCAGGCCTCTATCAGCGTCACCCGCGACGGCAAGCCAGTCACTACTTTGTGGCCCGAGCGCCGCATCTACAACGTGACGCGGTCGGCACAAACCGAAGTGGCCATCGACCGCAGCCTCGCGCGAGACCTCTATGTCGCGCTCGGTGAGCCCGTCAGCCCGACCGCATGGAGCGTGCGGGTCCATCACAAGCCCTTTGTCAACCTGATCTGGATCGGCTGCCTGCTGATGGCTGGCGGCGGCATGCTCGCCGTGCTTGACCGTCGTTACCGCGTGCGCAGAACCTCAACCGCTGATGACAAGCCCGCCGACACGGGTCGCGGTGCGCCGCCACGGCCGATGTCGCTGATAGGCACCCTGGTGCGCAAGTACCGCGCACGATGAAGCGCTACCTGCTGCCGTTGCTGCTGTTCCTCTTGATGGCCGGGTTTCTGGCGATCGGCCTGAAGCTCGACCCGCGCGAGGTGCCCTCACCGCTGATCGGCAAACCAGCACCAGCCTTCGACCTGCCGCAACTGGCGGCGCCTGATCAGCGTCTGGCCACCAAGGACCTGCGCGGTCAGGTCTGGCTGCTGAATGTCTGGGCATCGTGGTGCGTGGCATGCCGCCAGGAGCACCCGCTTTTGGTCGAATTGTCGAAGGCCGGCCAAGTCAAGCTCTATGGCCTGAACTACAAGGACAAGCGTGAAGACGCGCTCGGCTGGTTGAACAACTTTGGCGATCCGTACCTGAAGTCGATGTCTGACACGGACGGGCTGGTCGGTATCGACTACGGCGTCTACGGCGTGCCCGAGACCTTCGTCATCGACAAGCAGGGCGTCATTCGCCACAAGCAGATCGGCCCGGTGACGCCGGAGTCGTTGCGCGACACGCTGTTGCCCCTGGTGGCGAAGCTGGAGCAGTCGCCGTGATGCGTAGCGCCTTGATTGCACTGATCCTTGCTGGCGCCATGTGCGGTGCCGGTGCCAATCAAGCGGCCAGCCTCGCTGCGGATCCAGTGCTCGAAGCCCGGGTGATGAAGGTCGCCGAAGAGTTGCGCTGCCTGGTCTGCCAGAACGAAACCATTGCGGCATCACACGCAGATCTCGCGGTCGACCTGCGCAAGCAGATCCGCAGCCAGCTCAGCCAGGGCCGTTCAGAGCAGCAGATCCTCGATTTCATGGTCGAGCGCTACGGCGACTTCGTGCTTTACCGGCCTGCGCTCAAGGCCACCACCCTGCTGCTCTGGGTCGGTCCGTTCGCCCTGTTATTGATCGCGGCTTTCACACTCGCGCGCGCCATCCGTCGGCGACAACTCAGTGCCGCCCCACTCGCCCCAGCCGATGCCGATCGCGCGCGGCGTCTCCTTGAAGAATCTCCCCCTGATCGATGACGACATTCTGGATATTGACTGCGGCGCTGACGCTGCTCGCGCTGGCTCATGTGTTGCCCGTCCTGCTGCGCCCGAGGTCCGCCAAGGCCCCAGACGATTCGGCCACACGACGCAGTTCGACCCTCGCGATCCTGCGCGAACAGGCCGAGCAGCTCGATGCGGAGCTCGCCGCAGGCAGCCTCGATGCCGAACAGCACCGTTCAGCCCGCGACGACATCGAGCGTCGCGTCCTCGAGGAAGCCGATCAGCCTGGAACGTCGAGCGCCAAGCCCAGGCCCGTGAGTGCGTCCGCGGAGCGCCCCTGGAAAAGTGCATGGATCCTGGGGCTGGGCGTGCCCCTTCTGGCGGGCACGATTTACAGCCACGTCGGCTCGCCGCAGGCGATCGATCCACCGGCGGCACCATCAGTCGCCTCGCTCGGCGCCGACAACGTGTCCGACGCACAGGTCGAAGAACTGTTGAGCAAGCTGGCTGCCGCCATGGAGCAAAAGCCGGACGACCTCGCCGGCTGGATGCTGTTGGCTCGAACCTATGCGGTGTTGCAGCGCTTTCCCGAGGCCAGCAAGGCCTTTGCGCGCGCGACTGCATTGGCGCCCAATGACGCGCAACTGCTGGCTGACCACGCCGACGTGCTGGCCATGCAGCAAGGCCAGAAGATTTCCGGTGAACCCGCCCGTTTGGTGACGCGGGCGCTGCAGATCGATCCGAAGAACCTGAAGGCCCTCGCGCTCGCTGGCGGCGCAGCTTATGAGGCAGGCCAGTACCCGCAGGCGATCGAGTACTGGACGATGGCGCGCCAGTTGTCGCCGCCTGACACGCCGTTCAGCGAGAACCTTGATCGCAGTCTGGTCGATGCGCGCAGTGCACTGCAAGGCGGCGTACCTGGGGCAAGCGCCCCGTCGGATGTGGCGGTGGCGCCGTCAGGCGGTTCAACAAATGGCAACACCCCGCCAGCAGCCGCAACCGGTGCCGCCCACGTGGCCGGTAGCGTCAGCCTGTCGCCATCGCTCGCGGCCAAGGTCTCGCCGACCGACACCGTCTTCATCTTTGCCCGCGCTGCGGAAGGCCCGCGCATGCCGCTGGCGATCCTGCGCCGTACCGTGGCCGACCTGCCGATCCCCTTCACCCTTGACGATGCGATGGCGATGTCGCCAGCCATGAAGCTGTCGAACTTCCCCGTTGTCGTGGTTGGCGCCCGAGTGTCGAAATCGGGCAATGCCCTGCCGAGCCCGGGCGACCTGAGCGGTCAGGTGACAAACGTGAAAACCGGCACCGAGGGCTTGCAGATCGTCATCGACACGGTGCAACCGTGATCGCTCGACGGCGTGTCACTCGCGCCGTGCACTGACGGCGCCGCCCGAGCGGGCGCCTTGTCTCCCGGACTGAACGCCTGGCCTGTTCAGGTCACTGCGCTGGCACCGATTGCCGACACGCACAGCTCGGCGACCGCCTCCGGCTGCTCCTCGTGAACGATGTGGCCTGCGCCGCTCAGCTGGATCAGCGTGGTGGCGGCATGTGGCGGCAGCATGGCGAGCACGCGTTGCGCCTGCGCAGGGGGTACGGCCCGATCGTTGTCAGCCACGATCAACCGGACTGGCGTGCGCAAGCGCGGCAGGTCGCCCAGCAAGGGCTGCACGTCCCAGTTGGCCATCATCGCCAGCGCGCCTTCGATGTGACCGGGATTGCCGACGATGCGCCCGTACAGCGCCATGCCCGCCTCGTCCAGCACCGAGCCGGTGTCTCTGACAAGCCGGGCTATCGCACCTGGATCGGTTGCTCGTCGGGCGACAAAGCCCGGCGCGAAAGGCAGCGAGGCCATCAGTTTGGCCACCGGCGGGAACAACACGCCGGCCAGCCCACCCAAGGGCATGAATGCACCGTTGATACTGACCAGGCAATGCGGTGCAACGTGCCCGTCGAGGCACATTCGCGCGCCGAGCGCCGCGCCGGCTGAATGGCCTATCAGGATCTTCGGTTGCAAGGCCAACGCGTCCAGCAAGGACTTGACCGCCAGCGCCATGCCGGGCAGCGAGGCCTGCCAGGCGCTTGCCATGCCCGTGAATGCATGGCCGGGCAGATCGATCAGCAGCAGATCGAAATGCGGCCTCAGCCACGGCAGCATCGGGTACCAGGAGTGTGCTGAGGCGCCGGTGCCGTGCAGCAGCAACACGAGCGGTGCTTCCGATGTCTCGGCGGCTGACGATGCTTCTCGCGCAAATCGCTGCACGTGCCAGCGCAGTCCGCCAGCGTCGACGAATTGGCTGGCTGCACGGTACGGCCAGTCGCGGCCATCACGGTCCCAGTCCAGCCGCAACGCCATCGTTCGCGCTGCCTACCGGCTGGCCGCGGGCGCGGTCGACACCGACTTCGTCGCCAATGCGACCGCCTGAGACAAGACGGCCGCACCGGCATAGGGCAGAGGCAGATAGCTGGCACCCATCTCATGCGCCAGCTGCCGTGCGGCAGCTTGCGGCTGTGGTGATGTATCGATCAACAGCGCACGCACGCTCGCCGAACGGAACTGCCGCGCCGCCAGTTGCACATCTTCACCGGCCCGAGCACGGCCGGGGCTGCCGTCGCGCGCGATGTTGCCTCGACCATCGGTCAACAGCACGACGATCGGTGTTTCGCCGCGCCGCGCGATCGATGCGGCCAACGCGGCTGCCGCATCGATGCCCGACGCCAGGGGCGTGCCTCCACCGCCCGGCAGGCCGGCCAGGCTGCGCTTGGCACGCACCAGCGAACGCGTGGGTGGCAGCAGCAACTCGCAGCCCTTGCCTCGGAACGCGAGAACGGCCACCTGATCGCGGCGCACGTAACAGTCGGCCAACAGCAGTTCGACCGCACCCTTCGCCTCGGCCAGTCGGTTCAAGGCTGAAGATCCCGAGGCGTCGACGACGAACAGCGTGGTCGTTGCGCTGCGTTGCTTGTAGCGGGTGACGTGGAAGTCGTCGCGGCGCACCTGCACGCGAGCGCGAGAGAGGTTCACCGCGCCCGACTTCACAGCCACACCGGCCGAGGCTGTGGCGCGCGTCGGGAGGGTGTCGTCGAGCGCCCGCGCCCGCTCGACTTCCGCATGCCGGATCTTCTGCCAGGGCGCGGCCGCGCGCAGTGTTTCGATCACATTCAATCTCGCCCCGGCACGAGGCTCACCGCGTCGCGCACCGCTCGGCCGTCCGCGCTTCTGGTCTTGCTGCACCGCACCGGCGCGACCCGAGGCCTGCGCGCTGGCGCGGCGGTCCTGGCCCGACATCAGCGCCGCAAGCAAACCGGCCGGGATCGCCGCCTGCGCCGCATCGAGCACCCGGTCTTCGAGGTCGCCCACTGGCGGAGGCTCGGGTGTCTCCTCGTCCTGTAGTGACTCGTCATCGTCCTGCGGCGGCGGCTCTGCTGGCTCCTCCGGCGGCGGATCGGGTGCCTCCTCAGGCTGTGGCGGCTCGGGCGGATCGTCGTCGTTCGGTGGTGGCTCTGTCGGTGGGGTCGGCACCTGCGTGGCGCGTGGCGCCAACACCAGCGCAGCGGCCAGCCTGGCATCGTCATCAGTGACGTGCACACGACCATCGAGTGCCGCCGACGCCCTCGCCACGCGCAGGGCCAGCAGCGGGGCCCGAAGCGACGCGACGCCGAGTGCGAGTGCAGTCGAAACCAGCGCTCTCACGATCTCCTCGGAAACCTCGACCTGCGGCAGCAAGGCACGCGCCGAGGCAATGTCCGCTGCAGTCCATATCGGCGCGTCGGCGAGGTCTTGATCCCGCGCACTCTGGTTCTCGCCGCCAGTCCCCGTGTCGTCGATCAGCGGATGCAGATCGACCGAAAACGCCAGCCGGTCCAGCAAGGCGGGCGCCACGCGTTCGTCATCAGCCAGTCCTTCATCGAGTGCGATCACGCCGAAGCGCGTGGCATGCCGAGTGGCGAGGCCATCGCGTGCCAGCGCAACCTCCTGCGTGTCGAGCACCGCCGCCAGCCGCGCTGCAGTGGCCGGCGCAAGGCGCTCGGCCATCGCCAGCAGCACGATGCCGCCATCGGCAAGCGTCAGCACGCCTTGCTGCGCAATGGGCCGACCCGCCTGCAGCGTCGCGGCGAGGTCGAGTCCGCCAAGCAGGCGTTCGTCGTTGATGTGCAGAGGCACACGGCGCATCGGTGTGCCTGGAGGTAGCAGGCTGTTCAGACATTGCAGCCAGCCGTCGCGCGCCGGGCCGGCAAGTGCTCGGAGCACGACACCGCCGGTGCCGACCGGATCGACGGCGAACAGAGAGGCCGCATGCAGCGCAGCGATCGACAGCGCAGGCTGTGCGCAGCGCCAGCGTTCCTCTGTCAGTCTCGCCGGCGCACTGGCCTCGGGCCTTGCCGGGGTCATGCCCCGAACAGTTCTGCCACGGCACGATCGACGCGCACCGTCGAGCCGGCGTCATCGAGCGGATTGCGACGCAGGCGGTGGCGCAGCGCCGGAGGCGCGACACGCTTCAGGTGTGCGTCACCGACCGCCGCATCGCCCTGCAAGGCGGCCAGCGAGCGGGCGGCGCGGATCAGCGTCAGCTCGCCACGCAGTCCATCGGTGCCGAGTGCCATGCACAGCTGTGCGGCGCGCTCCAGCGCGGCATCGGGTACGGCCACATCGGCGATGTGCGACTTGCCCTTGACGATGCTGCGGCGCACGCGCTCATCTTCCTTTTTCCATTTTTCAGTGAAGCCGACCGGGTCGCGCTCGAACTGATCGCGGCGCCGCACGACCTCGATGCGCGACGGCAGATCGGTCGGCGTCTTGACTTCGACCGACAGGCCGAAACGATCGAGCAGTTGCGGGCGCAGCTCGCCTTCCTCCGGGTTGCCACTGCCGACCAGCACGAAACGCGCGGGGTGACGCACGCTCAAACCTTCACGCTCGACGACGTTCTCGCCCGAGGCCGCCACGTCGATCAGCAGATCGACTAGATGATCTTCGAGCAGGTTGACTTCATCGATGTACAGGAACCCTCGATTCGCGCGCGCCAGCAGGCCGGGCTCGTAGGCCTTGACGCCCTGCGACAGCGCGCGTTCGAGGTCAAGCGCGCCGACCACGCGGTCTTCAGTGGCACCCAGCGGCAGATCGACGACGGGCACCGGCATCAGATGCGACTTGACCGGCTTGCCGGCCAGCTTCAAGGCCCTGCATTCTTCGCAGGCCGAGCCACCGGCCTCCGGGTCGCAGTGGTAGCGGCAGCCTGTCACCGCACGCATCTTTGGCAGCATCGCCGCCAGCGCTCGCACCGCGGTCGATTTGCCGGTGCCGCGATCACCGAACACCAGGACACCGCCCACACTGGGATCGACCGCTGCGATCAGGATGGCAAGCTTCATCTCGTCTTGGCCGACGATGGCGGAGAACGGGAACTGCACGGACATGGTGAGCTGGCTGTGAAAGAGGCGTCGGAAGGTACTGCTGAGAAGCAAAAAGCACGTTATCACACGGCCCGCGGGCCGACGATTCGGATCAGCACCGGCTCATGTCTTGCGTGAAAGTGCGTGGTCGGCCTCCTCCCGCGCGATGCGACGCTTGGCGCGGCGCAGCGTCGACAGCACCACCAACGCAATCACCGGGATCGCGAGACCGACCGCCAGATCGACATTGATCGGCAGGCCACCAGACTCCAGTCCTCTTGCCACATAGCCGGCCACTCCGGCGACGTAATACACGATGGCGGCAACTGACAGGCCCTCGACGGTCTGCTGCAGGCGCAGTTGAAGCTTCGCACGGCGGTCCATCGAGGCGAGGAGCGCCTGGTTCTGCCGCTCGCGGGCGATGTCGACGCGGGTGGACAGCAAGGCGCTGGTCTGCGCCACTCGCTCCGACAGGTCATGCAAGCGCTGCGACACCGTGTTGCAGGTGGCGACTGCGGGGGTGAATCGGCGCGACATGAATTCCCCCAATGTCTGTACGCCCTGCAGGCGCCGCTCACGCAATTCACCGATACGCGAGTTCACGAGTTCGAAGTAGGCCCGGCAGGCACCAAAGCGGAACTGGCTCGACGCCAAGGCGCTTTCGACCTCGGCAGCCAGCAGGGTCAGCTGCTGCAACAGCGACTCGTCGTCGCTGTGCTGATCCTGGGCAATGCGCTCGGTCAACGCCGCGAGGGCACTTTCGTTCTCGACGATGCGTGGCAACTGCTTGCGCGCAGTGGGCAGCGCCAACAAGGCCAGCATGCGATAGGTCTCGATCTCGAACAGTCGCTGCACGATGCGTCCGCCCTGGCTGGGCGTCAGCGCCGCATCAAACACGACGAAGCGCACGAAGCCGTCGGCATGCACCCGGAAGTCGCTGTAGACAATCGCCGCGCCGTCGCCGACGGTCGAGCCGACAACGATGTTGCCGTCGAACTGATCGGACAGCAGCTCCGCGCTGGGCGGCTCCTCGGGTGCGGGGATCAACGTGGCATGCGCGGCCACCAGCGTCGTGCCAGGAACTGCCGTCAGCCAGCCCTGGGGCAGACGTGATGCGGCTGTCTCCTGGTGAGGCACCTGACTGCGGCCGTTGACGAAGACTGCATAGGTGGAAAACTCGCCGTGGCGCTCCCACGTGAAACTCATCGCGCCGAGCATCGCGCTGAACTGGGACACGCCCTCCGGCGGACCGTTCACGCCATGGTGGACACACAAGGTCGCGATGTGCGCCAGTTCGTCTGCACGTGCGTCGACATCGACCAGCACCGCCAGGTAGGACGCCCGCGAGGGCGTGTCCAGCGGCTGCGGTGCACGGGCGTGCACTTCGTTTGACAGCGCGAGGCGCCCAGGATGATCGGGAGGAAGCATTGACATCTGCGGCTATCGATTCGTTACGGTGCGCAACAACAGTGGCGCAGTATGCCGCGACGCTCGGGCAAGACCAGATGTCGGCAACAACCACCCGGCCAGCAATCGCGATACGGCAGGCCCTGATCGACAATCGGGTCATGGCCAAACCTGTTCCTCGCCTGACGCCCATTGATATTCAGCGCATCATCGCGATCGCCTGGGACGACAGACCGCCCTTCAACGAGGTGCTGCGCAGTCACGGGCTGTCGCACGGGCAGGTGGTCGCTTTGCTGAAGCGGGAGTTGACGCCGAATGCTTACAAGGTCTGGACAGCGCGTACGAAATCCGCGGGCGGTTCGCCTGCACGCTCCGCGAAGCGATGACCGGAACACGGAGTCGGGGATGACCGCACTACCGTTGACCCACCACGAGATCCTCGGGCTGGTCGCACCGTTCACCGCGCGCGGTCGCCACGTCGATCTGGCCGCGAGCGACCGGCTCGAACGCAGGCTGGTTTTCAAGGCAATCAGCCATGCCGGTGAGAGCGACCGCCTGCCCGACCTGTGCGAAACGCTGGTGCTCGAGAACGGGACGGCCAAGGACTTCAGGCTGACCCGCCATCTGGCGCTGCCATGCGGCCTTGAAGCGACGCTGTACACCGAAGGCGCCGATCCTGGCGAGCTCCTCGATCGGATCGAGATGATCCCGGTGCGCCGGCAGTTCCGCTCGCAGCCCGGATTCGTGATCGCTGAAAGCCATCGGCTCGATGCGCCCGAGCGGTCGGGCAGCGGTGCACAAATGACGGCGCCACCCATGATCCTGACGCATGCCCTCGCACAGTTCGACGCGCTGACGGTCTCGATGAAGCTGCCTGCATTAGGAGGCATCCCTGCCGAGCTGGAATTGAAGGCGGCAACCGGGCGCCATGACCTGCCCGAGGATCTGCTCGCGGTGCTGGGGTGGAGCTGGGCTCGGTTGATCCGTGCCGGTGGCGGCTGGAAGTGCAGCCTGCGCGTTCGCGGCAAGGCCCAGGCACGCAGCCGCGATGCCGAACTGAAGCTTGAACGAACTGCCGCCCACCTGGCGCAGACGCTGGCAGAGTCGCCGCGCCAATTCCATGAACGATGGTTTGCGCGACGCTGGCGTGTAACGTGCCGACGCGCATTTCCGCTCACCGTGACATTGACGTTGATCGGCCTCGCAGCGGCGGTGCCCAGCATGGGCCTGTCGGAGAGCTCGCTGCTGCGGTTGGTGATGTTCCAGTCCCCTCCGCTGCTGCTGGGCCTGCTGTTCTGCTTTCGCGAACTGCCGCAGATCGAGATTCCGCCCTGGCCGCGCCGCCTCACGCAGACGAACTGGGCTGCCGTGCCCGATGCAGTGGCGCCAGCGCCCGGCACCTCCACAAACCACAACCCGACCTGATGGGTGATCGATGCTCGGCAACCCGATGAACATTCCCCCGGTCTCGATCGCTGCGGCCAAGGCCGCATTGATCGAGCAGTTCGCCAACGCCACGCTGCGCAGGCGCGCATCGATGTTGTGGGGGCCACGCGGCGTCGGCAAGTCGTCGGTGGTGCGGCAAGTGGCCGCGCATTTCGGCGTGCCACTGGTCGATCTGCGTTTGACGACCATCGAACCCGTCGACATCCGCGGCGCGATATATGCCGATGATGTTCATCGCAAGACGGTGTGGTTCCCTCCCGAGTTCCTGCCGCCACCCGAACAGCCTGAGGGAATCCTGTTCCTCGATGAGCTCACTGCTGCCGACCAGCGGCTGCAGATTTCGGCCTACTCGCTCATCCTCGACCGCCGCGTCGGCAACTACCACCTGCCCGAAGGCTGGCAGGTGATCGCCGCAGGGAACGCCAGTTTTCACGGTGCGGTCAGCCATGACATGGGCACCGCGCTGGCCGACCGGATGTTTCACTTCAACGTGCAGACGGTGATCGATGCCTTCCTGACGCACGCCATCGCATCGGGCTTCGCCCCCGAGGTGATGGCCTACCTGAAGGTGCGGCCGGACCGGCTCGACGACACCCAGTCGCAACTGGCCAACGACCACCTCGTCGGTGCCAGTCCGCGGGGCTGGGAAGACATCTCGAATGTGCTGAAGTCTGGTTTGTCGGAGCAGGCGCAGCGCGTTTTCGTGCGGGGCCGCATTGGTGCGGCGAATGCGGCCGAATTCTTCGGCGTGCTGCGCGAGATTCAGTCGGCGGTCGATGTCGTGCGGCTGCTCGCCTGCCAGCCTGGCGCCCCGACGCTGGCCTTGCTGCCGAAGACACTGGACGGCCTCTACGGCATGGTCTACGGCCTGCTCGCCGCCAGCACCGACGACGGCACGCTGGCCCGGGCGCTGGAGATCATCGAGCAGTTGCCCGAGGTGCGCAGCAATGTGGCGCTGCCGGTGCGCGAGGCACAGACCTTGTCGATGGAACTGCTGATGCAGTCGGCGCTGGAAAAGGGGCTCGAAGGCACGATCCTTGACAGCCCGGCGTACCGACGCTATTCGGAACAGCGCAGCCGCGACAGCCAGAGCGGGTGACATGAACCCTCGAGCGACCGCGGCCGAGACGGGGTTGGCGCTGTACCAGCACCGCGGCACACGGGCGATCCAGCGCATGGTCGAGTACGCGCCATCGACCGGCGGTCTGGCGCTGTGGGTCCGGCATCAGGACGTGCGAGAGCAATCGGATCCAGGCACCGACCTCGCAGCCTGCGCGCCGCCTGTCACCACCGACGGCCACACGATCAGCTACAGCGCCGGCTTCGACGCACTGCCGCTGGCCGAACAGGTCGGCTGGGTCGCGCACGAGGTACTGCACATCGCGCTGCGGCATCCGCAACGCTATCTCGATCTGCAGCATCGGCTGGGCGATGCCGACCTGCAGCTTTTCAATCTGTGCGCCGATGCCATCGTCAACAGCACGCTCGATCACCTGAGCTGGCTGCAACTGCCGGCCAGGGCGGTGACGATCGACCGGCTGCTTGCTGCCGAAGTCGGCATGAAAAAAGGCGTTGAAGCCGCGCTGCTCGAATGGGATGTCGAGCGGCTGTATCGCGCCATCGACGACCGCCGACCCCAGGCCCAGGGCGGCAAGCGCGACGGTCCGCGCGCGGCCAGCGTGCGTGCGCTGGGCGGCCATGACCAGGCCGACCTGAAACCCGGCGCCGAGGCTCAGGAAGCGCCTGAGGAAGGTGCTGCTCAGGCCCGTGAGTGGAGCGAGCGCATCGCTCGCGCCCATGCGAACGACGGCAGGTTCTCGATGCTGCGCACGCTGATCGCTGATCTGCCGACCACGCACACACCATGGGAGCAGGTGCTGCGCACCCAACTGGCGCGCAGTCTGGCGCCCAAGCGCGACATCTCCTGGTCGCGGCCCTCGCGCTCCTACCTGGCGAACCAGGGACGCGCCGGGATGAACTGGCGCATGCCCTGGGAACCCGGATTCAGTTCATCGAAGTCGGTGCCGCGGCTGGTGGTGATCGTCGATGTGTCGGGCTCGGTCGACGACACGCTGATGCAGCGCTTCGCCTGCGAGGTCGAGGCGATCGTGCGTCGGCTCGAGGCTGCCCTGGTGCTGGTGGTCGGTGACGAGCAGGTGCGCAAGGTCACCTGCATCGAGCCCGGTCGCTTGTCGCCCGGTCGCAAGGGCCTGCACGACATCGTGTTCCAGGGCGGTGGTGGCACCGACTTCACACCGCTGCTCGAGGAAGCCGACACGCACCACCCGGACATTGGTGTCGTGTTGACAGATCTCGACGGCCCGACGCGCTACCGCCCGCGCTGGCCGGTGATCTGGGCGGTCCCCGAAGCCAACGCGTCGGCGGTGGCGCCGTTCGGCCGCAAGCTGGTGCTGCGCTGAGCGGCAACCCAGGGCCACCAGCGCCATGTCGTGGCGCGCTCGGCCGTCGCACAAATGATCCGTTCGGCCTGGCCTGTTAGAGCTATTTCAGCAACGCCAGCACGCGCTTGAAACGTTCATTCGTGCTGCTGCGCAACCATTCGAAGGCGACCATCTCGACGCTGACGATCTCTGCCCCGGCTTGCCGAAGCCTTTGCATCGCGAGTTGCTGGTTCTCTGCCGTTCGGGAACCGCAGGCCTGCGCGATCACCCAGACTTTCAGATCGGCAGTCAGCAGACCGAGTGCGGTCTGCAGCAGGCAGACATGGGCCTCGCAGCCAGCGATGACGACGTTGCGCGGCGCTTTCGAATCGGCGAGAGGCAACAGGTCAAGCAGCCCGTCGGCGCAGGCATCGAAGTGCGTCTTCGACAAGGTCGCTTCACAGCGCTGCCTGATCGCGTCCTCGTTCGGACCAAGACCTTTCGGGTACTGCTCGGTGCCGATCACCGAGACGCCGAGTTCGCGGGCGACCTCTGCGATGCGCACCGCCTGCGCCAGCACTTCAGGGCCGTTGTGGATGGCCGGCAAGAGCCGCTGCTGGTAGTCGACGAGTACCAGTACGGAGCTTGCCGGGTCGAGCAGCCTCATTTCGCGGCAACGCGGGGCAACGAGCGCCTCGGCGCCTGGGTGGAGGCCCGCTTGATCAGCGCATCGAGGTAGCGATCGAACAATGCCTGCGATTGCTGGCGGAACATCCTGATGCGACCGGTGTGGCTGAGCAGCAGCAGCCCCACGATGTGTGCAAACAGCGCGGTCACTTCGGCCTGCGCATCGCCAACACGGAAACCGAGCGTCACCAGCGCCTGCCGAGTCGGTTCCAGCGCATTGCGAAGCCGATCGTTGAGCTGCGCGTTCAGGCTCGGTGTCAGCCCTCGTGGCTGCATGCCGTGGAACAGGTAGAAGCCCAGATCGAGGTCGCGCGGGCTTTCTCGGTAGAAGTCGAAGAACGCAGTCGCCTTGGCTCGAAGCGTGCGCTGAGCCAGACGCAAGCTCGCAGCCTCGCCGCGGCCCGAGGGCGGGCGGCGTTCGGGCGCGGATTCGGCGGCATCGACGAAGGCATTGAGCCGTTCGAGCGATTCGCCGAGCAGCGCGCCATAGACCTCTTCCTTGCTCGAAAAATAGCTGTAGATCGCGCCAGGCGAGTAGCCGGCACGCTTGGCAATTTCCCGCAGGCTGGCCCCTTCGAGGCCCAGCTCCAGGAAGGCCGACCGCGCCGCCGTCAGCACGAGCGCGCGCCGAACGTCGGTCACCGCACGCTGGCGTGTGATGCGCGCGTCCTGGTCGACCAGGACGTTGGACGCCGACTCGGAAAGCAGGTTCTTGCCGTTTTTGCCCATGGCGAATTATGCAGTTTCACAATGAATTGAACAGTGTTCAAATGGCGTCACGACAAGTTGAGGATGACCCTGATGCACACCGCTTCGCCCGAGCCGAACCGCACCGCTTCCAGCACGCCGACAGCGTCGACCTCGCACCTGATGACCGCCGCGGACTATCGCGACTCGCTGCGTCGGTACAGGCCCGTGGTCTACGTCGACGGCCAGCTGATCGACTCGGTGGTCGATGCGCCCAGCCTGCGACCGGGCGTCAATGCGCTGGGCGTGACCTATGACTTCGCGCACGACCCGGCGATGGCGCCGCTGATGACGGCAGTGCAGACGACGACCAGCGGCCAGCGTGTCAACCGCATGCTGCACATCAACGAGTCGGCGGGCGACCTGCTGAACAAGCTCGAAGCAGTGCGGCTGTTGTGCCAGGAAACCGGTTGCGCGCAGCGCTATCTGGCGCACGATGCGCTGAATGCCATCGGCCAGGTCAGCGCGCGCATCGACGATGCCCGCGGCAGCACCGAACACCGCGCCCGCTTTGCCGCCTACCTGCAACGCGTGCAGGACCAAGACCTGTCGCTCGGCATCGCGATGACCGATGCCAAGGGCGACCGCTCCAGGCGCCCGCACCAGCAGGCGAACCCCGACACCTACGTCCACATCGTCGAGCGCAATGCGAAAGGCATCGTGATCTCGGGCACCAAGGCGATCGTGACGGGCGCGCCCTACGTGCACGAGTTCCTGGTGATGCCGGGGCGCAACATGGGCGTGGAGGACTCGGCCTTCGCCATCTGTTGCGCCGTGCCGGTCGATGCCAAAGGCATCACCATCGTCGCGCGGCCTGCGGGTCGACCCGGGGACAAGGTCGAGCACGGCGCGCCTCTGTTCTCGCGCCGCTACGGCCAATCGACCGGCGTGGTCATCTTCGACCAGGTGTTCGTGCCTTGGGAGCAGGTGTTCTTTGCCGATGAGTGGGAACACTCCGGCACGCTCACGCACCACTACGCGACCCACCACCGCCACAGCTGCATCGCGGCACGCGCCGGCTTCGGCGACCTGCTGATCGGCGCTGGTGCCTTGATGTGCGAGGCCAACGGTTTCGACCCCGGTGCGGCGAGCAGCCTGCGCGAGCCGATGGTCGAGCTGATCAAGATCACCGAAGGCTTCTTCGCCTGCGGCGTCGCCGCCAGCGTTTACGGCACGCGCGACGAGCACAGCGGCAGCTTCATGCCCGAGCCGGTGTTCAGCAACATCGGCAAGCTGCTTCTGGCCACCCAGATCTACGACATGCATCGCCTGGCGCACGAGGTATCCGGCGGACTGATCGTCGCCCTGCCCGGCCCCGACGAAGACCATAACCCAGCCACCGCCGCCACACTGGCCGAGGTGCTGCGCGCGAACCCGGCCGTGCCGTACGACAAGCGCATCGAGGTGGCGCGATTCGTTGAAGATCTGACTGCTTCGTACCAGGGCGGGTGGTACTCGGTGATCAGCCTGCACGGCGGTGGCTCGCCGGCAGCGATGAAAAAAGAGATCTGGCGCCACTACCCGGTGGGCAGCAAGGTCGAACTGGTCGAGCGCTTGCTGGACCGCGGTGTGCTGCACGACGAGACGCGGGCCATCACCCGCAACCGTCAGCCCGGCCGCTGCTGCGATACCGGCTGCACCTCGCCAGGACAGGCAGTGATGGTGCCGTTGCCGAATCGTCTGGCGGAGAAACTGGAGTCTGATTAGGGAAATCCTGGGGGTCTCATCTCGCTTACCCCCCTCATTCACGGGATCGCCAAGCGTCCGCCGTGGCCCTAGATCCGGGAGTCCCTGCTGGTACTGCCAGCCATCGTCTAGCCAACAGGAACCGTCATGAAGCTGAAACCCGTTCTCGTTGCTGCGTCACTGGTATTGGCCGTTTCGGCTGCTTCGGCCACCACCTCGTTCAACGTCGGCGGCGCCACCCTCACTTACGACGAAACCACGCCGCTGGGCTTTACCAACGGCTCCTTCGGCGGGTTTCAGTTCGAGGGCTTCAGCTGGCAAATTCCGAACAGTGCAACCGTCGTCAACACGGTGCAAGGTACCACCGCATTCTTGACCGTTGAGTTGCCCAGCTTCACTCTCACCGCCAACCCGGGTTACGCGCTGAGCGGCTTCTCCGCCTTCTTTGGCAATCCGACGTTTTTCAATCTCGGCGGTACCAGCAACATATTGTTCGAGGGCGAGATTTCCTTCGATGGCTCTGCGCCAATCCCGGTTTCTAGCCTCGTCGATTTCGAGATTACCAACCAGAATTTGGGCATTGGCCTCAAGGCAGGATACTTCTCACAGGACGAGACGCTCCCGGGCCCCTTCACCACATTTGCCCTGAGTAATGCCAGCTTGCTGCTGACAGCTTCGGTGAACGCCAACGGCACGGTGTCCAGCATCGTTTCAAACCCGCAGAACATGCTCGAAATCAGCTACACCGTGGTGGCTGTTCCGGAACCCGAAACCGGCGTGATGCTGCTCGCAGGCCTGACCGCAATGGGCTGGGTGGCACGTCGCCGTCGCAACCACTGAATCTTTCGTTCACCATGAAAAGGGCCTGCGGGCCCTTTTTCAATGTCTGCTCGTTATGCTCGGAGTTGATTCCACACCAACGAAAACCTGATGAGTCACCTGTTTTCCCCTTGGCAACTTGACGCGCTGCGCCTTCCCAATCGCATCGTCGTCGCGCCGATGTGCCAGTACTCTGCCGTCGACGGAACGCCGGGCGACTGGCACCTGATCCACCTGGGTCACCTGGCGCTGTCGGGTGCGGGTCTGCTGATTCTCGAAGCCACCGCGGTGTCACCCGAGGGCCGCATCTCGCCGCAGGATCTGGGGCTGTATTCCGAGGCCAACGAAGCCGGCCTGGCCCGCGTGCTGGCGGCCATCCGCGCCCACTCGCCGATCGCGGTGGCGGTGCAAATCGCGCATGCCGGCCGCAAGGCATCGAGCCGTGCGCCCTGGAAAGGCGGCACGCAGATCCGGCCTGACGAGCCCGAAGGCTGGCAAACCGTATCGGCCTCGAACCTGCCGCATTCAGCGGGCGAAGTGCCGCCGCTGGCGCTCGATCGCGCCGGGCTCACCCAGGTGCGCGATGACTTCGTGGCGACGGCCCGTCGCGCCGCACGACTGGGTTTCGACGGCATCGAGCTCCACGCCGCGCATGGCTACCTGCTGCACCAGTTCCTGTCGCCACTCGCGAACCAGCGCAGCGACGAGTACGGCGGCAGCCTGGAAAACCGCATGCGCTTTCCACTCGAAGTATTTGACGCCGTGCGCGCTGCGTTCCCCTCCGACAAACCCGTGTGGGCACGCATCTCGGCCACCGACTGGGTGCCGGGCGGTTGGGACATCGATGGCACGGTGGCCTTGTCGCAGGCGCTGAAGGCACGTGGCTGCGCCGCCATCCATGTGACGACGGGCGGCCTGTCGCCGGCGCAGGCGATCAAGCTGGGCCCGGGCTATCAGGTTCCGTATGCGCAGCGAGTCAAGACCGACGTCGGCCTGCCGACGATGGCCGTCGGCCTGATCACCGAGGCCGAACAGGCCGAGGCCATCATCGCCAACGGCGAGGCCGACGCGGTGTCACTGGCCCGCGCGATGCTGTACGACCCGCGCTGGCCCTGGCACGCCGCTGCGAAGCTCGGCGCCAAGGTATCGGCACCACCACAGTACTGGCGTTCACAGCCGCGCGAACTCAAGGACTTGTTCGAGGCTGCGAGCTTCGGGCAGCGGTAGCACGGTGCGCTGCTCTGCTCTGTGCATATCGAGCGAGTTGAAGCATGGTGTGAAGCTCCCGATTGGCAGCTATGGGCTTTCAGGCCGAACGCCTCCTGCCGACCCATTACGCACCTTCAAGAAGACAGATTTACCCCCCTGAAGCTGACATTCGCAGGCCATCAGGCCCAGCCCGCCTGCAGGTCGATGATCGCCTTGGTGAGCAGCTTCAGGACCCAGTCGGGGTCTGTTCCTTGCCCTTCCGTGTTCGTGAAGGTGCCGATGGCGAACTGGCCATCCAGCGCGATCACGCTGTAGGCAGTGAAGCCCTCGACGATTCCCGAATGAAAGAGGCAGACCTTTTGCTTGAATGCGTCTGGCAACGGGCCCGCTTCCCAGCCCAAGACATAGTCTCCGACGGGAGTGCGGAGACGCTGGACATAAGCGGCCGGCAGTGGGGTGGACTCACCGCCCAAGGCCTGCTGGTGCAACTGCTGCCACTTGGCGTAGCCGATCACGGTGGCGAACACACCTCCCGAGGCCTGAATCAGCACGTCCTGCCAAACCTGCAGCTCGGGCGGGTACCCGTCGAAGACCTGCAGTGCACCCAAGGCGCCAACATGCCCGCGCTGGCGAGCCAAGCCTGCCGTGGTTGGCAGACCCAGGCTCACGCCAGGTCCGCCAGGCATGCCAACCAGAGGGACGATCAGTTCGTCGAACAAGGCGGTGAAGCTCTTGCCACTGCGCACTTCCAGAATCATGCCAACGAGCATGTAGCCGACGTTGGAATACAGAAAGTCCTGGCCCGGTGTCACGCCCGGCTGCGCCTGTTGCAGCGCCCAGGCGGCCAAGAAAGTGCGACGGCCCGCGAAGGTCTCGGGCAAGGGCTTGGTCTGCGTGGCGAGGAACTCCAGGAAGAGGCCGACATCGGCCTCGTTGTCCATCGCGATCAAGCCGCCGCGATGCGCAAGCAGTTGCTCGACCGTCACGCTGCGAAATGCCGGGAGCATGCCGGCAGCCAAGTCCGGCAGGGCATCAGCCAGGCTAAGCGTCCAGCTCAGTTTTCCAAGGTCAATCAGCTTGGCGGCCATGCAGGCCGTCATCGCCTTGGAGAGAGACCCGATGCGCAGCCAGTCGCCGATGGCCGTAGCAGCAGGCGCGCCCTTTTGCCGAAGGCCAGAGGCGGCCGTGGCGCTGGATTGCCGATCGGCGTAGTGAAGGCTGGCCGACACCAGACCGGCGGCCGTCGCCTTGCTGGCCGTTTGCTCGAGCAGGTTCTTGCGCCGGGCCTTGTTGGCGGCGTCTTTGATCTCAGATGTGCCCCCGCTCCCACCGCAGGCGGTCAGGGCCACGCTGCTGATTGCCAGCGCGATCAATTGGCGGCGATGGAGCCTGGCAGGGGCGTCGGAGTGAGTCGGTGTCATCGGCTTTCCTTGTGAGCCGCCGTGCCCGGACGCGGCGGATGCCGGTCTCGGAAACAACTGAATTCACTTTAGAAACGGCCGATGCAAATCCGGTGCACCCTGGATGGAGACTCTGTGGAGACGCTGAAAGCTGGGCGGAAAGGCGCTTCAGGACTGTGCCGGCAGGCGGACTTCCAGCAGCGCGCCCCCATCGGGCCGATTGGCCGCGTGAGCCTGGCCGCCGTGGGCGTCGGCGATGGCGCGGACCACACTCAGGCCCAGGCCGCTGCCGCCGGTCTGACGCGAGCGCGACGCTTCACTTCGCCAGAAGCGCTCGAACGCTTTCTCGGCGCCGCCTGGCGGAAATCCGGCGCCACGATCGAGCACGCGCAGCACGCCGGCACCGCCCGACGACAGGGTCTCGATCCGCACCACGCCACCTTCGCTGGCATAGCGGCGCGCGTTATCCAGCAGGCAGATCAGCATCTGGCGCAAACGCTGGGGATCGGCGTGGACAGGTGCCGGGCGCAGGTCCAGTTCCAGCCGCATGCCCAGCGCGTGCAGGTCGGGCTCGATCACTGGAAGCAGGCTTTCCACTTCCCTGGCAAGTTCCACTTGGCAGCATTGCAGCGCCAGGCTGTTTGCGCCGGCCAGGCTGACCACGCGCAGGTCTTCCACCACCCGGCTGAGCGAATCGACCTGCTGGATGAGTGCGGTGATCTCGGCCGGGCCGCTGGCGAACACGCCGTCGTGGATCCCTTGCAGCCTCCCCCGCAGGATGGTCAGGGGCGTGCGCAACTCATGCGCAACCGCCGCCGTCGACTCCTTCAACTCACGGCGCGATGCGGCCAGGCTGTCTGCCATGCGGTTGAAGTCATCCACCAGTTGCCGCAGTTCCAGGCTGCTGTCGCGGCCCGGCTCGGCGCGGGCGTCCAGGTCGCCCTGCGCGACGCGCCGCGCTGCCTGCGCCACGCGTTCGATCGGACGCGCCAGCCGCTGACCCACACCCATCGCCAGCCAGAGCGCCACGCAGGCAGCCAGGACCGTCAGCACGCCCAGGCCCAGGTCGCTGTACAACTGCCCCTGTGCATGACCTGCTTCCGAAGCCTCCTTGAGCACCCGCAGATCAGCCGGATCGGGCAGCCGCAACGCTTCGAGGTCGCGCTCGGCACGCTGGGCGGCTGACGGCAGGCTGTTCAGGTAGCGGGACGTCAGCCACTCGTCCAGCGTGCGGGTGCCGCCGTAGATGAAGCCAAACGCGCCGACGAAGAAGATCAGCATGCCCAGCGTCAACTGGGTGCGCAAACGGCGAGCCTTCATCCTGAATCCTCTTGGCCGCTCCGGGGAACCGCTCATGTTGCCCGCAGCCGATAGCCCACACCGCGCACGCCTTCGAGCCAACCTTGTCCGCCAGCTGCTTCAAATTTCTTGCGCAGCTTGGAGACATGGCTGTCCACCGTGCGTTCGATGGCCTCGCCATCGGGGGGCAGACAGGCATCCAGCAGCTCGGCGCGACTGAAGGCCTTGTTCGGGCTGCGCGCCATGAAGCTCAGCATGCGGAATTCGGTCAGCGTCAGGTTCAGTGCTTGCGCGGGGCCATCGCCCGTCTGCAGGCTCGCGCAGTGCGCGCTCATGTCCACGGCGAGACCTGCCACGCGCAGCAGGGCCGAAGCAGCACCCCCGGCCTGCGTGCGACGCAGCACGGCTTTGGCACGTGCCACGACCTCCACCGGATTGAAGGGCTTGACCACGTAGTCGTCGGCCCCGATGCGCAGCGCGCTGAGTTTGTCGAGGTCCTCGCCCATCGCGCTGGCCATGATGACGGGCGTCGTGCCGCGTGCGCGCAGCGTTGCCAGCACTTCGAAGCCGTCACGGCGAGGCAGTTTCACATCCAGTACCACCAGGTCGGGCGACAGCATCTGGTGGTGCTGCAGCGCCAGATCGCCATCGCCGGCCGTCACCGTGCGAAAGCCCTCACGGGCAAAGTAGGCCACCAGGATGTCGGCAATCTGCGGCTCGTCTTCAACGATCAGGATGAGGGCGTTGTCCACGGGCGGAAGGCTGTTGCTGCTGGTTCGGTGATCGGCCAGTTTAGGCAGAAGTGTGGGGAACGCGTGCACAGACTGCGCAAGTTCCGCGAAAGGCTCACGGCCACTGTTTCAAGGGACGTGCTTCCCTAGACGGTCTCGGTCGCACTGGCCTTGACCAGACTGCGTTCAGAGTTGGCCGAAGAGGCACGAGGAAGTTGTCTTTCACGACCAACCGCTCCTGGCCGGGTCCGTGAGTTCGGCGCGCCGCCAGGAGCCTGCCGCTTGAGGTCCCGCACCGCACCCATCTTGGCCGCTGATAGGTTGATGCTTGGCAAAGCGTTCGGGCAGGAGAAGGTTCACTGTCGTTGCCCCTCAACTCGACTGGAGACCGTCACGGATTCCAACGTCAGCGCTGTTCATCGCGAACCGTGGAACAAGGGAACGATCGTTGGGCAGAAGGCGCCGTTCAAGCTCAAGGACGTCTGGGCCCTGCGCATCCGGCTGCAGATGGAGGGGCGAGTTCGAGAACTCGCCTTGTTCAACTTGGGAATCGACAGCAAGCTTCGAGGCTGCGATCTGGTGGTCCTCAAGGTTCGCGACATCTGCCATGGCGACCAGGTGGCGTCCCGCGCGATCGTGATGCAGCACAAGACGCAGCGTCCGGTGCAGTTCGAAATCACTCCGGCAACGAGAGATGCCGTCCACGCCTGGATCAAGCTCGCCGGGCTGAAGGCCGATGACTTCGTGTTCCCAAGCCGCATCCACGAGTCGCCGCATCTCGGCACTCGGCAATACGCCCGCATCCTTGGAGGCTGGGTGCACGACCTGGGCCTGGACCCGGCGGACTATGGCACCCATTCGATGCGCCGCACCAAGGCAACGCTGATCTATCGGCGCACCAAGAACCTGCGGGCAGTCCAATTGTCACTTGTCCATTCCAAGCTTGAATCGACCGTGCGCTACCTGGGCATCGAGGTCGACGACGCCCTCGAAATCTCGGAGCAAACAGAGATCTGAAGCGCTTCGGCCAGACCGCGCTCGGTTCGCCTGAGGCCGGGCTGCCGAGCGCAACTGGCAGCTTCCAGGCGGCGCGCCGAACTCACGGACCCGGCCAGGAGCGGTCGTCCGCGACCGGCAACTTGTCTGCAGCTCGACAGCATGGTCACGAGGCCCAAGCGGCCGGTGCGCGCCGGATGGAGGGCCAGCTCAAGAGAGTCTGCCCGACATCAGCATTTGATCGTCATCAACAAATGGTTCAGCGTTGAACCATAAAGTTCAAACCACCGAAGCCTTTGAGGTCTGTATGCAAAGACGTCAATTCATCCGCCTGGCCTGTGGCGGCACCGTGGCGGCAGCTGGCGCAGCCGCAGTGACCGGCTGCTCTTTCGCTGAAGTACCGTCCACGGCGGTTGCGGCCTGGCAGGATCCGTCAGGCGAGAAGGACCTACGGCGCTGGGTGCTCTCGTATGCGCTGCTGGCACCCAACCCGCACAACCTGCAGCCGTGGTTGGCCGACCTGGGTCGCGAAGGCGAGATCACGCTGCGCCTGGATCCCCAGCGCCTGCTGCCCGCCACCGATCCGTTCGGCCGGCAGATCCTGATGGGCGCGGGCGCTTTTCTGGAACTGCTGGCGATGGCGGCGGCCGAGCGCGGCCACCGTGCCGAGTGGGAACTGTTTCCGGACGGAGAGCCAGGACTTCGTCTCGATGCCAAGCCTTTCGCCCGCGTGCGGCTGCTTGGCGATGCCGGCGTGGCCCGCGACCCGCTCTTCGCCCAGGTGCTGGTCCGGCGCACCGACCGCCGAGCCTACGACGCTGGGCGCCGGGTCACGACAGCCGAGGCCGACACGCTGCGGGCCGCCGTCGGCAAGCTGCCGGTGCGTTTCGGCCTGGCGAGCGACGAGACGCGCGTGGCACCGATCCGCGCCATCGCGCGCGAAGCCTGGCGCATCGAACTCACCACACCGGCGCCGATGATGGAATCGATGCGCCTGTTGCGCATCGGCAGCCGCGAGATCGACCAGCACCGCGACGGCATCTCGATCACCAGCCCATTCCTGGTGGTCATGGAACGCGTCGGCCTGTTCGACCGCAGCCAGTTCCCGGCCCCTGACTCGCAGGCGACCCAGGGGCAGCTCAAGGACTTCGACGCCATCACGGCATCGACGCCGGCCTATCTCTGGCTCGTCACCGAGGGCAATCGCCGCACTCAGCAGGTGGACGCCGGACGCGCCTATGTCCGCGTCAACCTGGCAGGCACCGCTGCCGGCCTGGCGATGCACCCCAACGAGCAGGCATTGCAGGAGTACCCCGAAGTGGCCCGCCCGTACCAGGCGATCCATGCCTTGCTCGACGCGCCGAGCCCGCGTTACACGGTGCAGATGCTGGCCAGGGTGGGCCACCTGCCGGCAGGCATCGCGGCGGCTGCACCGGCCCCGCGCCGCGGCCTGGCCGCACAGTTGAGCACCTGATGGAAACGGCAGCCGCGATGCGAGCCGTCATCCTGAATGGCGCCGACACAGACACGCCGGCCGTGGACGCGCTGTGCGCCGAGGTCGAACGCCAACTGGCCAGGCAGCACGCGGCGGTGCGCACCTTCCACCTGCGCGACTTTGCCCTCGGGCACTGCCTGGGCGAGTTCGACTGCTGGGTCAAGTCACCCGGCCGCTGCCGCATCCACGACGAAGGGCAGGAGATCGAGCGTGCCGTGCACGACGCCGACCTGCTGGTGCTGCTCACGCCCGTGAGCTTTGGCGGCCACGGCGCGCAGTTGAAGAAGGCCGTGGATCGGCTGCTGCCGCTGATCTCGCCGTTCTTCGAGAAGCGCGCGGACCTGACCCACCACCAGCACCGCTACCAGCGACTGCCGCGCATGGTCGGCATCGGCTGGGATGCGAAGCCCAGCGCCACGCGCGCAGCGCTGTTCGGCGCCTTCATCGAGAGCAACGCGCTCAACCTGGGCTGCCCGGGATGGGCGGCGGTGGTTGTTGGCGACGACCCGGCGCTGTGGGCAGAGCCGGTGGCGCGTGCGCTGGCCGCCAGCGCCGCGCCGGGCAACGCCAGCGGCTCGCTGGAAGGCGCCACGCGGGCGTTGCGCGAAGCGATGGCAGCCGATCCGGGCATGCCCAGCTTCGCGGCAAGGCCCACGGTGGCTGTCTTGCTGTGCAGTGCACGCGCGGCCGGCACCAGCACCTCGGAGTCGCTGGCACGCTACCTCGAGCAGCAGTTGCAACACGGCGGCGCCGACGTGCAGTTCGTCCCGGCCACTGCCTTCGTGCGTGACGCGGCCACCGCGCAGCGCGCGGCAAGGCAACTGGCCGATGCCGACATTCTGGTGGTCGCCTCGCCGCTGTACGTCGACAACTTGCCCTACCTCGGCGTGCTGGCGCTGGAAAAGGTGCGCAACCTGCGCCGCGCCGGGCAAGGCCGGCGCCCGGCGCGGCTGGTGACGCTACTCAATTGCGGCTTCCCGGAACCCGAGCAATTGCGCTTTGCGCTGCAGATGCTGCGCGAGTTCGCGCTCGAAACCGGCTACACCTGTGCGGGCGGCCTGCCGGTGGGCGGCGGCGAGGCCATCCACGGCCGGCCGCTGGCCAGCACGGGAGGGACGACGCACCGCCTGCGCGGGGCGCTGGATGTCGCCGCCGCAGCCCTGGCTGCGGGCCGGGGCGTGCCCGAGGAGGCCAGCGCGGCGGCAGCTCACCCCTTCATCGCGCCGCCGCTGTACCGGCTGGCCGGATGGTGGGGCTGGCGCAGCCAGGCCCATGCACACGGGCTGCGCACGGGCGCGCTGCGTGACCAGCCCTTCGACCGCATCGACGACGCCGAGTGGGAGCGCCTGGCCGCCAGCGGGCCGGTGCGGGCGCGGCCGCTGCGCGTGGTGGACAAGATCGCCGAAGGCGCGGACGCGGTGACGCTGGTCTTCGAAGACCCGGCACACCACGCGCAGGGTTTCGAGGCCGGGCAGTACCTGACGCTGGAACTCGCCATCGGCGGCGACCGCGTGCGGCGCGCCTACTCGCTGTCCGCCGCGCCGTGCGACGCGCAGTGGTCCGTCACCGTCAAGCGCGTTCCAGGCGGCCTGGCCTCGAACTGGATCCACGACCAACTCGAGGTCGGTGCGCTGGTGCGCAGCTTCGGCCCCTCGGGCCACTTCACCGCCGGCCCGCGGCCTGCGGCCGGGCCGCGGCGTCTGCTGCTGATCGCCGGCGGCTCGGGCATCGTGCCGCTGGCGGTGATCGCACGCCAACTGCTGCACACCGAACCCGACGCCGAGCTTGCGCTCGTCTACGGCAGCGCCTCGCTGCAGCGCGCGATCTTTGCCGCTCCGCTGCGGCACCTGGCGCAGCAACACGGCACACGCTTCGAGCTGCAATTCGTCTTCGAGACACCGCCGCCAGGCTGGGCTGGCCTGACCGGGCGGCTGGACCCGCTGACACTGGCACGCTGCTTCAAGCAACTGCCCATGGCGACCTTCCAGCGCGCGATGCTGTGCGGCCCGGACGGCATGCGCGCCGCCGCCCGCCAGGCCCTGGTCGAACAGGGTTTCGCCGCCGACCGCATTGCCGAAGAGAGCTTCATCTCGCCACGCCGCGCGCTCGTGTCAGCCGAGCCGCAGACCGCGACACTCACAGGCGCGGAAGGCGTGCAGACCCTCGTCGTTCCGGGAGACAAGACCTTGCTGGAAGCGGCGCTGGACGCTGGCGTGTCGATCAGCTTCTCGTGCTGTTCGGGCGGCTGCGGAGCCTGCCGGGTGAACATCACAGGGCATGCGCAGAACGTCGTGCTCGACGAGCCCAACGAGGTCAGTGCCGACGATCTGGCGAAGGGTGCGGTGCCGGCCTGCCTGGCGCGTCTGCGCGGACCGATCGGTTTTTCGATACCTTGAGCGATGACGCGCGTGGATCAGATCGATGGATGAGACGGGAACATGAACGACACGGCCACAGGCGGCGCCGCAACCGACCCGCCCGAGTTCCAGCTGCTCAACGAGGTGGGCATCATCGATCAGCTCGCGCAGCACCGTGCAGCGCAGCTGCTGGCGCCCGTGATCAACATGCCGCAGTTCATCGTGCTCAACCACCTCGTGCGCCGCGGCAGCGACGCCGCGCAGGTCGATCTCGCCCACGCGATGCAGGTGACCAAGGGCGCGATGAGCAACACCGTGGCCCGGCTGCTCGAGAAGGGCTACATCACGGTGCGGGCCGACCCGGACGACGCCCGCGGCAAACGCGTCAGCCTCAGCGCCTCGGGGCGGCGCGCCAGAGACCGTGCAGTTGCCAAGCTCGGCCGCGGCTTGGAAGGCATGGCCGAAGTGCTGTCGGCGCAGGAAGTCGAATACACACTCATGGCGCTGCGCAAGCTGCGGGTCTGGCTCGACGAGCAGCGCTGAACGGCAGCTTTCGAGACGTCGAATCGCAAGCCTGAACAACCGCTGTGGGTCGCTATGGAAAGCTTTGCATAGCGACCCCTATCGTTCGAGCTAAGCGGGCGCCGACGGCAGGACGCCAGGGCCGGGCTGGCGAAAATGTACCGGGTACCGCCAGCCCGGGCCTGGTGGGCTGCCGTTGGCGCTCCGCTTGAGCGAGGGGTTCGGCCTCACTGCGCTGAGACTGCCAGAACCGCCTTCGGATTGGTTCGAGCTATTGCAAGGAGAGTGCGCGCTGCACCGCTTGGCTGTTTTCGTCCTTGCTCCCAGCCTTGGAGAGTGCGAACGGAGACACCCAGCAAGTTGGCGAACTGAGACTGAGACAGACCTGTGGCTTCTCGTGCTTCTGTGGCCGACGAGACCACAACCTTGCCTTTGCCGGCCTTCATGTCCTTGATGGACTGGAGGATCTCCGCACCAATGTCTCGCTTCGCTTCAAACGCAGCGATCTCAGAGGGATTGAGCTTCCTAGATTTCGAGGGCACGGCGAATCTCCTTGAGTGTGCCGAGGGAGATGTTCTCTGACTCGGACTTGGCATACAGAGTGAGCAGGTAGACCTCACCAGCTTCGTTTCGAGCAAGGTAGATGACCCTGACGCCACCAGAGCCACGAACTACGGAGCCAGCTTCTGGTTTCAGTGCAATGAAGGACGCGAACTCGGCGCGCTCATCTTCGTCCCAGTAACGCGGCCACAACTTCTGGAAGATGGGGCTTTCGACGACGGTAAGCATGTCGCGACTGTACGCCTAAAGCGTATAGCGGTCAGCGGACGTCTTCTGTGAGGCCGAACGATTCAGTTCAACTGCGGCGTAGCCGTCTGCTGGGGAATACGAAGGGACTTCCCACCTTCGGGCAACGGCGTCGAGGCGCCAAGATTGGTGGTGTGAGTCATCAATCTGCAGTCATGTGAAAGGGGAAGTCCGTGGACAAGATGACCCGAGGTGTGCCGGCCCGTGTCGGCGTCGATCTCTCCACGCGCGTGATCCAGGTGCATGCCGTTGACGCCGGCTCCCGCGTTCTCATCAACCGCGCCCTCAGCCGCGACAAGTTTCTGGCCTGGTGCGCCCAATTGCCTGCGGGCTGTCTGATCGTCATGGAAGTCAGCTCCAGCGCCCACCACTGGGCGCGCGATCTGCGAGGCCGCCAGCCGCCCGCACATGCGCTTCGTGCCGGTCAAAAGCATCGAGCAGCAGAGCCTGCTGTGCGTGCACCGGCTGCGCGAGGGAATCAAGGCCGACCGCACCGCCTGCATCAATCGCATCCGCGGTCTGCTGCTGGAGTTCGGCTTGGCCGTGGCCACTGGCGTACGGGCCTTGCAGATGACGCTGGACGACATCCTGGAAGACGCCAGCAACGAACTCAACGCTGTGGCCCGCATGACGCTCGCGCGTGCCCAGTCACGGTGGCGTGAACTGGACGAGCATCTGGCCTGGCGCGACACACGGCTGGCAGCGCACGCGGCTGACAACCAAGCCGTGCAGCGCGCCGCTCAGCTCATGGGCGTGGACCCCGTGACCGCGTCGGCAGCCGTGGCCACGGGGGCGACTTCAAGCAGTTCAAGAGCGGCGCACAGCTCGGCGCCTGGCTCGGCCTGGTACCCAAACAGCACTCCAGCGGCGGCAAGAGCAACCTGGGCACGATCACCAAACGCGGGGATGCCTACCTGCGCACGTTGCTGATCCAGGGCGCCAAGCCGGTGGTCAACACCGAGCACAGCCGCAACGATCCGATCAGCCGCTGGGTGCTCGCGCTCAAGGAACGATGCGGCTGGCAAAAAGCCGTGGTGGCCCTGGCCAACAAGAACGCACGGATTCTGTGGGCGGTGATGACGCGGGGTGAACACTTTGATCGGCATCACGTCAGCGTGAGGCCCGGCGCGCCGCAAGCGCAGGCTGCGCCGGCTTGATCCAAGCCTGATCGAACAACGGAATCAACTTCCTTGCACGACGAGACGATGAAGATGCACTGACAGGTCAGACCGGCAGCTGGCAAGCTCGACTAACCCCTGGTGGGGCCGCAAGGCCAGATCCACGCGATAGGAATGGAGCCCGGCTGAGCGGTTCGTATCTGGGCCCGCAGCCGCCCGTTCAAGCACGGGCGGGTGGCTGCAACAAGGCCGTCTGTAGAGTGGCAGTCTGTTCTCTGTTCAGCCGCTTCAGCCCTCGTCTGCGCACCGAGAAAACCAAAGCCGTCTTGAAGGAAACACCAACGCAATCCGGTTGACTAAATGGGAAGTCCCTGTAAGGGGTTATGCCGCGCTTTCAACGCTGACCCCGATGAAGGCCTTTTCTCGGGAGAGAACTCCGGCCAGGTACTGGACCAGCGGGTGATCGTGCGCGACCTTTCCTCGACCGAGAAGGCGCTCCTTGAGTGAGCGTTGAGGGACAACCTGGAGAACCCACTCTCGCTTTCCATCTTCTTCGTCAGAGGCGGATGAGCCAAGCATGAAGCGCTGACCCTCCCAAACAAGATGTGCGTACCAGCCCCAGTCTTCCGGTTCAGGTTCGTCGATGTCATGCGCTGGCTGCATTGCTTGCTTGAGCCAAAGCAGCAGTGATTCACCGAAGATCGGGTTGATTGGGTTCGGTCGTTCGCGCATCACGTCGAACTTGCCGGTGTTGAAGCGTATGACGGCGGGCATGGTGGTTGTTGCGCGGCCTAACGTTCGAGCTAAGCTGCCCGCGGAGGCAGATGGCGCTTGGCCGCGGAAGGCAGGATGCCACAGGCGCCTGGAGCGGCCAAGCGACGGCTGCCGTAGTGGGTCAGCTTGAGCGAGGGGTTAGGCCTTTGCGACATGACGGGGCGGAGTGTGCCTTCTCTCGACCTTTCCTTCGCGGATGAGCAGGCCGAGGACGCTGTAGGACAGGTAGTCCTTCTGTTTCCCGTTGTAGTCACTCCGCAGTCCCAACAGGCTCGCGGCATCGGAGTTGGTGATGCCGCCAGGATTTGCCTTTGCAAGTTCAAGGATCGCCGCCTTGAGGAACTCCAGTCCGAGTTGCGCTCGCTCGACCGTTCCCTGTGGCACAGAAATGTGATCGCGCTTCTTTCCTCCAAGCCCCGAGGGAATAACCGCGTTTGTCAGGATTCCTCCGGTCTCCTCTGTTCCGAAGGCTGCAATCAACTCCGCTTCGATCTTCAGCGCCTGTGCCTCGGTGAGGTCGTCCACGAGAATGTCAATGATCGGTTTTTTGCCCGCATCGAGGATCTCCTTGATCTTCTTGTACTTTCTCGTCGCGTCGGGCGATACAAGATGGTCGTAGGCCCGACTTCCCGTCCCCTTACCGACGTAGAACGGCTTCGGCTGCTTTGACCGCGGATCCTTGATCGCATAGACGTAGAAAAAGTTGGTGGTCATGGCTCGCGAATCAAAGGCCTAACGTTCGAGCTAAGCGGGCGCCAGCGGCAGGACGCCAGGCCCGGGCTGGCGAAAATGTACCGTGTACCGCCAGACCGGGCCTGGTGGCCTGCCGTTGGCGCTCCGCTTGAGCGAGGGGTTAGGCGGTGCTTTTTGCACGGGTGGTTGGGCCCTTTGCCAACCGCTCAGCCATGCGAGTTTGCCAACCCGGTCCGGTTGCGCGCCACCGTTCAATGACCTCCGGCGGCAGCCGAAGGCTGATCAGCTGGCGAGGGCTTTCCGAGCGAGGGCGCCCGCCCTTGTTGACGACGGCTCGGGAGAGCATCTCTTCGGTGAGTTCAGGGAGTTCCTTGTACTCGTGGGGCTTGATCTGATGCGCGTCCACGCGCGCCATGTCAGAGCCCAAAGTACGACGCGAGGCGAGCTTGCTCACGATCATTGGCCTTTCGCATGCTGAACACGTGGCGATCCGCGCCACGCGGCGTGTACCCAACGACTACCAGTCGGTCTTCCAGGCGTCCGTAGCAGATGATCCGACGTTCGCCGTAGTCCTTGCGCGTGTCTTCGATCTCGACTGTCGGCCCTTCGAAGACGATCAAGGCATCTTCGAAGTCGAGACCGCGCTCTATGAGCCCCTTCTCTCGCTTGGCTGGATCGTAGGTCAGGCGCACTCGGGTAGTGTATATACGAAAACCGTCCGGAGCAAGATGAAGGTTGAGACGCGTCTTCTGCGCCGCCTAACGTTTGACTTAAGCGGCTGGCCGTAGGCCAGTCCGCTTGAAGGAAGGGTTAGGCGTCTGTTTGAACCGCCCCGCATTTCGCGGAGGCCCGTTGGGTTAAGTCAGGCTGCCACCTCGGCGGCTTGACTGGCGAGTTGCCGGTAGTAGTTTGCCTCGGCCTCGGCGGGTGGGATGTAGCCGATGGGTTCGAGCAGTCTGTGGTTGTT
>CANJJE010000012.1 GCA_947474755.1 Burkholderiales bacterium | reverse complement strand
GTTGCTGACCCACGGCAGCGTGCCATTGACCCGGTAGCCGCCTTCGACGCGGCGCGCACGCAGCAGGAAGGTTTCGATGCCGGCAAAGCTCTTCATCGGGTTGCTCAGGCCGGTGGCGCCCAGCGTGTGTGCCGAGGCATGGTCAAGCAGCGCCTGACCGGTCAACGCCGGGTTGCCTGACTCTTCCATGTACAGGCCGCAGGCGTCGTGGCACCACACCATGAACCCGGTGGCGCCACACACCCGCGACACCTCGGCCATGGCCGCGATGGCCGCGCCGTAATCGCGCTGGCCGTCGACCCGCAGGTGTGCCCGCAAGGCGCCCGCTGCGCCCAGCCGCTTGAGCACCGCCTTCGGATAGGCGCCCTGCCGGTCGATCGCATCGACCATCGCCGCAAGGTCGCCGTTGGCGATCTCGCGCACGGCGTCGATCAGTGACTGCCCGGCAGTTGCCAGCGGCGTTGCCGGGCCGGTGACGGCTTCCGGCGCGGTATCGGCAAGCACGGCTGACATGGGCGACTCCCCCAGGATGTGTGATGTGCGATCAGGCCAGATCGATCTGGAACGCGATCGGGTTGCGTACGCTGTTGGCCACGGGCGAATACATGTTGGCGTGCTGCACGATCTCGTCGAGCACTTCGCGAGTGGCGTCGCCTTCGATGACCACCTTCACACGGACCGCCTGAAAGCCCATGTCAGCCGGCGCCTTCAGCGCACCACCGGCTCCCCATGCAGCAGGGTTGCCGATGTCGCCCTCCAGAAACAGCTCGAGCTTGCTCAATCTCACCTGCTTCCACGTGGCCACGGCGGTGATGCCCACGGCGAGGCAACCGCCCAGCGCCGACAACACGATCTCGCCGGGCGCCGGTGCGGTGTCCTGGCCGAACAGGTGAGGCGGCTCATCAACCACCACCGGGGCATGGTTGCCCACGTAGCTCAGCGTGCGGTACTGGCCTTCGACGACAGTGTGGACCTTGTTGGTGCCGCGTGAGGCGGGGTTGTTGCGACCCTTCTCGGCAAAGGCCAGCAGGCCGTCGCGGTCGATCGGACGCAGGTAGGTCTTGACGGTGCTGGTCGTGGTGTCGCTCGATGACATGAACTGAGTCTCCGGAAATTGTTGAGAGCGCCTTGAGGCGCCGTGGACGCGACGACCTGAATGCCCGAGGCCTCGGTGTTGCCGCCGTCCATCTGACGGGCCAGCGATTCTAGGCACCGCGCCTCGCTGTGCGGGCGTCAGGGCGATGGACGGTGGACAGTGCACGCCGATCGACATGTTTGCTCTATGCATAGTCGCAAAGATTCTTTGCCTGACGCTTGCCGTGACGGCAAAGTCCGGGACCCGCGCGATGTCGCGCCTTCACGCCGCGCGTCGAGGGTGGAACAATCAGGGGCTTTGCGCCTTATTCCAAACTCACCGATGACGCTCCACCCTTTCCGACACCCCACGGCCCGACAGGCCGCCCGCCCGCGGTGATGCACGCCAGGGTCGAAGCGACGCCGACGGCGCCGTACGCACTGAGCGGTCGCGATCTGGCTTTTGCGTACGGCAAGGGCCAACCCATCTTCGAGTCGGTGTCGCTCGACGTGCGCCCACGCGAAATCGTCGCGCTGCTCGGCGGCAGTGGTTGTGGCAAGTCATCGCTGCTGCGCGTGCTCGCCAAGCTCGCCGAGCCGACCCGTGGCGAGGTCGAGTTTCTGGGCGAGCCACTGACATCGCCCCACCCCCGGGCGGCGCTGGTGTTCCAGCAACCGAGCCTGCTGCCGTGGCTCAACGTCGCGGGGAACGTGGGCTTCGGCCTTGATTTTTCGCACCAGCCCGAGATCGACCGGGCCGCGCTTGAGGCGCGTGTGCGCGAGGCGCTTGAGGCGGTGTCGCTGTCGGGCCACGACAAGCTCTACCCTGCGCAGTTGTCGGGTGGCATGGCGCAGCGCGTGGCACTGGCCCGCGCCCTGGCGCGCGAACCGCAGCTGCTGCTGGCCGACGAGCCTTTTTCGGCGCTCGATGCAATCACTCGCGCCGAGATGCAGGCCTTGCTGGTTGAACTGGTGCACCGCTGGCACACCGCAGCGCTGCTGGTCACGCACGACATCGACGAGGCCATCCTGGTGGCCGATCGCATCTTGCTGATGGGGCGCACGCATCCCGCGCAGCCGGCGCGCGTACTGCACGAATGGTCGGTGACCATCGAGCGCCCGCGCGAAGACCATGCTGCCGAAGTGACCGCGCTGCGCCTTGACATCCTGGCCGCCTTGCACTCGCTGCGCCACTCCTGAATCCACCTCGCCTCGAAGAAAGCTTCCATGACAGTCATCGACACCTCCATGGCCTCGCGCTACGCGCACATCTGCGCCTCATCGGATTGCGGCTGCGGTCTGACGCGCCGCGACATGTTGCGTCTGGGCGCGCTGGCCACCGCAGCGGTGGCTGCGCCGCTGCTGAGCGCCGGAGACGCGCGAGCGCAGGCCTTCAAGGGCGATGACCAGCCTGTGAAGATCGGCTACCTGCCGATCACCGATGCCGCGCCGCTGCTCGTGGCCCATGGCCGCAAGATGTATGAGGCCGAAGGCCTGCGCGCCGAAGCGCCACGGCTGTTTCGCAGCTGGGCGCAGATCGTCGAAGCCTTCGTGTCGGGCCAGGTCAACGTGATCCACCTGCTGACCCCGGCTGCGCTGTGGGTGCGCTACGGATCGAAGTTCCCGGCCAAGATCGTGGCCTGGAACCACGTCAACGGCTCGGCGCTGACGGTCGCACCCAGCATCAACAGCGTGGCCGAACTTGGGGGGCGCACGGTGGCGATTCCGTTCTGGTACTCGATCCACAACGTGCTGCTGCAGCAGATGCTGCGCGCCAACAATCTGGTTTCGGTGACGCGCGCACGCGACGCCCAGAATGCGCCCAACGAGGTCAACCTGATCGTGATGCCGCCGGCCGAGATGGTGTCGGCGCTGGCCGCCGGCTCAATCGCGGGCTTCATCGTGGCAGACCCCTTCAACGCCGCTGCCGAGATCGCCGGCGTGGGCAAGGTGCTGCGCTTTTCGGGCGACGTCTGGAAGAACCACGCCTGCTGCGTGACGTTCCTGGCCGAGCGCGATCTGGTCGAGCGTCCCGAGTGGGCGCAGCGCGTGACCACCGCCATCGTGAAGGCGCAGCTGTGGACGCGCGACAACCAGACCGATGCCGCTCGGCTGCTGTCAACCAGTGGCGAGGGCCGCTACACGCCGCACCCGCTGCGCACGCTGACCAAGGTGCTGGCGGCCACCGACTACGCCAGCTACGAAGCCAGCGGCGTGGTGCGTCACAAGGGCTGGGCGCAGCGGCGCATCGACTTCCAGCCGTACCCGTTTGCCAGCTACACCCAAGAGCTGGTGCGTGCGATCCGGCAGACCAAGGTCGAGGGCGACACCCGCTTCCTCGAAGCGCTGGACCCGAAGTTCGTTGCCGGTGATTTGGTGGATGACCGCTTCGTGCGCAAGTCGCTGACCGCCGTGGGCGGCCCGCAGGTGTTCGGCCTGCCCGCCGACTTGCTGCGCAAGGAAGTGGTGCAGGTTTGAGGAGCGCGACGTGAGCGATTTGGCGAACGCAGCCCCCGCCGATGCCGTGGAGTCGGTGCCACCGGCGGTGCCGCACTGGCACCGGCTGCTGCCGTGGATCGGCCTCGCGCTGGCCGTGGTCCTGTGGTGGATCGGTGCGCAGTTGCTCATCTTGCGCACCCCCATCGCGGAGTCGTTCGCACCCTGGCCCGCGCTGCAGGCGCTGGCTCGCTTGCTGGCCAGTGGAGAGTTGTGGCCCCACGTGGTCACCAGCTTGCAGCGCGTGGCGGTCGGTCTGGGCCTGGCGGTGGCCATCGGCGTGCCGCTGGGTGTGCTGACCGGTTTGTCCAGGCGCTTTGCCGAAGGCACCACGCCGCTGTTCCAGTTCCTGCGCATGGTGTCGCCACTGTCGTGGATGCCGATCGCCGTGATGGTGCTCGGTGTGGGCGACGCGCCGGTGTATTTCCTGCTCGCCTTCGCCGCAGTGTGGCCGATGCTGCTGAATACCGCCGCCGGCGTGGCCCAGCTCGATCCCAACTGGCTGCTGCTGGCGCGCAGCCTGTCGGCCACACGTCGCGAAACCGTTCTGCGCGTGGTGCTGCCCGGCATCACCGCGCAGATCCTGACCGGCGTGCGGCTGGCCATCGGCATCATCTGGATCGTGCTGGTGCCTGCCGAAATGCTGGGCGTGTCGGCCGGCCTGGGCTACTTCATTCTCGACACCCGGGACCGGCTGGCCTACGACGAACTGATGGCTGCCATCGTGCTGATCGGTGCGCTGGGCTACGCGCTCGATGTGGCAGCCCGCTGGCTGCACGCGCGCTGGCTGCACCGCTGACACAGCCCGCCGCTGTCCGCGCCCCGTTCCTCAGAACTGCGCTAGGGCTTGCCTGCGCTCGCTGGCTCGGCGGCTGGCACTTCGGGGATGCCGAGGTGAGCCGTCTGGAACAGGCTGACTGTTTCGTCGATGAGCTGATCGACTGGCGTGGCGCCGATCTGCCGGGCGAATGCCGCGAAGGCGACCTTGCCGTCGGTGACGTAGTGGGCCACCGTCAGGTCAACGCGCGGCTGCGTCTTTGGATGCGACTTGAGCACGAGGTAGTTGCCGCGCCAGCCCGAGACTGACTGGTACTCGCCGCGCTTGCCGGTGTCGACGATGGTGCCCGCGGCACGCAGATCGGCCACCAGTTGGTAGAAGTAGGCCTGAGGTTGCGGCGCGTCGGAGGGCAGCTTCTCCACGGTGATCAGGTAGCGCAGCGTGTCGCCGTCCCACGCCGCGAGCACCTGCTTCTGCTGGTTCACCGACGGGACGATTTGCTGCGTCAGATCGATCGACTCCGGTGGATCGAGGGCGAGCCCGTCGGGCAGCACGAGGGCGCTGCTGGTGCCGCAGGCGCAGAGGCACAGCGCTGCCAACAGGGCGCGAATGAGAGACATCACCCGCTCAGCCGCGCAGGCCGCTCTCGCCAGGATGCTCCGGCAGCACCACCGGTGTGGCCGGCTTCCAGCCTTTCTTGCGGTGCTCGGCCACCACATTGGTGTAGATGCCGCCGCGCACGTACCAGCGCGCAGTGATGCGGGCATAGCGCGGCTGGGTGACGGCCACGATCTTGGTCAGGATGTCGTTGGTGACCTTCTCGTGGAAGGCGCCTTCGTTGCGGAAGCTCCACATGTACATCTTCAGGCTCTTCAGTTCGACGCACAGCTTGTCGGCCACCATGTCGATGACGAAGTGCGCGTAGTCGGGCTGGCCGGTCAGCGGGCACAGGCAGGTGAACTCGGGGATCTGGAACTGGATCGCGTAATCGCGCTCGGTCGCCGGGTTGGGGAAGACGTGCAGGTCTTTCGACGGCGCGGTCGGTGGGTTGATCGGCGCGGCGCGTTGCCCGGCAGGTTCGGCTTTGATGTTCTTGGTGTTTCGCGGCATGGCAGAAGCTCGTTGAGAGGAAGTCAGGGGATGCCCAAGGTCTTGTGCGTCTGCACGCTGAGCCGCCATTGCGGATGCGCGAGACAGTAGTCGATGGCCAGCCGCGTGTTGCGGCGCTGTTCCAGGCCATCCATCGGCTGCAGGAAAAAGTGCTCGAAGTCGAGCGCCGCGAAGCGCTCGGGCAGCGCGGCCGGCTGGGGGTACACCAGCTTCAGCTCGTGGCCGCGGGTCAGCACCAGCGGGGCTTCGGCCTTGGGGCTGACGCAGATCCAGTCCAGCCCCGCAGGCGCGGGCTGCGTGCCATTGGTTTCGACGGCGACTTCGAAGCCCTGTGCATGCAGCGCATCGACCAGTGGCTCGTCGAGCTGCAGCAGCGGCTCGCCGCCGGTGCAAACGACCAGCGGCCTGCCGGGCAGCCCCTGCGGCCACTGCCGCGCGATATGCGCAGCCAGCGCGTCCGGCGTGTCGAACTTGCCACCGGCCGGGCCATCGGTGCCGACGAAATCGGTATCGCAGAAACTGCACACCGCGCTGGCGCGATCGGCCTCGCGGCCCGACCAGAGGTTGCACCCGGCGAAGCGACAGAAAACAGCCGCGCGTCCGCTCTGGCCACCCTCGCCTTGCAGCGTGTAGTAGACCTCCTTGACGGCGTAAGTCATGACGTGAGGCTCATGGTCACATCGGCCCGGTCAGTGCCACATCGCCCACCGACACGATGGCGCCGCAGCCGGGGGTTTCGAACAGGTCGACCCGGTCGAGCTGTGGCAATTCACGGCGCGCCTGTTCCGCGATCCAGCTCGCGATGCGGGCGGTGTCGCCATCGGCGAGCTCTGCAATCTCGTGGATGGGCTGGTGATCGAGCTGCCGGAAGATCGGATTGAACGCCGACTTCACATCTCCGAAATCGACCGCCCAGCCCAGCAGTTCATCGAGCGGGGCCGCCAGATGCAGGCGCAGCGTGTAGGTGTGGCCGTGCAGTCGGCGCAAGCCGCTGCCGTCGGGCGCCTGCCGCAGCTGCACCGCCGCGTCCAGCGTCATCTCCTTCCAGATGCGGTGCAGCACGCCGTCGAACACCGCACCGCAACTGCCGGTCTCGTACACCGTGACGGTCGCCAGACCCGGCAACTGCGGCGCCAGACGCTCCCACAGCCAGCTCGCGAGCAATTCGCTGGTCGGGTTGGCGAGGCCGGGCTGATCGTTCAGGCAGCCGTAGTTCAACTGGCTGTGCAGCGGCGCCCAGATGGCATCGAGATCATCGTGGCTGAGGGTGGTGTCGCCGCTTGCATCGCTCGTGCGCACATGCAGCACCGCCTCGAAACCATGACCATGCATCTTCCCGCACTTGTGGCCGAGCGGCACATTCGGCAGCCAGTGTGCCGACTGGAATGCATAGCGGCGCCACAGCGTCACTCGGCCCGATTCATCGACCTGGGCGCCTCGTTGTGCGGTGCTTTGCACGCCGAGCTCGACCGGGCCGGACAGATCGAGCCGGCCGCGCAGCCAGCGCGCCAGCTGTGCGTCGGTCGGGTTCGCCACCTGTTCATTGAGCAGCCGGTGGTCGAGCAGTGCCACACCGGTTTGAAGTTCGTCGCGCAGCAGTTCGATTTCGCCACCCGGGAAGCGCGCCCGACCTGCGGGCAGCGCGCAACGCAGCCTGGCGACAAAGCCGTGGCCATGCAAGCGGCCCGAGGGATGGCCCGCGGGCAATGCATCGATCTGCCGCGCCGCCTCGAAACCGGCCTGGGCACAGAACACCGTGCGTGTGGGCAAGGACGTTGTCACGTTCACACCAGGCCGAAGCGCACCAGCAGCGGGTCGCGTGCCCCTGCCTCGGCAAAGCCCTTGGCCCGCAGCACGCAGGAGTCGCAGCGACCGCACGGCCGCCCATCGGCACCGGGGTCATAGCAGCTGCTGGTCTGTGCGTAGTCGACGCCCAGACGCAGACCCTCCTGGATGATCTGCGCCTTGCTCAGCGCGATCAGCGGCGCGTGGATCTTCAGGCGCTGGGTGCCTTCGACACCGGCGCGCGTCGCCAGATTCGCCATCGTCTCGAAGGCCGCGATGTAGTCGGGTCGGCAGTCCGGGTAGCCGGAGTAGTCGAGTGCATTGACGCCGATGAAGATGTCGGTGGAACCCAGCGTCTCGGCCCATGCCAGCGCGAAGCTCAGGAACACGGTGTTGCGCGCCGGCACGTAGGTGATCGGGATGCCATGGGACATCTCGTCGGCGCTGCGGTCCTTGGGAACGGCGATGTCAGCAGTCAGCGCCGAGGCACCGAAGGCGCGCAGATCGATCTGCGCGGTGACATGCTTGCCCACACCCTGGCTGCGCACGATCACATCGGCCGCATTCAGCTCATGCGCATGCCGCTGGCCGTAGCGAAAGCTCAACGCGCAGGGCTCGAAGCCACGCTCGCGCGCGATCGCGAGCACCGTCGAGGAATCGAGCCCTCCGCTCAGAAGCACCACCGCCGGCGGCCGCTTCGACTCACTTCCGCTCATCCCCTCACTCCCGGACATTGATGCACTGGACAACGTTCCAGTGTAGTGGGCCGCTTCGCGCCTGCTGCAGCCGGCGACTCGTGCAGGACCGAGGTCAGCCAACCCGGCGGCCATCGACTATCCTCCATCGTCTCCGCCGTCCCTCCAAGGCCTTGATCTTCAAGGCCTTTTTTACGTGTCCGACACCCTGAACCTGCCCAATCCGCGCCACGCGGCACGCCTGCCCGCCCACATCGGCAAAGCCCAGTTCGAGCGCATCCGACAGGCGGCGTATCGGCTGCCACAGGTCGTGAAGCCGGGCGACTTCATTGCCGAACGCAGCGCGGGCTTCGAGGAGCACCTCGACAAGCTCGGCCTGGTGCTGCTCCAGAAGCCGGTGGCCGGCGCCAGACCGAGCCGCTGGATCGCGCCCGAGTTGATGGACAGCGCGCTGGCGCACCTCGATGCGGTCGGCAACGGGCCCGATGTCCGTGCACTGATGCTGGAACGCACCGCCGCCCTGGAAGCGATGGGCGTGTCGCGCGATGCCGGCGCCTGGACGCGGCTGATCAGCCATTCACTGCCGCTCGCCGAAGCCGGCTGGAGGGTGCCGGTGCTGTTTCGCGTGCCGGTCGACGCGGCGGCGGTGTGGTCCTTCTACCGCGATGGCGACAAGGCGGCGCTGCTGGTCGCGCTTGGTGCACCACCGCCCTTTGCGCACTCGGCAGATCTGATTTCGCACCTCGACAGCCTCGTGGCGCGCAGCCGCGCGTTCAAGCCGAACCACCTCGACTCCTTGCTGCCGCGCCTGCAGTCCGAATGCGCAACGCCGCAGCCGCTGCCCGAGCTGAAAGCTGCGCTGATGCGCGCGCAGGACCGCTGGGAGCACCGCGCTGCCGAGCTGGACACGATCGAGGGCCTGAACAGCGAGCTGGCCTTCCAGGGCTACCCCGACACCTTCGAAAAGGCGCGCCGCCTGCAACGCAGCGTCACGCTGTACGTCGGCCCGCCGAACAGCGGCAAGACCCACGCTGCGTTCGAGCGGCTGGCGCAGGCCCACGATGGAGCGTATCTGGCGCCGCTGCGCCTGCTGGCCCTCGAAGGCCGCGACAGACTGGTCGGCCGCGGTGTGCCCTGCTCACTGCTGACCGGCGAGGAGAACGTGCCGGCCGATGACGCGAGAGTCGTCTCCAGCACGATCGAGATGGTCGGCACCAACAAGCCCATCGACGTGGCGGTGATCGATGAAGCGCAGATGATCTTCGACCCCTCTCGCGGCTGGGCGTGGACACAGGCCATCGTCGCGGTGCCGGCCAACGAGGTCATCATCATCTGCTCGGCCTACGCGGTGCCTGCCATCGAGAACCTGCTCGGCCTGTGCGGAGAGCGCTGCACCGTGCGGCATTTCGACCGCAAGCAGCATGTCGATCTGCTGCCGCACCCGATTGCCATCTCGGCACTGAAGCTGGGCGATGCGGTGGTCGCGTTCAGCCGCCGCGATGTGCTGACGCTGCGCGACCAGATCGCCGCCAACGGCCACCCGGTGTCGGTGATCTACGGCGCGCTGCCGCCCGAGGTACGGCGCCGCGAGGCCGAGCGTTTCGCCACGGGTGAGTCGCACATCCTGGTCGCCACCGACGCGATCGGCATGGGACTGAACCTGCCGATCCGCCGCGTGCTGTTCAGCACGATGACCAAGTTCGACGGTGTCGCCGACCGACCACTCAATGAATCGGAGGTCCATCAGATCGCCGGGCGTGCGGGGCGATTCGGCATCCACGAAGAGGGCTTCGTCGGCGTGCTGAAGGACGCCGAGCCACAGGCCGCGCGAATGCTCAAGGAGCTGCTGCCCAGGACACCACGCGCCCCGCGCGACTTCAAGGCGCCGGTGGCGCCGAACGGCTGGCACGTCGACACCATTGCCTCGCGCCTGCACAAGACCAGGCTGCGCGAGGTGCTCGGTGTGTTCGTCGAACAGCTCAAGCTCGACGACGCGCATTTCGCGGTGGCCGAGCTTGATCAGATGCTCGATCTGGCCGAACAGCTCGACCGCTGCGCACCCGGCCTGACGCTGAAGGAGCGTTTCACCTGCGCACAGGCCCCGGTCGACACCCGCACCGACACCCAGGTGCAGGAATTTCTCGAGTGGACCAGCAGCCATGCGTTGACCGGCAAGGCGGGCACGCCGTGGTTCCTGAAAGACGTCGATGGCCACAGCCGCCTGGACCGGATGGAACAGGCCCTGCGTGCTGTCACCCTGTGGTTGTGGCTGGACCTGCGATTCCCCGGCGTCTACGGGCACCTCGACGCGGTGCTCGAATTGCGGCGCCAGCTCAACGACGGCATCGAGCGTCAGCTCAAGGGCAAGCGCCCGCTGGCTCAGGTGCGCAACCGCTCACCGCAGAGAGCTCCCCGGTGAAACCCCCCATCCGCCTGCAGCCCCTGATCGACGAAGGCCTGATCGACACCGTGGTGCGCCAGCTGATGAGTGGCAAGGAAGCGATGGTGTTCGTGGTCCGCTGCGGTGACGACACACGCTGCGCCAAGGTCTACAAGGAGGCAACGCAGCGCAGCTTCCGGCAGGCGGTCGATTACACCGAGAACCGCAAGGTCAAGAACTCGCGCCAGGCCCGCGCGATGGCCAAGGGCACGCGCTACGGGCGCGAATCGCAGGAGGCCGCCTGGCAGAGCGCCGAGGTCGATGCGCTGTACCGACTGGCCGCCGCCGGCGTGCGGGTGCCCACGCCTTACAACTTCCACGACGGCGTGCTGTTGATGGAGCTGGTGACCGATGCGCAAGGCGACGCTGCGCCGCGGCTCAACGACGTGACCTTCACGGCCGAGGACGCGCGGGCCCACCACGCGAGCCTGCTGGTCGAGGTGGTGCGCATGCTCTGTGCCGGCGTCGTGCACGGCGACCTATCGGAATTCAACATCCTGCTGGCTGCCGACGGGCCGGTGATCATCGACCTGCCGCAGGCCATCGATGCGGCAGGCAACAACCACGCGTCGCGGATGCTGCTGCGCGATGTTGCCAACCTGCGCAACTTCTTCGGTCGCTTCGCACCGGAGCTGCTGGGTACCCAGTTCGGCCCCGAGATCTGGGCGCAGTACGAACGCGGTGTGCTGACGCCGCAGGTGGCATTGACGGGCCGCTACGAACCGCAACAGGGGGCCGTCGACCTGAGCGGCGTGATGCGCGAGATTGATGCGGCGCGGGACGAAGAGGCAGCTCGCCGGATGCTCGAGCGGCCCCGCTGACGCGCGGCGGATCGACCCGCCACGACCCTGCTCAGCGAGGAGGGCTGACGGCGCAGTCAGCTGGCAGAGGAGCGGCCGGGTGACTTGCCAGCGAGACCGCCGCACGCAACGCATCGAGCAGCTTCGATGCGCCGCGCCCGCTGGGTAGCCAGCCCTGCGCGGCTTCCTCGGCCGCGACCGCCGCGCGGGTGCGCGGGCCGTCACGCCCATCGGCGGTGACATCACAGTGGCCTCGGCGAAGCAGCAGCGTCTGCAGCTCGACGAATTCGGCACGTGACAAGGCCGGATCGTCGGTCGGCCAGGCGGTACGCGGAGCCGGGTCGCCACGCAGCCTGTCGGCCAGCAGGCCGATCGCCAGTGCGTAGGCGTCGGCACGGTTGTAGCGCCACGCCGCCTGGAAGTTGCGCGTGACCAGCCAGGCCGGACCGTCGATGCCGGCAGGCATCAGCAGCGCAGCGACGGTGTCGGCACGCCACGGCCCCCCTGCGCCTGCCTCCGGCAGCAGCAGCGCGCTGCCGTCGATGCGGCGCACGCCGGCTGCCGCCCACTGCGCCACGCCGCGGCACAGGCCCGCAGGTGCGGAAGACTCCAGACAGCCATGTTCGCTCTCGAGCGCGTTCCAAGCCGGGGCGCTCTCGCGCGGTACGCTGACCTCGACGCCCCAGGGCAGCCCGGCGACCCAGCCCAGGCCGTTCAGGTAGCGCGCGGTGGTGGCCAGTGCATCGGGCACGCTGGAGACGATGTCGATGTCGCCCGAGCCATCGCCGTCATCCATGTTCTTCAGGAAAGTGCCTGGCATGAACTGCGTCAGGCCGAAGGCGCCAGCCCACGAGCCGCGGAAGGTGTCGGGGCGCACCAGGCCTTCCTGCAGCAGATACAGCGCCGCGAAGAAATGCGCCTTGCGCTCGCGACTGCCCAGGTTCAGGCAAGCGCGGCTGAGCGTGGCATCGACCACCGGATAGCGGCCGGCCACGCGGCCGTAGTCGGTCTCGACGCCGAACACCGCGACCGCAGTGGCGGCGTCAACGCCAAGCCGATGCGCGATGTCGGCCAGGGTAGCGGCATGCCCTTGCAGCACCGCCCGTCCGTCGGCTTCGCGCTTCGCATCGACCAGGCGCGCGAGGTAGTCCCAGATCGGCAGCTTGAATTCGGGCTGCGCGGCGCTGGACCGTTCGATCAACGGGCGCAGGTCGTCGACCGAGCGGGTGTAGAGGTCGAAGCTGTCGGCACGCACCGGCGGCTGGGTCGGCAGTTCATGGCGCAGCACACGCAGGCAGGTGGGCAGGTCAGGTGCCGGTTGCGCCTGCGCTGCGAAGGCCAGGGCACCACCGGCGAGCAGCCCGCAGCACCACCGTCGCAGGCGTCCTGACGCCGTTTCGACAGCCTGCCGATGCTCTTCAGGGTGCATCCGGTGACGGTACCCCAGCGGACCTGCACCGCCATCCCATTCCATGTCCCGGCCCCCGATGAAGCACCGCAATCACACCTCTTATTGACCCACCGCAACCGGGCAGGTCCGGACAGCATGCCAGACTGTCGCCTCAACCCGAACGCCTCAGGGCAGACTTGCGCCATCCTGATGACACGTCGCCCCTGAGAACCAGCACTGCATGTCGACGTTTGGAACGCTTCCCGATGATCGCGCGAGATTCATCGCTCACCCGGTGGTTCTCAAAGGCGTCACCCGCACCTACCGGCTCGACGCGGTGGACGTGCCTGCGCTGATCGACATCAATCTGGTCATTCTTCCGAACCGATTCACCGTGATCTCCGGGCCATCGGGCAGCGGCAAGACCACCTTGCTGAACCTGATCGGCTGCATCGACCGGGCAGATGCAGGCTCGCTCATGGTCGGCGGCAAGGCGGTGCACACGATGAACGACAACGAGTTGTCGGACTTCCGAGCGCGGCAGCTCGGCTTCGTGTTCCAGAACTTCAACCTGCTGCAGGTGCTGACGGCCTACGAGAACGTCGAATATCCGCTGCTGCTGAACGGCGTGCCGCCGAACCTGCGGCGCAGCCGCGTCACCGCGCTGCTGGAGGCCGTGGGCCTGGCCGACCGCGCGAACAACCGACCAGGTCAGTTGTCCGGCGGACAGCGGCAGCGGGTGGCAATCGCCCGCGCGCTGGCGCTGCGGCCCCAACTGGTGCTCGCTGACGAACCCACAGCCAACCTCGACAGCAAGACCGGCAGCGAAATCATCGCGCTGATGCGCGAGATGCAGAAACGCCACAAGGTGTCGTTCATCTTCTCGTCGCATGACCCGAAGGTCCTCGATGCGGCCGACGATGCGGTTCACATCCAGGACGGTCGCATCACCTCGATAGAACGTCGGCTGGCGCTGGCGGAGTCACGCGCGTGAACACGGTGTCGCTCGCCTGGCGCAACCTGCTGCGCAATCGCCGACGCTCGCTGATGACACTGGTCGCCATGGTGCTGGGCCTGATGGCCATCCTGCTGTTCGGCGGATACATCCGGGACATCAAGTACGCCATCCAGACCGACAGCGTGAAAACCACCGGTCATCTGCAGATCCAGCACAAGGACTACTTCCGTTTTGGCAGCGGAAACCCGGCGGCCTATGGCATCGCGAACTACGAGCGCATCCTCACGGCCGTCAAACAGGATCCCGAGTTGGCGGGTCTGGTGACGGTGGTGACCCCGACCCTGCAGTTCGGCGGCATCGCCGGAAACTTCTCGGCCGGCGTGTCGCGCACGGTGTGGATCAGCGGCAGCGTGGTGGAAGACCAGGCGCGCATGCGCTTGTGGAATGACTACGGTCGGCGCATCCTGTCAAAGCACCTGTCGCTGGCGGGCACCCCGCTGGACAGCGCGGTGATCGGCACGGGCGTGGCGCGCGTGCTGCAGCTGTGCTCGGCGCTGAATGTGTCTGATTGCCCACAGAAGACCGACAAGCCTGCCGCCGAGGGTGCCGCGCTGGACGATGACATCGCCGCACTGGCGAGCCTGACGACTGCACCCATCGCTGCCGAGAGCCCGGGACTGACCCGTATCGAGGTCCTCGCGACGAATTCGCGCGGTGCGCCCAATGTGTCGGCCGTCAACGTGTTGCGTGCGGAGTTCCAAGGGGTCAAGGAACTCGATGACATGTACGTCGGCCTGCACCTGTCGCAGGCGCAGCGGCTGATCTTCGGCGCAGCACCACCTCAAGTGACGGCCATCATCGTCCAGCTCAAGCACACAGCGCAGATCCCGCAGGCCCGCGAGAGGCTGGAGACCTTGCTGAAGACCGGTTTCAAGGACGAGCCGCTCAGCGTGATCGACTACGAAACGCTGAACCCGTTTTACGGTCAGACACTGGCCATGTTCAACGCCATCTTCGGCTTCATCTCGGTACTGATCGGGGCCATCGTGCTGTTCACCGTGACCAACACGATGAGCATGGCAACCATGGAGCGCACGGTGGAGATCGGCACACTTCGCGCGATCGGCCTGCGGCAAAGCGGTATCCGTTCGATGTTCCTCACCGAAGGCATCATGCTGGGGTGTTTCGGAGCTCTGCTGGGTCTGGGAGCGGCGGTGGCCGGCGAATGGTTGTTCAACCTGCTGCACCTGTCGTGGATCCCGCCCGGTCGGGTCGAGCAGGTGGCGCTCTCTGTGAGGCTGACAGGCGAACATGCCCTGATGATCGGCAGTGCCGTGGCGCTGGTGATCGTCGCGGCACTGTCTGCCATCCTGCCGGCAGCGCGCGCAGCCCGCATGAACATCGTCGATGCGCTGCGCCATGTCTGAGCCACGTCAACAAAGAGGAGCCCTGATGCGCCTGCACCTGTCTGCGGCACTGGTCGCACTGGTCACCTGCCTGGGCCAGACACCATCGGCGCATGCCGGCGCCGAGGCGCAGGCGATCCTGGCGGCCAGCGACGCGGTGCGCAATCCGTCCCGGTCGTTCGCCGTCACGATCAACCTGATCGAGTACCGCAGCGCCAAGCAGACCGACAACAACACGCTGTCGGTGTATTCCAAGGCAGACATCAACAGCGGGCAGTACCGCAGCCTGATCCGCTTTGCCGCGCCGGTGCGCGATGTCAACAAGCTCATGCTGAAGAACGGCAACGAACTCTGGTTCTTCGACCCCGCCAGCCAGGCAAGCATCCGGCTGTCACCGCAGCAGCGGCTGCTGGGCCAGGCCTCGAACGGCGACGTCGTCACCGTCAACATGTCCAGGGACTACGGGGCCGAGCTGGGGGGCGAGGAAGACATCGTCGATGGTGAACGCGTGCGGCGCCGTTGCCACAAGCTGCTGCTGGCGGCCGCATCGCCCGATGTCACCTACCACCGTGTCGAGATGTGGATCGAAGCCGGGTCAGCACGGCCCGTCAAGGCGCGTTTCTTTGCCGAGAGCGGCCACTTGCTGAAGACCGCCTACTACCGCAAGTTCCAGTTGCAACTGGGCCTCGAGCGGCCCACTGAAGTCGTCATCATCGACGGACTCGATCCAGCTTGGGTCACTGTCATGCGTTACAGCGATTACGCCTGGCGTGACGTGCCCGAAGCCTGGCTGCAACGCGATTACCTACCGCGCTTCAAACCGGAGTGACCATGCGCCTCAACACCGTCTTGCCGACCCTGCTGCTCTCCACTGCGCTTTCAGCGCCCGCAGCACGCGCCGCCGATGCGCCCGACGAACTGCCGTCTGATCTGGATGCGCTCTCGCTGGCGGACAAGGCACCCAGCGAGCCGGCCGCCAAGGCCCGGCCATGGCGCCTTTTCGTCGAAGGCAGCCTGCAGCGCAACTCGATCGACGACCGCGATTCGCGCTACGAATCCAACCGCGCCTCCATTGACGGGCGCATCGACGCATCGCTGGCGCCGGGCGTGCGCGCGGTGTTTTCGGACCGACTGGATCTGCGACACAGCAATCGCCCGGGCATCGAAGGGGACGTCAATACGGTACGAGAGGCCTATCTGAGCTGGGCACCGACCGACCACCAGATCATCGACCTCGGGCGTGTCAATGTGCGGCACGGCTCCGCCTACGGCTACAACCCGACCGACTGGTTCAAGGAAGGCGCGGTGCGATCCATCGTCTCGCTGGATCCTGCGGTGCTGCGGGAGAACCGCCAGGGCACTGTCGTGCTGCAGGGCCAGCAGCTTTGGAGCGGAGGATCGCTGAAAGCAGCCTACTCGCCGAATCTCGCCGACAAGCCCAACCCGGGCACGTTCTCGCTGAACGTGGGGGCAACCAATCCTCGCCACCGCTGGCTGCTCGTGGGCAGCACCAGATTCAGCGACAAGCTGAATGCCGAGATGCTGCTTTACGGCGGTCATGGCATCCGCGAGCAACTGGGCCTGAATCTGTCAGGCCTGGTTGGCGATGCCACGGTGGTGTTTGGCGAATTCAGCATCGGCAAAGGGCCCACGCTGATCGCGAAATCGCTGAACCTCAACGCCGAATCACGCTATCGCAGTCGCGCAGCGGTGGGCTTGACCTACACCACCGCGTTCAACCTCAGCCTGACTGCCGAGGCCGAGTACAACGACGCAGGCCCCACGCGCCGCCAGTGGCGTGAGCTGCCCGGCATCAATCCCCTGGGCCAGTTGCGACTGCTCGAGACCAGCCAGACGCTGCAGGATCTGCCCGCGCGCAGCGCCGGCTTCCTGTATGCCCTGTGGAAAGACGCACTGGTGCCCCGCCTCGATCTGTCGGCCTTTGTGCGCCGCGAAAATGAAACCCGCAGTCGCGTGCAATGGCTGGAAGCGCGATACCACTGGAACCAGATCGATCTGGTGGCGCAATGGCAGCAATTCTCCGGCTCCCGCCAGTCCATTCTGGGCAGCGTCCCGCAAAGCCGAACCATCGAGCTGGCGCTGCGGTTCTACCTGTGATGCGAAGCAGGCGCCATACTCCACCGAGTTGCGCTCACTCACCGCGAAGGGTCACGCCTTGATGACTGCCCCAACGGACTGCGACCCTGACAGTCTTCCGCTGGCCCAGGAAGCCCGCCTGCTGGTGGCGCTGTTGCGCAGTTCACGCCTGGCCTTGCTGTTCGGCGAGTTGGGGGCCGACAAGTCCGCGTTCCTGCAATCGTCATTGCTGCCACTGTTGCAACGCCGCGTTGGTGACCAGACGGCCGCGCCGCGCTCCCGCGAGTCAGGCGTCGTGGTGCCTTTTCCCGACCGCCGCAACCGAAACAGCTCAGCACGCCGCAAGCGCGAGGTCGTGGTGCTGTTCGATGACTGGTCCGGCACGCCGTTGCGCGAATTGACAGCCCGTCTGCAACTGGCTGCTCGACCCACCGAGGCAGCGACCCGCGCAGCGCCAGACCGCTTGATCGATTGCATCCGTGGCCTCGGCGATCGATCTGACATCCAGTTCATCGTCCTTCTCGACCGGTTCGAGGAATTCCTGCGTCTTCCGGCGCAACGCGAAGGCGTCGGCGAGTTCGTCGACGAGCTCGTCGAAGCGCTGAATGCGCCACAGCTGCCGGCCAGTTTTCTTCTGTCACTCAACGAGGATGCCCGCCCGGCATTGGCCAGTCTGAGTCGTCGCGTCCAGGGTTTCGACGATTTCTCGCTGAAGCTGCCTGGGGCTCCTGCAGTCGAGCCGCCATCGATTCCCGCAACGATCGAGGAAATGGCGGCGATGCCGGCTGCGCCGACCCCAGCAACCGGTCAGATCGCATCGCCACGCCAGTCATCGCAGCCGAAGGCAGCGCCCATCAAGCGGCCAAAGCCCCTGCGCGCGCAGATCAAGACGCAGGACGTGTACGCATTGATTGAAGACACCCTGACTCGCACGGCCAGCGAAAACGATTGCGAACCATTTCAAGGCAGTCAGCCCGGCGCCCTCGCGCCTGAGGTGGTGACCCGGCCACCAGCACCCCGGTTGCGCAAGGCCAGGAAAGCTGTCGGTGCCACCGGGCAAAGGGAGGTCAAGCCAGAACCTGCCTCTGTGTCCGCTGGGGCTGCGCGACGTCGCCTTCCCCGCAAGCCCACGCTGATCGGCCGCTGCAAGGCGCTGTTCTCCCGATGGTGGCGATCGCGACACGAAGCCGACTGAAACGTCGCTCACACGAACGCTCAACACCCAAGCCGCCAGATGCAAGCATTTGCGTCCGGTTCGCCACACAACTCACGAATCACGTCGGCCAGGTCGAAACCGACCATGCGAAACTTGTTCCTCTGATCTTCAAGCGGCCTGGAACATGAATCCTGAGTCTCCCATCATCGCGGTCGTCGGCTTGGGTTACGTCGGTTTGCCGCTGGCGGTCGAGTTCGGCAAACGCTTTCCGACGGTCGGATTCGATCTGTCAGCGCGCAAGGTCGATGCTTATCGACGCTTCGAGGATCCGACCGGCGAGGTGTCGTCGGAACAACTGCGCGCGGCTACCCTGCTGAACTGCACCACCGATGGCGCGGGCTTGAAGGACGCCGACTTCATCGTCGTCGCCGTGCCCACACCGATCGATGACGCGCGCCGCCCCGATTTCTTTCCACTCGTCAGCAGTTCGGAGACCGTCGGCCGCCACATGAAGCGCGGCGCGATCGTTGTCTATGAATCCACGGTGTACCCCGGAGCGACCGAAGAGATCTGCGTGCCGGTGCTGGAGAAGTTCTCCGGCCTGAAGTGGAAGCAGGACTTCAACATCGGCTACTCGCCCGAACGCATCAACCCCGGCGACAAGCTGCGCACGCTGACCAAGATCGTCAAGCTGGTGTCGGGCGACACGCCCGAGACGCTCGCGGTGGTGCAAAAGCTGTACGGTGCCATCATCGATGCGGGCGTCTACCCGGCCAGCAGCATCCGCGTCGCCGAAGCCGCCAAGGTGATCGAAAACACCCAGCGCGACCTGAACATCGCGCTGATGAACGAGTTGTCCCTCATCTTCAACCGCATGGGCATCGACACGCTCGAGGTGCTGGAAGCGGCAGGCACCAAGTGGAACTTCCTGCCTTTCCGGCCGGGACTGGTCGGCGGTCATTGCATCGGCGTCGATCCGTACTACCTGACGCACAAGGCCGAGATGCTGGGCTACCAGCCGCAGGTCATCCTGGCCGGTCGACGCATCAACGACAGCATGGGCAAGTACGTGGCCGAGCAGACGGTCAAGCGCATGATTGCCGCGGGCCAGGCAGTCAAGGATGCCGACATCATCGTTCTCGGCATGACCTTCAAGGAGGACTGCCCGGACCTGCGCAACAGCAAGGTGATCGATGTGATCCGGGAGCTGCAGTCTTACGGCGTGAAGGTGCATGTGCACGACCCGCTGGCCGACAACGATGAATGCCAGCACGAGTACGGCATTGGCCTGACCGACTGGGAGCAACTGCCGCAGGCATCGGCGATCATCGCCGCGGTGGCGCATCAACCTTACAAGCAGATGGGCGTGTCCAGGCTGCTCGGCAAGCTGAAACCCGGAGGCGTGTTCGCCGACGTGAAATCGGTCTACGACCCCGCTGCGGTGACTCAGGCAGGGCATGAGCTATGGAGGCTGTGACGGCCTACCAGGCGTTGCAATGCGCGCTGCGGTCAGCGCCGAAGACCTGGCTGGTGACAGGCGTCGCGGGCTTCATCGGGTCGAACCTGCTCGAAGCCCTGCTGATGCTCGATCAGCGCGTGGTCGGGCTGGACAATTTCGCGACCGGCCACCAGCGCAACCTCGACGAGGTCCAGGGTCTGGTCGGTGCCGAACGATGGTCGCGATTCAAGTTCATCCGCGGCGACATCCGTCTGTCATCCGATTGCCAGGCCGCCTGTGCCGGCATCGAGGTCGTGCTGCACCAGGCGGCTCTGGGCAGTGTGCCGCGATCGCTGGCTGATCCCGTGACCACCAATGCTGTCAACGTCGATGGTTTCCTGAACATGCTGGTGGCCGCACGCGACGCGAAAGTGCAGCGTTTCGTCTATGCAGCCAGCAGTTCGACCTATGGCGATCATCCGGCCCTGCCCAAGGTGGAAGACCGCATCGGTGCGCCGCTGTCACCCTATGCGGTGACCAAGCTGGTCAACGAGTTGTACGCCGATGTGTTCGCCCGTGCCTATGGCCTGCAAAGCATCGGCCTGCGCTACTTCAATGTGTTCGGACCGCGGCAGGACCCGAATGGTGCCTATGCTGCAGTGATCCCGAAATGGATTGCCGCGCTGATCGATGGACGGCCCGTCCAGATCAACGGCGACGGCCTCACCAGCCGCGATTTCTGCTTCGTCGCCAACGCGGTGCAGGCCAATCTGCTGGCCGGGTGCACGCAGCGCGATGACGCCGTCAACCAGGTCTACAACGTGGCGGTCGGCGACCGTACCAGTCTGAACGAGCTGTTTGCTCTGCTGCGGCAGCACCTGGCACCGACCTTCCCGCAGTTGTGCGACATCCAGCCCGTCCACGGCGACTTTCGACCTGGCGACGTGCTTCATTCGCAGGCCGACATCAGCAAGGCCGGCGAACGCCTGGGCTACCGGCCCAGCCACCGCATCGGCGAGGGCTTGGCCGATGCAATGCGTTGGTACGTCCAGCAGGCGCAGATCCTTGGCAGCGCAGCGATGCCGCCGCACTGACTCGGTAGATCAGTCGGCGAAAGCGCGTTCGGCAAAACGATGGCGTGGTGCCGCACTGATCTCGACTGAAAAGATGGCCAGCAACATCAAGAGCAAGGCGACACGCGGCACGTCCATCACGCTGCTGATCAGACCGATGCAAAGGCCCCCGCAAAGCGATGCGGCCAGAAACGGCGCCATCAGGGGGGCCACCTGATCGCGCCGCATGATCGCGCTCACCAGACACCACACCGCCCATGCCATGCAGACGGCAAACGCCACCACTGCGAACAGGCCTCGCTCGATCAGTACCTCGAGCCACAGGCTGTCGATGTGCCACGGGACGTAGTAGCCCTGTGCCGATGGGAACCAGCGGGCCATGCCCTGGGCAAAGTCGCGGTTGGCGAGCAGTTCCATCCGGCTGAGGCCGACAAGGCTCGGATTGCGGATGTCGACCTGGCGACCCGCGTCGAAGATCGAGACGGAGAACACACCCTGCCGCGGCGCCCATGCGCTGCCCCGATCGAGCGAAGGCCCGCGCAGAACCGCGACTGCCCGACGCCATTCGCTAGCAGTCGGCGACACGCGAATCCAGGCCGACTGACAGCGCCGCGGATAGAGCAGATGCAGTTCGCACAAGGACAGATACACATCGGTATTCACTGCGGCGCGCACATCGAACGCCACCCGGTGCGGCCCGACGGCACCCAATGCCACGCGCTGCGTCAAGGCGAACAGGCCATCGATGTCAGATCGTGTCCTGGGGCCGAGCACACGAACGAAAGCGGCGTCTTGCGGACCGCCTGGGCCGATGAATTGAATGTCTCCAGGGAACTCCCGGCGCGGCACCTCGCGGGCATAGCTCGCTGGCAAGCGCCCGGCACCGATGCCGAGGAGCCAGTCCGCCGGGCCATGCATCAGGCCCAGGCCGTGGTGCCAGTGCTGACGCCGACTGTCCAGGTCCTGATCGCTCGAGCCGATGCGCTCGCGCATGTAGGAACCCAAGCCAAGCACCGCCGCCACCTCGAGTGCCAGCGCCAGCGTCAGCGCGAGCCCCGCCACCGTGCGCCAGCGGATGCGAAGAAGCGGCGGACTCCGCCACCGCAACAAGACGATCAGCAGCAGCAGGGAGCCGAGCACTGCGCCATAGACACCGCGCGAGAAAGTGGTCAGACAGGCATAGCCGGTGAGCAGCGTCAGCGCCGCCAGCACGGCCCAGCGCAGCGGTGTGCGGGTGATCCACAGTGCCCAGACAACGAAGGGCGTGGCCAGCGTCAGGTAAGCATCGATGGCCGCGCCGCCGACATGCATCTCCCAGAACAGCGCAGTGGTTCGATAACGGGTCGAGAAATCCCAGAGGCCGGGATAGGCCACACGTTCCCACAGCACCGCGAGCGACACCACACCCAGGCCCGCGACCATGCCCCAACCCAGGTGACGGACACTGGTGTCTGGATCAGACTGCACCTCGCGCCGCAGCAACGGCCACAGCGATGCCGCGAACGCCACACTCTTGAACACGCGCCAGGCATTCAGCGGGTCGGCGTAGCCCTGGAACAGACTGAAGACTGCCTCATTCGCCAGCGACATGCCGCGGACACAGGCAGCAGCGCTCGCGACGGCGAAGACGACGGCAGCGGTGGTGAAGACCCTGCCGCGTGCTGGCGCTTCCCCGGGTTCGTCGGGTGCCGCCATGATCGACAAACCCATCCGCGCGTAGCCGCCACTGATCACGCCCAGACACAGCAGATCGAACTCCTCGACCGTGATCCAACCGGTCCACGGCGCGAAGTTCAGAAGCGGCAGGGCCGCAGGCAGGACGAATAGCCACACGCCAGGCCGCCACGCAACCAGCGCGCCCCAGAGCACGAAGCAAGCACTGACCGCGAAAGGCGCCAGCGGATGATGCATCGCCAACGCCAGGCCTGCGCCGGCGGCCGCTGAAGCGCCCAGCAAGCAAGCACTGCGGGCCCAGAACTTCCGCCGACGGTCAACCATGCCAGCGCGAGAAGATCAGCATCGTTAGAACTCGACGGGGAAACCGTCCGCTTCCGGTCATGAGAGCAAGTGATCGACAACCGTGATCCATTGCCTGAAAACGCGCGCGCTCGCGCGCATTTCGAGATTCAGGCCACACGCCGCCGTGACTGGCGTTGGCATACTCTGCGATCGGTCGCAGTCGCTGCGTCAATGAAAAGACCCCGCTCATCCATGGCTTTTGACATCCCCGGCTTTGACCGCGACACCGCAGGCAAACCTCGCATCGCGAAAGACGATAGCAGCCTGTTTGCTTACGGCAATTTCATACGGCAGACCGAGCAGCTGATCCTGGACCTGTTCGGTCGCGGGCTGCTGTCGGGCACGACGCACACCTGCCTGGGTCAGGAGCTCTGCCAGATGGCCGTGGTTCGGGCACTCGACGATGCCGACGACGTGGTGCTCTCCAACCACCGCAACCACGGTCACTTCCTGACCTACTCCGGCGACCCTCTGGGTCTGGTGGCCGAGATCATGGGACGCGAGGCCGGCGTGTGCCGCGGCTACGGCGGCTCGCAGCACATCGCGCTGCGCCACTTCCACAGCAACGGCGTGCAGGCCGGCATGACGGCCATCGCGGTGGGCTTGGCGCTCGAACGCCAGCGCCGCAGCAGCCGCAGCCTGGTCTGCGTGATGATCGGTGACGGCACGCTTGGTGAAGGTCTGCTCTACGAGAGCATGAACATGGCGGCCATCTGGAAGCTGCCCGTGCTTTTCGTGGTCGAAAACAACGGCATCGCCCAGACCACTCCAACGGCAACAACACTGGGCGGAGGCGACATCTGCGCGCGCAGTGCCGCCTTCGGCCTGAAGACCTGGCGGCTCGACGATGCGGCAACCGACTTCTCGGCCAACGTCGAACAGCTCGTCGATTCGCTGCGCAACGGCGCTGGCCCCGGCATGCTGGTCGTCGACACCTGCCGACTCGGCCCGCACAGCAAGGGCGATGACCTGCGCCCCGCCGAAGAGCTCGATCGCATCCAGACGCGCGACCCGCTGTCGGCCCTGGGCCGTCGCCTGCCCGTCGCTGAACGCACGGCCATCGACTCCCGCAACAAGGCCTTGCTCAAGGAAGTCGAAGCTGCGGCCATGACCTCGCCGCCGTCGCGCTTCGAAGTCGTGCCCGAGCACGCACTGCGGACCGCCGCGCCTGCGCTTCCCGCTTTGGCGCAGCCCGCGACCGCGGCCAATGTGCGCGGCGCCATCAATAGCGCGCTTCGCTCGCTGCTGGCACAGTCGCCCGAGGTGCTGCTGCTGGGCGAAGACCTGCACGAGCCCTATGGTGGCGCCTTCAAGGTCACTGCGGGTCTGTCCGAAGCGTTTCCCGGCCGCGTCATTTCCACGCCGATCAGCGAAGCCGGCATCACCGGCGCGGGCATCGGCCTGGCGCTGGCGGGACAGCGCCCGATCGTCGAGATCATGTTCGCCGACTTCATGACGCTGTGCATGGACCAGCTTTACAACCACGCGGTCAAGTTTCCCGGCATGTTCCCGGACGTCAGCGTGCCGCTGGTGATGCGAACACCCTGTGGCGGTCGCCGTGGCTACGGGCCCACGCACAGCCAGAGCCCGGAAAACCTGCTCGTCTCGGTGCCGGGCCTCACGGTGCTTTACGGCAGCCACCGGCACAACGTCGGTCAGTTGCTGGTTGACGCGGTGATGCGCTGGCCCAATCCGACCGTCTTTCTCGAACACAAGCTCCTCTACGGCGAGGCCCAGTCGCCCGCCGGCTATGCACCGCTGGCGACGTTCCCCGGCGATCTCGGCAGCGAGCTGTTCCCAACGCTCAGCCAGGGCCCGACCGAAGCCGACATCGTGCTGGTCTGCTACGGAGGCATGCTGCCCATCGTCGAGCGCGTGGCTCGGCAGTTGAGCGACGACGAGGAGCTCGAGGTGCGCATCATCGCGCCGGCCTTGCTGTCGCCGCTGCCGAGGCAGCAGTTGTGCGAGGCCCTGCTGGCCTCGCCGCGCATCGCCGTCATCGAGGAATCGCATCACGAGTACGGCGTCGGCGCCGAGATCCTCGCGCTGCTGGCCGAGTCAGGCTACGGTGGCCAGGTGCTGCGCATCGGCATGCCTGCGGTACCGATCGCGGCGGCACGCTCGCTCGAGGTGGCTCAGCTTCCCGACGAGCAGGCCATCCTGGCCCGTATCCTCGCCCTGTTCTGACAACGAAACTGACTGCAGACGAGCCCCGCGCCATGGCCACCCCCGTCCACGTTCCCCGCGTCAACAACAACGATGACGAAGTCAGGCTGGTCGAGCTGAAGATCGAGATCGGCTCGCAGGTGACGGTCGGTCAGGTACTTGCAGCCGTCGAGACCGACAAGGCCGTCGTCGATGTCGAGTCACCAGCCACAGGCTTTGTCATCGCCATCGACGCCCAGCTCGATGCCATGGCAAGGGTCGGCGGGGTGCTGCTATGGCTGGGAGAAACCGCTGACGAGAAAGCGCCGGCAGCATCGGCCGCCGCGGCGACCCCTGCCGATGGCACCGGCGAAGCTGCACCCACTGCCAAGGCGCGCGCTCTGCTGCTGCGCTATGGCATCAGTGCGTCCCAGGTGCCTGCGTCTTCGGCACGGCTGAGCGCGGACGACGTCGAGCGTTATGCGGCAGCACGCGGGTTGTCTCCGACAGCGGCCAAGGGCCCATCCGCATCGACAGCGGCGTTGGCGCCCGAGATCGAGGGCCGACGCGTCGCATTGCGCCCCGACGAGCGCGGCATGCTCGCCACGGTGACCTGGCATCGCGATCAGGCGGTCGCTGGCTACATCGAGCTGCCCTACGACCCAGCGCCCTGGGACGCCTACGCGAAGCAGTTCGGCGAACAACACGGGCTTCTGCTGAACCCGATGCTGGCACTGATGGCATGGCGACTGGTCGAGCTGGCGGTCGAATCACCAAAGCTCAATGCCACCATCGCGGATGGCCAACGCCATGAATACGGCGAAGTGAACCTGGGCTTCACCGTGCAAGCCGGCGACGTGCTCTACCTGGCCGCGGTGCGCGATGCGGCATCCGCTGGCGAGCTCGATTTCGTCAAGCGGCTCTCGGGGCTGCAGAGGCGCGCGGCCGCGCACGAACTCACCCCGCTGGAGACCCAGGGCACAACGATCGGCTTCTCCAGCATGGCGCGCTGGAACGTCAGCCGGCACATCCCGATCCTCGCGCCACACAGCGCTGTCATGATCGCCCATGCCGTCAGCGCCGATGGCCGAGCCGTATTGGGTGCCACCTACGACCACCGCGTGCTGCACGGCGGCGCTGTAGCGGCCCTGCTGCGCAAGCTCAGCCGCCCCCGCAAGGCCGACTGAGGTCGCCTCCATTCACCAGCGAATCCAGGTGCACAGATGAACCTCGACCGTGACGCCATCCAGCAAGCCATCAAGGCCAAGGTGATCGAACTCGCCGACCAGCTCGACAGCGATGCCAGCGAGCTGGCCTTCGACGAGATCATTCCGGCCAGTGGCTACATCGATTCGGCGGGCCTGCTTGAGCTGATCGCGTGGTTCGAATCGACCTACGGTTTCCGAATTCCCGACAGCGACATGACGATCGACAACCTGGGCTCGGCCGCCCAGATGGCCGACTATCTGCTTCGGAGCAAGGCGCCTGCCTGAACCATGGTGGCGGTCACCGAGTCACGGCGCGCTCCAGCGAGCTGCCATCCCTTCTTCATGGAGACGCCGTCAGGCCGGCTCTTTGCAGTGCACCACCAACCAGCTGTCGGCGTGGCGCTGCGAGGGAACGTGCTGTGCGCCCTGCCCTTCAACGAGGAAATGAACCGGTGCCGCAGCATGGTCACGCTGCAGGCGCAGGCCTTGGCGAAGATCGGCATTGGCACCCTGGTGGTCGACCTGTTCGGGACGGGCGACAGCGAAGGAGGCTATGTCGATGCGCGCTGGGACATCTGGCTCGACAACCTGGCGTCGAGCCATGCATGGCTGCAGGCGCGGCCCGGCGGCTGCGTGGCCTTGTGGGGCATTCGGCTCGGAGCCATCCTGGCCGCCGAATTGCATGCGCGACTGGCCAACCCCACACTGGCCCTGCTGCTCTGGCAGGCCGTGCCCGAAGGCAAGGTCCACCTGAACCAATTCATGCGAGTGAAGATCGCCGCGCAGATGGACCGCAGCGACCTGCCCAAGCTCACCACAGCCACCATGCGTCAGGATTGGCAGGCCGGACGCAGCGTCGAAATCGTGGGCTATGAAATCCACCCGGCACTGGCTTCAGCCATCGAGGCGGCCACGCTGCAGGGAGTGAGTCTGGCCGATGGCACGCCGATCTTCTGGCTCGAGCAATCGACCGGCGAGGGCAACGAGCTCAGCGCCCCCAGCCGCAAGCTCCTTCTGGCATGGCCGGGCGATGGCGCGGCGCTGACGACCGAGATGTTCGAAGGCCCCCCGTTCTGGCAGGCGCACGAGCGGGCCGTGGCGCCCGACGCCGTGTTCCGTACGGCGCGCTGGCTCGACGCTCAACGCACTCGCGCATGAACGAATCCACTTTCACCATCGAAGGCAGCAAGGGGCCGCTGGTGGCCATCCTGCACCGCCCAGTGGCCACGGCTGCGGCAAGCACGCGGGCCATCGTGATGATCGTCGGTGGCGGCCCCCAGTACCGTGTCGGCGGGCACCGACAGCTGACGCTGTGGGCACGTCGGCTGAGCGAGGCTGGCTATCCGGTGCTGCGCTTTGATCACGTCGGCATGGGCGATTCGCCCGGCGAATTCGAAGGTTTCACTGCGCTCGACGACGACATCCGCTGCGCGATCGACCGCCTGGTGGTCGAGTGCCCGCAGGTTCGCGAAGTCGTGCTCTGGGGCGAGTGCAGCGCCGCATCGGCCGCGCTGTACTACGCCTTCCGCGATCCGCGCGTCAACGGTGCCGTGTTGCTCAATCTGTGGGTTCGCACCCGAGCGCTGGCCGCCCAGGCGACGCTGCGCTACTACTACCTGCAACGACTGCTGCAACCCAGCTTCTGGCGCAAGCTGTTCAACGGCCAGCTGAACCTGCTGACATCGGCCAGGTCCGCTGTCGAGCTGGTGCAACAGGCACGGCAAGCCGGTCCGACGAAGTCGGCTCCTGCCAGCGATTCCTTGACCACCGCGATACCCCGCAGTCTGCCGCTCACCGAGGGGCTGCTGCTCGGCCTGAACCGCTTCAAAGGTCGAGTTCTGATAGTGCAAAGCGGTCGCGACTTGATCGCACGGGAGTTCGACGTGATCGTCAAGGCCTCGCCGGCCTGGCAACAGGCCCTGGCCGACCACGACACCCGGCGCCACGACCTGGCCGAGGGTGACCACACCTTCTCGTCGGCCGTCCAGCGGGATCAGGTCGTGAGCTGGGCACTCGACTGGCTGGCCGAGCAACCGGTCACCGCCCGAGCCACATGAACAGCAAGGCGCGCCCCACGATCGAGCCGATCGAGGACGACACGCTCGACGAGTTCGCAGCCTTTCTGCATGAGCACCTGAACCCGGAGCGCACACCGGCCGTCTGGTCGGCCGACTTCCGGCGCAACCGCCGCCCCGAATCACCCAACTACGGCTTCGCCCTGCGCGACCAGGGCGTGCTCGTCGGCGGCATCGGTGCGCTGTATGCCGACCGACAGATCCAGGGACGACTGGAGCGCTTCTGCAACATCACGAGCTGGTGCGTGCTTCATTCACACCGCCAGCACAGCACGCGGCTGGCGATGGCGGTGCTGGCCCAGGGCGATGGGACCTACACCGATTTCTCGCCCACACAGGTGGTCGGCTCCACGCTGCGCTTTCTCAAGTTCACCGAACTCGATGACCGCCGCGCAGTGATCGTCAACCTCCCTGGCTGGCAGCCTGGTGTTCAGGTGCTGACGCAAGACGAGCAGATCCGTGCCCGCCTGACGGGCGAGGCGCTGCAGGCCTATGAAGACCACCGCGAGCTGCCCTGGCTGTCGCACCTGGTGGTGGGCGCAGCGGAAGGCTGGTGCCACGTCATCACCCGGCGATCACAGGTGCGCCAGTTGCCGGCAGCGCTGGTGTTGCACGTCAGCGATCGCGCGGTGTTCGCGCGCTGCTTGCGCAGCGTCGCCGCACATGGCCTGGTGCGCGGACGTCTCTTCACGTTGGTCGAATACCGCTTCCTCGAGCGCACACCTCCCTGGCCCAGCCATGTGCAAAGCGGATTCAATCGAAAGCTGGTCCGCACCCAGACCCTGGACCCCGCCTGCGTCGACTACCTGTACAGCGAGTCGCTGGCCTTTGACCTGGTCCAGTAACGAAAACCCACTTCGAAGGACATGTCCGTGCTGGCAGAACTCCTGAAAATGCTCGATGAGACGCTGGTGCTCGAAGGCCGCGGCCTGCGCCTGCGCCCCGATTCGCCGCTGGCCGGTGCGGTACCCGAACTCGACTCGATGGGCGTGATGGCGATCGTCACTGCAGCCGAGGAGCGCTGGGGCATCTCGGTGGACGACGAAGAGATCGACGGCGAGGTCTTCGCTACCGTCGGTAGCCTGCAGGCCTTCCTGCAGCGCAAGATCGACGGCGCTTGAACCGCCACCGCGCTGCCATGCCCGACGACACGCGACCGAGTGGCAGCGAGGCTGACCGACCCATCCCTGATGCCAGCGTGGGACCCTTGGTCAGCGTTGTCATTCCCAGCTACAACTGCGAGCGATACATCCGCCAGACGCTGCTGAGCATCGTGGCGCAGACTTTCACCGACTGGGAGGTGATCGTCGTCGACGACGGCTCGACCGATGCCACCGTGGCCATCGCGTCAACCATCGACCCGCGCGTGCGCGTGGTGCAGCAGGCGAATGCGGGCGTATGCGTCGCGCGCAACCGCGGCTATGCGGAGTCCAGCGGGCGCTACCTGTGCTTCATGGACCATGATGACTACTGGTTCGCAGAGAAGCTCGAGCGGCAATTGGGTTGGATGCAGCGCATGCCCGAGCTGGGTGTGGTCTACAGCACCTGCATACGCTGGCACGCGGTCGCGGGCGTATTCCCACCGCCGGAGTCGCTGAGGCCGGCGTCTGATGAAGACACCCTCGACGCCGAGTTCACAGGCTGGGTCTATCACCAGTTCATGCGCGACAGCTGTGCGCTGACGAGCTCGGCCCTGATTCGGCGCGAAGCCCTCGACAAGTGCGGGCTGTTCGACATCGATCTGGCCTACAGCGAGGACTGGGATCTGTTCCTGCGGATCTCGCGTCACTATCCCTTTGCCCAGATGCACTGGCCCAGCACGCTCTACCGGCAGCACCTGAACCAGGGCAGTCGGGTGGCGCGGCCGCGCGATTTCCGCAGCGATCTGCTGCTGCGCGCCGAAAAAGACTGGGGCCTGATCGGCCCGGACGGCAAGGCCATCGACCGCAGCGAGTTCCAGCAGCTGATCGCGCGCTACCGGATGGAGTACGGCCGCCAGCACCTGGCCAGTGGTGACCGGCGCATAGGCGTGCATGCGCTGGTCGACGCCTGGCGACGACATCCCGCGAAGCTGCGTTACCTGGGCATGGCGGTCGCGGGAGCCGCGGGCTGGAAGCCGACGGACTGAGGCCGCCGTGAAAGCAGCGCGTACCACCACGCTGCGGCCGCCGCTGAACTGCTTCGCACTCAGGTCGGCGCGGCCATCCGAGCCAGCACCTCGGTGCTGAGCAGCTTGCGGTCGATCTTGCCGTTGGGGTTGCGCGGCAGCGGACCGGCGCGCACCTCGACCGCCGCCGGCACCATGTAAGCAGGCATGTGCACACGACATTGCTGCATCAGCGCCGCCATATCGATCTCGCCGCCATTGGGCGGCGGCGTGGCAATCACATGCACAGCCTGGCCGAGCACGGCGTGCTCGACGCCAAAAGCAACGCACTCACCCACCAGCCGGGTGGCATACAGCACTTCTTCAATCTCCGTCGGGCTGATCCGGTAACCCGAGGTCTTGATCATCTCGTCGTTTCGACCGACGAAGTAGAGAAACCCCTCTGCATCGCGCCGCACCGTGTCGCCCGAGAACACCGCGTACTCCGGCAGCTGCAGCGCGCTGTCGCGGCCGGGCAGCAGCTTGTAGCGCTCGGCCGTCTTCTCGGTATCGTTCCAGTAGCCCATGCCGACCAGGGCGCCGCGGTGCACCAGCTCGCCGGGCTCGTCGGTGTCGCACTCGCTGCCATCGGGCCGCAGCACGAGAATTTCTGCATTCGGGATGGCCTTGCCGATCGAGTCGGGGCGGCGATCGACCTCCTCGGGCGGCAGGTAAGTCGAGCGAAACGCCTCGGTGAGCCCGTACATCAGGAACGGCATGCTGCGCGGGACGCGGGCGCGCAATGAGTCCAGGGTCTCGCGCGGCATGCGCCCGCCGGTGTTGGCGAAGTAGCGCAGGTGCTCATCGACACCCGCGGGCCACTCCAGTTGCGTGAGCTGGATGTACAACGGCGGAACCGCTGTCAAGCCGGTGACCCGGTGCTTGACAACCGCCTTGAGCACATCTCGCGGCACCAGGTAATTCAGCAGCACGACGCGAGCACCGCTGTGGAAAGCGGTGGTCAGCTGGCTGAAGCCGGCATCGAAGGACAGTGGCAAGGCAGCAAGCAATGTGTCGCCGGCGTGGTTCCCGAGGTACGAGGCCACGCTCTTCGCACCGGCGACCATATTGCGGTGCGACAGCACCACACCCTTGGGTTTGCCCGTGCTGCCCGAGGTATAGAGGATCGCAGCCATGTCGGTATCGATCGAACGCCGACCGACCGATGTGGCGGCTCTACAGAGGTCCTGCCAGAGATGGACCGTCAACCCTGGCGGCATTGCCATGGGCTCGGCAAGTGCCGCCGTCAGCACGATGTGACGCAAGCTCGGGCATGACCCCAGAACCGGCACCAACAGGCTCAGCCGCTCGGGTGAGGTGACCAGCATACGAACGGCGCAGTTGTCGAGGATGAACCCGATCTGGTCCGCCTTGAGCAGAGGGTTCAGCGGCACGAACACGCCACCCGCAGCGGGCGCTGCGAAGCTGGCGATCACCGTCTCCACGCGCTTGTCGAGGTAGATGGCTACGCGCTCGCCGCGCTGCAGGCCCAATGCCGCAAGACCCCCAGCAAAGGCCTGGACCGCAGCGTCCAGTTCACCGTAGCTCAGACTCATCTCACCGTGAATGAGGGCTGGCGCGCCGGGCGCGCGAGCGGCCGCCACGCGGATCAGATCGGGCAGCAGATAGGAATCGCTCATGTCGTCTGGCCACTCGGCGAACAGTAGAAAAAAAGTATGTCACAGGATCCGGAGCGCCAGGCCTTGCGATGCGTGACCTTGTGACGGGTCGCGGCGACCAGAGCGCCTCAGGGATTCAGCGCGAGCCCTGGACAAGCTGTAGGTGGGGGCCAACCCGGAATCATTCGCATGAATGCGACGCAGGAAGTGATCCAGTTGCAGGACGGAGTACCGAAGGAAAATGGCTCGGGGCGCCGCCTTCACGCAACGTACAGCGTAGCTCGGTGTCATGCCCGGCCTGGACTCGATGGCGATGTCTTTCAGACCCTGGCAGCCTGGTCGATTCCGTCAGCGCCGAGTTTGCGCATTGATTCACTGAGCGCAGGGCCTGCAAGCCTTGTCCCTGCGACGCTCACGCCCTAAAGTCGTGGCATGAAACTCGGCGTGTACATCCTCAGGTGTCTTCTGGTACTTACCTGCTCTGGTGGCGTCTTGTCGGCCCATGCACAGCTTGCCCGGCCCCAGACCGCGGAAGAGTTCGAATGCGGGACCATGGTGGTGGCCAAGCGCGTCGCCCCCATGGACTACCGCACGGACCGCAAACTGCTGGCCGTGGTGGAAGGCGGTCACTTCCAACAGAATGTCGAAGACCTGATCCATCCGATGTTCAACTCCTTTGGTGCTGATCTGGATTACACGCTGCACGCTTATCCCAACCACCACCGGGCCCTGTTGACGCTGATTCGCCTTGGCGAACGGGAACGAACTGACCAGCCGAAAGACTCACGCTACACGATCGACTGCTACCTGCGGCGCGCGATTCGCTGGAGGTCTGACGATCTGATCGCGCGCATGATCTACGCACAGTACCTGATCAAGAAGGACCGGCTTCAGGATGCCCGGGCTCAACTCACGTATGTCGGCACTCAGGCAGGAGACAACCCATTCACGCACTTCAATATGGGCCTGATCTATTTCGACATGAAGGCCTACGACCTGGCCCTCGAGCAGGCCCACTTGGCCGCATCGCTGGGCATGGAGAAAGAAACCTTGAAGAACAAGTTGATCGAGGTCGGCCAATGGCGCGACCCGGTGGCGCAGCCGGATGCCGCCGCATCGGCTCCGGCGGAAGTCGCGGCCTCTGCGGCTTCGCGATAAGCCCGCAAAAATCGATGACCGGCGCTGACCTGGCGCAACTGCACAAGGCCTGTTCACGACAAGGCCGAAGCAGTGGAGAACTTCACGCGAGTTCTCTGCGACAAGACCATCTGCCATTGAAACGGGCAATGACGGCCGGAGTCGGTAGCCCACAATTCGCGCACTGCGGCCCGGGCCGCGCCCACGCAGACCACACGGCGCAGCAAGCGGGACTTGGCGTCGCAGACCTCACTGAACCTCGATGACATTCCCATTTTTGAAGGGCAGGCCACGATTTGCCTCGCAGGCCCTGACGCAGGGCGGTTCGGACGCGGCAGTCACAGACGGCTGGCGCATGACCTTGGCTGCACTCGATCTGCCGCAAGCCATCGCCTCGGTGGAAGGCCCTTTTGCGGTGGCCATGCCGGGTCCCGACGGGAGCACGACGCTTGCCGTCGACCGCTTTGCCATCCAATCTCTGTGCTACCGCATCGACGGCGACCGCATTACCGTGGCCGAACGGGCTGATGAGCTGGCCGGATCGTCGGCTCCACTCGACCCTCAGGCGATCTACGACTACCTCTACTTTCACGCCATCCCATCGCCGCGCACGGCCTACCAGGGCGTATTCAGGCTACCGCCTGCCCACTATGCAGTGTTTGCCAACGGCCACCTGCGCGTTGCCCCCTACTGGGTACCGACTTTCGATGACGCAGGCCGTGGCGAAAGCTTCGACGCGCTGCGCGACCGGTTCAAGACACTGCTTCGCGACGCCGTAGCCACACAACTCGACGGCAGCAAGCCAGCGTGCTACCTGAGCGGTGGCACCGACAGCTCAACGGTGGCAGGCATGATCCGCGAGGCCAGCGGGCAACGGGCGGCGAGCTATTCGATCGGCTTCGACGCCGACGGTTACGACGAGATGTCCTACGCCCGATTGGCTGCCCAGCATTTCGATACCGAACACCACGAGTACTACGTCACGCCGGACGATCTGGTGCGCAGCATCCCCGAGGTGGCGGCCAGCTACGACCAGCCCTTCGGCAACTCGTCGGCCCTGCCCGCCTACTACTGCGCCCGCATGGCCCGCGAAGACGGCGTCAGTCGGATCCTGGCCGGCGACGGTGGCGACGAGCTCTTTGGTGGCAACACACGGTACGCGAAGCAGAGGGTGTTCAACTGGTATGGCCAGGTACCGGCAGCGCTGCGCAGCGGATTCGTCGAGCCGCTTTCCCGCAGCGTGCGCGCTCTGCCGCTGCTGAGCAAGGCATGGAGCTATGTCGAGCAGGCCCGGCAACCGATGCCGGCGCGCCTCGAAAGCTACAACCTGCTGTTGCGTCTGGGTGTGGAGCGTGTGCTCAGCCCCGCCTTCAGGCAACAGCTGGACCCTTCGCTGACGCTGCGTGAGCAGGAGGCGGTGTGGTCGTCGGCACGAACCGACAGCCTGCTCAACCGGCAGCTGGCCTTCGATTGGCGCTACACGCTGGCCGAGAACGATCTGCCCAAGGTCTGTGGCACGAGCCGCCTGGCCGGACTGCAGGTCGGTTTCCCGATGCTCGACACCGGCCTGCTCGATTTCGCTGCTGCGCTCCCCGTTGACTACAAATTGCGCGGCCTCAAGCTGCGCTGGTTCTTCAAGGAGGCTCTGCGCGGCTTCCTTCCCGACGCCATCATCACCAAGAAGAAGCAGGGTTTCGGTCTGCCGTTTGGCGTGTGGGCGCTGCGCCATGACGCCCTGCGCCGGCTGGCGCAAGACGCGTTGGGCACGTTGGCGGGCCGCGGCATCGTCGAGCCGGCTTTCCTGCGCGAACTGCTCGACCAGCGCCTGGCAGAACACGCTGGTTACTACGGCGAGATGGTATGGATCCTGATCATGCTTGAGCATTGGTTGCGGGTTCACTCGCCCGATTACCGGGTCGACTGATCAGTACCGCTGCAAGCACCACGGCCAACGCCAGCCAGAGCAAAAGGAGTCCAGCATGTGGAGTGGTGTCAAGAAGCGCGCGGGCAAGGCCTGGCTGGAGTTGCGTTGCCGCGGCATCTACGACAGCGCACCAGTCGTCTGCGATGCGGCCAGCGCGGTGGTCGTCGTCAGTCAGGCCTATCACCCCGACATGACCATGTATCTGCTGGCAGCCAAATCCTTTGCGCGCCACGTCCGGCCGCGTGGCTTTGTGGTGGTGGACGATGGGCTGACCGAAGAAGACCGCAGCGTGCTGACGAAGCACCTCGGAGTGGTGAGTTTCATCGAACGCCGCTGCGTGCCGACCGATGGCTTGCCCGAGGGCGGCTGCTGGGAACGGCTGCTGACGCTGGCAGCGCAGAACCGGGATCACTACGCGGTGCAGCTCGATGCCGATACGCTCACGCTGGCCCGTCCGACCGAGGTGCTGGCGTGCATCGAGCAGCGCCGCAGCTTCACACTGGGCACCCCCGGAGGAACAGTAGCCATCCCGCTACAGCAGGCCAGTCGCTACGCGCAGGAGAGGCGTGACGACCATGTGCAAAGCCTGGCCGAATGCGCGCTGGAATCGCTCGACACAACCGGACAACTCCGCTATGTGCGCGGCTGCGCGGGTTTCACTGGCTTCGCGCCAGGCTACCTGGACATCGAGCGGATCCGCGAGTTCTCGCAACGCATGGAGGCGCTGATCGGCAAGGACAAATGGCACCGCTGGGGTTCGGAACAGGTCACCTCCAACTTCTTCGCTGCCAATGCGCCCGACAGTCTGGTGCTACCAGTAGAAACCTACCCCTTCTGGGGTCCGGGCGTCGACATCGACCGCGCCGTGTTCGCGCACTTCTTCGGTACCTTCCGATTCAGCGGCGGGATGTATGCACGCAAGGGAGCTGAGGTTGCGACCCTGAGCGCCAGTCCATGAGCCTGGCAAACGCCGGTATCCGCGGCGCCTACTTCACCAGCCTGGCATTGGGTTTTCGCCAAGTCTTCTCGCTGCTGACCACCTTCTACGTCGCCAGTCGGCTGCTTCCCGCCGACATCGGCGTGTTCTCGCTGGTCATGCTGGTCGTAGGTCTCGCGCAGGCGATCGGCGACATCGGCATTTCGGCGGGCCTGGTCCGCACGCAGAAGAACTCTGCGGTCACGCTCAGCACCTGCTTCTGGGTCAGCGCCGCCATCGGTGCAGTGCTGTCGATCGCCATGGTCTTGTTGACGCCGGTGGCGAGCTGGTTCTACGAGAAGCCCGAAATCGAGCCCTACCTGCGCGTCTCCGCTATCGGCCTGTTGCTCAACTTCCTGACCCCGGTACCCATGGCCATCCTCCAGCAGCGCCTGGCCTACCGGGAGATTGCGATCTCCCAAGGCCTGGGCAGCTTGGCAGGGGCTCTGGGCACCATCGGGCTGGTCACGAGCGGCTTCGGCATCTGGGGCCTGGTGTTCCAGCCGATCATCGGCAACCTGTGCATCTGGTGTCTCCTGGTCTTTTACGCCAAATGGCTGCCAACCCTGCAGTTTCAGCTGGCCTCGGCGCGTGACGTGCTGCTGGACGGCGTGCATTTGCTGGGCTCAGGGATCACCGTCTACCTGCGCAACAAGCTTGACATCATCATCATCGGCCGAGCGCTGTCGACCAAGGATCTGGGCGAGTACGGAATGGCACAAACCATCCTCTATTCGCCGATGCACCTGATTTCCAGCACTATTTCGCGCGTGATCTTCCCGCTTCTGGCCAAGGTACAGAACGACCTCGACAAGGTGAAGAGCGCCGTTTTGAAGGCGGCCTCGTGGACCGCCTTGCTCGTCTTCCCCCTGTACTCGGGCCTGGTCGTGCTGGCCGATGAATTTGTGCTCCATCTCTTCGGCCCCAACTGGACAGGCATGGTCGTGCTGATCAGGATCATGGCGATCTCCTTCATCATCCAGAGCGTTGGCAATGTCTCCGGGCCATTGATGATCGCGCTGGGTCGGACCAAGACCGTCTTCAAGCTCAGCGTCGGTGGCGCACTGCTCTACTTCGCCGTGGTGCTGGCGTTAGTGCCCTACGGACTGAAGGCCGTGGCGATAGGTTATGCGGTGGCCAACTCGATCGTCGGACTGATCACCTTGATCGTTGCATTGCGCTGCGCCCAGATGTCGCTGAACGAATTCCTCATGACCCTGGCCAAGCCAGCGATGTTCGCGCTGCTGATGTGCGTCGCCATCGTGTCGGTGCAGACAGCACTCGACCCCACCACCGTGTCGAGCTTTGCCCTGATGCTCGTCGTTGGCGCAGCGACTTACGTGGCGTTGATCTACCGCTTCGAGGAGCCTGCGTGGCGGCAGGTGCTGGACGCGCTGTTCTCGCGCAAAGCGGCCTAGATCAAGAAGTTGCTCTTGTCAGGCGACATCCAAGGCCTTGAGAAAACGCGTCCGTTCGGCGCCCTCGAGCATCTCTTGGAGATACGACTCGATCATTGCATCCTTGTTCTTCATCACGAAGTGAAGGCAGGAGAACTTCCAGCGCTGCCACCTGCTCAGGCCCCCTGCGTTACGGAGTTCGTCAGGGAACATCATGAACCAGGTCAGCCACACGCGTTGGCCGATCGACTTGGCCAAGTGATGGGCAGCGACGTCCTCGCCATGGATGCCCGCCACATCGAGTTCATCGGCCAGCGAGCGCTGTTCCAGGAAAGCACTGACCTCCCGGATGGCACTGGCGCGAAAGAAATAGCACCCCCCTTGACAGTAATTGAAGCCGACGAAATGCCCGTCGCCGATCAGATCGGCCGGACTGCGCTCAACAGCCCGAAAGATGCGGTCATTGAAGAAGTAGACATCAGAGTCCACCTTGGCGATGACGTCATCGTCCGCAGCGCCTTCAGCGGCCAGCGCATAGGCTTTCCATATCCAGCCGATCTGCGTCGGACCCCAGCCGATGCTCTTGGGCCAATTGATCACACGAATGCCGGGGATCAGTTCGTCGAGTGCAGCGATCTGATCAGCGCTGAGCGGCTGGTCGGTGTCGCTGAAGACGATGACCTCGAAACGGATATTGCGGGCTGACTGCTTCAGGCTGTGCAACGCGCAGTACAGAAAGCGGAAATGCGACCTGCAACTGAAGTAGCAGAGGCGGAAGGTGGGGCGGCGACCCACCTTGCGCCGAAGGATCGCAGTTCGCTGCGCGACCTGCTGCACAAAGCGCGGCAGTTGGCTCAGCCGGGTAGGCATGCGCATTAATCGATCTCCTTCACGGTTTGAACGGCCGTTCCGACACCCTGCACGATGTTGGCCGCGCAGCGCAAGGCAAACCGACCAATGTGACGATCCCAGGGCGTGAATCGCGGCAGCTGAAGCATGTGGCTGCCCGACGTCGCCACGCCCTGGGCCGTGGAAGCGGCAACGTCGAAGCCTGCCTGACGGACGAGCCGCACATCGCGGCCGGTGTAGTCGCGGCCCGGCACGCCGTTGGGGTAGGCGAAGACCCGGGGCGCTTCACCCAGCCACTGCGCCAGCGTCTCGCGCGAGCCGCCGATTTCATCCGCAGCAACCCGATCAGAGACGCTGCGCAAGATCGGGTGGTTCATGGTGTGCGCGCCGATTTCCATGCCCATGTCGCGCAGTTTCAAGACACCAGGACGTGTCAGCATCAGTTCGCTGTGTGCCGTCAGTCCGGCCGCGCGGCCGATGTCGGTCGTGATCTGCAGGCGCTCGCCGGGCTCCATCGGCTTGAGGTGTGTGAGCGTGGCTCGGCAGGCGGCGATCCGAGATGACGTGTCGTCGATGCACCAGCGTCCTGCACCGTACGACGACCAGTCCAGATCCCCACGAGGTGCACGGCGAAGGGCTTCGATCACTGTGTCGTTCCACATGCGGCCGCCGTCGACAAAGCCGGTAGAGACGAAGAAAGTGGCGCGCACGCCGTGGCGCGCAAGGATGGGGGCAGCCACGTCCAGGTTGTCGGCATAGCCATCGTCAAAGGTGATGCAAGCGGCTGCAGCCGGCAACTGTCCTGCGCGCAGCAGCCGTGCGGCCTCTCCCAAGGGCAGAACATGGAATTGGCGCGCCACGAAGCGCACGATCCGTTCGAAGCGGGCGGCGTCCGGTTCGCCAGGCTGCAGTGGGTCGGGCGACGGCAGCACACGGTGGAAGATGAAGATGGACAGACGAGCGCGCGCGCCTGCTGGCGACAGCATCCGAAACGGCGAGATCAAGGGCATGCGCTCATTGCCCGTTCATACAGTGCGGCATGGCTCAAATCCGCACCGATACGGGTTCACGCGTCGCGACGCGCTTGTATCCGGCGCGATCAAGCGACGCCTCGAGTCGCGGGTTCGGCACCGGTTCTCCTTGTCGGGCGGCTGAAGCCTTGGCAGCTTCCCGTCGCGCAATGCGCACGGCCAGCGCGGCAACGGCCATCACGTTGTAGGGCAGGTCGAAATAAGCCATGCTGAGAAAGGCGCCGGTGACCGCAAACCCGATCATGCTCACCTGCACCATCGAACCCAGGTCAGCAGCCCATTTCAGATCTGCATTGCGTGCGTAAGTGCGGCGCAGTTTGGCCGCATCCATCCAGGTCAGAACGCCCACCGCCAGGAACAGGAACAGGCCGATGAACCCATGTTCTCCCATGATCTGAAAGTAGATGCTGTGCGCGACGAGTGACTTCGTGGCTTCCGGAGCGTAGATCGCATACACCGATGGCAGTGCCACCATGAAACCACCGCCCGTCGGTCGATCCTGCGCCAGATTCCACGCCATGGCCCAGGCCGTCAGGCGGCCCTGGGCCGATTCATCCTCGCCGTAGGTGCGAAGCGTGTCCATGCGGCTCCACCATGTGTCGGGCATCAATGGCAGCATCAGCACTGCGAACAGAACGATCGCAGTGCCCCAGACGAACTTGCGGTCGCTGCGCCAGACAAAGAACAGCAGCATGCTCATGATGCCCAGCAGCGCACCCCGGGAGTAGGTTCCGATGGCTGCGATGGCAGTCAGAGCCATGGCACACACAAGCCCACGGCGTACCCGCTTGCTGGGGCTTTGCAGTTGCAGGTATCGCATCATCGGGATCGTCATGACCATCGCCAATGCGAGCTCGTTGTTCCCCCCGATGAAGCCCCCGGGACCCCAGATGCGGTAGTTTCCGCCGGTCATCAGCGTGAACAGACCGCCCTTGACGCCAAAGTAGCCGATGGAGAGGGCCATGGCCCAAATGAAGACATCGAGCTTCTTGCGCGTGTTCAGCAGTGCCATGGTGACGAACAGCATCAGGAAGATCTTCATCGAACGCTCCCACAAAGGCAGGCTGCGGTCGATATCGAATGAAAACGGGAGGGTGAAGCAAAACCAGATCATCAACGCCAATGCGGCCACTGGCGCAGGACCGGCGAAGGGATTCTCGCGATCGCTGGTGCACAGGATGCCGACCAAGGTGCACACAGCCACGGCCGTAGCTATGGGCCATCCCGCCGCTGCATATCCGAATGCCGCGTGCGGGCTGCCCAGGCTGACCACGGTCCAGGTGATCGCTCCGACCCAGGGCCGTCGAAGCGTCCAGATGCAGCATCCCAGCACCAGCAGCAGCAGCAGGAGATCACGCATGCGCGGCCACCGTTGCAAGCGTGCGAAACAGATCGACCTGCGCGCCACTGGTCGCCTCCCAGCTGAAGCCTTCGGCGTAGGCGCGCGTGCCGCGGCGGTCCGGCGGCGCGCTCAGCAACTCGTGTAGCGCACCCGCAAAGGCGTTTCCTGTGCGATCGTCGACCAGCAACCCGGCCTCCGGCGCAGTCACCACCTCGGGCGTACCCCAGATGCGGCTGGCCACCACGGGCGTGCCGCAGGCCATGGCTTCCAGCAGCACATTGGCCCAGCCTTCGCGGCTGGAAGCCAGCACCAGCGCGTCCGCAGCGCTGTACCAGGCAGGGAGGCTGGCCTGCGGGAGTGCTCCAGTGAAGCGGACCTTGTCCTGAAGGCCCAGTTCGCTGACCAGGGCCTGCAGGGCGGCACGTTCAGGACCCTCGCCAATCACCACGAGCCTGGCTTGCGGATGGCCGGGCGCCAGCGCAGCCAATGCACGGATGACCAGATCGTGTCCTTTGCGGTCAATGAGGTGACCCACGGACAACAGTAGTTGTCCCGCCTCGCTCAGGCCCAGCGTCTGCCGGGCCTGAGCCTGCGGCAGCGGCGTGAATCGCTCCAGATCGACGCCATTTCGCATCACGTGCAAGCGCGCCGGGTCGACACCCCACTCGCGCAGCACGTCGGTGAGTGCAGCGCACACCCCGATGGAAGCCTCCGCTCGGCGAGCTGCCCAACGAATCATCTGGCGAGGCAGTGCATATTGGGGAATGAGATTGAGATCGGTGCCCCGCGCCGTGATCGTCAGCGGCTTGCCCAACCAGCTGGCCAGCAGTGCGGCTGCGACCCCATCGGGGTAGTAGTAGTGGGCATCGATGACGTCGAAGTCGAAGCCGTCGCTGATCACCTGCCGCAAGGCGCTCAGCGACGCGATCGCCAACAGCAAGGGCGCGGTGCTCATCCCCACCTTGGGCAACAGCGGATAGCGGGGGTGCAACACCTCGATTCCGTGACGCGTTTCGCGCTCCGGTGTGCGGGCCATGGCAGCGTGGTCGCCCCATCGCTCGTCGGTCGACCAGAACCAGGGCACAGGGGCCACGACACGGGTCTCGACCGCACCACTCTTCAGCAGCTCGCGCAATCGCGTCTCGACAAAGATGCCGTGCGTCGGCCGCGACGCGCTGGGATAGAGCGTGGAAAACAGCAATGTGCGCACCGGCCGGCTCATCCGATCTGCTCCGGCGCCAGCGCCGCCGGCAGACCTTTGCCTGGCAGCAGCAATTGAGCCAGCGCCACCACGCGCTGGGCATTGGTTCGCCATGTCAGCCCCTGGAGCGTGATCGAAGCCCGGGCGCCGGCGGCCACCTGAGCGCGAAGCGCCGGATCAGCGCACAGGCGGCTCAGCGCCTGTTCAAACGCGCCAGGCTGATCGGCGGCAAACAGCAAGGCGTTTTCACCATCCCGCAGAACTTCTTCCAGATTGGGCACACGCGGCGCCACGATGGCCTTGCCAAGTGCAAGGTACTCGAACAACTTCAGCGGTGACGCATAAGACACCACCGCCGGCTGCAACGCGATGTCGAAGGCAGCGACATAGGCGGGAATCTGGTGGCGGTCGATCACGCCGGTGAAGCGAACCTGGTCGCCCAACGACAGCTCGCGTGCCAAGGCTTCGAGACCCGGGCGGGCCGGGCCATCTCCCACCATCAGCAACCTGGCCGACGCCGGCGCCTGCGCAGACGCCATCCATCGCAGCACCCGATCCACGCCGTGCCACTCGCGCACGAAGCCGGTGAACCCGAGCACCAGCGAGCCGTCCCAGCCCAGCGCACGCTTGGCCTCCTCGGGCTGGGGCGCAGTGGCGAACTGGGCTTCGTTGATGCCGTTGGGAATGACCGTGATGCGGTGCGCGGGCACGCCACGCGCAATGACATGGCCACCAAGAACCTGTGTCACCGGCAACACCGCATCGGCACCACGCCAGGCGGTGCTCTCCGCCCAGGCGGCCAGACGCGGCAGACCGAGGCCACCAAAGCGGCCGCGCTCTTCCACCAGCGGTGCGTTGACTTCGAGCAGCAAGGGGATGCCCATTCGGCGCCGCAACATCACACCCGCCAGCAGAAAAAGGTTGTACCTCTCGTACAGCACATCTGGCTGGAAGCGCCTGGCGGCAGAAGCCAACCGCCGATAGGCGACAAGGGAGTACCCGAGTTCCAGCAACTCGTAGGCAGCCGCAGGAAGCGCACTGCGCAGCCGGCTTACCCAACCTTTTCCATCGCCGATGCCGCCGCCCATGCCGCCGCCATCGGCCGCATCGTCGGCACCGGACGGGCCGACCACCAGGACCTCATGCCCGAGCTCACGCAGCGCATGGACCATCTCTTCAATATGCACCGCCTGCCCATCTTTCGACGCCGTGCGATGGTGGTAGAGGATCTTCATGGCGGAGATGGCGCCACCTGCATGTCAGGCGGCCCTCGGCATCCTGGATTCGCCCAGCGAGCAGCGCAGGAAGGCGTCGTACATCAGCAACGACCAGATCGGGGTGCTGTGGTCATGGGCGCCGGACTCATGCTGCTCGACGATCTTCCGGATCGTGGTCGGATCGAACCATCCGCTTTCCAGCATCGGTCCGTCCAGCAAGGCATCGCGAACTCGTTGACGCAAGGGGCCTCGGAACCAGCGCGACAGCGGCACGGCAAAGCCCATCTTCGGACGGTACAGAACGTCGTGGGGGAGATGTGGCTCCAGGGCCTTCTTGAAGAACGCCTTGCCATTGCTGCCCTGCAACTTCAGCGACGAGGGCAAGGTCGCCACCCATTCCACCAATTCGTGGTCCATCAGCGGCTCGCGCACTTCGAGTGAATGCGCCATGCTGGCACGGTCGACCTTGGTGTTGATGTCGCCCACCAGGTAGGTGTTGCAGTCGATGTACTGAATCAGCGCCAGTGGGTCGTCGGTATTGGCGTTACGGGCATGGCGGTCGAACACTTCCCGCGCACTGTAACCACCCAGGAGCGCCTTGAAACGCGGGCTGTAGAGCTGGCTGCGCATCGGCTCGCGGATCTGCGACATGCTGTGGAAATACGCTTCAACCGAGGTACGCGCCATGCCTTCAAACGTGGTCTTCGCGCGGAACATCCGCGGCGCCCAGTCCGCCTTCGGATAGACCTTGCCCAGCAGACCGAACAGCGGCTGTCGAAGCGCCGCCGGCAGGCTGGAGCGCATGCGCTCCTCCATCATGTGCAGGCGGTAGCGGCGGTAGCCGCCGAAGGTTTCATCGCCACCATCACCCGACAAGGCAACAGTGACATGCTTGCGCGCCAATTGGCAGACGCGGTAGGTCGGAATTGCCGAACTGTCGGCATAGGGCTCGTCATACAAGCGCGCGAGCGTGTCGATCAGATCGAAATCCTCACTGCCGACCTGCTCCAGCCGATGGCGGGTCTGGTAGCGGTCGGCCACCATCTGGGCAAACTCGCTTTCGTTGTACTGCGGGTCGGCGAATCCGATCGAGCAGGTATTGACCGGCTCATCGGACAGCCCGGCCATCACCGCCACCACCGCGCTCGAATCCACACCGCCAGACAGGAACGCGCCCAGCGGGACCTCGGAGATCATGCGCAGCTTGACCGATTCCTTCAGCCGACGCATCAGTTCGGAAGAGGCCTCTTCGACACCGATCCTGGAATCGTTGGTGAACTTGAGGTCCCAGTAGCGCCGAGGCTCGCGCAAGGGCTCACCGCGACGGATGGCCAGGGTGTGACCCGGCGACAACTTCTTGGCGTGACTGAAGATCGTGTGCGGTTCGGCCACATAACCGAGCGCGAAGTACTGCTCGACGGCCATAGGGTCGATGTCTCGCCGAAGGCCGCCGTGTGCGAGCAGGGGTTTCAACTCGGAGCCGAAGATCAGCGTGCCGTCATCGAGCAGCGCGTAATACAGCGGCTTCACGCCCAGCCGATCGCGGGCCATGAAGAAGGTCTGCCGGTTGCGATCCCAGAGCGCGAAGGCAAACATGCCGCGAAAGCGAAGAACGCATTCTTCGCCCCACGATTCCCAGGCATGCACGATCACCTCGGTATCGCTGCGCGTATGGAACACATGGCCCAGCGACTGCAGTTCGAGGATCAGTTCCTGATAGTTGTAGATCTCGCCGTTGAATACCACCACCACCGAGCCATCCTCGTTGAACAGCGGTTGCTGTCCCGTGGCGAGGTCAATGATCGACAGGCGCCGGTGGCCCAGGCCGAGGCCTGGCTCGATGTGCAGACTGCCTTCGTCAGGACCACGATGAAGCTGCGAATCGTTCATGCGCTGCAGCACATCGGGTGCCACGGGCCTGCGAGTTCGGGTGTCGAAAATGCCTGTGATGCCGCACATGTCAATGATCTCGCAGTGAAATTCCGGCCGCAGAAATCTGCTGGTCGTACAGATGCTGGTACGCGCTCACCATCGCCTGCATGCTGAAGCGCTGTTCCACGTCGGCCCGTCCGGCACAGCCCATGCGCTTGCTCACCTCGGCGTTCCGCCACAGATGCAGCAGGCTTTGCGCCATCGCCAGCGGATCGTCGTTGGGTACGAGCAGCCCGTTACGCCCGGCGTCCACCAATTCCACGTTGCCGCCGACTGCCGTGGCGATCACCGGCAGCCCGCACGCCATGGCTTCAAGAATGGTATTGGAAATGCCCTCTGCAAGTGAGGGCAACACGAAACAATCCAGGCTGCGCATGACATCTGCCACATCGCTGCGTTCGCCTGGTAGCCAGGCGGCGTCATGCGCCCCGCCGTTGTCAAGGAGCGTCTGCGCCTGGGCCCGCAGCGGGCCGTCGCCGATCATCACCAGGCGGGCTACCGCGGCGAATTCCGGGTTGGCTTCACGCGCGATCAAGAAGGCCCGCGCCAGCAGCGTCTGATTCTTGACGGCCGCCATGCGACCGACCGTGCCCGCCAACCACAGCCCCGGGCCCTGAAAGGGGCCGCCAGCGATGGAACGCAGCCCAGGTGCTTGCGCCGGCGCGAATTTCTCGGCATTCACACCGTTGTAGATCTGTGCAATCCGCCGCGGCGCGATGCCGACCGAACCTGACAGGTAGGTCTCCAGGTCACGCGAGAGCGCGACATACCGGTGGACGAACGGCGAATACAGCTGTCGCAAGCGCTGGTGGCGGCGACTCGACCCGTCCAGGTCGTCGATGTCACGCCCATGCTCGCCATGAATGCGCGCCGGAACACCGGCTGCCCAGGCGGCTGCCTGCATTTCCAGCGCGGCCAGATTGCGGGTATGAACGATGGCCGGGCGGCGCGCCTTCAGCAGTCGCCAGAGGCTCGGGTACACGCGTGCGCCATGTCCCGGTTTCTTATGCAGAGCCACGCACTCAACGTCGGGACGCTGCAGGCGTTGGCGGAAGTCAGTCACCTCGGTCAGAGCCACCACCATGTGGCGATAGGCATTTGGCGCCATGTGGTTGATCAGATTGACGACGCCGTTCTCCAATCCACCAACGTCAAAGCGATAGAGCACATGCGCGATCAGCGGAGGCGCTGGATCAATTGCCGCGCCCAACAGTCTGTCTTCCTTGGTCAACGCGAATCTCGCACAGCAGCCAGTGCCGCATTGATCGCAGGCAGGTTCGCGTTCGCAAAATCGCTCAAGACTGAATCCGAGTCGTCAGCTCGAGAGGAAACCAGCACCACCACGGCACCTTCGTCGCCACGGCCAAGCAGCCGATCCCAGACCTGCCAGAGCTTGGTTTCGGCGTCGCTGTGGGTCCAGCGACCGTTGACCCAGTAGACCTGCCAAACCTGCATCCGCTCGGCTTCGGCAAACCCCAGAAAGGATCCACGGCTCACCGTGGATGTCTGAAACGCAGGTAGTTGCGTGGTGGCGGGTCGTTTGTGCGTCTTTTGCTGGCGCCAGGACACGTCGTCCGATGCAACCACGCCGTTGACGGAAGAAACGAGTTTTCGACTCTCCTGTTCTGATCGGTAATAGCCAATCCAGACGGCGACCCGCCGGTCAGCCTTTTCGTACCCCTTGAAAGCTTCGTCGCTTGGATTGACGAAGCCGGGGGCCCAAGGTAGAGCAGTCACGCTGCTATCGACGCGCCACCCTCCTGCTCCCTGCGAAAGCTGCACGTTGGGGCTGGTCAAGGGCGATCCGTGATCCAGACGCCAGGCCAACGCCTGCGTGCCCGCTGAAAGCGCGAGGATGGCACAGACGATCCACCAGAGTCCGGCCCCAGGAACTGCTTGCGCAGCGCCAACGGACGTCGGCAACATCGCGGGTACTTCCTGCTCGGCCCACCTTGCAGCCACGAGGAAGAGCAACACGATCAGGGCGCCAAACAGTACCCAGCCATAGGTCATGTGCGAGACGCCGAGAATCATCGGACTGCCGGTGAGGTGCCCGATCATGACGATGGTGTAGGCCCGGATCCAGTTCGCCATGACGGGGAACGCCAGCAAAACCAGCAGGAAGGCAAGACGTCGCCGTGTGCTTCTGTAGTTCAAATAGGCGAACAAGGTGCCGACGACAAAACAGGCCATCAGATAGCGAATGCCGCTGCACGCCTCGACAACCGACCACGAACCGGAGGGGATGATGAACTGATTGCCCTCGCGGTAAACCGGAATACCGGAGATACGCAGCGCCATGACGGTCACATCGGCTGTCCACTCTTGAAGCTGCGGCACCACGAACTCGCCGATCGGCACGGCGAAGTACAAGAACAGCAGCGGGAAGAGCAGGACACGGGTGACCGACCAGCCGTAAAGGGCCGGCACTGTCAGCACAAGCAACGTGACCAGGGCCAACTGAGAGGCGGGTGCCACGCTGCCGAGGTGCCCGAGCAGCCACAGAAGGCAGGCCAGCGTCAGGGGCAACAGAACCCAGGCGACAGGTTGATGTGGCTGGACCGCGAGCTGAGCCCGCCGGCGCCACGCCAACCACGCGGCGATCGGTGGCACCAGGAAGGCGTGATTGAAGGTGTCGGAACGAATCCAGATCGACACCATGTCAGCCACCGTCTCCCGAAACAGCAACAGCAATGCAATGCAGAGCAGGAGCGCCGGACCGACGCTGCGCCAGGTTCGCGCGGCTGGCGCGGCGAGAAGGCTGTTCATCAACACAGCTGCGGTCTGGGGGTCGCAGACGCAGTCAGGTGGGCATCCATCGACGACAGCTGCGCCGCCCAACCGTAACGAGCCACGACACAAGAGCGCGCCGCGCCGCCGAGGCGGGCAGCACGCTCGCGATCACTCACGAGCGCGTTGATCTCGCGCACGTAGTCAGCCTGAGTGCTGGCAGCCAACAGATGAACACCCACTTGCGCATTGATGGTTTCCGCGCATCGGGTTGCTGCCACCACGGGGCACGACATGGCCATCGCTTCGAGCACCTTGTTCTGCACACCTCGCGCCAGGCGAAGTGGCGCAACCACCACGGCGGCATGCTGCAACCACGGTCGCACGTCGGGCACCGTGCCGGTGACACGCACCGCATCGCCAGCCAGCGCACGCACCTCCGGCGAAGGGTTGCGTCCGACCACCGAGAAGCGCACAGCCGGCCACTGGGTGCGCAGCGCCGGCAGCACCTCTTGAGCAAACCAGATCACTGCATCGACATTCGGCCAGTAGTCCATGGCGCCGGTGAAGACGATCGGAATCTCGCCGGCATCGAAGGGACTGATGCGCGCCGCGTCGGTCGCGAAGAAGGCAGTGTCGACGCCATTGCCCATCGCCTGCACGTGGGCAGCACACTCCGGAGCGAGGCGGTTGAACAACTCGACTTCCTTGTCGGTGACGAAGAAGGACCGATCGGCGGCAATCGCCACTGCGCGCTCGTAGGCCAGCAGCATCGCGCCTTCCCGCCGGTACAACCAGTTCGCCGGCCAGCGGCGGGCCTTGGCGTAATCGGTCCACTTCGCAGAATCAACATCGACAAAATCGACCAGCACGCGGAGGTCGGACAGGTGCTCGACGTACTGCGCCATCGACGACGAAAAAACGACCGCAGTGCGGATGTCGTTAGACCTGAGCGTGCGTGTCACCCATTGCGACAAACCGGCGTCCCGGTAATAGCCCAGCGTGAGTGCCTCGCCCCGCAGCAAACCACGCAGGCTGCGCAGCTTGGCGCTGCGCGGATCGAGCCGGGCGACATGCAGACCGGCGCACATGGCGCGCAGCGTGTCGATGTAGGGCTCATCGGACGGGTCATCGATGAAAGTGCCGAGGAACACCCGGTGCTTGGAGACCAGATGCTTCAGCAGGTGATACGAGCGCACCTTGTCGCCCTTGTTGGGCGGGTAAGGCATGCGGTGCACCAGATACAGCAGATCCGCCACGCCTCAGCCCAGGTTGCGAACGACGTAGGGGCCGAGCCAGTTCGCCATGCCGATCGGCATGCGCCGCCACGCCTCGATCATCAGGCGGAACTTCGCATTCGTGGGGTTGTTCTGCGGCACCGCATCGCGCTTGTACAGGCAGTACTCGTAGTGAAGCGGTGCGGGTTCGAAGCCCCAGTTCTTCTTGAACGCAAAAGAACCGGTGCCCTGCTTGCTGCGACCGTAGTCGAAAACCTTCAACCCGCGCGCGCATGACAGGCGCATCAGTTCCCAATACTTGAAATCGTTGGCCGCGAGATCGCGCGCCGCTTCGTCGTCACCGGCGTAGTAGGGCAGCACCTCATCCCGGAAGTAAAAACTCAGCACGCCGCTCAAGGCCCGGCCATCGGGCGCGCTGACGATCAGCACCTCGCAGTCATCGCCGAACTGCGTTTGCAAAGCCTCGAAATAGCGCTTGGGCAGCGCTGGCGTGCCGTGGCGATGGACGTTGTCGGCATACAGCGCGAAGAAGCGGTCGACATCCGGATCGATCTCGCTGCGCAGACCGTTCTTGATGCCCTTGCGCACCATCGCACGCTGCTTGCGCGGGATGGCGAGCATATTGGCCTCTTCCTCGGGCAGGATGGGCTTGCGGAATGTGACGTAAAGATCCTGCCGCGGCCAGTCGTCGTGCCGAGCCTCGACATGGCGCAATTCCAGGTGATCGACGCCCAGCCGCTGCGCGATGCGTTGCGCCTCGGCTTCCAGCGCGCTGGCCGCTTCGGCAGTCATTGCTGCCACCCCGCCGTATACCGCGAAGGGCAAGCTGACCAGGGAGTTGCCGAACAGCATCGACTTCACGTGTGCCAGCGGCAGCACACCTTCGATGCGGCCATCGGTCTCGGCGTACAGGAAGTAGGTGTCATGACGAAACACGCGACTCATGATGACTTGCCACCCGGCACGATGGAAGAACGTCGCGCTGGGGCACGCCAGCACAAACGCATCCCAGCGTTGTGCGGTGGCGGCGTCGTTCAGTACGAGGGTGTCTACGCGGGGCACGGCAAGGCAGATGAGGCGTGATGCGGGGTCAATGGGGGCTGGCGATCAAGAAAGAGATGATCCATCCGACCCCACTGAAAATCGCGCAGCAGGCACTCGAGCCGATGCTCCATCCGTTCAATGTTCACGTAATGGCGGAATCGTGTCTTGCCGTCGATCCCGGCGACGCGGGGTTGATCGGCATCGATTTCCCACGGATGGAAATAGAAGATCGCCGATTGCTTGTCGCGTGCCTGCACCTGGCGCAGCATCCACCGAGACAGCGCATACGGCAGCAACCGGAAATAGCCACCACCGCTGGACGGGAGGTTGCGCCCAAACAGTCGCAAAGTAGTGATCGGTACTTCGATCAGGCTGTCGTTGACGCGGTGCGCGAAGCGCGGCGCATCGGGCATGCCGTAGTGATCGTGTGCGATGGGGTAGATGCTGGAGCTGTAGCGGTAGCCGGCACGCGCCAGACAGTCGAAGGCCCACAGATTGCCCGTGCCGATCGAAAAGCTCGGTGCTCGATAGCCCGTGACGGGTACACCGCACAGGTCTTCGAGGATGTGCTTAGCGCTTTGAATATCGGCGGTGAACTCGGCTTCGGTCAGGTCGCTGGCGCGCTGGTGGCCGTATCCGTGGCTGGCGACCTCGTGCCCAGCCTCAGCAATGCGGCGAACCATTTGCGGATAGCGCTGTGCGATCCAGCCGAGGGTGAAGAAGGTCGCGCGGGTGTCATGACGCGCCAGCAGCGCCAGGATGCGATCGACATTGCGCTCGACACGGCATTCGCGTTGGTCCCAGTCGCTGCGCGCGATGTAGGGCGCGAAAGCGGACACCTGAAAGTAGTCTTCGACATCGATCGTCAGGGCGTTGCGCAGGGGTGCGCCCTGGTTCACGGTTGACAGGCTCATCGGATGCCTTCATCCGATGTCGTCTTGATCGCACTGACTAGCTTCTGCAGCAAGCTGATCAACTGGACGTTTTGACGTTCGAGCCTGAGGACGCTGCGCTCGAGACGCTGCAACTGATCCAGGCGCTGCTCGGCCATCAGGTTCGCCAGTTGACCGCTCATCTCGTGCGCTGATTCCGGTGCCAGGTTGATCTGGGACAGGTCGATGTCAGGCACCAGTTGCGAACTCGATGCATGCAACGCCGAACCCACCGGCTCGAAAGGCTTGGACGGAATAGCCGACTCTTCGGTGGTCTCCTGGACCACTTCATCGACGTCAGCGCGGGTAAGGTAGGTTTTATCGGCCAGGAAACCAAGCAGCAGCAGTCGGTCACAGACCGAATTGATACGCCGAGGGATACCGCGCGTGGCCTTGAAGATGGCGTCGAAAGCAGCGGGCTCGAAGCTGGGTTGGCCGTTGGATCCGGCACACGTCAGGCGGTGTTCGATGTATCGCTGCGTCTCCTCGGCATCCAGTGGCCCGATGTGGCAGGTGGCGGCAACGCGTTGACGGAACTGTTCCATCTCCGGGCGCTGAAGAATCTCGCGAAACTCTGGTTGGCCGACCATGAAGCTTTGCAGCAAGGCCTGATTGCCGAACTGGAAGTTCGACAGCATGCGCAACTCTTCCACCGCCTGCGCCGTGAGATTCTGTGCCTCATCGACGATCAGCAGACAGCGCTTGCCCTGGCTCGTCTGATTGACCAGAAACGCTTCCAGCGTGATCAGCAACTGGGCCTTCGACACATCCTTGACGTGGAAGCCAAACGCGGCCCCGACCATGCGCAGCGTGTCTTCCGCACCAAGTTGAGTGGTCACAAGGTGACCGATGACCACATCGCTGCCGTGCAGGCTATCGATCAGGGCGCGCAGAAGCGTCGTCTTGCCAGCGCCGATCTCGCCGGTGATGACCACGAAGCCCTCGTGCCGAGACACGCCATATTCGAGATAGGCCTTGGCGCGGCTGTGCTGCTTGCTGCCGAAATAGAAGCTGGGATCGGGATTGAGCTGGAACGGTTTGCTGGTCAGCCCATAGAACGATTCGTACATGGTTAGAACCGCACCTTCAGGTTGGCCACGACGGCGCTCTCGTTGTAGGGATTTGCGTCGCTGTTGAACAAGGTTCGGCGCGCCGATATCGACAGGTCGATCTGCTGGCTCAGACGCGTGGTGTAGGTGGTTGCCAATGACGTCAGACGGGTCCTGCGGTTATCTCCGGTGGAACTATTCCTGGACAGCGAGAAATCCGCGCTGAGGGCAGACAAAGGCGTCAGGCGATGCGACAGGTTGATGCCGAAACCCGTCGAATGGAGATTGCGGCCATTCGACAAATCGCCAACATCGGTCGCCGTCGAACTGGTTGCACGCGCGTCGTTGCGCGAGGTCGACAGCAGCAAGGTGCTGCGCAGGCCGATCAGCGCCAGCGACAGGTTCTGCCGGCGCTGGATGGAGGCGGCGTTGGTCAGGAACCCGCCATTGACGAGGGACTCGCGCGACAGACCATTGCTACGCAGAAAGGCATCGACCAACGCGGTGCGCTGCACCGGATCGGGCGCGATGGAGGCAAACTGTGCATACAGCAGATCGAACGCGGTGCTCGGTGAATTGGCGCCGTTTGCGCCTGCTGTCGTGTTGACGTCCTGCGAATCGACAAAGCTCCAGACGGTACGCGGGGTGCGGTGCTCGAAACGGATGTTGTAGGCGTTGCCGAAGAATCGGTGTTCACGCGTCACCTCCAGCCGCGTGCGTTCATTCGGCCTCCAGATGAAGCCGCCGCTCCAGGTGGTGCTACTTTGCTGGCCCGGAAACTGGTAGTCGTTGCGTTCGCGGCCGGCGCCTGCCGACAACTGGAACTCCGGTGTCACGGCGAACGTCAGCTGACCACTGAAGCGCGTGGCGTCCTGGCTGTTCTGGTTTGCAAACTTCGAGCTTTGCCGCGAAGCATTCAGCGACCAGCCCAGGCGCGAAAACAGCGCCTCGCTGGAGCTGATGACGAATGACGCGTCATTCGATGCCGATTTGGCGCTGGAGCCACTGCTGTTGCTGCTGGTCCAGTCCCACCGCGCGAGATAGTTGGCGAAGCCGCCCAGGGGGCCCCGCACATAGGGCGCGAGCTGGTACGTCAACACTTCGGCACGATTGGAGTTGGCGAGGTTGCGATCCACCGATCGGGTCCCGAGCGCCGAGATGCTCTGCTGAGAGATGCTGGCGCGGCCGTCGACATAGGCCCAGTTGTCGATCGCCTCTGCGGTACCTTTGGCACTCAGCGCCTGTCGCACCTCGTCAAGAGACGATCGTCGCGCGTGCAACAGGCCGTGCAGCGCGTAGTCGACGTCGCCAACGATGCGCCCGGAGCGGCGGCTCAGCCGCAGCTCGGGACTGATATCGGTGATCAAATCCGCGCGCGCATCGCTGCCGCGGTCGAGACCCGCATTGCTGGTAAAGGTCTCGCTGACGCTCAGCGACGGCTGCAGGAACAACCCCGATGGCGAGGCCTGGTCCTGAGCGTGGGCGGCAAGGCTGGCCAAACCGATCACACCAACCACCGGCGACAAGACCTGCCGCCCGAGCCAGTGGTGCCACGTGAAGCCAGGGCGTGGCACCAGCGAGGGACGCCAGGACTCAGGCCGTTGCATTGCCACTGGGTTCCCCGTAGCCGTAGCCGTAGCCGTAGCTGTACCCATCTGAACCGCTGCCACGGACTTTGTTGAGGACCAGATTGATGTTCGCGCAGTTCTTGATGGTCGACAGCGCATGGTCGACATCGGACTGCAGCGTTCGGTCGGCCTGCACCACCATCACCACCTGCCCCATTTGCGTCGCTAGCACCCTTGATTCGGTGGTCAACAGCAGCGGCGGCGAGTCGAAAATGATGATGCGGTCCGGGTAACGCGCCGCCATGTCGTCCAGCAAACGGCGCATTGCGTCGCTGGCCAGCAGCTCGGTTGCCTTGGGGCGGCTCGTCCCGCTGGGCAAGATGGTCAGCTTGTCTATGTTTGTCTTCAGCAGCACGCTGTGCAGGTCCTTGCCGCCTTCGAGCACATCAAGCAGACCCGGCATGGTCTGCAAACCCAGCATGCGCAAGATCGAAGGCCGCGCCACATCAGCGTCCACCAGCATCACCGTGTTGTCCAGCTCCATCGCGATGCTCATCGCAAGATTGAGGGAGGTGAAACTCTTTCCCTCACCCGACAATGAACTGGTCACCATGATCAGGTTGCCGTGCTTCAGGGCTTGATCGCCCTTGGCTTTCGCATTCGCCAACAGCGGCCGCTTGATCAATCGAAACTGATCGGCAGAGTACGAACGCGGCGCATTCGGCGTCACCACACCCGCCGCGCTCAACATATCGAGGTCGAGCGTCACCTGGCGCGAGGTCTGGCTCGGCGCCACCGCGTGCTTCACCGGAGGTGTGGATATCAGCGGCGCAGCGACCGCAACCGCCGCTTGCGAGAGCGATGGGGGCGCCTGCGAAGTCGGGATCCGATCGGGAATCTGCGCTCCTGCGTTGCGCAGTTGCTCGAGTCGTCGAGCAGCTTGTTCGATCAGGCTGGTCATGTGGTTCAGCCCTTTCTGGCGGCCATCAGTGCCAGGCCCAGCATCGTCAAACCGAAGAAGCCCACCAGGCCGCCCGAAGAGACTGCAAACTTGATCAGTCTGACTTTTTCGAGCCGGGCATCTGCTGGGTTGGTCACCAGGGACACCGTGCCCAGCAAGGGCAGGTCAAGCTTTGTTCGTAGTTGCGCCGCGCTGTGGAACACGGGGCGCAATTGACTGGCGATGAACGCTGTGAGGAACCCAGCCGCCAGGGCAGCCAACATCGCCACAGGCAGCAGGATGAAGCGATTCGGCGACACCGGCGTTGGAGAGACCCGCGGTGGATCGATCAAGCGGAAGTCGGCTACGCCAGCCGTCGAGTCGAGTTCGCCGGACATTGACGCCGACTCGCGTCGCTTGACAAGATCCTCGTAGTTTGCCTTGTGGACGGCGTAATCACGGTTGAGTTGCGAGGCTTCAGCTTCCAGCTGAGGGGCCGACTTCGCAGCTTCGCGCGCGTTGTTGAAGCGGGCTGAATACTCGGCCACTCTGGCCCTCAGCGCCGCGACTTGAACCTCGGACGTAGCCATCAGCCTGTTGAGTTCCTGAGACACGAGGCTGGTGCCATTGGCCGCGGCCACCGCCGGAGCCGCCATGGCTGCCTTGCGCAATTCCCTGACTTCCTTTTTCTTCTGTTCTTCAAGGTCCCGCAACAACTTTCGGGTGGTGATCACGTCGGGGTGCTGTTCAGTAAATCTCTGCAGCATCGCGTCCAGGTTCTGTCTTTGTGTCGCGATCCGTGCGTCGATTTCCGGCGTGGCGACGGAAAGCGCAGACTCTTCGAGCAATGAGTTCATGGAGGCCGTGTTGCCCGGCTGCGATTTCGCGTCGATCAGTTGCTGCCTGACCGAATCGCGCGATTGCTCCGCTTCACGCAACTGAAGTTGCGCCGCCGCAAGCGCATCGGACAGTTGACCGATGCGCACGACGGAATCGACGCCTTCGGCATTCAGGCTTTCGATATTGCGCAAGCGGAATTCCTTCAAACGCGTTTCAGCTTCCAGCAATTTGTTTTCATAGGCCTTGATCTGTTCGTTGATGAAAACCTTGGCGGCATCAGAGTCCTTGCGGCTGGCCCCCAGGCTCGACTCGATGAAGATCGACACAAAGGATTGGATGACGCGCTGAGCCTTGGCGGAGTCCGAGTCACGGAAGGACAATGTGTAGAGGTTGTCCCGGCCGACCGACTGGATGTGCAGCTTGTCCATCAGCCCGGCTACCAAGGCCTCCTGCTCCGCCTTGGATTGGCTTTTCAAATCGAGGTCGGCCATGCGAACCAGTTTTTCGACGTTCGGACGGCTGATCAGTGTCCGGCTCAGCATCATGACTTGCTGATCCACGTTGGGCTGCACTGCAAGACCGGACATCAGCGGCTTCAGGATCGATTCGGTATCCACGTAGATGCGCGATGACGCTTCGTACTGATCCGGGATCAGAAAGACACCCACCGCACCGACGATGGCCACCGACCATGCCACAAGGATCGACGGCCAGCGGAATCGCCACATGCTCCTGGCGAGGGTGGACAACTGGGCAAGCAACTCTTCCATTCGGGTGATCGATCTTGGATGGATGGAACGTGAAACGGAGACGCGTCAGGGCGTCAGAGCACGCTTGGAAAGCAAGCCGGATTCAGGTGCGACGTTCAGAAGAAGCTTTGCGGGATGATCAGGATATCGCCCGGCTTCATCTCAACATTAGCGGAGATGTCGCCGCGCTTGACCAGATCTTTCAATCGAACCGCGTATTGCTTGTTCCCATCGGCAGTGCGCAAGATGGTTGCATCGTTGCCCGCCGCGAAATCAGTGAGGCCTCCAACGGCAATCATCACGTCGAGGACGGTCATCTTCTGCTTGTAGGCAAGCACCTGAGGCTTTGCGGCCTCTCCAACGACGCGAATCTGCTGGTCATAAGGGCCGACGAAACCAGTGACGATCACTGTCACCACCGGATCCCTGACGTATTTGCCCAGCAGTTTTTCGATATCACGAGCAATTTCGACCGAATTCTTGCCCTGGACCACCATCTCGTCGATCAGCGGTGTTGAAAACTTGCCATCTGGCCGCACCGGCACCGACAACGACAGCTCTGGGTTGCGCCATACGATGATGTTGAGGTTGTCACCCGGCCCGACCACGTAGCTGTAGTCCTGGGTCGACGCACTAGGTGGCGCTGGCGGAAGATTGCCAGGGAAAATGCCACAGGCGGACAACAGCAACGACCCGATCAGGACCAACGCAAGTCGAATTCCTTGTCCCTTGGGCGTCGTGAACATATTCATGGTTTATCCCCTTTTTTCAGAATGACTCGGCTGGGCGATAGGAGCGCCCCCCGGATTTCGCACACGACTGTTATCTACCGGTAATGAAAACGCTCATTACCTCAAGTGACGATGATGGCATGATGAAAGCGGCTGTTACAACGTTTGCTCGGGTGGCCGTGACCAAAACCCCTTGTCGATCGTGAATTTTGGGCAGCCCACCGCCGATCGCTGAGCGCGGCTGCTCCAGCCTCACTGGGACTTGAGCATGTCGAGGTCAGATTCAACCGACGCGTGAAAAAGCGGGATCAGCAAGGTCACTTGCGTGCCTCGCTGCAGCTCGCTCACCACCGAGATCTTGCCTCCGAGCTCGTGGATGTATTGCGAACTCTCGTAGGCGCCAATGCCCATGCCGGTTGACTTGGTCGACTGAAAGGGCTTGAACAGCCGGTCGCGAATGAATTCGGCCGACATGCCATGGCCGGTGTCGCCAACCACGATGCGTGCGCGATCGCCCTGGGTATCGAGCTCCAGCCAGACCTGCCCCTGCGGATCGGTGGCTTCCAGTGCATTGAGGACCAGGTGCCCGATCACGCGCTCGATCCGTTCTTCGTGCCCGCGCGCGGTCGCTGGCTGCAAGCGGCGCAGTTCAAGGCTCCTGCCGCGGCTGGTCGTGTGCGCTTCGATTCGACGCGCCACCGCGACCAGATCGACACCAAAGGCAGTGCCTGCAGGTGTCGTGCCTTCACGCAACTGCGCCATCAGCTGGCGCATTTTCTCCAGTGAGTTGTCGACGGTGTCCAGCATGTCCTGCTGGAATTCGGGGTTGGCGTGCAACCGCTTGGCGTTCTTCATCATCAGCGACAGCTGCGTCACGATGTTCTTCAGATCGTGAACCACGAACGCCGACATTCGATTGAAGGCATCGAACTTGCGCACTTCCAGCAAGGACTCCGTGGCCACCATCTGCGCGAGAAAGCTCGCGGCCTGACGGCTCGCTGTCTTCAGCAGGTCATGAACTTCCCAGTTGGCATCCAGAGGAGTCCGTGACCGCAACAGCACGACAAATCCGATCAGCTTGTCCCCAACGATCAGCGGAACAATCAACCAAGCCTGCGGCATGGATTGCAGCCACGGCGGCAAGGCGATCGACCCGTATCGCCCGGGGAAAGATCGGTACTCCTCCAGGTTGACAACCACCTTCTCGCGCTTGAGGGCCATGCTCAGTTCGGAGTCTTCCTCCTCGCTCACCGAAGTGAAATCGATGTTCAGCCGCACCGTTTGCCGAAAGCCACTCGCTTCCGGACTCTTCATCCACAGCCCACCTCCAGGGCTCTCCACCAGGTCTGCCAAACCTCGGATCACCTGTTGGCCCATTTCCTGAGGTGTGCCCTGCGCGCAAAGCGCCTCAGTGAATTTGAGCCATTCATCGCGGTAGTCATACCGGTATCTGAAAAAATTCTTGCTGAGGAATATTCGTAGTTTGGCCCGGGCGGCTCCAGATACTGTGAGTAAAACCAGAAATATCAATGAGGCAAACACCACGCAAAGCTGCAATGCGCGGCCCCAATCTCCGCCAAAATATTTGACGTAGTAACCCACCGCCGATATCAACAGCAGGTAGAGGCCACAAATCAACAAGGTGGCGGAATGGAATGCGGCGCTGCGCGACACTCGCAGCTTCGAGGTCCAGTCGATGCCCAGCCGCGAAGTCGAGACAAACAGCAGGGGCGCCATCAGCGCATGGACCGCACCACGGATACTTTGAGCGTCAGCGTCGACGCTGCCAAAGATCACGGCCTGCGAATACATGTACAGGTCGAACGCGAATGAGCCCGCCAACGCCGCACTGACGGGCTTGACGCTCCAGCGTGAGTCGGGATCCACATTGCGGAAAACCTGCTCGATCAGCACCAGACCAAAAATCGACAGCGCCATCGACATCATCGGCTGCCCGCGAGCTTGCAGGAAGGAGTCCCCGGGTTCGTGGTAGCGAAGCACCTGCCCGATCACGACCAAGGTCACCAGGAACAGTGACAGTTTGCTCAGCGACGATCCCCACCCTGATGCACTCTCTGACTTCTCCGGTCTCAGCTGGAGCAGGAATGCCAACCACAAGCCATAGCGGCCAGCGTCAAACAAGGACGCGATGAACCCGAGCAGCGCGTCGTCACGCAACACGCCGGCCAGGGTCAACCATCCCCAGATGGAACTGCAACAGACGGCACCGAAAAGCGCCCGGCCCGATCGACTGACGGGCAAACGCCACTCTCCGATTCGAAGAAGCGTCAACGCAAAGGCCAGATAGGTCACCCCTACCAGCCCGAAGCCCCAGGCCATGAATGTGTTGTCGTGAGGGTTCATTCAGCTTGCATTGGCGCCAAGATCAGCGTGGCTGCTGTCAACGCGCCTGGCGAATTGATCGATCAGATGGGCAACGCAGGAGCGTCATGAATGACTGCTGAGGCCGAATCAAAGCCGGAATGTGCGACGCGGCGGGTCAAACAGCGTCCGGTCAAGGAGGATGTTTACGGCAACGCTCGCAGTAATCAATCGTGACAAGGCCGCAAAACTCGAACTCTCGTGCGAAAGGTCGCGACAGACCCCCTAGTCAGGGGATGCTACGGCAAGGACGCCCAAGAATAATTCGTTGTCGCGACCTCCCCCTTGACAGCAGCGTCTGGTCGCAGCTAGCGAGGACTTGACAAGTTCGAAACTGTTCTGATCGATGAGAGGCAGTCCACCATGAGGCTCTACCGACAAGATGTTCTGCCCAGTGCCCCGGCCGGCATGGTGGTCGACCTGTCTTTGTGCTTTGTAGCCATGCTGTTGGCTGCGTCGACCTTGACCAGCAGGTACATGACCATCCCCGACGCAGTCCCGGAGATTCCTCTCGTTCTGTTTGGAGCCACTTTCTTCGCGCTCGTCATGGCACTGATGTATGCGCTAGTCGGACTGTATCGCCCAAAAACCATCTCACTCGGTGCCAAGGCTCTCCGCACCGTGGGTGCAATTTGCATTGGTGGCTACGTTACAAGTCTGGTGTTGAGGTTCGTGGCAGATCGCGGCTATATCGAGCAATTGATACCAGCCGCAATTTCTTACCTTGCTCTGGGTTTGGTTTTATCTCGCGGATGCTTCTACGTTATGCAACGGGTGACAACCTTGCCTTCGGTATTGATAGTCGGCACGGGAGAAGAAGCTCAATCCATAGCGGCAGAATTGCAGTCACCAGGACGATCGGCGCGTAACGTGGTCGGTTTCTTCGCCACGTCAGAGGATTCAGAAACCAAGAAGAACGGCATCCCCGTGTTTCCTAGCAAATCTTCCTTGATTGATTTGGTTTCTCGATATTCAGTCAAAGAGATTGTGATCGCCGTACGAGAACAACGCGGAGGCACCATCCCGATGGACCAGCTGCTGGAGTGCCGAATTCGTGGAGTATCGGTTTTGAATCTGGCAGGGTTCAGCGAGAAAAATAAACGCGAAGTTCGCATCGATAGCCTCAAAGGAAGCTGGCTGGTTTACGGTGATGGCTTTGTCCAGGGACAGATGCGGCAGTTCATGAAGCGCGCCTTTGATATTGTCAGTTCAAGCGTGTTGTTGATACTCACAGCGCCTATCATGGCACTTGCAGCTTTGGCCATTTGGCTGGACAGTCCAGGCCCAGTCATTTATCGTCAGGCTCGCGTAGGCTTGGGCGGCCGCGTCTTCATGTGCATGAAGTTCCGAAGCATGCGTGCCGATGCCGAACGAGACGGTGTGGCTCGCTGGGCTTCAAAAAATGACCCGCGCATCACTCGCGTTGGTTCTTTCATGCGGAAAACCCGCATCGACGAGCTACCGCAACTTTTCAGTGTGCTTTTTGGCGAAATGAGTCTCGTCGGTCCGCGCCCGGAACGTCCGACGTTTGTAGATAAACTGAAAGCGGAAATTCCATTTTATGAATTGCGCCACTCCGTCAAACCCGGCATCACCGGTTGGGCTCAGGTTCGCTACCACTACGGCGACTCTCTTGACGACGCTCGAAAAAAGCATCAGTTTGATCTCTACTATGTCAAGAACAATTCGTTGCTCCTTGATATTCTCGTCCTGATAGAAACAGTCAGTGTTGTGATTTTCCGAGAAGGACAATGAGCGCGCGCATCATGCAAAACTCATTGAACTTCAATGCCAGCACCCATAGTTACTTATAACTATATTTATAGCATTCGCGAGGCAAGTGATGGTTAAAATTACTGACGTCGACAATTCGGACAAGCCATCAATGCCTCAGCACGCGAACAATGAATCGATTCAGGCTTCTCGCCGTCGCCTCTTGCTCAACGGCATGGTCAAGGGCTCTGCGGTAGCGGCTAGCGCCGTGCCAATCAAGACGTTGGCTTTCACCTCTGCAGTAACGGCTGGTGGACAAATTTGCTCCGCCTCCGGTGTCCAATCAATGGCGCACTCCAAAGCGACTGGTCTCCCGACGTGCAGGGGTAGACCGCCCGGCTATTTCAAGACCTTGTCCAACTGGCCTGGCTACTCGGCCACAGACGCAACTGCAACTTGCGTAGTCGGCACGTTTACCTTCACTCAAAATTCGACCTTTGGTGCTGTCTTTGGAGCTGGTTCAACATCTTCTTTGATCAGCATCTTGACCGCCCAGACGAGCAGCGATGAAGCGTTTTGGATTGCCGCGCTTCTAAACTCGATCATGCCGCTCGGTACCGCCGTGTTCCCCTACACACCATCCGAAGTATTGGCGTTGTATTCAAGCCCCCAGTCAAGCAGCGCGACGACTCTTTTCAGAATCATCAATTCATATTGAAATACGGGGCGAGACTACTTTATTCACACGCCAGTGCAACTGCGACTAAACCAGACCGGGTCATTTCACTGGCTGGAGTGGGACAACGAGTACGTCGTCTTCAACGAAGCCTCTGGACTGACACACCATCTCGATATCCCGACAGCTCGTGCTCTCATGTGCGTGGAGGAAGGTGCGACGGACATGGACTTGCTGGTCGAGAGGTGGGGCGCGAGCGGGTCTGAGGTAGACGTTGTGCTTGCAGCCCTCCCCTTCATCCTGGAGCAATTGGCTGGCGCAAATCTGATCGACGTGTCGCGCGAATGACGGTGGTGTCCTCGCTGAGTACGTTCGAGATCGGTCAGCGACTGGCAGGTGCTGGTCTTGGCATCAGAACCGGGCCCTTCAACTTTCGAATCAGATCTGACATTCCGGCGATACAAAAGGGCATCCACTTGCTCTATGCAGACTATGGTCTGGCCGCAAACACAGAATTTTTTGATTTTGAAGTGCTGATGGATCGCGGAGCGGGTTTGCACCGCTGGATTCGGCCTCAGGTGCGGTTCGTGTTTGACGGCGGCTTCCCGTTTGAACCTCTGCCCCAAAGCCATGCTTTCCCGCTGCTGGAGTGGGCGATGAACTGGTGTATCTCAACCCAGGCGCATCAGTACCTCATTCTTCACGCTGCGGTCATTGAACGCGACGGGCTTGCCGCCGTCCTTGCCGCGCCACCCGGGTCAGGGAAAAGCACGCTTTGCGCAGGATTGATATGCCGTGGCTGGCGCTTGCTGTCGGATGAATTGGCCTTGATCTCAACCACGGATGGCGCGATCGCCCCCTTGTGTCGCCCGGTGAGCTTGAAGAATGAGTCGCTCGATGTCATCCGCGCACATGCACCGGATGCGGTCTTCGGTGACGTGGTCCATGGCACGTCGAAGGGCTCGGTGGGTCACCTGAAAGTCGAACGCAGGCATCTTGACCAGATCGATTCGATGGCCGAGCCAGGGTGGGTAATTTTTCCAAGATATGTCGCTGGCGCTGGCGCCCGCCTTACGGCAAGGTCACGTGCCGACAGCATGCTGGAGTTGGGCCGGAACGCGTTCAACTACGGCGCGCTCGGATTGCTCGGCTTTCAGACGCTGGGCGGGCTCGTCGATCGCAGCAGCTGCCATGACTTCGAGTACAGCTCATTAGGCGAAGCCGAGCGGCTTTTCGACTCCCTGGTGACGTCACGTCGGCTTTGAACGAAGCACTGCTTTCCAGCATATGGGCTGATCCGACTCATCAGCCTTCACCCAGTCTGCGAGAGTGGGAGTCTCTGCTCGGGCAAGCACGTCAGGCAGGCTTGCAAGGTCGCCTGGCGCACCATTTCCTGGCCAACGGCTGGCTGGATCAAGTTCCTTCCGGGCCCCAGATGCATCTGCAAAGCGCGCTCAGACTGGCCGAGAGGCAGTGGCACGAAGTGACCTGGGAGGCTCGGTGCATCCGGCGAGCCCTTTCTGCCATCGATACACCGGTCGTCGTGCTCAAGGGCGCGGCGTATCTGCTTGCAAACTTGCCAGCGGCGCGTGGACGAATATTCAGCGACATCGATCTGATGGTAAGCCGTCAGGCCATCGACGCGGTCGAGGATGCACTGTTCGCAGCGGGCTGGATCAGCGAAGAGCGCGACCCGTACAACGTCCGTTATTACCGCGAGTGGATGCACGAGATTCCACCGATACGCCATGTCCATCGCGGCACCACCATCGATCTCCACCACACCATCACGCCACCGACTTCACGCTTCAAGGTCGATGGCGCCGAGTTGCTGAGCCGAATTCAGCCCATTCCGGGACAGCCCGGGCTATACACCCTGCACCCTGTCGACATGGTTCTGCACAGCGCAGCGCATCTGTTCATGGAGGGCGATTTCGGCCGGGGTTTGCGAGACCTGCTCGACCTGAATGACCTGGTCATTCACTTCTCCCGGGCGCCTGGCTTCTGGGACGAACTGCTCGATCGCGCCACACACCTGGGCTTGCAGATTCCGCTCTCGCATGCGCTGACTCATCTGAACCGGTTGTTTTCGACGGCTCCGCCGCAACGCCTCGAGCAGCAGGTTCAATCGCTGGATCGCAGCACCATGTCGAGACACGTGATGTCTTCATTGCTGGGCCTTGCGCTGCGCCCCGATCATCCGCATTGCGATGGACCTTACACAGGATTGGCCCGATGGCTCCTGTACGTACGATCGCATCACCTGCGCATGCCGATGTACCTGGCGGTGCCACACCTGGTGCGCAAGGCATTCATGCGGCTGAAGAAGAAGCAGCCGGAAGAGGCGCGCTGAACATGATGAATGCGGCTCGCAGAATCATGTGCAAGGCCCTGATGACTGGTGCACTGATGTGTCTCTGCGTGGCCGTCAGCGCTGCAGATGCGCTGCCGGGACTGATAGCTCGGGTGAAGCCGTCGGTGCTCGCCGTCGGCTTCTACAAGGAATCACAGAGCCCACGCTTCGGCTTCAGCGGCACGGGTTTCGTTGTCGGCGACGGGAATCTGCTGGTCACCAACGCGCATGTGATTACGCGCGCCACAGAAGATGACGCCAGCAACATCAGCCTGGTTGTTTACACCCCAGGCGCATCGGGACAGGACAGCGTGCGGCGCCTCGAGATCATCGAGGTCGACAAAGCCCATGACCTGGCCCTGCTGCGCTTCGAGGGAGCCGCTGTGCCGGCGCTTGCCCTGGGTCTGGAGCAGCCTGTGCGCGAAGGCCAGACGGTTGCCTTCATCGGTTTCCCGATGGGGAGCAACTTGGGCCTGTCTCCGGTCACCCACCGCGGCATCGTGGCAGCGATCACTTCGGTGGCACTTCCAAGCCCGAGCGCGCGACAACTCGACGGCCGCGCCATCAAGGCTTTGAAGGAAGGCGCCTTCGACTTGCTACAGCTCGATGCGACCGCCTACCCCGGCAACAGTGGCGGCCCCTTGTTCGATGCGGAATCTGGCGCCGTAGTCGGTGTGGTGAACATGGTTGCACTGAAGGGCACTCGCGAGTCCGCCCTCACTCATCCATCGGGCATCAGCTACGCCATTCCGGTGGAACACGTGAAGCGCCTGCTGGCGCGCAACGAACGCAAATAGCCAGGCTGCAGATCGATCGCTTCAGTCGGTCGACGCGGTCGCTGATGCGTCAGAATCTTTCCAGTGGATACCCAGACGGCGCATCAGATCGTAAAGCGTCGGACGGGTCACCCCCAGCAGTTCCGAGGCCTTGACGATGTTGCCGTTGGCGCGCGCCAGGGCCATCACGATCGCGCCGCGCTCGGCCTGATCTCGCACGGTGCGCAGATCGAGCACCGGGTCTGCAGCCGCCTCGGCCTCAGCAGATCGAGGCAGGTTGAGATCGTCGCTGGTCACCCGGTTGCCCTCGGCCATGATGGACACGCGCTTGATGGCGTTGAGCAATTCCCGCACATTGCCTGGCCAGCCGTAGGCATCGATGGCCGACAACGCATCATCGGAGAAGCTCATCGCGCTGCGGCTTTGCTCGCGGGCGAAGCGCCGCAAAAAAGCTTGAGCCAGCAGGACCGCATCGCCCTGGCGGGCACGCAACGGCGGAATCTCGACGACGATTTCGGCCAACCGGTAGTACAGATCCTGACGGAAACGGTTCGTCTTGATGAACTCGCCCAGATCCTGATGGGTGGCGCAGACGACACGGACATCGACCGCAATCTCCTGCCGACCGCCGATGCGCTCGATGGTGCGTTCCTGCAGAAAGCGCAACAGCTTGGCCTGTAGCGCCATCGGCAGATCGCCGATTTCATCGAGCATCAGCGTTCCACCGTGGGCAGTTTCGATGCGCCCGATAGTGGTTTTCGCTGCGCCAGTGAAGGCGCCCTTCTCATAACCGAACAATTCGCTTTCGAGCAGGTTTTCGGGAATGGCCGCGCAATTGATGGCGACGAACTTGCCACTGCGCTTGGAGGCCTGGTGCAGCGCAGTGGCCAGCACCTCCTTGCCGGTGCCGCTTTCACCCAGCAGCAGGACTGTGGCGTTGCTCGGCGCCACTTTTTCGATCGTGCGTCCGATGCGCAGCATCTGTTGATCGCGTGTGATGAGCCCCCCAGTCGCATCGGGAAACTGCGTGTCGCGTAGTCGCCGGTTCTCGCTTTGCAGATCGAAAAGTCGAAACGCCCGCCCGATGATCAGGCCCAGCATATCGGGATCGAAGGGCTTGGGCAGGAAGTCGTAGGCGCCGAGGTCGATGGCCCGCAGCGCATTGGCCTGGTCGTTCTGCCCCGTCAGCACGATCACCTTGACATCAGGATTGAGCTCGATCATCTGCTCAAGCAGCTTGAAGCCCTCCTGCACCGAATCGGGATTCGGTGGCAGGCCAAGATCCATCGTGACCACGGCGGGTGCATGACGCCGAAACTGGGCCAGCGCTGTGACACGGTCATCCGCGGTGACAGACTCGAAGCGGTCCAGAGACCATTTGATCTGTTTCTGGAGTGCGAAGTCATCCTCCACAATCAGCAATGGTGGTCGCGTGTCCGAGGTCATGATCATCCGAAGATAAGGCGTCGGGACTCCCGTGATCCCGCCTGAATTCTCACACTCGTACCCGCCGACACTGGCGCGTTTATTGATGAATATGTGGCAATGCGTGCCAATGTCGATGTCGCCATCTGCGACCGAATCATCCGCTCGCCCTCCGGAGTGACTCACCATGCAGCAAGCAGGCAGCCTTTTCGTGGTCGCAGCGCCCAGTGGTGCAGGCAAATCAAGTCTTGTCAAGGCGTTGCTGGAGATGGATTCCCACCTCGGCGTGTCGGTATCGCACACCACACGGCCACCCAGAGGCCAGGAACAGGAGGGGCGTGAATATCACTTCGTCAGCGAGCCCGAATTCCGCGCAATGGTTGCCGCCGGGAAATTCATTGAATGGGCCGAGGTCCATGGCAACCTTTACGGCACATCACACGCTGCCATCGACAGCCGCATCTCGCAAGGTCACGACGTGGTGCTGGAGATCGACTGGCAAGGTGCGCTGCAGATCAAGCAGCTTTTCCCGGATACGGTTCTGGTGTTCATCCTGCCGCCGAGCTGGGAAGAGTTGGCGCAGCGACTGAATCGGCGGGGGGAAGATCATCCCGACGTGATCGCTCAGCGACTGGTCAATGCGCGGCATGAAGTAGCCCAGGCCAGGCACTTCGACTTTGTTATCATCAACGGCTTATTCGAAACGGCGGTTTTCGATCTGAAAACCATCGTTCATTCGCAACGGCTGCGTTATGCGGTGTTGTCCAAGAACAAGCCCGCCGTATTTCAGGCACTCAATCTCGACTGAACCTGCGGTCGAGACAGCCACCGTCACACCTCTGGAGCACCGCATGGCCCGCATCACCGTGGAAGATTGTCTCGTTCAGATTCCCAACCGATTCCAGCTGGTGCTGGCGGCCACCTACCGTGCCCGCATGCTCAGCCAAGGCCACGCCCCGAAGATCGAAACCAAGAACAAGCCCGGCGTGACCGCGCTGCGCGAGATTGCCGCCGGCGAAGTCGGCATCGAAATGCTGCGCAAGGTACCTGTCTGATCGACAACTTGCTGCACTTGATGAAAAAACGGCCCTCTGGGGCCGTTTTTCATGGTCAGCAACCGCCCTGGATGACAGCCCGAAGTCTGGCCCATTCAATACGGGATAAATTAGCCAGATGGGCAATCTGATCGGTGACACCGTCAAGGAAGCGATCAACGCGGTGCGGCGTCGACCGAGCACCGCGACTGCGCCCACCGATGCTGCGGCCGCATCGTTCGACGCCCTGACCAGCAAGCTCGACTACCTCGACCCAGCCGACATCCGTCGGGTCCGCGACGCCTACCGATTCGCCGACGAAGCGCATCTGGGCCAGTACCGCGCGAGTGGCGAGCCCTACATCACCCACCCCATCGCAGTCGCAGGCCTGTGTGCCGAATGGAAGCTCGACGCGCAGGCCATCATGGCGGCGTTGATGCACGACGCGATGGAAGACTGCGGCATCACGAAGGCCGAGTTGATCGAGCGCTTCGGCGCACCGACCGCCGAACTCGTCGACGGACTGACCAAGCTCGACAAGCTGCAGTTTTCAACCCGCGAGGAATCGCAGGCTGAGTCATTTCGCAAGATGCTTCTGGCAATGGCGCGTGATGTGCGTGTGATCCTGATCAAGCTCGCTGATCGGCTGCACAACATGCGCACGATGGAGTCTGTGGCGACAGACAAGCGCGCGCGCATCGCCCGCGAAACACTGGACATCTACGCGCCGATCGCGCACCGGCTGGGACTGAACCAGACCTACCGCCAGTTGCAGGAGCTGTCGTTTCAGCATCTGCGGCCCTGGCGCTACAGCGCCTTGTCGAAAGCGGTCTTCAAGGCCCGAGGCAACCGGCGCGACCTGGTCGACCGCATCCAGCGCGACGTCGAGAAGTCGTTCTCTCAGGCCAAGCTGCAAGTGCAGGTCTACGGCCGGGAGAAGACGCTGTTTTCCATTTACGGAAAGATGCGATCCAAGCACCTGAGCTTTGCCCAGGTCAGCGACATCTTCGGCTTTCGCATCGTCGTCGCCACGCTGCCCGAGTGCTACCTGGCATTGGGGGTGTTGCACCAGCTTTACAAACCGCTGCCGGGACGCTTCAAGGACTACATCGCGATCCCGAAAGCCAACGGTTACCAGTCATTGCACACCACGCTGGTCAGCCCGCTGGGCACCGCAGTCGAATTCCAGATCCGCACCGAGCCGATGCACGCGGTGGCCGAAAAAGGGATTGCCGCGCACTGGATGTACAAATCCAAGGGCAACGGTCCGCAGCACACGCAGGAAGCTCAGCGGCTCGGTGCCATGTGGCTGCAGTCGCTGATCGACATCCAGGACGAGACCCGCGACGCGAGCGAGTTCCTTGAACACGTCAAGATCGATCTGTTCCCTGACGCGGTGTATGTGTTCACGCCGAAGTCGAAGATCCTCGCGCTGCCGCGCGGGGCCACGCCGGTCGATTTTGCATATGCGATCCACTCCGATGTCGGCGACCACTGCGTGGCCGCCAAGGTCAACGGTGAGCCCGTGGCGCTGCGTACTGAGCTGCGCAGCGGCGATGTGGTCGACATCGTGATTGCGCCTGGCGCGCGGCCAAACCCGGGCTGGCTGAATTTCGTACGCACCGGCCGCGCGCGCTCGAAGATCAGGCACCACCTGAAGACGATGGAGCAGGAGGAGTCGCAGGACCTCGGCGCCAAGATGCTGGCACAGGCGCTGAGGGCCGAAGGCATGACGATGCCGCAGGATGATGGCCCCGGCGGGCCGTCGTCCGCCTGGCCGGCGCTGCTGCGCTGGAGCGGAAACCGCAGTCGCGAAGAGCTGCTGACCGACATCGGCGTCGGGCGCAAGATAGCGTCCATGGTCGCCAAGCGCATGGCGCGGCTGCTGACCGAGCGAGGTGTGCGACCCGATGCGGTGACTCTGACACTGGGCCGCTATGGAGCTGACGAAGCCACGCCGTCGCAAGGCATGGTCCTGATCGACGGCAGCGAAGGCGCATCGATCCAGTTGGCCACCTGCTGTCGGCCGATCCCGGGCGATTCGATCATGGGCCATCTCGGCCGCGGTGAAGGCCTGCAGATCCACACCAGCGACTGCGCCGTCGGCAAGCGATTGCTCGGACGTGGCAGCGAAGACGGACTGAGCGTGGACTGGGCCGAGCAGCCAATACGCGCGTTCGAAACCGGCATCGCGGTGCTGCTGAAAAACGGCAAGGGCGTACTGGCCGAAGTGGCTACCGCCATCGCGGCTGCCGAGGCCGACATCACCCACATCGACATGGGCGACCAGGCAGCAGCGGAGACGGCGGAACTGAAGCTGCTGCTGGCGGTACGCGACCGGCTGCACCTGGCCGAGGTGATGCGCACGCTGAAACGATCGGCAGCGGTGCTGCGCATCAGCCGCACCAAACCCTGAGCCTGCGCGCGCGATGTTCAGCTGACGCCAGCGCGCGGGTAGCTCACTGCCAGCACCTCGACCAGATCCACACCCGCGGGCGTCTGCACACGGACTTCATCGCCGACGCGGGCACCGAGCAGTGCACGCGCCATCGGCGCGATCCAGCTGATTTCACCAGCCGCGCTGTCGGACTCATCGACACCCTTGATCGTGATCGTGCGCTGCTCGTCTCGGGCATTGACGTAGCGCACCGTGGCGCCGAAGAACACCTGATCGGCGCCACAGTGCACTGACGGATCGACCACCTCGGCGATGTCCAGCCGCTTGGTGAGGAAACGGATGCGGCGGTCGATTTCACGCAGCCGCTTCTTGCCGTAGAGGTAATCACCGTTCTCGGATCGGTCGCCGTTCTTCGCCGCCCACGACACGATCTCGACCACTTTCGGGCGCTCCACGTCCAGCAGGCTCAGCAACTCGGCACGCAACCGGGCGTAGCCGGCCGGCGTGATGTAGTTCTTGACGCCCGCCGGCATCGCTGGCGCGGACGATTCGGCATCATCGTCATCGGCGTCGTCGGGTTCCTTGGTGAAGGCTTTGTTCATGGGCAGTGCCTGAAGGCTTGAATATCACCGATGCGGGTCAGCCGAAGCGGCCGTGCACAAACCAGCCTTGCGCATCCTCGGCCACCGACAGCGGCAGGCGCGCCCGATACAGCCACACCAGCGCGCCATCGGGTGTCTGTGCAATGAAGTAATCCCGCCCGGCGAGCGGCGCATCCCACCAGCCCGCCTCGATGCGCTCCGGGCCGCACAACAGCTGCAGCGGCTGCCCGTCGAGCCAAGGCCGTGATTGTCGTTCGGGCAGGCGCTGCGGCTCGTTCAGCAACCAGAGCGGGCGCGGAGCGGTGCTGCGTCCATGTTCGGGCATCGCATGTCGGGCAGGTGACGAGCGCCGCGCGGTGGATGCAGCCGGCCCCACCGCATCGGCCGACACCGCATGGAGCGCCCCGTCGCACTCGGGACGGTGGTCGGCCACCGGCAGCAGGCGCTGCACCTGCTGCGCGCCCAGGCGGGCCTGCAGGCGCTCGATCAGCCGGATCAAGCCTTCGCGTTCACCGCGCGCCGACGCGAACAACTCGGCGCTGTGCAGCGAACCGCGAACCACGTCGGCGCAGTGCAGCCGCAACTCCAGCGTCGGGGCGGGCAGCGACAGGTGGGCCAGCCGCTCACGCAGCAGCACCGACAGATGGGTCGCATCGCACGATGCTTCAGCCAGCGCGATGGACAGTTCTGTGGTGGCCGGCACATCACCTCCCTGCCGACGATGCCGCTCGTGGTGCATGAACAGTGTGCAACGCCGCACCCGCGCCTGCTGCGCGCGCGCCCAGGCGAGCAAGGGCTCGATCAGCAACTGGGCGCCATGGAGCAACTGGTCGGTGGTGTCGGCGCGAGTCTGCAATTCGATGCGTGCCTCGAAAGTCTCGGGCAGGGTGATCCAGGCTGGCGGAGACTCGCAGCGTGCGCCCAGCACCGTGTCGATCTCATCGAGCAAGGCCGGGCCGAAACGGCGCAGCAGGGCCTGACGCGGCAGACGGCGCAAGGCGCCGAACGTGCCCAGACCCATGCTGTCGAGCTGGTCCCACTGCGGGCGACCGGTACCGATCAGCCACAGCGGGGCCGCATCAAGCAGCCGTTCGAGCTGCGACAGATCGGCCGCATGAAGTTCGTTGCTGCCGTTGTCGGCGCAACATGCCAGCACCGCGGCGCCCTTGGCTGTGGGCGCACTGGCGAATCGCACCGTGCAGTTCAGTGGCGCCAGCGCAGCGCGCAGACGCTGCAGCAACGCAGCCAGCCCACCGAAGTAGCGCAGGCTGGCCTGCACCTGCAGCAGCACAGTGTGCGCAGCAGCAGACTCGGATGCGTCCGCCCAGCAGACCGCAGGTGTGAACGCCAGTGCCACATGCGCCACGCTGGTGAGTGCCTGCTGGTCGCGCGCAGCATCAGCCTGACCGAGATGCAACTGAGGTGCCAGCGCCAGTGCGGTGACGCGCTGCAGCCCAGGCCGCACGCCCAGCCGCTGCGCCGCGGGGTTGCACATCAGCACCTCGCGGGCACCCATCAACGCCGCGGGCTGCTCGCGCTGATCAGGCGGCAGCACGGCCAGCCACGATTCGAATGACAGGCGCGGCAGGTGCAGCGCGATCCACAGCATGACCAACGCCGCGCGACGAGATCAGACGAGGCTGACGAAGGTGGCAGCCGGCAGCGGCATGGCTTCGACACGGCTCGAGCAGACCTGACCGCCGGCCTGGCTGGATTCGTGAACATGCGGCTCGACAAGCTGCGGGGCTGGCTGTGCCATGTCTCGTTGGCGCCGCCAGGCCTGCTCGTGCAAGGCATCCGACAACACCGGCGACAAGTCCAACATGATGGGCGATCCCAGTGGTGGCCCGCGACGTTTCAGCATCTTCAGCTCCAGCCTGTCGGCGCCTCCTGCGCGCAGCGCCAGCCGCAGCGGCGCGGCCGTGGGGCGCTGCTGCGCCGCCCACTCCCGCAGCACGAAGGCTGGCCCGTCGTGCGCTTGTGCCGCCACTTGCAGGCGGCGCAACCGATCGGCGCGCAAACGGGGTGGCAGCCAGGCCAGCGTCGCGCCAACGTGGCCGCTCTTCAAGGCCTGCTCGAAAGCCCACAGGCTGTCGGATCCCGGGATGACACGGGCGCGGGTGTGCACGACCAGCAACTGGCCTGCATCGAAACCCAACTGCGTGAGCGCCTGAGCTGACAGCCTGGCGGGTGGATCGAACAGCATCACCAGTCGGCCTTGTTGCTGAATGGCGGTCAGACAGGGGCCGAGCAGGCGGATCTCGCCGACACCGGGGTGCGGCAGCAGCAACTCGGTCAATGCGCGACGCGGCCAACCCCCCCCAGGCAGCTGCGCGTCGAGCGTGGCGAAGCCACTGGGCAAGACTCGGTCGAACGCGCCATCCATCTGGTCGCCGCGCCACAGCACCGGACGCAGATGTTCAGGAATGGCGCCGAATGCAGAAGCAGTGCAGACAGCAGAGGGTGGAAGTGGAGGAGAAGGCGCAGACATGGCGCCCCAATATACTGTTTTTTTATACAGTACTCACGAGGGGCAAGCCTCGAATTCCACTCCACAAACAAGAACCGCTCCCGACCGCAGCACCCCCAGGACGAGCGAAGCGCAAGCGCTGTTTCGGATTCTCGCGTCGGTCAGCGTTGCGCCCGCATGATCTGGTCGAACACCGCCGCCACCTTGTCTTCCACTGCGGCGTCCATCGCGATCGTGCGGCCCCATTCACGCGACGTCTCACCGGGCCACTTGTTCGTGGCGTCCAGCCCCATCTTGCCGCCCAGGCCGCTCACCGGCGAAGCGAAGTCGAGGTAGTCGATCGGCGTGTTCTCGACCAGCGTCACATCGCGCACCGGGTCCATGCGGGTGGTGATCGCCCAGATCACGTCGGGCCAGCAGCGGATGTCCACGTCATCGTCGGTCACCACGATGAACTTGGTGTACATGAACTGCCGCAGGAAGCTCCACAGCCCGAACATCAGCCGCTTGGCGTGGCCGGGGTAGGCTTTCTTGATGCTGATGATCGCCATCCGGTAGCTGCAGCCTTCGGGCGGCAGGTAGAAGTCGGTGATCTCCGGAAACTGCTTCTGCAGGATGGGCACGAACACCTCGTTCAGCGCCACGCCCAGGATGGCAGGCTCGTCGGGCGGCTTGCCGGTGTAGGTGGAGTGGTAGATCGGATCGCGCCGATGCGTCAGGCGACTGATTTCGAACACCGGGAACCAGTCCTGCTCGTTGTAATAGCCGGTGTGGTCGCCGAACGGGCCTTCCAGCGCATGCAGATAGCCACCGATCTCCTTCAGCGCAATGCCGTGTTCGCTGTGGCCGGTGTAGCCCGGCGCGGCAATCGGGATGTGGCCTTCGAGCACGATCTCGGCGCTGGCTGGCACCTGCAGCATCACCCCCGCATCGCCGACGCCCGAGTCGACAACTTCGGTGCGGCTGCCCCGCAGCAAGCCGGCGAACTGGTACTCCCCAAGGGTGTCAGGCACCGGGGTGACCGCGCCCAGGATGGTCGCGGGATCGGCACCCAAGGCCACGACGATCGGGAATGGCTGGCCAGGGTTGGCACGGGCGAAGTCGCGGAAATCAAGCGCCCCGCCACGATGCGCAAGCCAGCGCATGATGACCTGGTGGCGGGCGACGACCTGCTGGCGATAGATGCCCAGGTTCTGCCTGCGGCGCGGATTCGGCCCGCCTTGCGGCCCGCGCGTGACGACCAGACCCCAGGTGATCAGCGGCCCCACATCACCCGGCCAGCAGGTCTGTACTGGCAGCAGGCCCAGCAGATCGATGTCCGCACCTTCGATGACGACCTGCTGGCAGGCCGCCTGGCGCACCGTCGCCGGCTTCATGTCCCACAGCGATTTGACCAGGTGCAGCAGCCGACCTGTGTCTTTCAGGTCCTTGGGCGGCTCGGGTTCCTTCAGGCTGGCGAGCACGCGCCCGATGTCGCGCAACTCGCCGACATCGGCTGCGCCCATGCCCATCGCGACACGCTTCGTCGTTCCGAACAGATTTGTCAAGGCCGGAATTTTGTGCTGCCCCCCCGAACCGAGGGGGTGCTCGAACCACAAGGCGGGCCCGCCGGCGCGCAGCACCCGATCGCTGAGCGCTGTCATCTCAAGCCGCGCCGACAGGGGCTCAGCGACGCGTCGGAGTTCACCGGCTGCTTCCAGACCGGCACAAAACTCTCGGAGGTCGCTGTATTTCATATCAATTAGTAGTTAGAGAATAGAGCCTAATGGTTGACCAGTTATGTTTTTGCTTTCTAGAATTCCGCTCACTGGTGCTTAATGAGCGTTTACCCTAGGTTTCGCCACTGATCATCAGACAGGTCTCGGGAAAATTCGTGTCGGGCAATGTGTCTGCCATGAAGACCGACCTGAGCAGTCAGCGCGGCCGATTATGTTCGGCGTACCGCTCGGACAAGCCCCACGGGCTTGCGTCTGAATGAGGCCAAGAGGCAAGAGAGTCATGTCCGTCGTTCACAAGTTTTCTTCGACAGTGCTGCAGTGGGGTCGCGCTTCGGCACGCTCCACCGCCGTGTTTCTGCAAGACGTCGGACACGGCCTTCTGGAAGTCAGTCACAACACGCTGGCCCTGCTGGGCCTGATCGCGGTGGCGCTGGTGGTGTTCGTGGCCGGCCACTCCGAACTGCGCCACACGGTCGAATTGCAGGCCCTGGGCTGGCTTCAGGCGCGCCAGGTGGCGCGCACCGATCCGGTCGAGCAATTGGCGATCGACCTGAGAGAGCCCGACGCCATCGCACGCGCCACCGCCACCGACCCGAAAGAGCTGACTCGCCAGCAGGCGGCCGTTGCGCAATGGCTGGCCCGCCGTTACAAGGTGGCTCCCGAGCCGATCAGCCGACTGGTCACCGAGGCCTGGCAGGTCGGCGCACGCGTCGGGCTCGAGCCGACGCTGATCCTGGCGATCATGGCCATTGAATCCAGTTTCAACCCGTTCGCCCAGAGCTCGGTCGGTGCACAAGGGCTGATGCAGGTCATGACCCGCGTGCATGACGACAAGTACGAGGCCTTCGGTGGCAACCTCGCGGCCTTCGATCCGGTCACCAACCTGCGCGTCGGGGTGCAGGTTCTCAAGGAATGCATCGCCCGCGCGGGCAGCGTCGAAGCCGGTTTGCGCTCGTACGTCGGCGCGGCAAACCTGAACGACGATGGTGGGTACACCTCCAAGGTGCTGAGCGAGCAATCGCACCTGCTGGCAGTCGCAGGCGGCAAACTGGTGGCGGTCAACGCTCCGAACGTGACCCCGTCGGTGCCTCGCTCGGCGGCGGAATCGGACGCCGCAACCCCGCCGGCGGACGACCCAGCCGATCGAAAAGTCGACGAGCGTCTGGCCTCGTTGCACTGAACCCGCGAAAATGCGGCTCCCGAGTGTCGGCGTGCAATGTCCTGCCGACGCACAGCACGCCATCGGTCGTGCGATATTCCGTCGCTCCCTGCCCCCCCTGAATTTCCGTTGTAGAGGACCGTTCCATGTTCGACCGCAGTCAGTCCACCCTCGCCCACATCGACCCTGAGCTGTGGTCGGTCGTGCAGCGCGAGAACCAGCGTCAGGAAGACCACATCGAGCTGATCGCCTCCGAGAACTACACCTCGCCCGCAGTGATGCAGGCCCAGGGCAGCCAGTTGACGAACAAGTACGCCGAGGGCTACCCCGGCAAGCGCTACTACGGCGGCTGTGAATACGTCGACATTGCCGAACAACTGGCCATCGATCGGCTGAAGGACCTGTTTGGCGCCGGTTACGCCAACGTGCAGGCCAACTCTGGTTCGCAGGCCAACCAGGCGGTGTTCTTCGCGCTGCTGCAACCTGGCGACACCATCATGGGCATGAGCCTCGCCGAGGGTGGCCACCTGACGCACGGCATGCCGCTGAACATGAGCGGCAAGTGGTTCAAGGTCGTCAGCTACGGCCTGAACGCCCAGGAAGAAATCGACTACGACGCGATGGAGCGACTGGCCCACGAACACAGGCCCAAGCTGATCATCGCCGGGGCCTCGGCCTACAGCCTGCGCATCGACTGGGAGCGCTTTGCCAAGGTGGCCAAGGCCATCGGCGCCTACTTCATGGTCGACATGGCGCACTACTCCGGGCTGATCGCAGCCGGCGTCTACCCGAACCCGGTGCCGTTTGCCGACGTGGCGACCTCCACCACCCACAAGAGCCTGCGCGGCCCGCGCGGGGGGATCGTGGTGACCAACCACGAGGAAATTGCCAAGAAGGTCAACAGCGCCATCTTCCCCGGCATCCAGGGCGGCCCGCTGATGCATGTGATTGCAGCCAAGGCGGTGGCCTTCAAGGAGGCGCTGTCGCCGCAATTCAAGGTCTACCAGCAGCAGGTGCTCACCAACGCCAGGGTGCTGGCGGACACCTTGATTTCGCGCGGCCTGCGCATCGTCAGCGGTCGCACCGAAAGCCATGTGATGCTGGTCGATCTGCGGCCGAAGAATCTGACCGGCAAGGAAGCCGAGGTGGTGCTCGGTCTTGCCCACATGACCTGCAACAAGAACGGCATTCCGAACGACCCGCAAAAGCCGATGGTCACCAGCGGCATCCGCCTGGGCACCCCGGCGCTGACCACACGCGGCTTCAAGGAAGATCAGACGCGCATCACTGCCCACCTGATCGCCGATGTGCTGGACAACCCGCACGACGAAGCGAACCTGGCCGCGGTGCGCGGCAAGGTGGCGGCCTTGACGCGGGACTTCCCGGTGTACCGCTGAAGCCCGCTGCTTCGGTGTGTTGATCGGTACCGGCCCGTCCTGTTGAGCACTCAGCGACGGGCCTTTTCACATGCGTTGCCCCTACTGCAGCCACGAAGACACGCAGGTCGTCGAGACGCGGGAGTCCGACGAAGGCGACGTGGTGCGCCGTCGTCGACGCTGCCAAAGCTGCGACAAACGCTTCACCACCTACGAGCGCGCCGAGATCGCGCTGCCAGCCGTCGTCAAGAAGGACGGCACGCGCGCCGAATTCGATCTGTCCAAACTGCGCGCGTCGATGACGCTGGCGCTGCGCAAGCGGCCGGTCAGCGTCGAGCAGATCGATGCGGCGCTGGAGCGAATGCAGGAAAAGATCCTCAACAGCGGCGCCAAGGAAGTGCCCTCGACGCGGTTGGGCGAACTGGTGATGCGTGAGCTCAAGCGCATCGACAAGGTGGCCTATGTACGCTTCGCCTCGGTCTACCGCAGCTTCGAAGACGTCGACGAATTCCGGCAGTTGATCCGCGACATCTGAGCACGCGACATCAAGCTCGGCATTCTTCGGGTAGCCCCCCGAGTGAGGGCCCTCCAGCGGGGACGACCCGGCCCCACCTCCAGGGGTCGCACAGCCCGAACGTGATTTCTACAGTGAGCCCATGGACTCACTGCGTGACACACCCCGACCAACGAAGCAGCAGCGCGGCATCACGCTGGTCGAGGCAACCGTCACGCTGGCCATCCTCGCCACGCTGGTCTGTGGTGCGGCGCCGAGCTTCAGCGGCCTGATCGACCGCCAGCGTCTGCGCGGTCTGGCCGCTCAGCTGGCGAGCGACGTGCAATTCGTGCGAAGCGCATCCGTGTGGCGCCACGAGCCGCTGCGCCTGAGCTTCTACAGCACCGCCTGGGGCAGCTGCTACGTGGTGCACAGCGGCGCACCCAGCCAGTGTTCGTGCGTTGCCAATGCGCCCGCTGCCGTGTGCACAGGCGATGCAGTGCAGCTGAAGACGGTGAGCGTGCCCGCATCGGGCGGCCTCAGCGTGCGGGTGAACGTCGCATCGATCCTGTTCGATCCACTGCACGGCACCAGCACACCGACCGGCACGCTGCGGGTCGTGTCGGCGACGGCGGGTTCGATCCATCACGTCGTCAACGTGCTGGGGCGCGTGCGCACCTGCACACCCGGCGGCAGCCCTGCCCTGCCGGGATACCGCAGCTGCTGATCCTTCACTCACCGAGGAGCCCTCCATGTCACTGTCCGAATTGATGGCCCGGCCAGCACCCCGACGCCGCAGAGCGGGCGGCTTCACGCTGATCGAGCTGATGATCTGCGTCGCCGTCGTCGGCGTGCTGTCGTCGATCGCCTACCCCGCGTTCAGCAGCACGATGACCAGCACCCGGCGCGGCGACGCGTTGCTTGCGCTGATGAAGGTGCAACTGCTGCAGGAGCGTTTCCGATCCGAATATCCGAGCTATGGCGAACTGTCGCAGCTCGGTCTGGACAGCACCTCGCCATCGCGGCATTACGAGATCGCCGTGCTGGACCCCTCCGCTGATGGCTATGCGGTGCATGCCTCCGCCATCGGCAGCCAGCGGCAGGACACGGGCTGCCGACACCTGCGGCTCACCGTCGACGGCCTCAATGTCGTCTATGCCTCCGGGGCGACCGAAGCGACCGACAACGAGGCAAGCGTGAACAGCCGCTGCTGGAGGCTGTGAGATGAAGCCTGTGGCGAACTCTCGTGCAGGTCAGCAGGCTGGCGTGTCGCTGGTCGAGCTGCTGATCGGCATCACGATCGGGCTCTTCATCGTGGGCGCCAGCTTGACGGCACTGCTGCTTCATTCGCGCGAGAGCCACTCTCTGCTCGCCCAAGGCCGCCTGATGCAGGACCTGCGCGCCACCACCGACCTGATGGCTCGCGACCTGCGACGCGTCGGCTACTGGAGTGCCGCCGACCGTGGTGTGTGGCAGCAGGAGTCGACAAGCGCGCCCGGTCCGGCCGTCAACCCTTACACCACACTGGCGACATCGGCCTCACCGGTTTCCACCGTCACTTTCCGCTATTCCCGTGACACGGTGGAAAACGATCTCGTCGACGACAACGAGCAGTTCGGCTACCGGTTGCGCAATGGGGTACTCGAGCTGCAATTGGGAAACTCACCATGGCAGGCGATGACCGACATCACGTCGATGAAGGTCACACGCTTTGACATCACGCCGACCGAAGAGCTGCGCAGCCTCGCGGGCTCGTGCACCGCGCCCTGCCCGATCAGCGACGCGAACTGTCCGCCGCAACTGCGTGTGCGCAGCCTGATGCTGACGCTGACAGCTCAAGGCGTCGGCAACTCCCTCGTCGAGCGCAGCGCGCGCACCAGCGTGCGCTTGCGAAACGATTCCATCACCGGCCGCTGCCCGGCGTGAGACCTGACGTGGCGTCGTCCACCATCACAAGCCGAGGGGCGAATCGCCAGCGGGGCGTCGCGGCGCTGGCCGTCACCCTGGTGCTGTTCTTCGCGATGTGCCTGATGGCTGCCTACGCCCACCGGGGGCTGCTGTTCGAGCAGCGAGCATCGGCCAACCAGTACCGTGCGGCGCAGGCATTCGAAGCGGCCGAAGCCGGGATCGAGTGGGCGATTGCACAGCTGAACCAGCCACGGCGCATCGATGGGCAGTGCCTGGCGAGTGCCAACGCCAGCGACACTTCCTTTCGCGAGCGCTTCGTCCGAACCGACGCCGACACCGGCAGGCTGGAAGCGATTACCTGGACGTCGGGCACCGCACCCATCGCGCTGCAGCCGGCCTGCGTGCGCGGAGTTGCGGGCTGGGCGTGCAGTTGCCCGTCGAACGGGTTGCCTTCACTCGATGCCGTGCATCCGGGCGACGGCGTGCCACACCCTGCTTTCGCGGTCCAGTTCAGTGCCGAAGCACAGCCGGGCCTGATCCGGATCACCTCGACCGGATGTTCCAGCGCCGATGGACCTTGCCGACCCGGATCTGCGGGGCGCCCTGACGCGTCTGCGCAGCTGCAGGTGGTACTCGGTCTGCTGCCAGGATTGCGGGCAGTGCCGACAGCGGCGCTGACGGTCAGGGACTCGGTCGACGTCGGCGCTGCCGCGCTCGGCGTGCACAACCCCGATGTCGCGTCGGGAGGGATCACCGTGCGTGCGGGCGGCCATCTGATCGGCTCGGCGCTGCGGCTGAGCACGGCGCCCGGCGCCGCCGCCGGTGCTTCGATGTCGACCCAGGACGCAGCGCTGTCCTCGATCGACAGCGACCGCCTGTTCGCCACCCACTTCGGGGTCGACATGGCCAGCTGGAACACCCACGCCGCCGTGCTGTCGATCGACTGCCGCAGCGAGTGCGCAGCTCGGGTGGCCGCAGCGATCGATGGCGCAGCGGCCAACCGCATGGTCTCGATCATCGGCGACGCCCGACTGAGCGGCCCGGTGACGCTGGGCTCGGCCGCGCAGCCGGTGCTGCTGGTCGTCGATGGCACGCTGACGCTGAGTGGCGATGTGAAGCTGCACGGATTGGCGTACGCCAGCGACATCCGCTGGGACGACGGCAGCAGCCCGCAGGCGCAGGTGCGCGGTGCGCTGATCTCGGCATCGGCCTATCGCGGCAACGGCTCGCCTGACCTGCATTACGACGCCACCGTGCTGCGCGCGCTGCGACTGCACAGCGGCAGCTTTACCCGCGTGCCCGGCAGCTGGAGGGACTTCTGATGAGGACGCCATGCGCTTCACCTCTGAGCCTCCCGCGCCGCGGCACACACAGGCAGCGTGGCGTCACCCTGATCGAAGCCTTGCTCGCCTTCCTGGTGCTCGCAGGGGGCATGCTGTCGATGGCAAGCCTTCAGCTTCATCTGCAGGCGCATGCCGATCTGTCGCGCCAGCGTTCCGAAGCCATGCGCATCGCACAGGAGGACATCGAGTCGATGCGTGCCTTCGCGTTCCTGCAAGCCCCTGCGGCGGCTTCCGGCGCAACGTCGTACGAACGCATCGCGGCCGTCACCTCGTCGGTCGAGCACCTGAACGGCGCTGCCATGAACACCGTGTTTCAGCTGACCCGGGAGATCAACGACAGCCACTCGGCTCGCCTGAAGACGGCCACCGTCAGCGTGGCCTGGGCTGCGCGCGACGGCAGCCCGCAGCGAGCGGTGCTGGACTCTGTGGTCGCAGGCGAGAACCCTGGGCTGGCAGGCGCGCTGACCTTGGCACCGAGCCTGCTCACGCCGGCCAGCGGCTACGCGCGGTCGCCCGGCATTCCGGCAAGCGCGAAGAGCCTCGGTGACGGTCGCAGCGCCCTGAAACCTGGCGTCGCCGGCACCACCGCCTGGGTGTTCGACAACCTGAGCGCGCAGGTGACGCAACGCTGCACCGAGCTGCCCGGCAGCCTGACGACGCGACAGCTGAGCGTTTCCGATCTAACCCAGTGCCGCGAGCTGCGTGGCCGGTGGGTCAGTGGCACCGTGCGCTTCTCGAACGCCAGCCCGCCGAACCCGGAAGCGGCCAATGACATCCCGCTCGACGTGGCCATCTCGCTGGCTGTGACCGGTGTCGCCGATGCCGCATCGCCGTCATGCAGCACCGAGGCGCTGAAGACCGTGCAGTACCTCTTTGCTGACGGCGTCCGCCGCGAGGCAGTGCCACTGGCCGCGGTACCGGCCAGCGTCGGCGTGGCCGAATGGAACGAGCTTGGCGAGCGCTATCTGGTCTACCAGTGCGTGGTGCCGATCACCGGTACCGAGGGGCGCTGGTCCGGGCGCAGCAGCCTCGTGCCGCTGGGTTGGACGCTCGGCACGGCGGCCCGAGACCGCAAGGTGTGCCGCTACGTGACGGACCTCGACCGCAGTGGCGCGATCGACCGCAACGAGGAGCATCCCGCCGCGTACACCGCCGTCGACGGGACCTTGATGCAGCAGAACTTCCTGGTGATCCCTGGCGATCAAGCCTGCCCGACAGGCAGTGCCGTGAGAATCGACACCCGCGACGTGGCCGACGCCACACAGAGCACCACCGTCCAGCACCAACCCTGACATGACCCACCGCTGCCGATGAATTCGACACCTGCAGACATCACCGGCCAGCATCAGCGCTGGATGACCGAGGCGTTGGCACTTGCGCAAAGGTCCATTGCCCTGAGCGAACCGAACCCGCGCGTCGGCTGCGTGATCGTGTCGGCCGACGGTCAGGTGATCGGCCGCGGTCACACCCAGCAGGCCGGCGGCCCGCATGCCGAGGTGATGGCACTGCGCGATGCGACCGACCACGGCCATCCGGTGCGAGGCGCCACCGTCGTCGTCACGCTCGAACCGTGCGCACACCACGGCCGCACACCGCCGTGCTGCGATGCCCTGGTGCAGGCCGGTGTCGGGCGCGTCGTGATGGCGATCGAGGATCCGAATCCGCTGGTCGCAGGGCAAGGCTCAGCGCGCTTGCGAGCCGTCGGCATCGAGGTGACGAGTGGCGTGGGTGCGCAGGCATCCCGAGAACTCAACATCGGGTTCTTTTCGCGGATGGAGCGTCATCGTCCGTGGGTGCGGCTGAAGGTCGCGGCTTCGCTCGATGGGCGCACCGCGCTGCCCAATGGCATCAGCCAGTGGATCACCGGCGACGCGGCCCGCACCGATGGACATGTCTGGCGACGCCGCGCCAGCGCGGTGCTGACAGGCGTTGGCACCGTGCGCGAAGACAACCCGCGGCTCGACGTGCGCCTGGTGTCCACACCCCGACAGCCGCTGCGGGTGGTCGTCGACTCACGGCTCGAGGCGCCACTCGATGCACGCATCTTCGAGGCGCCCGGGCAGGTGCTGGTCTATGCAGGCAATCCGACCGCCGAGCGCATGGCCGCCTTCGCGGAACGCGGCATTGAAATCGCCCTGATGCCCGGCGCCGACGACAAGGTCGATCTCGCGGACATGCTGACCGATCTGGCCGCACGCGGTGTCAACGAACTGCATGTCGAAGCCGGACGCAAGCTCAACGGATCGTTCGTGCGCGAGCGCCTGGTCGACGAGTACCTGCTGTACATCGCGCCCAAGCTGCTGGGCATCGGCCTCGACATCGCCTCGTTCGGTCCACTGGACGATCTGGCGAGCGCGGTGGCGCTGCGCTTCGATCAGGTCGACCGCGTCGGCGACGATCTGCGCGTGCTCGCGCGTCCGCAGGCCAGCGAAGACCGCGGCTGAGACAATCAGCCCATGTTCACCGGCATCATCACCGGCGTCGGCCGGATTTCCGACGTGCGCTCCCTGGGCGCAGACGCCTCCCACGGCAAGCAGCTGACCATCGCCACGCCGCCGCACTATCTGGCAGACGTCGGCCTGGGCGACAGCATCGCCATCAACGGCGCGTGCATGACCGTCACCTCGTTCGATCCCGCCCGCGACGTCTTCACCGTCGATGTGTCGGCCGAAAGCCTGGACAAGACCGCCGGGCTGGCCTCGACCGGACCTGTCAACCTCGAAAAGGCCCTGCGTGCCAACGACCGGCTGGGCGGCCACCTGGTCAGCGGGCACGTCGACGGCGTCGGCCAGGTGACCCATTTCGCAGCCGTCGGCGAATCCTGGACCCTGCGCATCGAGGCGCCGCCAGCGCTGGCGAGATTCCTCGCCTACAAGGGCTCGATCACCGTCAACGGCGTGAGCCTGACGGTCAACCGCGTGGTCGATCACATCGCCGGCGACACCCCTGGATGCGAGATCAGCATCAACCTGATCCCGCACACCATCGAGAACACCGCGCTGGGTCACCTGACGGTCGGCGCCGCGGTCAATCTGGAGGTCGACCTGATCGCCCGCTACGTGGAACGCATGCAATCGGTGGCGCCCGCCGTTCGGCCCGCCTGAGCGCAGGGTGGCGCCCAGGCTGCACGCAGAGTCGAGGGGTCCGCGACCTACAATGCCTTGATGTCGATATCCCCGATTCCCGAGCTCCTCACCGAGCTGGCCGCAGGCCGAATGGTCATCCTCGTCGATGAGGAAGACCGCGAAAACGAAGGCGATCTGGTGATGGCCGCCGAGCACGTGACGGCCGAGTCGGTCAATTTCATGGCGCGCTTCGGGCGCGGCCTGATCTGCCTGACCTTGACCCGCGATCGCTGCGAGCGGCTGCAACTGCCGCCCATGGCCAGCCGCAATGGCACCAAGCACGGCACCGCCTTCACCGTGTCAATCGAAGCCGCCGAGGGCGTCACCACCGGCATCTCGGCCGCTGACCGTGCGCGCACCGTGCAGGCTGCGGTCTCGCGAGACGCCAAACCCGCTGACCTGGTGCAGCCCGGCCACATCTTCCCGCTGCAGGCGCAGGATGGCGGCGTGCTGATGCGCGCCGGCCATACCGAAGCAGGCTGCGACCTGTCGGCGATGGCCGGGCTCACGCCCGCCGCCGTGATCTGCGAGATCATGAACGACGACGGCACGATGGCCCGCCTGCCTGATCTCGAAGTCTTTGCCAAGCAGCATGGCCTGAAGATCGGCACCATCGCCGACCTGATCGAGTACCGCAGCCGCAACGAGACATTGATCGAACGCGTCGGCCAGCGCGTGCTGGTGACCGAGCAGGGCAGCTTCCAGTGCACCTCGTTCGTGGACCGCACCGGTGGCCTGCACATGGCGCTGACCCACGGCCACTGGACCCACCGTGACGAAGTGCTGGTTCGGGTTCACGAACCGCTGTCGGTGATGGACCTGCTCGACGTGGGGCCGAGCGTCCATTCGTGGCCGCTGCCGCGCGCGCTGGCGATGCTGCAGGCCAGCGAGCGGGGTGTCGCGGTGCTGCTGAACTGCGGCGAGGCAAGCGCCGCACTCGCGGGCAAGCTGACGCCACACGCCGAGCCCGGCACGAGGCCCCAGGCCCAGATGGATCTGCGCACCTACGGCATCGGAGCGCAGATCCTGCGCGAGCTGGGTGTGTCGAAAATGAAATTGCTCGGCAGCCCGCGCCGCATGCCCAGCATGGTCGGCTACGGCCTCGAGGTCACCGGCTTCGTCGCCGCAGACACGGCCTGCCGCTGATGAACCCCGCTTATTCGACCCAGGTGATCCATGCAACTCGCTGACCAGGGGCAAGCCGCCGATGACGAACTCGACGGCAGCGATCTGCGCATCGGGATCGTGCAGGCACGATTCAACGCCGACATCACGCAGCGCATGGCGGTGGTGTGCATCGCCGAGTTGCGCCGCCTCGGCGTCGACGCCGAACTGATCGATCACGTCAGCGTGCCCGGCGCGCTGGAAATCCCGGTCGCGCTGATGGCCATGGCCGACAGCGATGACTTCGATGCGCTGATCGCCATCGGCTGCATCATCCGCGGCGAGACCTACCACTTCGAACTGGTGGCCAACGAAAGCGGCGCGGGCGTCACCCGCGTCTCGCTCGACCACCAGTTGCCCGTGGCCAATGCGATCCTCACGGTCGAGGACGAAGCCCAGGCCTGGGAACGCGCCGAAGACAAGGCTCGCGATGCTGCCCGTGTGGCCATCGAGATGGCGCGGTTGCTGGAAGACCTGTCGTGACCGAAGCCCACCCGAAGACGGACCCCGTGTCGCCAGGTCCGGCAGGACGCCAGGCACCGAAGAAGGGCTCGCAGAAATCCACCCGTCGTCGCTCGCGCGAACTCGCCTTGCAGGGCCTGTATGAATGGCTGCTGTCCGGCGAGCAGGCCGGCGTGATCGATGCGCACGTGCGCGAACATGAGGGCTTCGAGCGCTGCGACGCCGCCCATTTCGAGATGCTGCTGCACGGCTGCATCAGCGAGTCGGCGGCGATCGACAAGGCGCTGGCACGCCATGTCGATCGGCAGACCAGCCAGCTGTCGCCGGTCGAGCACGGTGTGCTGATGATCGGCGCCTACGAGCTGACGCACTGCATCGACATTCCCTACCGCGTGGTCATCAACGAGGCGGTCGAACTGGCGAAGGTCTTCGGTGGCACCGACGGTCACAAATACGTCAACGGCGTGATCGACAAGGCCGCGGCCGACCTGCGGCCCGCCGAAGTCGAGGCGGCGCGGGCGGCCCGACGCTGACGCGACACCAGCCGACATGAGGTCGTCGCCACGCCTGTCGCGCCGTCTGAGCTTCATCGAGCCGTTCTACGTGATGGAGTGCGCCAAGGCTGCGGCTGCGCTGGCTCGCAGCCCGCTGTGCGACCCGAAGCAAGGCGGCCGGCCGATGATCTTCCTGAACATCGGCGAGCCCGACTTCACCGCACCGCCACTGGTCCAGGAAGCCGCGCAGCGCGCCATCCGCGACGGCAGCACGCAGTACACCGATGCCTGCGGGCTGATGGCCTTGCGCGAACGCATCAGCAGCTGGTACGCGCAGCGGTTCGCGCTCGACATCGCACCCGAGCGCATCGTCATCACTGCCGGCGCCTCGGCTGCGCTGCAACTGGCCTGCCTGGCCTTGATCGATCCCGGTGACGAGGTGCTGCTGCCCGACCCCGGCTACCCCTGCAACCGGCATTTCGTGGCCGCCGCCGACGGCGTTGCGGTGCTGCTGCCAACCAGCGCCGCCGATCGATTCCAGCTCAATGCCGACGCCGTCGCGCAGGCCTGGAACGACAAGACCCGCGGCGTGCTGCTGGCCTCGCCGTCGAACCCGACCGGCACCTCGATCGCCCCGGCCGAGATGGGCCGCATCGTGGAGGTGGTGCGCGAACGCGGCGGATTCACCATCGTCGACGAGATCTACCTCGGCCTGAGCCACGACGAGCGCTTCAGCGATTCCGCGCTGCGCCACGGCGACGACGTGATCTCGATCAACAGCTTCTCGAAGTACTTCAGCATGACGGGCTGGCGGCTCGGCTGGCTCGTCGTGCCCGAGACCCTGGTGCCGGCCATCGAGAAGCTGTCGCAGAACCTGTTCATCTGCCCCTCGTCGATCGCGCAGCATGCGGCACTGGCCTGCTTCGAACCCGACTCGCTGGCCGAGTACGAACGTCGCCGGCTGGCGTTTCGCGCGCGCCGCGATTTCCTGGTGCCTGCGCTGAACGCGCTCGGCCTGACCGTGCCGGTCGAGCCCGATGGCGCGTTCTACGTCTGGGCGGACTGTTCGGCGCACAGCGCGCACCTGCCCGGAGGCAGCTGGGATTTCGCGTTCGAGCTGATGCAGCGCGCGCAGGTGGGGCTGACGCCCGGACGCGACTTCGGCCGCCACGAACCGCAGCGCTACCTGCGCCTGTCCTACGCCAGCTCGATGGAGCAGCTGCAGCAGGCCATGCATCGCTTCAGTCAGCTCCTGTCATGACCGACTCGCCCGACTTCGAGATCACGCTGCGCATCTACTGGGAAGACACCGACGCTGGCGGCGTCGTCTTCTACGCCAACTACCTGAAGTTCTTCGAGCGTGCCCGCACCGAATGGCTGCGCGCGCTCGGCCACGGCCAGGAACAGCTTCGCCTGAGCGAGAGCGCAATGTTCGTCGTCAGCGACACCACCATGCGCTACCGCCGTCCAGCACGGCTGGATGATCTGCTCAGAATCACGGTGAAGCTCGCCGAGGTCCGGCGCGCGTCGATGACGCTCGCTCAGCAGGCATGGCGTGGTGACGAGCTGCTCACCGAAGGCACGATCCGCATCGTGTGCGTCGATGCCGGAACCTTCCAGCCGCGCAGCATTCCGAACGCCATCACCACCGCACTTCCACAGAAATAATCGACGCGACGCCATGAACCAAGACCTCTCGATCTTCAGCCTCGTATTGCAGGCCAGCCTGGTGGTTCAGCTGGTGATGGCAGGCCTGCTGATCACCTCGCTGGCGAGCTGGACGGTGATCTTCGGCAAGCTGTTCGGCCTGCGCAGGGTGCGCGCCGAAAACGAAGTCTTCGAGCGTGAGTTCTGGGCTGGCAAGAACCTGAACGATCTGTATGCCGAGGCCACCAGGCGCAGCACCTCGTCAGCGCCCATGGAACGGATCTTCGCCTCCGGCATGCGCGAATTCATGAAGCTGCGCGAGCGCCGGGTCACTGACTCGGGCGCGCTGCTCGACGGCTCGCGCCGCGCCATGCGCGCAAGCTTCCAGCGCGAGCTCGACACGATCGAATCGAACCTCTCATTTCTGGCGTCGGTCGGCTCGGTGTCGCCCTACGTGGGCCTGTTCGGCACGGTGTGGGGAATCATGCACGCCTTCATCGGCCTGGCGAACCTGACGCAGGTGACGCTGGCCACCGTCGCGCCCGGCATCGCCGAGGCACTGGTTGCCACCGCCATCGGCCTGTTCGCGGCAATCCCGGCAGTGATCGCCTACAACCGCTTCGCCCGCGACATCGACCGCATCGCGATCCAGCTCGAGACCTTCATCGAGGAGTTCTCGAACATCCTGCAGCGCAATCTGGGGCAACCCGCGCAAGCGTCCACGGTGGCCGGAGGCCGCTGAGATGAAACTTGGCTCTTTGATTCCTTGCCTGCTGGTTAGTGAAGCGTGTGATCACGCCAACGGCGTGCACTGCTCCGCGAATGTCCCCCGGCCTGCGGCCTCCTCCTTTATTTCGCTGTGCAGCGCACACCGTCGACGTGATCCATCGGCACTGTGGTTGCTCGGCAGCCTGGCGACAGCGTCACCCGTGCCGGGGACGCTGGGTATCTCACGCAGCGAAATAAAGGAGGAGGCGAAGCCGGGGGGAGCAAGCCCGGACGCAAACAGTCCTGAGGACTGTTTGTGCCTGGCGAGCGTCTGGGGCTCTGTCCCCAGGCATGAGCGGAGGCGGTCACCCGGTAGCCTCAGCGCACGCAGGCCAACGCATGGTGCGCATTACTTTCGAACGACCACCATGGAACGCAAGCAGAGCGTCTCTCGCCCCCTGTCGTTTCATGCGTCGTGGGTCGTGCTGAGCATGAAGGACAACTGAGATGCCAGCCATCAGCCACCGCGGCGGAGGCCGCCGCCGCACGATCAACGAGATCAACATGGTCCCGTTCATCGACGTGATGCTGGTGCTGCTGATCATCTTCATGGTCAGCGCGCCGCTGATCACCACCGGCGTGGTCGATCTGCCGACGGTGGGCAAGAGCAAGCAGCGGCCAGAGCATGTGGTCGAGCTGATCGTCGGCAAGGACGAGAAGGTACGCATCCGCCTCGACAACAAGGACGAAGGCCAGCCCGTGGCGCTCGACCGGGTGGCCGCCCGCGTACGCGATTTGCAGGCCGGCGACGCGAACACGCCGGTGGTGATCTCGGCCGATCAGTCGGTCAGGTACCAGACCGTGGTCGATGTGATGAACCGGCTGCAGAAGGCCGGGGTGCAGCGTGTCGGCCTGTCGGTGAAGAACGGCGCATGACCCGGCCGCGGAGTCGATGCTGATGGCCGCTGCCGCCCTGGAACGCGATATCTTCCTGCCGCGCACCCCGGCCGGGATGGGTCGCGGGCTGTTGCTCGCGCTGTTGGCGCATGGGCTGTTGATCGCGGCGCTGTCGCTGGGCGTCAGCTGGCATGCCAGCCCGCCCGAGGGCATCCAGGCCGAGCTGTGGGCTGCGGTGCCGCAGATCGCGGCACCGCCCGCTGCCGAGCCAGAAGCACCGCCCCCGCCCCCACCCGTGAAACCCGCCCCGACACCGGAACCGGTGAAGCCGGTGGTCAAGGAAGAGCCCGTTCCCGACGCCCAGATCGCGATCGAAAAGGCCAGGCGCCTGGAAGACAAGCGCAAGAAGGAGCTGGCCGAGAAAACCGCCGCCGACAAGCTCGCCAGGCAACGCAAGGAAGAAGCGGACCAGGCCAGGGCCGAGAAGCTCGCCGAGCAAAAGCGCAAGGACGAGGCCGACAAGGCCAAGGCCGCGCTGGCCGCCAGGAAGCAGGAGGCTGCTCTGGCCAAGGCACGCGAAGCGCAGATGCAGCGCATTGCCAGCCTGGCCGGGGCCACCGGCGACGCCAACGCCACAGGCACCGCCTTGCACAACGCGGGCCCCAGTGCCAGCTACATCGGCCGCATCAAGGGCCGCATCCGACCCAATGTGTCCTTCCCCGACACGATTCCGGGCAACCCGAAGGTCGAGGTCGACGTCCGGCTGGCCCCCGACGGCCGCATCATGTCCAGCCGCATCGTCAAGGGCAGCGGCGTGCCCGAATGGGACAACGCGGTGCTGCGCGCCATCGAGCGAACCGAGGTGCTGCCGCGCGACGAGTACGGCAAGGTGCCGCCCGCACTGATCATCGGGTACCAGCTGCGCGAGTGAATCTGACCGAGCACTGAGCTGCGGAACTGCGGGCATCAGCCCCGGCTTCTCGGGGCTTCGCGACCAGCCCGGACGTGCACTATCCGAGCGCAGGCTCCCTGTTCGCCCCCGCCGCCCTGCCCGCAGGGGTCGATCGTGAGGACTGCGTGTCCGACTGCACCGCGACCGATCTCACTTTTCGACAACTCCATGGCCGACATGCTGACACCGCTGCAATGGGGCAGCGACGAACGCCCCGATGGCAGCACTGCGCCCGCTTTCTGCTGGCCAACACCCCCGTTCGCCGTCTACCCGCAGGCGCTGCCACAGACTGCCCCTCTCGACTGCGAGATCACCAGCCTGAACGACAAGCTGATGCCCGCGCAGTTGCTCGTGCTGAAGCCGGATCCGGGGATCGCACTGGTCCAGCTGCCGCCCTCGCGCCGTGGCATGCAGCTGCGCTTCGACCAGTTCCGGTCGATCGAGCTGACTGCACCGATCCAGGCCTTGCCGATCGATGGCGACGACACCACACCACCCGCTCCGAGCGCTGCACCGACACCCTTCTGCCTGAGCTGGACGACAGGCAGCGAGTGGCGCGGGCTGACGCAAGGCCACGTGACCACACCCTTCGGCCTGTTCCTGTTTCCACCGGTTGCAGACTCGGCAAAGGGTGCCGTGACCCGGGTGTTCGTTCCTGCGACGGCCTACAGCGCATTCGACATCGGCCCGCGCATCGGCGACGTGCTGATCGAGCAGCACGCGGCCACGCCTCGGCAAGTCGAGCAGGCTGCAGCGCAGCAGGCGCAGATGCGCCAGCAGAAGCTGGGCGACATCCTCGTCACGCGCAACATCGTCACACCCGAGCAGTTGCTCGCTGCGCTGGACCATCAGTCCCGGATGCCGCTGGTGCGCATCGGCGAGGCACTCCTGTCGCTGGCGCTGATCACCGACGCCGAGCTGCAAGCTGCGCTGCAGCAGCAGCAACATGACCGCAGCGTGCCACTGGGCGAAATCCTGGTGCGCGATGGCGTCATCACCCGTCCCGAGCTGCAGGTGGCGATGGCCCGCAAGATGGGCTACCCACTGGTCGACGTCGACACCTTCCCGGTCGATGCGCAGGCGCTGCGCAAACTGCCGTTCGCGATCGCCTCGCGGCTGCGAGTGCTGCCGCTGATGGTGCGCGACGGGCGGCTGGTCATCGCGCTTGAAGACCCGGAACGCCGGCGCGCGGTCACCGAGGAGGTCGAGTTCTCGGCGCAGATGAAGGTACTGTCCGTGCTGGCGCAAAGCCGCTCGATGGAGCTGCGCATGCATGCGGTCTACGAACAGATCGGTGCGGTGGACATCACCCAGGCGCGCAGCGACGAGACCGACAGCGCGCTCCCACCCGATCTGATCGGCACCGAGCAGCTGGTCGAGACGCTGGAGCGTGAAAACGACGCCAGCACGCCCGACGACCGCCCGATCGAGCAGTCGGACAACTCGCTGGTGCGCCTGATCAACAACATGATCATCGAGGCGCACAAGGACGGTGTCTCCGACATCCACATCGAAAGCTATCCGAGGCGCGAAAAGATCCGCATCCGCTTCCGCAAGGACGGGGTGCTGCGCACCTACCTCGAGCTGCCACCGAATTACCGCTCGTCGCTGATCGCACGCATCAAGATCATGTGCGACCTCGACATCTCCGAGCGTCGCAAGCCGCAGGACGGCAAGATCAACTTCGCCCGCTTCTCGGCCCAGCACAAGCTGGAGCTGCGCGTGGCCACGATTCCGACCAACAACGGCCTCGAAGACGTGGTGATGCGGATCCTGGCCTCAGCCAAGCCGATTCCGCTGGAACAGATCGGCATGTCGCCACACAACCTCGCCCAGCTGAAGACGGCGATCAACCGGCCCTATGGCATGGTGCTTTGCGTGGGCCCCACCGGCTCCGGCAAGACGACCACGCTGCATTCGGCACTGGCCTCGATCAACGTGCCCGAGCGCAAGATCTGGACGGCCGAAGACCCGGTCGAAATCACCCAGGCCGGCCTGCGCCAGGTGCAGGTGAACCCCCGTATCGACTGGACGTTTGCGAAGGCGCTGCGCGCCTTCCTGCGCGCGGACCCTGACGTGATCATGGTCGGCGAGATCCGCGACGAAGAGACCGCGCACATGGCGATCGAGGCCTCGCTGACCGGCCACCTGGTGCTCAGCACACTGCACACCAACAGTGCACCGGAAACCGTGACCCGCCTGCTCGACATGGGCATGGACCCGTTCAACTTCGCCGACTCGCTGCTGGCGGTGCTGGCGCAGCGGCTGGTGCGCCGCCTGTGCATCGGCTGCCGCCAGAGCCGGCCGGCCACCGAGGCCGAGGTCGATGAGTGGCTCGACAACTACCTGCACGCCTTCATGGGCGATCCCGAAGGTACCCCGGACCGACTCGCGCTTCGCGCCGAATGGATCGAACACCACGGCAGCGACGGCCACTTGTTGAAGTACCACAGCCCCGGTTGCGCCCGCTGCGACCACACCGGCTACAAGGGCCGTGCCGGCTTGCACGAGCTGATGATCATCTCGCGGGGTCTGCGCCGCATGGTGCAGACCGGCGAGCGCGCCGAAGCGCTGCAGCAGCTCGCGCTGCGCGAAGGCATGCGCACGCTGCGCCAGGATGGCATCACCAAGGTGCTCGCCGGCATCACCTCCATCGAGGATGTGCACGCCACCAGCAACCACTGATCCGGTGGCAGCTCGACATGACCGATCGCAGGAATTGGGGGCTCAGTCGGGCGGATATCGGGCCTTGCGCCGGCGCTGTCCACACCATCATTGAGCAAACGAGGATTTGCGCCGCTTGCGCCTGTACGCGGGCACCGCAGCGCCGTCCACGGGAACGCACGCACCACTGAGATCACCGAGTACCGCCATGGCCGACATGCTGACCCCACTGCAATGGGCTGCGACCGAGGAGCTCACCGCAGCGGCCATCGCCGCGGCGGGCGCGCCCACCGCGACCCCGGCGCCGATGCCGCCTCCCGCGCCTGCGCGGCGCGAGAGGCTGCGTCTGGGCGACGTGCTGGTCAAGCAGATGCTGATCACCGAGGAGCAGCTGCAGACGGCCCTGGAAATGCAGCGCGGCACCGGCAAGCGGCTGGGTCGGCTGCTGATCGACGCCGGCTTCGTCACCGAAGAAGCGGTGGCCCATGGCCTCGCGCGCCAGTTGCGCGTGCCGGCGGTCAATCTCAAGAATTACACGCTCAACAGCAGCACCGTGCGGCTGCTGCCCGAATCACCCGCACGCCGCCTGCGCGTCATCGTGCTGGAAGACCAGCGCGAGCACCTGCTGGTGGGCTTCGTCGATCCGCTCGATCTGGTCGCCTACGATGAGCTGAGCCGGCTGCTCAAGCGCCAGGTGCGAATCGCCGTCGTGCCGGAGAGCCAGCTGGTGCCGGCGCTGGACCGCCACTACCGACGCACCGACGAGATCACCGGCCTCGCCAAGGCGCTCGAAATCGACGTCAGCGCCGCCGCCGACAACGGCGCATTCGACGCCAGTGCCACTGCCGAAAGCGCGCCAGTGGTGCGGCTGCTGCAAAGCGTCTTCGAAGATGCCGTGCAGATGGGCGCCTCCGACATCCACATCGAACCGCAGGACGGCGGGCTGGTGATCCGCAGCCGGGTCGATGGCGTGCTGCAGACGCAAACCCAGGCCGACAAGCGCATTGCCGGAGCGCTGGCGCAGCGCCTGAAGCTGATGGCAGGGCTCGACATTTCTGAAAAGCGGCTGCCGCAGGACGGCCGTTTCACCGTGCGGGTGCGCGATGACGGCATCGATGTACGGATCTCGACCATGCCCTCGCACCACGGCGAATCGGTGGTGCTGCGGCTGCTGGCTCACGGCAAGGGCATGCGTCGACTCGACGAGATCGGCATGCCGCAGGACCTGCTGATCCGCTTCCAGGAAATCCTCGGCCGCTCCTCGGGCATGGTGCTGGTCACCGGCCCGACCGGCGTCGGCAAGACGACCACCTTGTATGCCGCCCTGGCCGAGATCGACGCCGAGCGCCTGAAAGTGATCACCGTCGAGGACCCGATCGAATACCGCCTGCCCGGCCTGACCCAGGTACAGGTCAACGACAAGATCGAACTGAGCTTCGCCCGCGTGCTGCGCTCCACCCTGCGGCAGGACCCGGACGTGATCCTGGTCGGCGAGATCCGGGATCCCGAAACCGCCGACATCGGCCTGCGCGCGGCCATCACCGGCCACCTGGTGCTGTCCTCGCTGCACACCCGCGACGCGATCAGCGCACCGTTCCGGCTTCTCGACATGGGTGCGCCGGCCTTCATGGTGGCCAGCTCGCTGCAAGCGGTGATCGCGCAGCGCCTGGTGCGCGCCAACTGCAGCAACTGCGCCGAGACCCACATCCCCACGCCGCAGGAAGCCGGCTGGCTGACCGCTCTCGCCGGTGAAAGTGCGGCGAGCGAACGCACGCTGCGCGGGCGCGGCTGTGCGGCCTGCAACGGTACGGGCTATGTCGGCCGCATCGGCGTCTACGAAATGCTGGAGATGAACACTGAGCTCGCGCAGGCGGCGACACGCGCCGACCTGGTCGGGTTCTCGAAGCTGGCCCGCGAGCAGATGCAGGGCCGCACGATGGCGTACCGCGCGCTGAGCCTGGTGCGTGGCGGCGCCACCTCGGTCGCCGAGGCGATGCGGCTGGGCGCGGAATGCGATTGACGTGATGGCGCCCCCCAAGCTCATTCCATTCGCGGCCCCCCGAGGGTGCGCGTCAGTCCCTTCGGGCGGCCAGGAGGTGCTGACGTGACGACTTTCACCTGGCAAGGGCGGAACCAGGTCGGCGAACCGCTGCGTGGCGAAGTCGATGCCGACAACGCCGGCGCTGCGGCCGCGCTGCTGCAGGCCAAGGGCACGATCCTGGTGTCCTTGACCGAGAAGCAGTCGCTGGCGGCCAGTGCGGGCGCGAGCATCAGCCTGTGGCCCGGTCTGGGCAGCGCGCCGATCAAGGGCGAGGACATCCTGACCTTCTCGCGCCAGATGCACACCCTGCAGCGCGCCGGCGTGCCGATCCTGCGGGCGCTGTCCAGCCTGCAGGCCTCGGCAACGAAGGCATCGCTGAGCGCCATGCTGGCCGACCTGCGTGCGAACCTCGAGCAAGGCCACGAACTCGGCACCGCGATGAAGCGCCACACCCACGCCTTCAACGGCTTCTATGTGGCGATGGTGCGCGTCGGCGAGATGAGCGGCCGGCTGACCGAGGTCTTCGACCGTCTGGCCAGGCATATCGAGTTCGAACTCGACGTGCGCTCGCGCATCAAGCAGGCCTTGCGCTACCCGACGATGGTGCTGTTCGCGATCGCCATCGCGATGCTGGTGATCAACCTGTTCGTGATCCCGACCTTTGCCACCGTCTTTGCCCAGTTCAAGGCCGAACTGCCACCGGTCACCCGGCTGCTGATGGCCATCTCGAAGTTCACGGTCGAGGCCTGGCCGCTGCTGCTGGCGGGCGGTGTCGGGCTGTGGTGGAGCGCGCGCGCCTGGCTGGCGACCGCGCCCGGCCGTCTGATCTGGGACGGCCTGAAGCTCAAGCTGCCAATCGCCGGGCCGATCGTGCTGAAGGGCACGCTGTCGCGCTTTGCACGCAGCTTCGCCATCGCGAGCCGCAGCGGCGTGCCGATCAGCCGCGCGATGTCGGTGGTGGCGCAGACGGTCGACAACGCCTACATCGCGCAGCGCATCGAGCAGATGCGCGAAAGCATCGAGCGCGGCGAAACCGTCTCGCGCTGCGCCGCCGCCACCGGCATCTTCACGCCGGTCGTGCTGCAGATGATCGCGATCGGCGAGGAAACCGGCGACCTCGACAGCCTGATGATGGAGGTCGCCGACATGTACGAGCGCGAGACCGATTACGCGATCAAGGGCCTGGCCGCCAGCATCGAGCCGCTGCTGCTCGCGGTGATTGGCGCGATGGTGCTGGTACTCGCCCTGGGCATCTTCCTGCCGCTGTGGAACCTCGGCGGCGCGGCACAGGGACGGGGTGGCGGCTGATGACTCAAGAAATGAGCAGAAGTACCGATAACTGCAACACAGGTGCGAACAGGCTGCCCGACGCAGGCCTTTCGACCCCAAATTCACACTGGAGAGTAGTCATGAAGTCCCGCCAAGCCGGTTTCACCCTGATCGAGTTGATCATGGTCATCGTGATTCTCGGTGTCCTGTCCGCCGTGGCCATTCCCAAGTATCTGGACCTGAGGTCCGATGCGAACCAGGCCGCCGTCAATGGCGTGGCGGGCGCGCTGGCTTCTGCTGCCGCGATCAATTTCGCGACCCGCACTGCCAACGGCTCCAAAGGCGTGGCTGTGACCAACTGCCAGGACACCGCCATGGCGCTGAGCACCTACACGTCGGGCGCCTACACGACGGCCATGCCGACACAAGGCGGCGCCTACACCATCGGCACCCTGGCGATCGCCAACGGCGCGACAACCTCCTGCACGCTGACGTTCACCCCGAGCGCCGGCACGGCCGTCACGGCCACCTTCGTCGGCATGGGCATCAGCTGATGTTCATTCTCAGCCAGGACTATGAAAGTGAGCACGGACGCCGATAGCTGGATCACACGCGCAAGCAGTCTTCCCAACACCGACCTTCCAAACCCTTATTCACACTGGAGACTAGTCATGAAGCCCCGCCAAGCCGGTTTCACCCTGATCGAGCTGATCATGGTCATCGTGATCCTCGGCGTCTTGTCCGCCGTGGCCATTCCCAAGTATCTGGACCTGAGGTCCGATGCAAACCAGGCCGCCGTCAATGGCGTGGCGGGCGCGCTGGCGTCTGCTGCCGCGATCAATTTCGCGACCCGCACCGCCAACGGCTCCAAAGGCGTGGCTGTGGTCGACTGCCAGGACACCGCCAAGGCGCTGAGCACCTACACGTCGGGCGCCTACACGACGGCGATGCCGACACAAGGCGGCACCTACACCATCGGCACCCTGGCGATCGCCAACGGCGCGACAACCTCCTGCACGCTGACGTTCACCCCGAGCGCCGGCACGGCTGTCACGGCCACCTTCGTCGGCATGGGCATCAGCTGATGCTCGCGGGGTGGCAGTCGCCATCCCACCTCACGATGCCTCCGATTCACGCCGCAGCGTCCGCACCGAGCTGCGGCGTTCCCCATGGTGAAGCCGGTTTCACGCTGGTGGAGCTGGTGACGGTCATCATCATCATCGGTGTGCTGGCGGTGTTCGCGCTGCCGGCACTCGAGCTGGGCACCTTCCGCCTGCGCGGCTTCGCCGACGAGCTGAAAGCACAGAGCGCCGCGATGCAGCGCCTGGCACTGACACAGCGGCGCCCGGTGGTGGCGACCTTCACGACCACCGGCGCCACCTTCGCCTATGTGTCCGGAGACGCCATCGCCAGCGTGCCCTGCCCGAGCGCCACCTCCCCCTGCCTGGCCGAAAGCGGCACCCGCACAGTCACCTTCAATGCCGACAACAGCGGCAGCACGGTCACCTCGACCGGCAGCGCCTTGCCGGTCACGGTCAGCTACGGCTCGACTTCGATGGCCTACCAGATCGAGACAGAAACAGGCTTGTTTCGCGCCGTTCCTTGACGCATCGGCGCCGAGAGGCGTCTCTAGGATCGGATCTGGATCTCCCCGAGGCTTCGATGTACCCGTTATCCACACATGGCCGCCACCCGGTTTTGACGCAGCGCGTTCGCGGCCTCTCCCTCATTGAACTGGTGATCTTCATCGCCGTGGTCAGCGCTGCGCTGGCCGGGGTGCTCGCCGTGTTCATCCAATCGACGAGCACGAGTGCCGACCCGATGCTGCGCCGCCAGGCGCTGGCCGTCGCCGAATCGCTGCTGGAAGAAGTGAGCTTGATGCCCTTCACCTACTGCGACGGTGACGACGCCAACGTGACCACCGCCACCAGCACCGCCGACTGCGCCAGCAGCGCCGACGCGATCGGCCCGGAATCGGGGGAGAACCGCTTCGCCACGCCACAGTTCGACAACGCCAATGACTATGGCGGCTACTCGATGAACGGCATCGTCGACATCACCAACACCGCCGTGGCCGGCCTGTCGGGCTACAGCGCCAGCGTGGCCGTGACCCCCGTCACACTGAACACCATGACAGCGGCCAGCGGCGATGTGCTGCGCATCAGCGTGACCGTGACCGACCCGCGGGGCGGCACGCTGACGCTGGACGGCTACCGAACCCGCCATGCGCCCAATGCCTCGCTCTGAGCCGTCGCGCACCACCCTCCCGTCGCGGGGCTTCACGCTGGTCGAAGTGGTCATGGTGATCGCCGTCACGGGCGTGCTGTTCGCGGTGGTCGGCCGCTTCATCGTGCAACCGATCCAGGGCTACCTCGCCACCGTGGCACGCGCCGAACTGGTCGACACCGCCGATCTGTCGCTGCGCCGCATCGGCCGCGACCTCGCCATCGCCTTGCCCAACAGCGTGCGCGTCACCGCATCCGGCCTGGGACTGGAGCTGATCCCGACAACGGGCGCGGCGCGCTACGCCACCGAAAGCGGCGACCCGCTCAGCTTCGGCACGCTCGACACCAGCTTCGACATCGTCGGCCCGCCGCTGATCGTGACGGCCTCGCAGGAGCTTGTCTTCTACAACCTCGGCCCGAACGTCACCGGCTCGAACGCCTACGCCGACAACAGCAGCGCCGGTGCGCAGGCCAGCTCGAACCGCCGCACCGCCACCAACGCCGCAGGATCGGCCACCTCGATCACCCTGAACTCTCTGGCCGGCCTGCCGGTGGGCGACTACGCCGCGCCCTATCGCGTGATGGCGGTGACCACGCCGGTCACCTACCGCTGCGACCTGGCCGCCGGCACCCTGAGGCGCTACCAGGGCTACGGCTTCGCGGCCACACAGCCAGACCCGCCCGGCGCCGGCAGCAGTGCGGTGCTGGCCACCGGCGTCACCGCCTGCCGCTTCAGCGTCGAGGGCACGCTGGTGGCCGCGCGCGCCGCGCTCGTCAACCTGCAGCTGACGCTGTCGGGCGATACCTCCACCGGCACCGAAAGCGTGAGCCTGCAGCATGCGGTCTACGTCAGCAACCAGCCCTGAGCGCCGAGCCGCCGGCTTCACGCTGGTCTCGGTGCTGTTCATCATCGTGGTGCTCGCCGCCCTGGGCGCGGCGATCACCAAGGTCAGCACGCGCCAGCATCTGGGCTCGGCCGCCGAGGTCGAGTCGGCCCGCGCACTGCAGGCAGCGCGAGCCGGGCTCGAATGGGCAGCCTTCCAGGTGCTGCGCAACCCCGCTCCTCCGGCAGCAGCACCTGCGTGCTTCGGCACCACCAGCTTCACGGCCCCCGGGCTCGGCGCCTACACCATCACCGTGAGCTGCACCCAGACCGCAGGCAGCGACGGCAGCACGGCACTGGGCTTCTATCAACTCAAGGCCAACGCCTGCAACGCCCCGAGCAGCGGCGCCTGCCCGAACACCACCGCCAACCCCGGCAACACCTATGTCGAGCGGCAGATCGCTTCTACGGTGGTGCGATGAAGACGACCCGAGCCCTCGGCAAAGACCTGCCGAACGCCCTGCGACGCCAGCGCGACGCCGTGCTCAGATGGCTGTCTGGCCTGCTGCTTTGCAGCTGCGCGATCGGCCATGCCGCCACGGTTGAATATCTCGTCGTGGGTGGCGGTGGCGGCGGTGGTCGAACCGGCGGGGGTGGCGGTGCGGGTGGGTACAAGACTGGCACGCTGGCCGTCGTCGCGGGGGCCATGACAGTGACGGTTGGCGCGGGCGGTGCAGGCTCAACGGTTCGAACATCAAGAGGCGCCAACGGTGGCAATTCAGCTCTGTCATCGATCACGGCAACAGGTGGCGGCGGCGGAGCAGGGTTTGATGCTGCGGTTGCAATAGTCAGCGGAGCCAGCGGTGGCAGCGGCGGTGGTGGCGGCGGGTTTGGCGCTGGCGGGTCAGGCGGGGCGGCGAGTCCATCGGGCGAAGGTAATGCCGGTGGAAACGGAGCCAGTAGCGGTTTCGGCGGTGGCGGTGGTGCGGGTGCTGCTGGGTCCGCCGGCACCGCCTCTGGTAATGGAGGCAGCGGTGGAAACGGAACTGCGAGCAGTATCTCCGGCTCGTCGGTTACCTATGCGGGCGGCGGCGGTGGCGCTGCCGGTGCTCCTTCTGTTGCGGGCACAGGAGGAACGGGGGGCGGTGGCGCCGGCTCTACCAATAACGCCAACGCAACAAACGGGACGGCTAACACGGGCGGCGGCGGTGGTGGTTCTCGGGATGCGAACGGCGCTGGGGGCAATGGTGGCAACGGCGGCTCTGGCATCGTCATCGTGCGCTACAAGACCGACGGCTCGGACGGCATCGTTGCCGCGGCCACCACGGGTGGCACCAAGACCACGTCGGGGATCTATACGGTCCACACCTTCACGACGAGCGGGACGTTCACGGTCGCCACCGCCGGGGTTGAAGTCCTCGTCGTCGGCGGCGGCGGCGGCGGCAATGGTGGTGACAACAACAACGGCGGCGGCGGCGGCGGCGGCGGCGGCGGTTTGATCTACACGAGCGCCGCCCTGTCGGTGGGCAGTTATCCGATCGTGGTCGGTGGTGGCGGTGCTGGTGGAGGTGATTCGGCGCTCACGGTCGCCCAACGCAAGGGCGGAGACTCCACGGCGTTTGGCCTCACCGCTGTCGGCGGCGGTGGTGGCGCGCGTTTCAGTAGTGGGGCCATCACTGGCGGCGACGGTGGGTCTGGCGGTGGCGGATTCCGCAATGGATCGCTTGGCGGAAGCGGCATATCGGGACAGGGCAAGAACGGTGGTGCGGCGGCCAGCGGATCAGATGATGCCGGCGGTGGCGGCGGTGGTGGCGCAGGAACCACCGGCGCGACTGGCACCCTCACGGTCGGCGGCAACGGTGGCGACGGGCTGGCCTACGACATCAGCGGCGTCAGCACCTATTACGCGGGCGGCGGCGGCGGCGGCGCACAAACCGGTGCGGCCAGCACCGGAGGCCTGGGCGGCGGTGGCGCAGGTGGTGCAGGGGGTGCAAGCGGAGCCGCGGCTGCTGGCACCAACGGGGCAAGCAACACGGGTGGCGGCGGAGGTGGCGGCGGCAGGAATTCCATCTACCCGCCAGGCGGAAACGGCGGCTCGGGCATCGTCATCATCCGCTACAAGACCGACGGCTCGGACGGCATCGATCCCGCGCTCACCACGGGCGGCACCAAGACCACGTCGGGGATCTACACGGTCCACACCTTCACCGAGAGCGGGACGTTCACGGTGTCGGACTCGCCCGCAGCGCCCCACCGCCTGCAGATCGAGCACGCCAGCGGCGCCGGGCTGACCTGCACGCCGTCCACCGTGACGCTCAGGGCCTGCGCCGATGCCACCTGCAGCGCGCCCTACACCAGCGGCGTGAGCGGCACGCTCAGTGCCACCGGCGGCAGCGTGAAC
>CANJJE010000011.1 GCA_947474755.1 Burkholderiales bacterium | reverse complement strand
GTGGGGCCGGCCGACCGCCCCCTGCCCTTGCCCGTCACCGCGCAGTACTGGAGCGGCAGCAACTGGGACACCAACACGCTGGACAGCTGCACCACGGTGCCCACCAGTGCCTTCAACTTCGGCAACCTGATGCGCACGATCACCGCCTCCGACACCGCCGCCACGGCCGCCATCGCGCTGGCCAGCGGCACGGGCTTGCTGAGGCTGGCCGCGCCGTCTTCCGGCCGCCTGGGCACCTACGACGTGGCGCTCAGCCTGGGCAGCAGCGCGAGCGATGCGTCGTGCCTGCAGCCCTGGACGCCGGCCACCGGTGACGCTGCCAGCGCCGGCGCCAACCTCGCCTTCCTGCGGGGAGCCTGGTGCGGCAGCAGCCACGGCTTCGACCCGTCGGCACGAGCGACCTTCGGGCAGCAAAGCACGCAGCAGAACCTGCTGTACCGGCGAGAGAACTACTGATACCGATCCGCTGGCACGCCCCCCAGCGCACGACGGCCGGACAGATGCAAACAGAAACAGGCTTGTTTCACGCCTTTACTTGACGCATCGGCGTCGAGGGCTGTCTCTAGCATCGGATCCGAAACCCCAAAAGGCCTCGATGCCGGCGCGGTCCACACACACAGCAAGAGATGGACTACCGGCGGGAGCGATCATGACCATGAGATTTCCCTGGAACAAGAAACCTGCCAGATCGTCTGGCCGGCTGGCCATCGCGATCGACAACGATGCGTTCAGCTACGTCGAGCTGATTGGCCGTCAGGTCGTGCGCAGCGGCACGCAGCCATGCGGCAGCGACAACCCGCAGCAGCTGGCCAGGCGCGTGAAGGCACTGAACCTGCCAGGAGCCGATGTGCTCACCGTGCTCGGCCTGTCGGACTGCCAGTTGCTGCAGATCGAGGCGCCAGCGGTGCCTGCCGATGAGATGAGGGCAGCGGCACGCTGGCAGATCAGGGACCAGGTCGATATCCCGGTCGAAGAGCTGATGCTCGACGTGCTGGCCGTTGGCGATCAGCGCGCCCAGCACAGGCGCCAGCTGTTCGTCGCCGCGGCGCGCAACGCGCGGGTGGCCGAGCTGGGCGCCTGGATGGAGTCGGCCGGGCTGCAACCCTCGGTGTTCGACATTGCCGAACTGGCCCAGCGCAACCTGCAGTGCGCGCTCGCGGCGCAGCAAGGCCGGGGCGCCGATGCCAGCGCCGCGCTGATGGTTCACGGCTCGCAATGCCTGCTGACGATCTGCGCCAACGGTGAACTCTTCTACGCCCGCAGGCTGGACTGGAACTCGTGGTCGCTCGGCGACATGCCGGCACCAGCACCCGTGGAAGCGGCCACGCCGGCCAGGACAAACGACCTGATGTCGATGGAGCTCGAAGGCGTGGACATCGTCGACTACGGCGCCGAGCCGCAAGACAGCAGCGATGCGCAGCACGACAACACACCGCGGCTGGCCATCGAGGTGCAGCGCTCTCTCGACGCCTGGGAACGCTTCTGGCCCGAGCTGCCGCTGCAACGCCTGTGGGTACAGGCGGGTGACCGCACCGACGCACTGCAAGGCCTGCTGATGCGCACGCTGTCGCTCACCGTTGAAGCCTTCGACAGCAGCGCCCTGTTTTCCCTTGCGCCTGAGTCCGAGCGCCCTGCGCTGATGCTGCTCGGTGGCCTGCTGCGCGACGACGTCCGAACCCACTGAGGCCGCCATGTCTCAACAGATCAACCTCTACAGCGCGGCCCTTAAGGCCCCCCCGCAGCGCCTTGCAGCCGAAGTGCTTGTCGTCGGCCTGGGTGTCACCGCGCTCGTCATCGTCGCCGCATGCGTGTGGGCACAGGCCCTCGCAAGCAGCGCGCAGCAGGAACTGGCAGCGGCACGCACCAGTCTGGCCGCTGAAAAACAACGTTTGACCGCCAGCCTGGCCAGCCTGCCCTCGGGCGCAAACCAGGTCACCGCCCTCGAACAGCAACTGGCACAGACCGACGCGGCCTTGCTGCAGCGACGCGCCGTGCTCGACGAACTGACGCGCGGCCGACTCGACGACAGCCACCGCCGCTCGGTGTTGCTGCGCCGCGTGGCACAAACGGTGCCGCATTCGGTGTGGCTGACGAAGATCGACATCGACGACAGCCGCCTCGAACTGCATGGCCGCACGCTGGAGCCTGAAAGCCTGCGCCCCTGGCTGGCGCAACTGGCCGCCGAACCGATCCTGCCCGGCCAGCCGCTGGCCGCGCTGAAGATCGAGCGCGACACCACGGGCGCAACGGCGATCCCGGGCACACCGGATCCCTGGATCTTCACGATGGTCAGCCAGACCGATGTGGCCGGGCGCACGACAACCGATGCCTCCGGAGCGGTGCGATGAAGGCTGACTGGCAAAAGCAGCTGGCGCGCATCAATGCGCTGAGCCTGCGTGAACGGGTGATGCTGTTCGTGTCGGTCGCCTTCGTGATGGTCGCACTGGCGGACTCGCTGGTGTGGTCGCCTGCGACCGCGAAGCTCAAGGCGCTGACGGCCGAACAAGCGACTGCGGCCCAGGAACTCGCGACGTTGAGGCAAACGCTGATCGATGTCAGCTCGACCTCGCAGCCCGACTCACCCCGCGGCCGGCTGCTGGCCAGGATCGCGCAAGCCCGTGCCGAACTCCAGTCGGTGGACAGCCAGGTGCACGAGAGCCTGGGCGATGGCAATCGTCTGGCGACGCTGCCCGAGCTGATGGACCAGGTGCTGCAGCGGCACGAGCGGCTCACGCTGACCCACCTGGTGACGGCCAGCGACCGGCCCAAGGACAAGGCAGACGACAAATCCACCGAGACCGCTCTGCGCTGGCAGGCGGTGGACCTGGGCGTCAGTGGTGGCTACCTCGACCTGGCGCAGTACCTGGCCGACCTGGAACAGGCGCTGCCCGAGTTGCGCTGGGGCCCGATGCAGATCAACACCACGCGGATGCCGCCGCACCTCACCGTGCGGCTGTTCCTTGCAGGAGACGAGCGATGACAAGACGCAGCACGACAGACATGCCCTGTCTGGCATGGGCCCTGGCCATCGCCACCACGGCGCTGCCCGCGGCCGCACAGAGCGCCCCCGCGCTGCGAGACCCGATGGTGCCGCCGCTGGCGATCGCCCGGCCTGCCGCGGCCACAGGCTCGCTCGAGGACGCACCGCAGCCCGCGCCGCAGCAGCTGCTGACGGTCAATGGTCAACGCTACGTGGTCGATGGACGCCGCCGGCTCGGTGTCGGCGACGCCCTGGGCAGCACACGGATCGAGCGGATCACCGATTCGGCGGTCTGGGTGCGCGACGGAAACACCGTCACGCGATTGCCCTTCTACGGCAGCGTGACCAAGCGCACCGTGGTCGATGCGCCGCCAGACCCGGACCCGGCCAGCGGCCGCGGCTCCTCACCTGTTCAACCTTTCAGCACTTCGACACGAGGCGAGTCGCCATGAACTCCATCCAAGCAACGCAAGCGACGACCACACAATGCGTCGCCGCTCTGCTGCTGACCCTGGGCACCATCGCGGGACTGTCGGGCTGTGCTGCGCCGGGCGTGGTCAGGGTCCCCAACGCCCGCGAAAGCGTGCAGGCCGAGTTGCAGGCGAGCCGCGCCCCGGCAGCCGCACCCGTCGCGAGTCCGGCGCCCCCGGCGGTGCAGGCGGAGGCGGCTCCGCCACCTGCGGCACCCCGGCCCGACGCCACGCCCGAACCCCGCTTCGACCTGATCGTGAGCGGCGCATCGGCGCGCGACGTGTTCCTGTCGATGGTGACCGACACCCGCTACAGCATGCTGATGCACCCCGAGCTCACCGGCACGCTGTCGGTGACGCTGCGCGGGGTGACGGTGCGCGAGGCGCTGGAATCGATCCGCGATGTGTACGGCTACGAATTCAAGATCGAGGGACGCCGCATCACGGTATTCCCGGCCACGATGCAGACCCGCATCTTCATGGCCAACTATCTGCAGGCCAAACGCCAGGGGCGCAGCGACACCCGCGTCAGTTCGGGCGCAGCGCCGTCGAACAACAACAACAACAACAACAACAACAACCAGCCAGGCAACGGCAACGGCAACGGCTCGAACTCGAACGGCGGTGAATCGCTGGACAGCAGCCAGGTCTCGACGACCTCGAGCTCCGATATCTGGGCCGAGACCAGCGAAGCGCTGCGCAGCATCGTGGGCACCGGCAACGGACGCAACGTGATCACCAGCCCGCAATCGGGGACCATCGCCGTTCGCGCGATGCCCGAAGAGCTGCGCCAGGTGGAAAACTACCTGCGCGCCTCGCGGCTGGCGCTCGAGCGCCAGGTGATGCTGGAGGCGAAGATCGTCGAGGTCGAACTGCGCGAGGGGTTCCAGAGCGGCATCGACTGGTCGCTGCTGCGGCGCAACCGCGCCATCGGCCAGACCAGCGGCATTGCGAGCAACGCACTGGTGACCAACAACCGCGGCCTGCCGACGCTGCCGTCTGCGGTGGCCTCGCTGCTGGTCGACAGCGTGTCGGTGCCAGCCGCAGGCTCGGGCACGCTGGGCCTGGCGATCGCGACCAATGGCTTCCAGGCGGTGCTGGGCTTCCTGGAGACGCACGGCGACGTGCAGATCCTGTCGAGCCCGCGGGTGGCCACGCTGAACAACCAGAAAGCGGTGCTCAAGGTCGGCACTGACGAGTACTTCGTCACCAATGTGTCGGGCGGCTCGGTCTATTCCGGGAACTCCAGCAACAACAACGGCACGACGACGCTGCCCGCGCTGACGCTCACGCCGTTCTTCTCGGGCATCGCACTCGATGTGACGCCGCAGATCGACGACGCCAACACCATCACGCTGCACGTGCACCCCTCGGTGACGGCCGTGAGCGAGGTCACCAAGCGGATCGACCTGGGAACGATCGGCAGCTACAAGCTGCCACTGGCCTCGAGCAGCGTCAACGAAACCGACACCGTGGTGCGCGTGACCGACGGCAATATCGTCGCGATCGGCGGGCTGATGCAGGTCGAGGCCGTCGGCCACAACTCGGGCCTGCCAGGCAGCTCCAGCAACCGGGTCACGCAGACGCTGTTCGGCAACACCAACTCCAGCAGCCGCAAGAAGGAACTGGTGGTGCTGATCAAGCCGACGATCATCCGCAACGTCGACGACTGGCAACAGGCCAACCATCAGGCGGCCAGCACCTTCGATGAAACGCCGGGCACGCCGCGCCGGGTGATCACGGTGACAAGTCAGGGGCAGGTCGCAGGAACCGTCGCGCCAGCGCCGGTTCAGCAGCCAGCCGCAGCGACCGTCGCACCCGTGCCGGTTCAGCAGCCAGCCGCAGCGATCGCGGCACCCGTGCCGGTTCAGAAGCCGGTCGCCGAGACCGTCGCACCAGCGCCCGTTCAGAAGCCAGTTGCAGCGATCGCCGCACCCGTGCCGGTTCAGGTGCCAGTCGCAGCGATCGCCGCACCAGCGCCGGTTCAGGTGCCAGTCGCAGCGATCGCCGCACCAGCACCGGTTCGAGTGCCAGTCGCAGCGATCGCCGCACCAGCGCCGGTTCAGGTGCCGGTCGCAGAGATCGCCGCGCCAGCGCCGGTTCAGGTGCCAGTCGCAGCGATCGCCGCACCAGCGCCGGTTCAGGTGCCAGTCGCAGCGATCGCCGCACCAGCGCCGGTTCAAGTGCCAGTCGCAGCGATCGCCGCACCAGCGCCGGTTCAGGTGCCGGTCACGGAGACCGTCGCGGCAGTGACGCCGCAGCGGCATGGGGCGAATGACCTTGAAAGCAGGTCAGTTTCGGCGAAGGTTTGCCGCGTTTGCTCCAAGCTCGATGCCTTTTGAACCCGACGCCGTCTTTCCCCACTTCGATCCACGTACCGCGGCCCCTGACCTGACGGTAGCCGTGGAGTGATCGAGGCCTGCACGCCTGATCGGCTCGCCGTCAGGCTGGCGGGGCGAGCGTGCTGCTGTAGACGAAAAACGCATCGTCGCGCCGCCAGCCCAGCGACTCGTACAAGGACTGCGCCGGGAGATTGGTCTTCGCCGTGCTGAGGTCGATCCGCACGCAGTTGCGTGCCCGCGCCTCGACGGCCGCAGCCTGCATCAAGCCCCTTGCGGCCCCCAGGCCACGAGCGCCCGGCAGCACGTACAGGTCGTAGAGCACGAAGATCGGCGCCGCCGCCACCGAACAGAACGTCGGGTAGCACTGACAGAAGCCGATCGCCTGCGCGCCCTGCCAGGCCAGCCACACCAGCGATTCGTCACGCGCGAGCCGGTCGTGCAGGTAGTGCTCGGCCAGCGGCAGATCGGCGGGCTGCTCGTAGAACTGGCGGTAGGCGTCGAACAGCTTCGCCAGCGGCGCCAGATCATCCAGCCCCGCGCGGCGGACCTGCACGGTGATGTCTGTGCCGCTCACGCGCGCGCCCCTTGCCTGGCGGGCCGCGTCGCCCAGCGCACCGGTTGCGGCTGTGACGCGGCGGCCGACGGCGCGGGCATCTCGCGCGCTCTCAGCTGGCCGCAGCCGCCGTCAACGTCTTGCCCAGCCGACTGGCGCAGCTTGGTGAGCACGCCGCGGCGGTGCAGGGTCTGCGCGATCTCGCGGGCGCGCTCGGCAGCGGGCCGCTGGAAGTCGAGCCCATCGACGGTGTTGTACGGAATCATGTTCAGGATGGCGCGCTTGCCGGCCAGCAGGCGCACGATGCCGTCGAGTTCGTCGTCGCCATCGTTGATGCCCGCCAGCAGCGTCCACTGGATCTGCACCGGGTAGCCGCTGGCCTGCGCATAGCGCTCGCCCAGCTCGACCAGTTCATCGGGTTCGATGGCGGGTGCGCGCGGCAGCAATTGCGCGCGCCGCTTCGCATTCGTCGAATGCAGCGACAAGGCCAGCGCCGGCTTCACGGCGCCCAGCGGCAGGCGCTCGAACACCCGCCGATCGCCCACCGTCGAGAACACCAGGTTCTTGTGGCCGATGCCGCCCTCGAAGCCCAGCAGTTCGATCGCGTCCATCACGTTGTCGAGGTTGTGCGCCGGCTCGCCCATGCCCATGAAGACGACCTTCTTCACCGCCCGGCGGCTGCGCGCCAGCGCCACCTGCGCCACGATCTCGGCGCTGCCCAGCTGGCGCAGCAACCCGCCCTGCCCCGTCATGCAGAACACGCAGCCGACCGCGCAGCCCACCTGTGTCGACACGCACACGCCATCGCGCGGCAGCAGCACCGCCTCGACCGTCTGCCCGTCGTGCAGCCCGACGAGCAGCCGCGCCGAGCCATCGTCGCCCGGGTGCTCCGATAACAGACGCGCCAGCCCCTGCAGATCGGCCTCGATCGCCGGCAGCTCGGCACGCACGCCCAGCGGCAGGAAGTCCTGCGGCTTGCGCTTGCCGCTGCCTTGCGACAGCGCGTTCGACCACAGCCGCAGCACCCGGTGCTCGTGGCAAGGCATGGCGCCGTGGGCACGAAGGCGGTGTCGGATGTGGTCGATCTGCATCAGGATGAGGGGTTGGATCCGATCGCGGTCACGCGATGCGCTCGGCACGATTGTCGGTCTGCACACAATGCGCCATGCACATCCTGATTTCCTGCGTCGGCAGCGCCGGTGACGTGCACCCCTTCATCGCGATCGGCCAGGCGCTGGCGCGGCGCGGGCACGAGGTGGAACTGGTCACCTCGCCCCATTTCGCGCCACGCATCGAAGCGGCGGGCCTGACCTGCACGCCGGTGGGCACCGAGGCCGAATTTGCCCAGGTGGTGCACCACCCCGACCTGTGGAACCCGCGCACCTCCTTTCCGGTGCTGTGGCTAGCCATTGCGCAGCGGTTGGTCGAGGCGCACCGCCTGCTGGTGGCGCGCGCGCAGCCCGGCCGCACAGTGCTGGTGGGCAGCACACTGGCTCTGCACGTGCGGCTGGCGCAGGAAACCCACCGCATACCTGCGGCGATGGTGCACCTGTCGCCGGTGTGCATGTGGTCGGCGCAGGCGCCGGCCGTGATCCCCGGGCTGGGCGACCTGAGCGGCTGGCCGCCTGCGCTGGTGCGGCTGATCCAGGCGGCCATCGAGCGCGGCTTCATCGACCGCGTGATGGCACCCGGCTTCGACCGCATCCGCCGTGACCTGGGCCTGCCGCCGGCGCGCCGACTGCTGAGCCGGTGGGTGAACAGCCCGCAGCGCGTGGTGTGCGCCTGGCCGGAGTGGTTTTCACCGAAGCAGACTGACTGGCCTGTGCAGGCGGTGACCACCGGCTTCGCCAGATGGTCGGGCACGGCGGCGCAGTCGCTGGACCCCGCGCTGCTGAGCTTCCTGAATGCGGGCCCGGCACCGATCGGCTTCACGCCCGGCTCGGCCATGGCGCACGGCCGCGACTTCTTCGCACGGGCACTGGCCGCATCGGCCGCTTTGAACCAGCGCGCGCTGCTGATCACGCCCTATGCCGACCAGCTGCCCCACCCGCTGCCGCCCCACGCCCACGCGGTGAGCTATGCACCCTTCGACGCACTGCTGCCCCGGCTGGCCGCGCTGGTGCACCACGGCGGCATCGGCACCACCGCGCAGGCCCTGGCCGCAGGCCTGCCGCAAGGCGTGGCGCCCTTCGCGCACGACCAGTTCGACAACGCCGCCCGCCTCGTCAAGCGCGGCGTGGGGCTGCGGCTGAGCGCACGCAGCCCGGTGCGGGAGTGGAGCGACGCCCTGGCCCGGCTGACAAGCGACGCCTCGATCGCAGCGGACTGCCGGCACCACGCGACGCTGATGGCCGAGGACAGCGATGCGGCGGATCGGATTGCCGATCAGATCGAGGCCTTGCAAGCGGGTTCAGTTCACCCCGGCACGGGAAGTGCTGCGGGCACCGGGCAGGCATCTACCTGCGGGAGACCTCGATGAATCCAATCGCTGCGCACTCGCCACGGCCCGCACCCACGGTCTCCTTCGAGGACGTGATGCTGCCCGCCACCGAACTGCACGACGCGCCGACCGCGCGCTACACGCTGTGCCTCGTGCTGCAGGGGGAGGCGCGGCTGTCGTACCGGGTGGACGACCGCTGGCACACGCAGTGGCTGCATCCGGGCATGTTCGCGCCGATCACGCCACCGCATGTCGAGGCCACGCTGCAGCTGTCCGGCGAGCAGCGGCATCTGATGATCTCGATCGACGAAGAGACGGTCGCCCGCGTGGCCGGCGAATCCGGCAGCGAGGAACACGAACTCGACACCTTGCGACTTCGGGCCTTCAAGGACCCTTTCCTCGCAGAACTGTGCAGACGCGCCTGGGCAGAGGCGCGCCGCGGCGACGCGCTCGGCCGCAGCTTTGCCGAATCGATCGAAGGCACCCTGATCTGCGGCCTGCTGCGCAGCGCGTCGGGAACGCGCAGGCTGGCGAGACCCCCGGTTCGCGGAAAACTTTCCGAGGCGACGCTGGCGCGCATTCACGACCACTGCCTGGCACGCCTGCACGAGCCCATCGCCATCGCGGACCTTGCAGCCGTCGCCGGCCTGGGGCCTCACCAGTTCGGCAAGGCCTTCAAGGCCGCCTCCGCCAGGTCGCCGCAGCAGTACCTGATTGCGCTTCGCACGCAGCGCGCCCAGGAGCTGCTGCGCGACAGCAAGCTGAGCATTGCCGACATCGCCCTGCAATGCGGCTTTTTCGATCAGTCGCATCTGACGACGACCTTCACCCGCTGGGTGGGCGTGCCACCGCACCGGTATCGGCACCCGATGCGGCAGCAGTGACGGGCTTACTTCGCGGGGAGGAAGTCGCCGCTCACCATGCTGCCTGCGGCCACCGGGCTGGACAGCAGTTTCTGCGAGACCATGAACTGACTCATCTCGCCCACCGTGGCGCCATAAGTGCCCGGGGTGCCTTTTGAGCCCAGAGCCGCCTGGTTGTCGGCCAGCGTGGGAATGCGGACACCCTTCCACATCTCGCCGAATTCAGCCACCGACACGCCCGACGCCTTGGCCATGATCTTGAATGACTCGGCCTGGTGCTTCCTGACGTAATCGAGCGCGTCGAACCAGACGGCCACCAAACGGCGCACCTGTTCGGGATTCGACTTCAGCACCTCGTTTCTGACGCTCAGCACATCGACGATGGCGCCCGGGGTGTCCTTGCTGGTCAGCAGCAGCTTGCCACCCGACTTGACGCCCTGCGTGCCGAAGGGCTCCCAGGTGACCGCCGCCTTGATCGACTTCGCGGTGAAGGCAGCACCGGCATCGGGCGCGGCCATGTTCACCAGCGTCACATCCTTCTCGCTCATCCCGTACTTGGCCAGCAGCTTGGTCAGGAAGAAGTGGCTCACGCCACCGACCTCCAGGGCGATGCGCTGACCCTTCAAGGCCTGCGGCGTGTCGATGCCGCGGGTGATCAGCATGTCGGCGCCGGCAGATTCGTCGTGCAGCAGCACCACCGACGCCTTCGGGCCGGCAGCGTTGATGGTGAGGACGTCATTGGTCGCCAGGCTGGCCGCATCGAGATTGCCGCCGGCCAGCGCGGTGACGGCATCGCCCTGCACCGCGAAGTTGCGCAGCTCGACGCTCACGCCGCGCTTGGCAAACAGGCCCTTTTCCTGCGCGACCCACCACGGCATCCAGCCGACCCACACCGGAACGCCGATACGCAAAGGCGCATCGGCCGCGTGAATCGACGGCGCAACGCACAGGCTCGACAAGGCAAGGCACAAGGCGCCGACGTGGCGGCGGGACACAGGGTGCGACATGGTGGGACTCCGGTTTGAGAAGCTGGGAAATCGGCGGGCCGCTCAGGCCCCGGACGAGAAAGCGCGGCTCTGGAACAAGCGCCTGGGCACCATGCAGCCGACGACCCAGTTCGGCTGGTCGACGATCTCGTGGATGCGAAGCTCGCCCACCATCCCCAGCACGGCATAGGCCTCGAAGGGCTCGACCTTGAAGTGCGCCGCCAGGGCATCGACGGCGTAACGGGTGGCGTCGCGCGCCGCGTGGAACAGATCGGGGCCGATGCCCAGGAAGTCGCGGTATTCGGTCTCGCCGTAAGGCGCGGTCGAGAAGTCGAGCACCGGCGCGGCCAGCTTCTGTTGCTTGAGCACCTTCAGGCGCAGCGTGGCCGTCATCGGCGCCTCGATGGCCGTGCCCGAGATCTCGCCCTCGCCCTGCAGCGCGTGCCCGTCGCCGCCCGACAGCAAGGCACCGGTGTTGAACACCGGCAGGTAGATGGTGGAGCCGGCACCGAGGTAGCGGACATCGATGTTGCCGCCCGCGTTGGTGGGGGTGATCGACGCGAAAGCGCCGGGCGCCGCGGGTGCGACACCCAGCACGCCCATCATCGGGCGCAGCGCAAACGCACAGCCGAACACATCGACCTCGGGGCGCGTCAGATCGAAGCTGCGGAAATAAGACTGAGGAAACTCGTCGGCCAGCAGGCCAAAGCCCTTGAGCAGGCCCGTCCAGCCCCACGAGCCCAGCTCGATGTCGAGCACATCGACCTGCAGCACATCGCCCGGCTCGGCACCTTCCACGTGAATCGGCCCGCACAGCGGATCGAGCATGCCGAAATCGATCTGGGCAATGTCATGCGCCGTCGAGTTCGGGCCCAGCAGCCCGTTGGAGGCATCGGGGCAGCCCATCGAGATCACCGCGCCATCGGCCACCACATGGGCCGGCGGCAGCGAGCGGTCCCAGTGCGGATGCAGGCTGGTGCAGTGCACGCAGCGCATGCCGTTCGCTTGGGTGGGCTTCATTGGCAGCGGCCCGGGTGCGCCAGAGCCGACGGCGGAAGGTATGAAATGAACAGTTGCATGAGCCGGACTCTAGGAAGAGACCGGCCCGCGTTCTTGGAAGAAACGGTCGTTTTGGAAAAGTCGGCGCCATGTCGATGGCGGCGCGGGCATGCGTTCTCGCCTGGCTTTCCCTCGACTTGCCATCCCCCCGTTGGGGGTGCCTGTCAGACCTTGCACGCTCCCTGGTTCGGGGGGATTTGCGCGTCGCTGAAGCCAGTGCAGACTGAACCTGAAACGTCTGGATACGTTGTCGAGGGGAATTCGAATGGGCCCACCGGAGACTGCGCGATCGGACACTCAGGATCCGTCCGTCTTCACTCCGGGCCCGCGTGCGGCCGACCCGACCCCCTCGACCCAGGCCTCGCCGCACAGCGGCTTGCGGGCGCTGTGCCTGATCGCTCGCCTGCACCACATTGCCGCGGATCCGGCCACGCTGGCCCATCAACTCGGCTGGTCCGCCAGCCACCGCGCTGACATCAACGACCTGCTGATCGCAGCGCGGCAGATCGGCCTGAAGGCCAGGCGCAGCCGCAGCAGCATCGATCGACTGAACCTCGCAGCACTGCCCGCGTTGGCCTTGTTGAGGCCCGACGAAGGCAGTGACCCGCGCATCGTCGTGCTCGCCCAGTGCGACGGCCAGCGAGTGCTGTTTCAGGATCCTTCAGGTGCCGCGGGTACCTCGTCAGTGAATGGCGCGCGCCCGACGATCGAGCCGCTCGACGTCTTCGCCGCCCAATGGACCGGCGAGCTGATCCTGATCACCAGTCGCGCTTCGCTCGCCGGCGAGCTGGCGAGGTTCGATTTCAGCTGGTTCATTCCGAGCCTCGTCAGACACCGCCGCCTGTTCGGCGAAGTGCTGGCGATCAGCCTGTTCCTGCAGCTGTTCGCGCTGGTCAGTCCGCTGTTCTTTCAGGTCGTGATGGACAAGGTGCTGGTTCACCGCGGACTGAACACGCTCGATGTGCTGGTCATCGGCCTCGTCGTCGTGGTGGTGTTCGAGAGCGTGCTGAACGCGCTGCGAGCCTACGTCTTGAGCCACACCACCAGCCGCATCGATGTCGAGCTGGGCGCGCGGCTGTTTCGCCATCTGCTGCACCTGCCGCTGGCCTATTTCCAGGCGCGCCGCGTCGGCGATTCGGTCGCCCGTGTGCGCGAACTGGAAAACATCCGCAGCTTCCTGACCGGCAACGCGCTGACGCTGGTGCTGGACGTCGTGTTCTCGGTCGTCTTCATTGCGGTGATGTTCGCCTACAGCGTGCCGCTGACATTGATCGTGCTGGTTTCGATTCCGCTCTACCTCGCCCTGAGCTGGATGGTGGTGCCGGTGCTTCGCGCCCGGCTCGACGAGAAATTCGCCCGCGGCGCCGAGAACCAGGCCCTGCTGGTCGAGACCGTGACCGGCATTCAGACGGTGAAGGCCACGGCACTCGAACCCGCGATGGCGCGCCGCTGGGACAACCAGCTCGCCGCCTATGTGTCGGCCAGCTTCAGAACGCAGGCCCTGGCCGGCTTCGCGCATGAAGGCGTCAACCTGATCGGCAAGCTGGTCAATGCCGCCACGCTCTGGTACGGCGCCCACCTGGTGATCGAAGGGCAGTTGACGGTCGGCATGTTCGTCGCCTTCAACATGTTTGCCGGCCGCGTCAGCCAGCCCATCATGCGCATGGCGCAGATGTGGAGCGACTTCCAGCAGACGGGTATCTCCATGGCCCGGCTCGGCGATGTGCTGAACGCGCGCACCGAGGTACCCGCCATGGGCCAGGGAACAAGCGCCGCACAGCTGCCACCGATCCGCGGCCAGATCACGCTCGATCAGGTCACCTTTCGCTACCGGCCCGAGGCCACGCCGGCCTTGCAAGGCTTCAGCCTGGACATCCGCCCAGGCGAGGTGATCGGCATCGTCGGGCGATCGGGCTCGGGCAAGAGCACGCTGACGAAGCTGGTGCAGCGCCTCTATTCGCCGGAGCAGGGCCGCATCCTGATCGATGGGATCGACATCGGGCTGATCGATGCATCGCAGCTGCGACGGCAGATTGGCGTGGTGCTGCAGGACAACCTGCTGTTCCACCGCAGCGTGCGCGAGAACATCGCCATCACCGACCCTGCGGCGCCGATCGAGGCCGTGCTGCACGCCGCGCAACTGGCGGGAGCGCACGAGTTCATCAGCGAGCTGCCCGAGGGCTACGACACGCTGGTCGGCGAGCAAGGCGCCAGCCTGTCGGGCGGCCAGCGCCAGCGAATCGCGATCGCCCGCGCTCTGTTCAACCAGCCGCGCATCCTGATCTTCGACGAGGCCACCAGCGCGCTCGACTACGAAAGCGAAGCCATCGTCCAACGCCATATGGCGCACATCTGCCAGGGCCGCACGGTGCTGGTGATCGCTCACCGCCTGAGCGCGGTGCGCAACGCCAACCGCATCGTGGTGATGGACCAGGGGCGTGTCGTCGAGATGGGCACACACGACGAACTGCGGGCCCAGCCACAGGGGCTGTATGCGCGCCTGTGGGCGATGCAGGAGGGCACAGCAGCCCAACCCCATCAATCGGTGACGCCATGACCACATCGCCAAAATCGGTGGCTACGCGCCACCCTGCCCTCGATCTGATGGCCCGTTATCGCGCCATCTTCGGCGCGGTCTGGGCGATGCGGCACGAGCTGTCGGGGCCGAGGCGTCTTGCCGATGAAGCGGCCTTTCTGCCCGCCGCGCTCAGCCTGCAGGAAACGCCGGTGCACCCGGCCCCGCGACGCTTTGCGTGGGCGATCTGCGCGCTGTTCGTCATCGCGCTGGTGTGGAGCATCCTCGGGCGGGTCGACATCGTCGCGGTGGCGCCCGGTCGCATCGTGGTGAGCGAGCGCACCAAGACGCTCCAGCCGCTGGAAACCAGCGTCGTTCGCAAGGTGCTGGTCAAGAACGGTGACTCGGTTCACGCGGGGCAGGTGCTGGTGGAACTCGATGCCACCAACGCCAGCGCCGACGGCGCCAACGCGCAGGAGCAACTGGCGTGGGCGCATTCAGAGGAGGTGCGCACCACGGCCTTGATCCAGGCACTGCGTTCTCGGCGTGCGCCAACACTTGCGACAGCAGCGAGCAGCCATGTCAGCGCTCAGCTCGATGCCGAGTGGCAGGACATCTCCGCCCGACTGGCCAGACTCGATGCCGGGCAGGCACACCGACAGGCCGAGCTTGCGACGGTGCGCGAGACGATCGCCAAGCTGGAGGCAACGCTGCCCATGGCCCGGCAACGGGAGATGGATTTCAAGGCGCTGACCGAGAAGGGATTCATGTCCGGTCATGCCGGACAGGACCGCACCCGCGAGCGCATCGAACAGGAGCGCGATCTGGCCACGCAGCAGGCCCGGCTTGCCGAAGCCCAGGCTGCGTCGCGCGAGACCGCGCAGGCTCGTGCGGCCTATCTGGCCGAGACCCAGCGCTCACTCAGTGAACGGCAGGCGCAGGCGATCCTGAAGCGCCAGCAGTTCATCCAGGAATTGAACAAGACGCAGCAGCGCTCGCGGCTCACGCAACTGACCGCGCCGGTCGACGGCACCGTGCAGCAGGTGGCGGTGCACACCGAGGGCGGCGTGGTGACCGAAGCCCAGGTGCTGATGGTGATCGTGCCGAAGGACGCCGAGGTCACCGCCGAGGTGGTGATCGACAACAAGGACATCGGCTTCGTCAACGCCGGACAGCAGACCACCATCAAGCTGGAAACCTTCCCCTACACCCGGTACGGCACGGTCGATGCCACCGTGAGCAGCGTGACCGCGGATGCCGTGAACGACGAAAAAAAGGGAGCGATCTTTCCAGCGACGCTGAAGCTTGCACAAACCCACATCGACGTCGACGGCAAGCGCATCGGGCTGAGCCCGGGCATGAACATCACTGCCGAGATCAGGACCGGCCAGCGCCGGGTGATCGACTACCTGCTCAGCCCGATTCAGAAGACAGTCGGCGAAAGCCTGCGGGAGCGGTGATGGAAGTACTCGTCATTCACCAGAACTTCCCCGGGCAGTTTGCGCACCAGGTGCGCGCCTGGTGCCAGCGCCGCGGGTGGGAGGTGCGCGGGCTGGGGCGAGACGTCTTACGCGAAGGACGTGTTTCCGGATTTGCGTCTGGTGCATCTGTGCGAATGGTTCTGCAGCGCCGAGGGCGCCGATGCCCAGATCATCACCATACGTGGTTTCTCATCTCTTTAAAAAATTATCTTGAATTGACTCTCACCGGTTCCACGATCCATCTTTTTGAAATTATTCACCAATGAAATTCTTACCCACCCGAAAAGCACCGCTCAGCTATACAACCCTGGCGCTATTGGTAGTCGCCACATATTGGCTATGGAGCCACTTCGCCAATCGTCACCACTGGAAGGAAGAAGTTCAGTTGCAAAACGGCGAATTATTGACAGTCGACCGAAGTATACAGTTCGAGTTTGATCGACCCATCGGCGGTGTTGGCGGATCTGACGTTATCGAGTCTACTTTGGAAATTTCATCACCCAATCGCAAGGATTCTCCGCCCCAATGGCGTCACCCACCATTCTTGCCACTGGTATTCGACCGTGACCCCGATAATAATGAATGGTTTATCGTAGCAACATTCTACATGTGTACCGATTGGTACAGCCTCGGCAGGCCCAAGTTGCCATACACCGAATTCCGATACAGAAACGGAACATGGATCCAGCTACCTCTTTCTGAAAAGTTAATAGGTAGAGAAGGAAATATTCTGGTTCCAAATGGAAGAGACGCAGGACCTGACTATTCTCTGCAAATGAAAAGAGACAAGCTTAGCGATCCAAGAGTATCTCCGGAGTACAAGAGCATCGTACGCGCATGGAAAACATATTGCTAACTTAAAATTTTCGGAGTTTCAAATGGTTTCAAAAAAGGAATATGCACAACTTTCATCGCGGGCCTATGCAGCCACGAAACAGGGTGGACTGAGGAATGGACTCCTGATGGAAGCTTGTCTGGCTTGGGGCTGCTCAATTCAACACACCCGGTTATCTAAGGAGCCATGAATGAAGCGCAAACTTTGGTTCGCAGGGGTTTTCGTTACCGCAGCAGGACTCTGGCTTGTCTTTAGCGACCCCAGCATGAACTGGCGAGAGGAGGTCCAACTCCAGAGTGGCGAGGTCATCGTGATCAAGCGCACTGCCAAATTCAGCGAGAACTGGATCGCTGGCGGTGGCGGTGGGTCGTTCAACCGGGGCATGACGATTGAGTTTGAATCGCCGGACAAGCCAGGTAACCCGACGATTTGGAGTGGGCTGTATGTGCCAATGATTCTTGACCGGGATCCCGATACACACGAATGGATGATCGTCGCGACTTTCTATCACTGTGACAGCTGGTACGACATCGGACGACCCGCGTTGCCATACACAGCGTACCGGTATCGAGAGGGGAAATGGTTGCAGCAATCGATGGAGCCGAAGTGGATAGGGCGCAAGGCAAATGTGCTGGTGACTGATCTCGCTTCTAGAAAAGCAATTAACTCCAGCAAACCCATCCTGACAGTGTCTCGAAAAGAAAAAGAAGTTGAGGACAGGCCTAGCGCTGCACCTGAATACAAAAAAATTGTCGAAAAATGGAGCAGTGGTTGTTAATTTCTAAAAATTAGCTGCTGGTACAAGCTCATCAACCAGGAATTCACAATGCCAACGCCGCAAGAATACGCACAGCTGTCCAACGCTGCTTACGGAAGAACACAAGCGAACCGAACCCCGATCCCCACCGGATGGATAGAAGAACGCCCCTGGATAAAAGACTTCGCACTTACTGGCTTCTCTGCCGGCGTCTACAGAAAAGGTGACGACATCGTCATCGCCTACACAGGCACCAACGAACGACTAATTTCCGATTTCGCCTTTGGCAATATCCCGGCGTATACAGGTGGCGACGTCAGCTCACTGCAGGTATGGGAGGCGATGAAGCTGTATCTGGAGGTCAAACGCACCAGTTCTGCAACAGCAAATATCACCTTCACGGGTCATTCGCTGGGCGGAGGGCTGGCCGCCATGATGGGGATATTTTTCAACCGCGAGGCGCGTGTATTTGATGCAGCCCCCTTTAAACGGGGTGCGCTATCTGCATACGCATTAGCGGCCTACAAGGCCAAGATGGCAGAGCTTGGTTTCACCAACACCGAATTCGACACTTACCGCTCCGCGATTTCATCGCAATACTCCGCACGAGAAGGCAATGTTTTTGGGCAGTACCTACAGGGAGAGTTCGTCAGTTATCTGCGCAACACATTCACTGCCATCGGGCTGAACCTTCCCATAGCAACCGGCCCGACCGCCGCAGGCGCACTGGATTTGCATTCCATGACGCTGCTGGCATCGATGGAGCGCTCCACCACGTTCGCCGATGCGGTGCGCAGTTCACCTCACTTGCTGGCACAGATTTTTGACAACAGTCTTCACTACCGCGATCCGCAATTCTCGCAAGACCCAAACTTCATCGACCGCCTGTACATCGCGCAGGTGAGCAATGCAGCCACACCGCTGCTCGATCGCTTCGGCACCGATGTGAAGCAGTTGACCGTCGCTGGCGGCACTACTGCAGATGCAGCCATGCAAAAGGCGCTGAATATCGCTGCGCTGGACTATTACTACCGCAAGACCCCGGCCAGTGCTTCGGGCCTGTTCACAACCAACAGCGGTGCAGTGAACTTCAACCTCGCCGATGTCGGGGTGGCAGTCGGCTCACTCAAAAGCCCGACCAAACTTGCTGACGCATTGGCAACGATCGCTGACCGCGATGGTGATGCAGTGAAATCTGGCGCAGCTTCAATCACCAAGTGGCACGTTCAGTCCGGCCCAGGCGCAATGACCTGGGCAGGCTCAGACGGTCTGGCCGACGTGGCAGTGGGCGGCACCGCTGGGGACACGTTGAACGGCGGCGGTGGGAATGACTTGCTGGTGGGCCTGGGCGGAGCGGATTCGCTGATCGGTGCGGCAGGCAACGACACGCTCGTGGGTGGTGTCGGTAACGACACCCTGGTCGGTGGCGCAGACGCCGACCTCTACGTGGTCTCTGCCTACGCAGGCACCGACACCATCAACAGCAGCGAAGCCGCCGACCGGCTCCGGCTGGATAAGCGCCAGCTCAATGGCGATGGCACCTTGATCTCCGAGAGCGCCAACCTGAAGCTGTGGATGGACCTCAGCAATCCGGGCTCTCCCATCACCTATCGCTACGAGGTACCCACGCAGAGGCTCACGGTGGCCGGCGCAGGCAGCGTGGTGGTGATCAATGACTTCGTCGATGGCGACGTGGGCATCTTCATTCCGAAGAAGCCGAAAACCAAAAGTGATCCCGCCACCAACACCAACTTCCGCAACGCCCTGCCCCCCCCCGTGCTCCGCGATCCTCTGGCGATCGACCTCAACGGCAACGGCATCGAAACGGTCGGCATTGGTGCCACGCCGATCCTCTTCGACCACAACGCCGATGGCATCCGCACGGGCACGGGCTGGGTTCAGGCCAACGATGCCTGGCTGGTGCTGGACCGCAATGGCAATGGCCTGATCGACAGCGGGCGCGAGCTGTTCGGCGTCGATACCTTGTTGTCGGGCACGCCGGGTGTCGATGCGGTGTATGCCTCGACAGGCTTTGCAGCGCTGGCCAGGCTCGATTCCAACAATGATCGTGTGTTCAACACATCCGATACCGCATTCACTCAAGTCCGGCTCTGGCAGGACCTGAACCAGGACGGCATCAGCCAGAGCACAGAGCTGTTCACGCTGGCTCAGAAGAACATCGCCAGCATCAGCCTGACACCGACCACGAGCACTGTGAACCTGGGCAATGGCAACACCGTCACCGGGCAAGCACTGGTGACGCGTACCAATGGCAGCACCACGCAGATCGATAGCGTGGCCGTGGGTGCAGACACCACAGCGGGCAACCTGAACCTGGCGAGCAATCCGTTCTACCGCAGCTTCCCCGTCCAGCCGTTGACCGCCACGGCGTTGAATTTGCCCGAAATGGCAGGCTCTGGCGTGGTGCGCGATCTGCGTGAAGCGATGAGTCTGGGCAATGCGGCTGCGGCTGCACTGGTGTCTGCGGTACAGGTGTTTGCGCAGGGCACCACGCGTGATGCGCAGCTGGCCGCGCTGGATGCGCTGCTGCGGACCTGGGCCGCCACAGAGGCGATTGCCGATCGATTCAGCATTCAGCCGGTTGGTGCCGAGACACGCCGCTTCGTGGTGACAGGCAGCACCGACACGGCGCTTCAAGCGAAGTTGGCTCGCATCATCCCTGTGCTGGAGGTGTTCAACGGCGTCACCGTCGATGAAAGTGGCTGGACTTCCACCGCATCCACCCAGAATGGCGTGCAGATACGCACGTACACGATGGCCGCACAGCAGGCGGCTTCAATGCAGGCCAGTTACGACTCCCTGAGCACGTCGGTGTATCTCTCGCTGGTGACACAGACGAGGCTGAAGCCTTATCTGGCTGGCATCGAGTTGGTGGTCGATGCCAGCGGGGCGCGCCTGGACACCAGCGCGCTGGCCTCATTGCTGGACACGCGCAAGGTTGCCAACGAGCGCGAGGCTGCGATTGACCTGGTTGAGTTGCTTCTCTGCGCGTCGCCGACCCTCCAGGCCACGGGCTTCGACGGGCTGAACCGGCTGCGCACCTGGGTCGATGCCATGCCGATCAGTTCACCGGTTCGCGCCTATCTTTCATCGCTGGGTGTGGGCTGGGGAAATGCAGCGGGCACCAATGGTGCCGACATCCTGCTGGGTGACGGCGCGGGCAACAGCCTGGTCGGCCATGACGGCAACGATCTGATCGCCGGCGGCGATGGCAACGACTGGCTGAATGGCGGCGGAGGCAACGACATCCTCGACGGCGGTGTCGGAAACGACTCGCTTTCCGGCGCTGAAGGGGACAACCTCTTGAGCGGCGGCGAAGGCGCTGACACCCTGGGGAGCGGTGTCGGGAACGACACGCTCGACGGAGGCGCCGGAGCCGACGACATGCGAGGCGGAGCCGGCGATGACGTCTATCGCTGGCGCGCGGCCAACGGCAACGACTTCATCGTTGAGGAGTCTGGCAACGACGTCATCGAACTACAGGGCCTTGCCCCGGCCGATGTGCGCATCACGCGCACTTCCAGCAGCGACATGCTGATCCAGATTCTGAGTACGGGCGAAACACTCAAGGTGTCAATCGGCTTCTCGGAAGGCAACACTTCCGGTCGTATCGAGAGCCTTCGCTTTGCCGAGGGTACGGTCTGGGACGACACGGCCATCCGGGCGAACACCTCCATGACGGGCAGCGCGGGTGCCGACAGCATCTATGGGCACGCGACTGACAACACCCTGTTGGGGCTGGGCGGGGACGACAGCCTGTATGCCGGGGCAGGAAATGACACTCTCGACGGCGGCACGGGCGACGATCGCCTCGAAGGAGGTACTGGCGACGACACCTACCGCTGGGGGCTGGGTTCCGGTCATGACACCGTGAGTGAACTCGGCGTCTTGCCGGGGGGGATGGACACGCTGGAACTGCAAGGCCTCAATCCAGCTGACATCAGCGTGCGGCGCGATGTGTTCGGCAACGCCGTGGTGCGCAACATCGCCACGGGAGAGCAACTGGTGGTGACGCGTGGGTTTGCCGAGTCGTCGCCTGAAGCGGCCATCGAGCAGGTGCGGTTCTCCAACGGCACCGCCTGGAATGAGGCGGCACTGCGCGCCAACGCCATCCGAGATGGAGATGAAGGCGCCGACTTCATCTACGGTCACGCGACTGCCGATCTGCTGCGTGGCCAGGGTGGCAACGATGTGCTGGAGGGCGGTGGCGGAAACGACACACTCGATGGCGGCAGGGGCAATGACTCCCTGTTCGGCAATGGGGGCAACAACACCTACCTGTTTGGCCGCGGGGACGGGCAAGACATCATCGACACGGGCGGCTCTGGCACTGCGTCAGACACGCTGCTGTTCAAAGCTGGCGTCGCGCCGGCAGAGGTTGTGCTGAAACGCGTGCCGTACCTCAACTACACGGGCGACTGGGCGTTGGAAGTTTCCATCGCCGGAACCAGCGACCGGGTGACGGTGAACCGGTTCTTCTTCAATGACGATCCCGGCAACCACCTCAATCCGCTGCGTGAAATCCGTTTCGCCGACAACACCACCTGGAACGTTCAGGCGATCCTTGACCGTACCTTTGGCGGAACTGCTGCTGACGACACCTATCTGGGGACGATCGGTAACGACGTCTTGAATGGAGCGGCAGGCAACGACTCGCTCTCGGGGCGAGTCGGCAACGACACCTTGAATGGCGGCAGCGGCGCTGACACGCTTCGGGGCGAAGAAGGCATGGATCAGCTGGCGGGCGGCGCTGGCCGAGACTTGCTGTATGGAGGCGACGGTGATGACACCTACCTTTACAACCGCGGTGACGCCCAGGATGTGATCGGCGAGAGCCAGGGCTATGACGTGATTCGCTTGGGTCCGGGAATCCTTGAATCAGAACTGACGTTGGTCCGTACCTCGAGCACCCCGGTTGACTTTGCCGGGTGGTTCAGCACGTCGTACGCCGCTGACGCATTGGTCGTCTCGCTCGCTGGCAGCGACGAGATCTGGATACCGGGCTTCTTCACCGCGGCAGGTGGCATCGAAGCGATCGAGTTCTCGAACGGCAGGCGATGGTTGGCAGCCGATATCAACGCACGGCTGGTTGCGGCGCAGGGAACGGTGAACTCGCAGACCGGCACCGCGGGCAATGACAGTTTTGTCGTGGACCACCCGCTCGATTCGATCAGCGAAGCTGCCAACGCAGGGGTCGACAGCGTCACCAGTTCGGTGTCGTACACGCTCCCAGTCAATGTCGAGAACCTGTCGTTGACTGGCTCCATCAACGCTGCAGCGATCGGCAACACGCTGGGCAATGTGATCAACGGGAACGCCGGTGACAACGTTCTGGACGGCCTGCAAGGCAACGACACGTTGTCGGGTGGCGCGGGCAATGACGTCTATGTCGTCAGGTCGGACCAAACCTCATCGCTATACGACGTCGGCAACCTCTCGGTACTTGCTGATGCCAACGCGACGTGGGGTCACTCTCTGCCGTGGGACAAGGTCATCGAGCGAGCCGGGGAAGGAATCGACACCTTGGTGACCAGCCAGTACCGTGTTCGGTTGCCGGATGAAGTCGAAAACATGATCGTCGCCAGCATGGCGGTGCGATCCCTTTTCTATGACTATCTGCGCGATACGGCCTCGAACAAGCTGCGGCCGATAACGTTCCTGGCCGCCGATCGCATCTACGACGGCCGGGCCTCGGACACGAGACCCTGGTTCGTTGGCAACGCATTGGCCAACCAGATCGATGTGACGAACGGTCGTCCTGGGGCCACTTTCTCCGGGTACGACGCGTCGCTGTTCAATGGAGTGTTGATCGACGGTGGAGAAGGCGCCGACACGATGATCGGAGGCGCCGAGGACACCTACTACCGCATCGACCAGGTTGGAGACGTCGTCATCGAGACCGGCAGCGACAGCGTTTCGACCCGAGATACGCTGATCTCGTCCGCCATCTCCCTGACGCTGGTGGACAGGGTGGAGAACATCGAGCTGCTGGGCAGCGCGGCGTTGAACGCCACCGGTGATGACCGCAACAACGAGTTGCGCGCCTCAAAGAACACGGCCATCAACCGCCTCACGGGGTTGGGTGGGGACGACGTCTACTTTGTTGACGCTGGCGACGTCGTGATCGAGGCCATCGGTGGCGGCACCGATACGGTGGTGATCGACTCCGCTGCCATTGGAGCGCCCTCGGCGCTGTCGAGCGGAGCCGTGTTTCGGTTGGACAACTACGCCAACGTCGAGAACATATTCGCCAATGGGAAATTCGATTGGAAATACCCGTACTCCGTCTACGGCGTGGAAGGGGTGCGCCTGGTCGGTAATGCGGGCGCGAACCGGGTCGTGGGCTCGTTCTGGAACGACGTGCTCGAAGGTGGCGCCGGCGACGATGTGATCGAGGATCAGCAAGTTGCCCTCTACCCAAGAGGGGCGGACTTCATGTTCGATTCGGACACACTGACGGGTGGTGAGGGAGACGATCGCTTGATCTCGTGGTACGGCGGCGACCTGCTCGATGGCGGCAATGGCAATGACGTCTTGATTGCCAAGAGCGCTGGTTACACCCTTCAAGGCGGTGACGGTGCCGACACCTTGTTCGGGGGGTCGGGGGGAATCCTTCGAGGTGGTGCGGGTGATGACGCCCTGTTCGGTGGGTCATATGGAGTCGATACGTTCGACGGCGGCACCGGCAATGACACGCTCAATGATCTTGGTGGGGGAGACGTTGCCTGCTTCAACAGAGGCGACGGACAAGACGTCATCAAGACGTTTTTCTACAGCTCACCTACCCACTGGGCCACCATCGAATTCAGGATGGGAATCTTGCCTTCAGACGTCGTCGCTCGGCGAGTGGCCGACGGACAGTTTTCGGGCCTTGCTGGCTTGCAGCTGAGCATCATCGGGACCGATGACAAGATCGTCGCGACGGGCTACTTCAATACGGGCGCTGGCAACTACAGCGTGGTTCAGCAAGTCCGCTTCGCCGATGGAACGCTCTGGGATGCGACGCGCATCCAGCAGGAAGTCACTGCGAGTCCTGTGCAGCGCTTTGTCGGAACTCCGGCTGCCGATACGCTCGCGGGAGCCGATGGCGCCGACGCGCTGTATGGCCTGGGAGGTAGCGACATGCTCTCCGGCAACGCGGGCAACGACACGCTCGACGGCGGTGCAGGAGCCGACACGATGGCGGGCGGCCTTGGCGACGATTTCTATCGGGTCGACAACGCTGCTGACGTCCTCGTCGAAAGCATCAACGCAGGATGGGATACGGTCGAGTCCACCGTCACCTGGACACTGGGTGGTCAATTCGAGGTGCTCCGTTTGCTTGGCAGCAACAACATCAACGCAACCGGCAATTCTTCAGACAACACCATTCACGGCAACTCCGGCGCGAACCGCTTGGACGGCGGTGGCTCGTTCGATTCGCTCATCGGTGGATCGGGCGACGACACCTACGTGGTGGACAACGTCCACGACATCACTGCAGAGTCCAGCGGTGGCGGGATTGACACCGTCGAGTCGTCCGTGACATGGGCGCTGTCCAGCAACGTCGAGAACCTCACCCTCACGGGGTCGGCAGCGCTCAATGGCACCGGTAACTTTCTGGACAACGTATTGAGGGGCAACTCGGGCGCCAACGTGCTTAACGGGGGGGCTGGCAACGACACCCTGATCGGTGGAGCTGGCAACGACGTCTATGGGGTCGACGTGGCCACCGATGTCGTGACCGAGGCGGCCAATGGAGGTACCGACACCGTCCAATCGGCAGTGACATGGACGCTGGGTGCCCATCTCGAGAACCTGACTTTGACTGGGTCCGCGGCCATCAACGGCACGGGCAATGCCCTCGACAACGCCCTCACAGGCAACGGCGCGAACAACACGCTCGCCGGCGGCGCCGGCAATGACACGCTGACCGGCGGAGCAGGCAACGACACGATGCTGGGCGGAGCTGGAAACGACCTGTACGTGGTTGACGCGACAACCGACGTGCTGACAGAGGCAGCCAACGAGGGCTACGACAGTGTGCAGTCGACGGCCACTTACACGTTGAGCAACAACATCGAGGCGCTCACATTGACCGGCACCGCGGCCATCAATGGCACCGGCAATGCCCTCGACAACGCTCTCACAGGCAACGGCGCGAACAACACGCTCGCCGGCGGCGCCGGCAATGACACGCTGACCGGCGGAGCGGGCAACGACACCCTGGTCGGCGGCGCTGGCAACGACCTGTTCGTTGTCGACGTGGTCACCGATGTCGTGACCGAGGCGGCCAATGAAGGTACCGACACCGTCCAATCGGCAGTGACATGGACGCTGGGGGCCAATCTCGAGAACCTGACGCTGACGGGCTCTGCGGCGGTCAACGGCACTGGCAATTCACTCAGCAACACACTGACGGGCAACTCGGGCGCCAACGTGCTGGCGGGAGGCGAAGGTAACGACACCTATATCGGCGGCCTCGGGTCTGACACGCTGAGCGACACCTCGACGACATCGAACGACATCTATGTGTGGGGTCGCGGCCAGGGCGCCGACACCTTGACCGATGCCGGTGGAAGCGACCGCCTCGACATCCTGGCCGTCGTCACAGAAAGCCAGGTCTGGCTTCGCCGCCTCGGCAGCAACCTGGAGCTGTCAGTGATCGGCACGACCGACAGGCTGACGATCAACGGCTGGTACACGAGCCCGAGCCATCGCATCGAAAGCTTCAAGCTCGCCGACGGGCAGGCCTTGCTGGCGTCGCAGGTGCAGCAGCTCGTCGATGCGATGGCGACTTTCGCGCCGCCAGCGGCGGGGCAAACGACCTTGCCGGCAAATCACGCGGCGGCATTGAATCCGGTGATCGCGCCGAGCTGGGCTTGAGGCTGAGCTCGGCAGCAAAGTCGCGACCTATGCAGGCGCTGCCTCGCGCGGCGATACCTTTCGAGCAATGTCGTCCCGTGTGGCCAGGGTCTTCAGGTCATAGTCGGCCTGCAGCGCCAGCCACGACGCGGCATCGCCACCGAAGTAGCGCGCCAAGCGTTCGGCCGTGTCGGCAGTGATGCCGCGGCGCTCCTTCACTATTTCGTGAATGCGCGTGGCAGGCACTCCCAGCGCCATGGCGAGCGCGTTCACGCTCAGGCTCAATGGCACCAGATACTCTTCACGCAACACTTCGCCAGGATGCACGGCACGCATTCGGTTCAACACTCGCCCCATGGCAACACTCCTTCAGTGATAGTCAACGATCTCGACCTGGTCCGGACCGGAGTCAGTCCACACGAAGCACAGCCGCCACTGATCGTTGATACGAACGCTCCATTGCCCTGCCCGGGCACCCCTGAGCGCTTCAAGCCGATTGCCTGGCGGCGACCGCATGAAGTCCAGCGTCTGGGCCGCGTCCAGCATTGCCAGCTTGCGGGTCGCAACGGTCTCGATGGCGCGCAAGCGTTTTGGATGTCCACCTTCAAACAAGGCCTGCGTGTCTTTGCAGCAAAAGCTCCGAATCATTAGTGCATGATATTACGCTGCACGTAACACGGCCAGAGGAATAGCCTTGCAGCGTGTCACCCCGGCCCGCGCGGGCCGCTCCGTTCGGAAGCTTCCTTGCCGAGGGAAGTTCGAGGACGCTCTCCAGCCACGACGAGAGCGCCTCCGGGCGCATTGCGAACGTCGGCAGCCTCTTGGTGAATGGTTGCTCGCCAGATTCGCCTGGCCGGCAGCCCACGACCCGCCTGACAGCGACCGAGCGGTGGCCGCAGGGCTCTGGTCCACCGATACCGGCGAGGCGATCTGTGCAGACCTCAGCGACGCACCTTGCGCATGCGTGTGCTCTTGCGCGTGCGCACGAAGAAGTCGTCGGGCTTGGTCTTGACCCAGGCCACGAAGGCCTGCAGCTCGCTATGCGCCAGCAGCGCCTCGACGGTCGCGTAGCGCCGCGCCAGTTCGCTCTCGGTCAGCAGCGCGTGGATCTGCCGGTGGCACACGCGGTGCATGAACTCTGTCTGCTGCCCGCCCTTGCTCTTCGGCACGAGGTGGTGCGCATCGCGCTGCCCAGGCGGAATGATCCGCTCGCACAGCGGGCACACCAGCACCTCTGGCGTGTGCGGTCTCACGGCTCGTCAACAGCGGGTGCGGTGCGGCCTCAGCGCAGGTGCACGAGCAGCCATCCGGTGGCGACGATGTGGCCCAGCGTCACCACCACCGACAGCCCGTGCAACCAGTTGAAGCGCCGGCGCAGGCCGGCGTCGGTGGCGCGGTTGATGGCGGGCATGAGCCACTGCCGCACGAGCACGGTGCTCAGCGACACTGCAGCCAGCACCCCGGCCGCGACGGCGTCCTGCGACCAGCACAGCGCTGCCGCGGCGCCGGATGTGCCGATGACGAACAGATAGAACCACGGGAACGCCTTCCGCAGCAGAGCGCCCGCCTGCGGCGCCGGCATCGCGCTGAACAGAAAAGCCGCAAAACCGAACGAGTACAGCGTCATGCCGCCGAAGAGCAGGGCCGTGGTCAGCACGGCAAGCGAAAGCATCATGGGAGTCGGGATGAAGTGAGGGTTGCGGCGGGCCTGTCGCCGAGGTCGACCCGAGTTATCCCATCCGCCCGCAGGCCGCGAGCCCGTGGGGTCATTGCGGGCAGGAGAGCCCCCGAGCTGAGTGGGGACGCGGCGCCGCGGTATCGGTTGGCGAATGCCATGGCGCGATTGGCGCTGGGGTATCGCGCATCGGGCGGCGTGCACAGCGGCCGATCTGGCAGCCCCCGCCGAAGGAGCTGCACCCAGCACTGGCGCAACTTCCGACAGTGTTGCCTATCTGGTTGCCAGCTTGAAGATCGCCACCGACCGCACCAACTCACCGGCCTGCTCTCGCAGGCTCTCGGCCGCCGCGGCGCTCTGCTCCACGAGCGCAGCGTTCTGCTGAGTGGCCTGGTCCATCTGGGCCACGGCCTGACCCACCTGGGTGACGCCGCTGCTCTGCTCCGAGCTGGCCGCGCTGATCTCGGCGACGATGCCAGTCACGCGCTGGATCGCCGTCACGATCTCCTGCATCGTACGGCCGGCGTCGCCCACCAGCATCGAGCCATGCTCGACGCGCTGGACGCTGTCCCCGATCAGTCCCTTGATCTCCTTGGCGGCCTGAGCGCTGCGCTGTGCCAGATTGCGAACCTCGCCAGCCACGACAGCGAAGCCACGGCCTTGCTCGCCGGCTCGCGCCGCCTCGACCGCGGCATTGAGCGCAAGAATGTTGGTCTGGAAGGCGATGCCATCGATCACGCCGATGATGTCGGCGATCTTGCGAGAGCTCTCGGTGATGCCCTTCATCGTGTCCACGACCTGGCTCATCGTCTCACCGCCCTTGAGCGCCACACCGGAGGCTCCCTGGACCAACTGATCGGCCTGGTGCGCGCTGTCGGCGTTGTTGCGCACCGTCGCGCCCAGTTCGTCCATCGTGGCCGCTGTCTGCTGCAGCGAGCTGGCCTGCAGTTCGGTACGGCTGGAGAGATCCTGGTTGCCATGCGCGATCTCGCCGCTGGCGCTGGCCACCTGCTCGGCATTGGCCAGGACCTTGCGCACGATGCCGGTGAAGCTGGCTTGCACGCGGCCGAGCGACTGGAAGAGCTGGACGGTCTCGTCATTCCCGCTCGGCTGGATGAGGGAGGTCAGGTCGCCTTCGGCGAGCCGATCGGCCACCGCAACGGCCTGGGCCATCGGTCGGGACATCCTCTGTGCCAGCCAGAGGGCGAGCCCCAGGGTGCTCAGTACCGCGAGCACCAGTGCAACCGCGATCGCCAGCTTCGCCTGGATGAGCCCGGCCTTGGCCTCGTCGCTGAGTTCGACCCCGTGCTTTTCGATGGTGCCCGACATCGCTGCCATGCGATCCTCGAGTTCCTCGAACACCGTCTGCAGTTCCGCCGCATCTTTCTGCGCAGCCGCTGCGTCGGACGACGACGCCTTGATGACGCGACCCGCCACCTCGACGTATCGCTTCACCACCGGCCGGACGGCCTGGAGTGCATCCCGGCTCTCGGGCGACAGCACCTCGCCCAACGATTCGATCTTGGAGAGCGCTTCTGCGTAGGTCTGCGCATGATCCTCCAGACCCTTGCCGGCCTCGACGATGCGCGCCGGATTGTGTTCCAGCGCGCCGAGCAGGGCCAGTTGCGCGTCACCCCGGATCGCGTCATGCATCATGTCGGCTTCCGAGCTGGCCTGCAGGGCTGCGCCGGCCTGGATGGCCTTCGCCAGCGACACGTTGAGCTGGGACGCCGTGAAGAGTCCGATGCCGCCGGTCAAGGCCGCGGCCGCCGAACCCACCAACCCGAAGGCGATGATCTGGTTTCTGAGTTTCATTCAGTGTCTCCTGACAAGCTTGATCTGCGCCATACCAAAGCCCGATTCCGTACCCAACGAAACCCACGGTCGGCCGCGCGCGGGCGGCCAGCCCATGGGGCAGGCGGGAAGATGGCGCAGCAGAGCAATGCAGTCGACAGATGACGCGTCATGTTTTGTCAACAACGGTTGCTGGTGTTCGGATATCGGCGCGCTGGGCGCCAACTTGAGCGCTGGCGAGACTCGACCCGCTCCCGTGAGTCGCCGCTCAAAGGCCAGCCCGTGGACGAAGGGCTTGAGCGCGGAGCCGGGCTGGCGTCGCGCGAGCACGCCATCGACCCTGGTCGCCTGCGGCAGCGCGCCGCTCGAGCCGACCCAGGTCAGCACCTCGCCGCCAGCGGCGGGCCCACCGGCCTTGCCGGCGAGTTACGCGGCGGCATTGAATCCGGTGATCGCGCCAAGCTGGGCTTGAGGCTGACCCGGCTCAAGCGGATGCCGTGGGTGTCGCGATCAAGGCATCTATCTCGTGCGCCATGCGCTTTGCGGCGCCGCGGTGTCGGTTGGCAAATGCCATGGCGCGATGGGCGTTGGGGTATCGCGCGTCGGGCGGTGCAGACACCTCTTCGGCAGATCCCACCAACACTGCCAGCATCTCGACCGCCACACGCACCGCCGCCTCGATGTCATCCAGCCGCATCGCCGCGCCTTCGCGATGCGCCAGCGCGGCGGCGTCGGCGAAGTTGTAGGTGTGCGGGCCCATCAGCACCGGGCAGCCGCAGGCGGCGGCTTCGATCAGGTTCTGGCCGCCCAGCGGCTCGAAGCTGCCGCCGAGCAGCGCCACCTGTGCGCAGCTGAAATAGGCGGCCATCTCGCCGATGGAGTCGCCCAGCCACACGTCGGCCTGTGCAGCTTCAGGTGGTGGGGTGTCGGCCCAGGTGCTGCGGCGCACGGTGGTGAGGCCGCTGGCCGCGATGAGTGCGGCCACTTCGTCGAAGCGCTGCGGGTGGCGGGGCACGATCAGCAGCAGCGGGCGCGGGTGCGTGTCCGATGCAGGCTGCTGCTGACGCATCAGCTTCCAGGCCGACAGCAAGGCAGCCTCTTCGCCTTCGCGCGTGCTGGCCGCCAGCACCACGGGGCGGCCGATGGCTTGCCGCCAGGCGCGGCCGAGTGCGAGCTGTGCGGCGTCGGGCGTCATGTCGAACTTCACATTGCCGCTCACCTCGACGCGCGGCGCGCCCACGGCCCGCAGTCGATCGGCGTCTTCGGGCGTTTGCGCCAGCACCAGCGCCACGCTGCGCGCGGCCGGGCGGAAGAGCGCCTGCAAGCGCTCGGCCTTGCGCGCACTGCGTTCGCTGAGCCGCGCATTGGCCAGCACCATCGGCACGCCACGGCGCTGCGCGGTGTGCAGCAGGTTGGGCCAGATCTCGGTTTCCATCAGCACGCCGACGGCGGGCTGGAAGTGCTTGAAGAAGCGCGACACCGCACCGGGCGTGTCGAACGGCAGCCACACCTGGCGATCACCTGCCTGCAGCAAGGCGGCGCCCGCGGTGCGGCCGGTGGCGGTGCCGTGCGTGAGCAGCAAGCGCATGGCGGGCCGCTGTTCGCGCAGCGCCGCGATCAAGGCGGCGGCGGCCCGCGTTTCACCGAGCGACACCGCATGCACCCACACCCAGCCCGATGAGGCGGCATCCTTGCCGTACCAGCCGAAGCGCTCGCCGATCGCGTGGCGATACAGCGGCTCGGCGCGCCCGCGCCGCCACAGCTTCAACAAGTAAACCGGGGTGGCCAGCCACAGCAGCGTGGCGTAGGCGATGCGCGCCAGATGCTGCACGGCGGTCAGCAGGCAGCGCCGGGCAGGAGCGCTTGAGTCAGTGCGCCGCCTTGGCGATCTGCGCGTCGGGCTTCACCGCCAGCAGCGCGGCCATGAAGTCGGCTTCGATGCGGTGCAGTGCCTTTTCGGTGTGGCCTTCGAAGCGCATCACCAGCACCGGCGTGGTGTTCGATGAGCGGATGAGGCCGAAACCGTCCTTGTACTCAGCGCGCAGGCCGTCGATGGTGATCACTTCCAGCGCGCCAGGGAACTTCGCGGTTTCCAGCAGCTTCTGCACCAGCACCTTGGGCTCGCCTTCGGCGCAGGGCACGTTCAGCTCAGGGGTGTTGAAGCTGGTCGGCAGGGCGTTGAGCACCTTGCTCGGATCCTTGCTGCGGCTCAATATCTCCAGCAGCCGCGCGGCGGTGTAGGTGGCGTCGTCGAAGCCGTACCAGCGCTCGCCGAAGAAGATGTGGCCACTCATCTCGCCTGCCAGCGGTGCCTTCACCTTCTTCATCTGCGCCTTGACCAGCGAGTGGCCGGTCTTCCACATCAGCGGCTTGCCGCCGGCCTTGCGGATCACCGGCGCCAGGCGCTGGGTGCACTTCACGTCGAAGATGATGGTGGCGCCCGCATTGCGGCTGAGCACGTCCTTGGCGAACAGCATCAGCTGGCGGTCGGGGTAGATGATGTTGCCGTCCTTGGTGACCACGCCCAGGCGGTCGCCGTCGCCGTCGAAGGCGAGGCCGATCTCGGCATCGGTGGTCTGCACGGTGCGGATCAGGTCGGCCAGGTTCTCGGGCTTGCTGGGGTCGGGGTGGTGGTTGGGGAAGTCGCCGTCGACTTTCGAATACAGCTCGGTCACCTCGCAGCCCAGCGCGCGCAGGATGCCCGGGGCCGAAGCGCCCGGGATGCCGTTCCCGGAGTCGACCACGATCTTCATCGGGCGCTTGAGCCTGGCGTCGCTGGTGATGCGCGCGCTGTACTCGGGCACGATGTCCATCGTGGCCGAGCGGCCGGCCTTCACCACATAGTCTTCGGCTTCCATGCGCACGCGCAGGGCCTGGATCTCGTCGCCGTAGATGGCACGGCCGGCCAGCACCATCTTGAAGCCGTTGTAGTCCTTGGGGTTGTGGCTGCCGGTGACCATGATCCCGCTGTGGCAGCCGCGGCGCCCGCGCGTAGCCGCCACGTAGTACAGCATCGGGGTGGTGATGGCGCCGAGATCGACCACGTCGAGCCCGGTGGATGCCAGACCACGGATCAATGCCGCCGCCAGCGCCGGCCCGGACAGGCGCCCGTCGCGGCCCACCGCCACCGCCTTCTCGCCAGCCTTGACGGCCTCGCTGCCGAAGGCCCGGCCCAGGTGTTCGGCGAAGGTCTCGTCGACCGTCTTGCCGACGATGCCACGAATGTCGTAGGCCTTGAAATTGGACGCGGTGACTTTCATGGTGACGGGCCTTTCTGGGTTGCGGCGGATTGTAGGAGTGCGGGTTGACAGCTCGGCGGCACTGAAGCGGGCTGAAGTCAGCTGCGAGGGTCTGATCTGGCATCACCCACGCGGGTCTTCTCTGGAATCACCCCCGAGGGTGATGGGCTGCGTGCAACGTTTTCAGGCGCTCCCGCGCGACGTGGGTGTAGATGGTCGTCGTCGAGATGTCGGTATGCCCCAGCAACATCTGTACCGCCCGCAGGTCGGCGCCGTGGTTGAGCAGGTGGGTGGCGAAGGCATGGCGCAGCGTGTGCGGAGACAGCGGCACATGCACCCCGCCGCGCAGCGCGTGCTGCTTGATCAGCCGCCAGAACATCTGCCGCGTCATCGGCCCGCCGCGGCTGGTCACGAACAGCGCGTCGCTCACTTGCTTCTTCAATATGTCGGCCCGCGCCGATTCCAGGTAGCGCACCAGCCACACCCGCGCCTCTTCTCCAAACGGCACCAGCCGTTCCTTCGCACCCTTGCCGGTGATGCGCAGGGCACCATCGACCAGGCCCAGATGCACCGTCTTCAGCGTGACCAGTTCAGTGACCCGCAGCCCGCTGGCGTACATCAGCTCCAGCATCGTGCGGTCGCGCAGGCCGAGCGGCGTGTCCACATCGGGCGCAGCCAGCAGCGCCTCGACCTGCGCTTCGCTGAGGATCCTGGGCACGCGCAGCGGTTGCTTGGCGGCCAGCAGCTTCAATGTGGGGTCGGCGGTGATCAGGTGTTCGCGCAGCGCCCAGCGAAAGTAGCGCTTGAACACCGTCAGCCGACGGTTCGTGCTGCTGGCCTTGCTGCCGGCGTGGCGTGCCACCGCGTAGTCGCGCAGATGGGTTTCGGTGGTGGCATTGAGCGCCGCGGCCGGCGCACCGGCGAGCCATTGCGCATACAGCGTCAGGTCGCGCCGGTAGGCGGCGAGCGTGTTGGCCGACAGGCCGTCCTCGATCCACAGCGCATCAACGAAGCGGTCGATCGCGGCGGCGCTGTCGTGTAGCGGGCTCATGAGCTCATTCTCGCTGGCACACTCGTCCGGCATGTCATCGCGATCGGGCTGGCGATCGGGGCACGCAATTGAATCAGGGGCCGAGGGCCCAGTCGATGTGCTCGCGCACCAGATCACTGGCGCCATCGCGCGCCGCCACCAGTGCCGCCCGCAGTGCTGCAGTCAGTTCCGCGTCGGGCGAAGTTCTCAGCGCATTACCCATCGCCACCGCGAGGTTGCGCTGCCATCGCTCGTGGCCGATGCGGCGGATCGCGCTGCCTTCGGTGTGATGCAGGAAATCGGCTTCGCTCCACGCCCACAGCTGGAGCAAGGTCGCACTGGTCAGCACAGTGCGCTCATCGAAGTCGGGCAGCGCACTGCGCTTGGCGTACTTGTTCCACGGACACACCAGCTGACAGTCGTCGCAGCCATAGATGCGGTTGCCCATGGGCTCCCGGAACTCGATCGGGATCGGCCCCGCGTGCTCGATCGTCAGGTAGCTGATGCAGCGCCGCGCATCGAGCCGGTAAGGCGCGACGATGGCCCGGGTCGGGCAGATGTCGATGCAGGCGCTGCAGCTGCCGCAGTGCGCAGCCACCGGCTCGGTCACTGGCAGCGGCAGATCGAGGTAGATCTCACCGAGGAAGAACATGGAGCCCGCATCGCGGTCCAGCGCCAGCGTGTGCTTGCCGCGCCAGCCGATGCCACTACGGGTGGCGAGCTCCACTTCGAGCACAGGCGCCGAATCGGTGAACACGCGGTGCCCGAACGGGCCGATGGCGCTGGCGATGTGATCGGACAGCGTCTGCAGACGTTGCCGCAGCACCTTGTGATAGTCGCGCCCCCGGGCATAGACCGAGACCGTCGCCTGCTCAGGCGCTTTCAGGCGCTGCCACTCGATGTTCTGCCAGTCGCTGGGGGCTCCCTGCGCAACGGCTGGCAGATAGTCCATCCGCGCCGTCAGCACCCGCAGCGTGCCAGGCACCAGTTCGACCGGCCGGGCGCGCTTCAGGCCGTGCCGTGCCATGTAGTCCATGGAACCGTGGCAGCCATCCGACAACCACGCCTGCAGGCCGGGTTCTGCAGCGCTCAGATCGACGTCGGACACACCGATCTGGGAAAATCCGAGCTGTCCCGCCCACGCCTGCATGCGCGACCACAACAGTGACAGGTCCACACCGTCCGCAGTCAACATGCCTTTGTCCTTTCCTTGCCAACCACGGCACCGCCACCGGCCGGCATGCCAATCTTAGAAGCCCGCACCATGCTCTGGGCCGATGAGGCCGACTGCACAGCCACCGCCCAGGCCTTGGCAAGGCAAGCGACGCTGGGAAACGCCTGCATCGAACTGCACGGTGTACTGGGCGCTGGCAAGACATCCTTCGTGCGCCACCTGCTGCGCGCACTGGGCGTCAGCGGCCCGATCAAGAGCCCGACCTACGCCGTGCTGGAACCCTACGCCCTGCCCGGCCTGAGCATCTGGCATTTCGATTTCTACCGCTTCGAAGACCCCCAGGAGTTCGAAGACGCCGGTTTTCGCGAGGTGTTCGCAAGCGCCGGCCTGAAGCTCGTCGAATGGCCCGAGCGCGCGGCGGGCTTGCTGCCCCCCTGCGACCTGCGCATCGAGATTGCGATGGTCGATGCCCCATCGGGTGATGCCGCCGCTCAGGACGACACCCGGCGGCGAGTCACGTTCCAGGCCGAGACGCCACTCGGCCTCACGCTGCTGCCATGAGAGCAGCACCACGTCCGCAGTCGTCGGCTCGTCGCCGGGCGCTGGCGCGCATGGGCACGCTGGTGCTGGCGCTGGGCGCGCGTCATCTGGCGCACGGTGCGGCCATCGTCGCGGTTCGGGTGTGGCCGGCCGCGGACTACACCCGGGTCACGATCGAGTCCGATGGCGAACTAGCCGCGAAGCACTTCCTGGCAGAGAACCCGCCGCGGCTGGTCATCGATGTCGACGGGCTCGACCTGAGCCCGCAGCTGCGGGACCTGGTCGGTCAGGTACGCGCCGATGACCCTTTCATCGCGGGCGTGCGCGTCGGCCAGTACCAGCCGCGCGTGGTGCGCCTGGTGATCGACCTGAAGCAGGCCATCAATCCGCAGCTGTTCGCCTTGGCTCCGGTGGCGGCCTACCGGCACCGGTTGGTGTTCGACCTCTACCCGACCCAGGAGCGGGATCTGCTGCTCGCCCTGGTGCAGGAGCGGGAGCAGGCCGAGCAGCAAGCCGCGCAGTCAGTTCGCGACGCGCTGGGCGAGTTCATCGGTCAGGTCGATCGACCGGCAGCCGCGGCGTCGGGCCCCGGTTCCCCCACGGCTGCAGTGGCACCAGCCGATGCCGCCGCCTCGCAGCCGGGCCCGACCCGGGCGGCCGCAAAAGCGAGCAATTCAACGAGCAAGTCGACGCGCCGCACCAAGCGCCTGGTGATCGTCGCGCTCGACCCCGGCCATGGCGGAGAAGACCCCGGCGCCATCGGCCCCACCGGGCTGCGCGAGAAGGACGTCGTGCTGGCCGTCGCGCTGCAGTTGCGCGAGAGGCTGAATGCGCAGCCGGGCATGCGCGCCATGCTGACACGGGACGCCGATTTCTTCGTTCCTTTGCAAGAGCGGGTGCGCAAGGCGCGCCGGGTGCAGGCCGACTTGTTCGTGTCGATCCACGCCGATGCCTTCTTCACGCCTGAGGCGCGCGGCGCTTCGGTGTTCGCGCTGAGCCAGGGTGGCGCCAGCAGTGCAGCCGCGCGCTGGATGGCCAATCGCGAAAACCTGGCCGATGCGGTGGGCGGCATCAATGTCAAGGTCAAGGACACCGCGGTGATGCACGCCTTGCTGGACATGAGCACCACCGCGCAGATCAAGGACAGCCTGCGCCTGGGCAGCGAGGTGCTGGGTCAGATCGGCCGCGTCGGGCGGCTGCACAAGGCCAGCGTCGAGCAGGCCGGCTTCGCGGTGCTGAAGGCGCCCGACATTCCGTCGATCCTGGTAGAGACCGCATTCATCTCCAATCCTGACGAGGAAGCAAAGCTGCGCGACGAGCGCTACCGGTCACAGCTGGTCGAAGCGTTGTCCACAGGCATCAAACGCTACTTTGCGAAGAACCCGCCATTGGCCCGAAACCGTGGAACCTGAGGTCAAACGGGTATCCTTGGTGCATTGCTTTTTTCATGCTTCATCGTGACCGCTACCGCCACCCTTGACGAGCCCGCCGCCAGTGCTTCCCCAGGCATCGCAGTCGACCCCGCCTGGCAGGAACGGGCCCGCAGCCTGATCAGCGACCTGTTCCAGCGCTCCCCGGCGATCTACTGGACCGATCTTCTGCTGAGTTCGACCGCGGCCTGGGCGTTGACGGCGATCTACTTCACCGCGCCCGCCTGGGGCGCGTTGCAGATCTTTGCCTTCCTCGGCGCCAGCGTCCTTTTCTTCCGCGTGGGAACATTCATCCACGAAATCGTCCACATGCCGGGCGGGCAGATGACAGGCTTCAAGCGCGCCTGGAACCTGCTGCTGGGCATACCCCTGTTGATGCCCTGGGTGCTGTACCGCAACCACATCGAGCACCATAACCACCTGCAGTTCGGCACGCCGGCCGACGGCGAGTACCTGCCGCTCGGCTCCTCGCCGCAGAGCGAGACGCTGAAGTACGTCGGCCAGGCCCCTTTGCTGCCGCTTTTCATGATCGTGCGTTTCGGCGTGCTGGGCCCGCTCTCCTGGCTGCACAGCGGCATGCGTGAATGGGTGCTGACGCGGGTCTCCGCGGCGGTGTCGAACCCCTATTACGCCAAGCGCTTTCCGAAGCGCGATGAACAGCACCTGCAGGTCGTCGAGGCGCTGTGCTTCGCGTACCTGGCGACGATTGCGTTCCTGATGTGGCAAGGCACCGTCAGCATCACGCAGTTCTTCATGGGCTATGCGCTGCTGGCCTTCACCCTGGCGCTGAACTGGGTGCGCAACCTGGCGGCACACCGTTATGTCAATGGCGGCCAGCGCATGACGATGGCAGAACAGGTGGCCGAGTCGATCAACATCACCGGGCAGACCTGGCTGACGGTATTCATGTTCCCGGTCGGCCTGCGCTACCACGCACTGCACCACATGTTTCCTGCCCTGCCCTACCACCGCCTGGGGGAGGCGCATCGGCGCTTGATGGCCGGTCTCCCGGCGGACGCGCTCTACCGAGGCTGCAACCGCGACAGCTATTTCACCGCGGTGCGCGAGTTGTGGCAGTCGGCGCGGCAGACCCCTCGTGGCCAGTCGGCGATGCGGGCCTGGTCGCCGGGCAACGGGCGCTCTTGAACGCGCGCGATCCTGCACTGGCGACGCCGGATTGCGCGGTTGTCGCCGCGGCAAGCACGCCCCCGTGCCTGATCGTCAACCCGCGCAGCTTCAACGCGTCGCGGGGCTTGGCCGCACAGGCCACGGCGCTGGGGAAGTCTCACGGCGCCGAGGTGGTCATCGTCGACAGCCCGGACGCCACGCGCGCCGCCATCGCGACGATCCTCGCGCGGCGCCAGCGCCAGGTCATGCTGCTGGCTGGCGACGGTACGGTCTGTGCCATCGTCGATCAGCTGTCGAACCTGCCCGCAGGCGCCTGGACACCGGATCTGCTGGTGCTGCCTGGCGGCCGCACCAACCTGACAGCGGCCGACCTGGTGCCAGGCGGCCGGGCCTTGCCGATCTTGAAGCGGGCGCTGCTGCTCGCCCGTGAGCAACGCTGGGACGCTGCGGTGGAAGAGCGCTGCGCGCTGCGCATCGCGCATTCCGGCGCGCCGATGCGACACGGCTTTTTCTTCTCGGCAGCGCTGATCGACAGCGTGATCCGCCAGTGTCATCAACACCGTGCTGAGCTCAAATCCCACGGCGACCTCAGCACGATGGCTTACCTTCTGCGCCTGGGCGCGCGATCGCTGATCGGGCGTTCCGGCATGAGTTGCCCACATCTGGATGTCGATGCCGGCGCTCGCGGAAGACAGAGCGGAGCCATCCGGCTGCTGCTGGCGACCACGCTGCTGCACCGCACCGGCCTGTTCGATCCGTATGCGCCGCACGGCCAAGGTGATGTGCGGCTGACCTCCGTCAGCGAGGCAGCACCGCGCTTCTGGCGATCGATGCCTCGGCTCTTGACCGGGCGATACGCGCGGGCCATGAACCCCGACAACGGCTACCTCAGTGGCCGCTGCAATCAGGTGACGATTGGTGGCCTGACCCGCTACATGCTGGACGGCGAAGCCTTCGACGCTGACCCGAGCCAGCCCGTCATCATCAGCACAGGCCCGCGCCTGCGTTTCATTCGGCCATGAGCAAGAAGCAGAAAGCCAAGGCGCAGCCCAGTCGCGCCCTGCAGATGATCGGTGCGTTTGTCCGCGCGTACCCGGGGCGCAGTGTGGCAGCGCTGGTGGCGGTCTTTGTCGCAGGGCTGACGGACAGCCTGGGCATGTCGATGTTGCTGTCCATGCTGTCGTTCGCCACGAACACCGGTGCGCACACACCGTCGATGCCCGAGAAGATCGCGGTGCAGGTGACGCAGTTCCTGGGGCTGCAGCCCACCACGGCGGTGCTGTTGGCGCTGTCGACGGTGCTGATCGCGCTGAAGGCGGTTTTGTCCCTCGTTGCCAACCGACAAGTTGGCTACACCGTCGCCAACATTGCCACCGACCTGCGGCTCGCGCTGATCCGCTCGGTGATGTCCGCACGCTGGACCCACTACCTGGATCAGTCCGTCGGACGGCTGACCAACGCCGTCGCCAGTGAAGCACAACGAGCCTCCGAAGCGTTCCAGCACAGCGCCGAGATGGCAGCCATGGTGCTCAATGGCCTGATCTTCCTGGGTGTCGCACTGTCGATTTCGTGGCAGGCCGGCGTGGCCGCGATCATCGCGGGTGCCTTGCTGCTGCTGTCGCTGCACGCGCTGGTGCGCAGTTCGCTGAAAGCGGGGCGGCAGCAGACCGTGCTGCTGAAATCGCTGCTGTCGGTGATGGGCGGGCAGATGGCAGCGGCGAAGGCGCTGAAGGCCATGGCGCGCGAGGACCACGTCGATGCCTTGCTGTCCGACCAGACGCGGGCCTTGCGACGGGCCCTGCGCCGTCAGGTGATCAGTCGAGAGGCGATGACCGCGCTGCAGGAGCCGCTGCTGGCGATCCTGGTCGGCGTTGGTTTCTTCTTCAGTCTGGTGGTGCTGAAGTTGCCACTGGCCGAGGTGCTGGTGATGGTGTTCCTGCTCGCGCGCACCGTCAGCTACCTCTCGAAGGCCCAGCGCGCCTACCAGCAGGTCGTCGTGCGCGAGAGCGCCTACTGGTCGGTGATGGATCACATCAACAACGCCAGCGCCGAAGTCGAACCCCCGGGCGGCGATCAACGGGTGGACCTCGTCGAGGGCATACGTTTCGAGAATGTGAACTTCAGCCATGGCGAGCGCCGTGCGATCGTCGAGCACGGCAACTTCACCATCCCGGCGCAGCAATTGACGGTCATCATCGGGCCGTCGGGCGCGGGCAAGACCACCTTGCTGGACCTGGTCGTCGGCCTGCTGAGACCCACCGGCGGTCGCATCCTGGTCGATGGTGTGGAGCTCGGCGAGCTGGATCTGCGCCAGTGGCGGCGACAGATAGGCTACGTGCCGCAGGAATCGGTGATGGTCGACGAATCAGTGGCCTACAACGTGACGCTGGGTGAGGTCGGGATCAGTGATGAGCAGATCCGCACGGCGTTGCGCGCCGCCGACGCACTCAGTTTCGTCGAGGCCATGCCCGACGGGCTGCAGACCCGGGTCGGCGAAGGGGGATCGCGCTTGTCGGGTGGGCAGCGCCAGCGCCTGGCCATCGCCCGCGCGCTGGTGCATGAGCCACGGCTCCTGATCCTCGATGAAGCCACCAGCCATCTCGACGCAGAAGCGCAGGCAGCGGTGATCGAGGCCGTCAAGCACCTGAGGGGCCAATTGACGATCCTGGCCGTCGCGCACCAGGACCTGCTGATTCAGGCGGCCGACTGCGTGTACCGACTGGCCGATGGACAGCTCACCGCTTTGCAGCAGCAGGTCCACCCCACCCCAATCGCGGCGCACGCCTGAATGAACTGGGTTCGGGATCTGCGACGTCGGCGTCGCCGCGCGATGTTCCTCAGCCTGCGCACGCTGTTGCGCGTCATCGGATTCCGGCATGCGCGCACCCTCGGCAGCTGGCTGGGCGATTTGCAGTTCTGGTTCGGATGGCGAGAGCGCCAGCGACTGCAGCGCGAGATCGCCCAGGTGCTGGGGCGACCATCGCATGACCCGTCCGTGCGCGCGCTGCTGCTCCAGGCCTACCGGGTGAACAACGGCGCAGTGATGGAGGTCATGGCGATGTTCGACCAGCGCCAGGACGAAAGCACACTGGCGGCGCGCTGCGAGCTGGGCGGCCTGGAACACCTGCGCGCGGCCATGAGCCAGGGGCGTGGCGCGATCGTGCTGGCCACCCACATGGGCAACGCCAGTCTGGCGATGGTTCGGCTGGCGCAGGAAGGCTGGCCGGTGTCGCTGCTGTATCGCAAGGCTCGGATGATGTCGACCGGCTTCTTCCAGACCGGCCTGGAGCATTACGGCATCCAGGCCATCCTGGCCAATGGCGGCATTCGCGCCTACGGCCAGATGCTGGCAGCGCTGAAGCAGGGCCGCGTGCTGTTCCTGATGATGGATCAAGGCCTGCGAAAGGCCGAGGACGGCGTCACGCAGCGCTTCCTTGGCAAGGACGTGCCGATGCCTGCGGGCCCCGCTCAACTGGCACGTGTTTCACGCTCGCCGGTGCTGCCGATGGTCGCAGTGGGGGCAGAGCCGGTATGGCGGTTTGAAATCCAGCCACAACTGACGATCGGACAGGGGACGCTGGAAGCCGATGTGGATTTCCTGACACGTCTGACCGAAGCGCAGGTGCTGCAACACCCGGAGCTGTGGAGCTGGCACCACCGGCGGTGGCGCAAGTTTCCAATGGCTGCAACTGACTGACAGGGTGTCATCCATCGCGCTGAAACTTGATACTCACGACCGCAGTCTGGGTTACGGACTGCTGTGCTGAAACCGTGTGCACGCGAGCCTTATGTCATCCGAGCTGAACACCGTACCGGTCTGGGTCCTGCTGGGTACCAAGCATGGCGACAACCAGCAGTTGCTGGCCATCGCCGAAGCGATGAATCGGCCATACCGTGTCATCCCGCTGCAGTTCAACCGCGCAGCTCGTTTACCGCCGCTGGTGCTGGGCAACGGCCGCCTGAGCTGGCGCACGGAATGCGCGCTGCATCCCCCCTGGCCGCAAGCGGTACTGGCTGCAGGCCGCAAATCCGTCCCGGCGGCACGCTGGATCCGCAAGCAATCGCAGGACCGTACGCGGCTGATCCATATCAACCGCCCCTGGGCACCGCTGGCCTGGTTCGACCTGATCGTCACGACCCCGCAATACGCAGTGCCCAGCCGCGCCAATGTGCTCACCAACCTGATGCCTTTCGTCGTACCCGCGTCCAGTGAATCCACTACGGCATCGCTGGCCGACCAGACAACGCGCATGCCGCGCCCTTGGACCGTGGTGCTGGTGGGAGGAAACAGCCGCCCTTATGTGCTCAACGATGCCAGCGCCTGTTTGCTGGCGCAAACAGTGAATGAACAGGTGCGTGAGACTGGCGGCAGCGCCTGGGTACTGGGTAGCCCGCGTACGACGGACTCCACCATGACCATCATCGAAGCGAACCTGTGCGCTCCCGCACATGTCTCGCGCTGGGGCCAAGGCGAAAACCTGTACGCCTCGCTGCTGCGCGAGGCCGATCGATTGATCGTCACGGCCGACAGTGCCTCGATGCTGACGGAAGCCCTGCTCAGCGGCCACACGGTCACGCCGTTCATGCTGCCAGCGCAACCGCATTGGCGATGGCGACTCGCTTCGGCCTGGCGCGCGGCAGCGGAGCGCAAACCCACGTCCGCGATGGCGCGCCTGTATGGATGGGCAGTCGATGTCGGCCTGCTTTCGGCCGTGCGAGACATCGGGCACCTGCAACGCGCCCTCGCCGACGCCGGCCTGTTCGGTGCCGACGGACGGCCTCAGGAAGTGGCCGCGCGCGAACGCCACGCCACGCTCGCTCGCATCACGCAGACGATCAGCGGGTGATCGCAGACTGCACGCCTCGCGTGCGGTCAGGTCGCAGGCTGGCGAGCGCGGGCGATGCAGTCGTGGGCGTCGCTGCGGATGTGCTGGCGGTCGATCTCTTCCTTGAGCAGCGTTGCAGGCACCGATCCGTTGTCGAGACACTCGCCGAGCAGTCGGAAGAAAAAAATCTCCTGCGCTGGATCGGGGTGCGGCTTGTAGAGCCCGGCACCCCGTCCCTTGATCGAGCGCAGCCAGATCCCCATGCGCGACTTCCATGTCGTCCCGCGCGGTGTGAAGTCCGATGGGAGACCGGTTTTCCACGGCTGGGTGCGGCGGTGGGTGTTGTGCAGCAGCCGGGTGTCTGCCGCGAGTCTGTCGAAGTCGTTCCAGACCGACGCCAGCGGCGCCACGCTACCGGGCGGTTCGAGCAGCAGCCACATCCAGTCGCGGTAGTCGCGCTCGCCGCGGCACACCCGCTCGAAATCGGCTTCCCACTGCCAGTGCGCCAGGCGCGCGCAGTCGAGCAACATCACGCTCGATGCGTAGTGGAGCGGACGGCGAAAGTCACTGTCCATCTGCCGCGCCATGACCGCCGCGCCCCCCATGTCGCGATCCAGCAGCTCATTGATGTCGCCGAGCGCAAAGACGTCGGGATCGATGAGGACGGCACGACCTGCATAGCCCATGGCTTCCGGCACGGCAAACCGCAGCGGAGTGAAGGATTGCAAGTCGTCGTTGAGCCACACCACCTCACGCCCCTCGCGCAGATAGCGGCGCCCTTCGAAGCGCTGCAAGGCGGGGAAATCGGTGGTTTGCAGAATGCGTACATCGAAGCGCTCGGGTGCTGCGCTATGGCGACGTAGCGCATGCTGTGCCACCAGCGCACCGATCACCTGCTTCGGATTGGTGTGAATGAAGACCGTGTTGCGCATGTCGTGATGCCGGGAAAAGTTATTCTATGAGGCGCGTTAAGCGCTCCCCGTTGGCGGCTCCGTCACTGCACCCTTCCACTCGATGACTGCCTCGCAGCCCCTACAGCCGATGTTGATCACGAAGACGGGTGAGACTGCTCCGCTGGCCGCCGTGACCGGGGCCAGCGGTTTCATCGGTCAGCATCTGGTACGGATGTTGATCGGCCGGGGTTGGTCGGTGCGGCTGCTGTTGCGCAGTGAGCCCAGCATCAGCGAGTGGCGCGGCCACGGAGCGCAGGTGGTGGCAGGCTCGCTGGCCAATACGTCCGCCCTGGAGCGACTGGTCGATGGCGCAGGGGTGGTGATTCATGTCGCAGGCCTCATCAAGGCTGCGGATCGAACCGAATTCTTCAAGAGCAACCGCGATGGCACGCGGGCGCTTGCTGAGGCCGTGCAGCGCGTGGCCCCTGCCACGCGCTTCCTGCATGTCTCAAGCCTCGCCGCTCGCGAGCCGCAGCTCTCCGATTACGCCGCAAGCAAGCGCGCAGGCGAGGATGTGGTGCGCGCGATGCTCGGCGAACGCGTCACGGTGCTGAGACCGCCAGCGGTGTACGGCCCGGGTGACCGCGAAACGCTGGTGTTCTTTCAACTCGCCCGGCAACGCCTGGTGCCTCTGCTCGGATCGCCAAGCGCACGCGCCGCGATGATCCATGTCGACGATCTGGTACGCCTGATCGAGCGACTGGCCACCCTGCAACCGCGTGGGCAGGTGCTGACCGCTGCCGATGCACGGCCTGAGGGCTACCACTGGCACGAAGTTCTGGGTGCCGCGGCGCGGGCAGTCGGCAACGAACGTGCGCGGTTGGTACACGCACCGCAGGCGCTGCTGCGGGCAGTGGCGCTGGTCGGTGACGCGGGCCGCAGCTTGGGTCTGGCGAACATGCTCAATTCACAGAAACTGCGCGAGCTGCGGCATGAAGACTGGTCGGTATCTGTCGGCGAGCTGGCCACAGCACCGGATTGGGCGCCACAGTTCGACCTCGACACGGGCTTTGCCGACGCAGTGGCCTGGTACCGGGCCCGCTCATGGTTGTGATCGGCGAATGTTCAGCGGCTGCTGCGTGCGTTGAACGCCCCTACCGGTGGCACGCCGCGGGCTGGGCGCTGGTGCTGGTGCTGGGCGTCGTTATGATTCGTTACGTTTCGGCACAGTCAGGGAGTTACCACTGACCGTCCATTGACGGCGATTGGGGCGTTTCCTCGGTGCGTGGTACCACCGGCACCCTCCAGCGGCGTAGACAGATGCCCCATCAGCTCATGACGTTCAGTCCCTCCACTTTCATCATTCCGGTCGAGAACCAGGTGCGCGAACTCGACGCCAAGCTGCTGCTGGCGTGTGCGGCGGCCGAGCGCGGTTTCCCCGTGGTGCTGGGATCACGAACGTACGTCAATTTCGTGATGCCCTCGCTGCCGCGCGGCTTGTTTCTCGCCAAGAGCATGCGCTCCTTGAGCAAGCTCTCATTGAACCTGATCCATGGCTTCGGGCACGACATCGTGGCCTGGGACGAAGAGAGCCTGGTCCGCTACAACTCGCCCGAGTACTACGACTGGCGCTATTCGGAAGACACCTTCAAGGTCATTGACCGGGTGTTTGCCTGGGGTGCGGACGACGCCGAGTTCTTCGCCAGCTACCCGGGCTACAGCGGCGCACCGTTGCACGTGACGGGCAACCCGCGCATTGATCTGCTGCGACCCGAATTGCGAGGCTACTTCGCACCCGAGGTGGCAGCGCTCAAGCAGCGATATGGCGACTTCATCCTCGTCAACACCAATTTTTCGTTCGTCAACAACTTTGTGCCCGCCCTGAATCTGATCGAGCGCAATGCGCAGGGCCAGCCGCAGGTCAGCCGGACCGGTCTGGGCATGAGTGTCGATTTCGCCCTCGGCATGGCCGCCCACCAGCAGGCCATCTGCGATCAGTTCCGCGCATTGCTGCCCTTGCTTGCTGGCTGGTTCCCGAACCATCGCATCGTGCTGCGACCACATCCCTCGGAGAACCATGATGTGTGGCGGCAACTGCTGGCGGGCAGCCCGCAAGTCGAGGTCGCGCACGAAGGCAATGTGGTGCCGTGGCTGATGGCCGCGAGCGTGCTGCTGCACAACGGGTGCACCACCGCAGTCGAGGCCAGCGTGCTGGGCACGCCGGCCGTGAGCTACATGCCTGTGACGTCGGACATCTACGACTACCACCTGCCCAACGGACTGAGCCATGGCGCGCGTACGCCCGAAGCGGTGCGCGAGGCGCTGGCCGAGGTGCTTGAGGGTCGCCGTGGCTCTGTGGATAACGCCACGCGGGACCGGTTTTTCAACCGACATCTGGCTGCCATCCAAGGCCCGCTCGCCTGCGACCGCGTGCTGGACGTGCTGATTGCCAGCGGCTATGCCGACCGCGCGCCGCCGCGCCCGGCAACGTTGTCGTGGGTGAAGACCTGGTTGGTATCTCAGGCGCGAACCGCCACCAAGCGCATCAACAGCCTGCGGCCCCAACATCGCAACAGCGCGGCCTACCATGCTCACCGTTTCCCCGGCGTGACGGCGTCGGAGTTGAACGCCCGCATCGCGCGGTTCGGCAACGAATTGGGCCGCTTCGGTGGCGTACGCGCGGTGGCCCACTCACCCCATGTGTTTCACATCCACGACCCCGAAGCCGCGTCCCGCCTGGAACGCTCACGGGACATGGCGAGCAATTCGCCCAGCATCAGCATCCATCATCAAGGAATCACGTTGTGAGCCATCGACCACGTCCCCGCGTCATCGCTGAAATCGGCTGCAATCACAAAGGCGACATGAGCATCGCCCGCGACCTGATCGAATCAGCGGCACGATTTGCCAAGGCCGATTTCGTCAAGTTCCAGAAGCGCTGCAACCATGAGCTGCTGACGCCTCAGGAATACAACGCCCCGCACCCCAATCCCGTCCACAGCTACGGCGACACCTACGGCGCGCACCGCGAATTCCTGGAGTTCGATGTCGACCAGCACCGCCGTATCCAGCGCTGGTGCGAGGAGTTCGGCATTGGCTACTCGACGTCGGTCTGGGACATGACATCCGCTCAGGAGATGGCGTCACTGAACCCACCCATGCTGAAAGTGCCGTCAGCCTGCAACCTGCACTTTGACATGCTGGACTTCCTGGCCCGCGAATACGAGGGCGAGATCCATCTTTCGCTTGGCATGACAACGATTGAAGAACAGGAAAGCATCGTCTGTCTGTTCGAGCGGCTGGGCGTACAAAACCGTGTCGTGCTGTATGCATGCACCTCTGGGTACCCGGTGCCTTTCGATCAGGTGTGTCTGCTCGAAGTGGCGCGCTTGCGCGAGCTGTACGCCCACCGCGTTCAGGACATCGGCTTCTCCGGACACCATCTCGGCATCGCGGTTGACATCGCCGCGTTGACGCTGGGCGCCAATTGGGTGGAGCGACATTTCACCCTCGACCGCACCTGGAAGGGCACAGACCACTCGGCCTCGCTGGAGCCCGATGGCTTGCGCAAGCTGGTTCGTGACCTGCGCGCCGTGGCCAGCGCGTTGACGGCCAAGCCGACCGACATTCTCGACATCGAAGCCCCTCAGAGAGCCAAGCTCAAGCGGCTGCCCGGCGTCCATCTGCGCTGATGCGCTGGGTGGCGCTGCTGCCGCTGCGGGGTGGCTCGAAATCGATTCCAGGCAAGAACCTGCGGCCGATGGCCGGGCGCCCGCTTTACGCATGGAGCCTAGAAGCGGCATTGGACTCCAATTGCTTCGATGCGATTTACGTGGCGTCCGATTCCGCAGCGATCCGGGACGATGCGCGCGCTCGTTATGGTTCGCGCATCGAAGTCGTCGATCGGGCGCCTGAGAACGCCACCGATACCGCCAGCAGCGAGTCGGTGATGCAGGAGTTGGCAGCCCACATCGATTGCGATGTGCTGGCCCTGATCCAGGCCACCTCACCGCTGACACGGGCCAAAGACTTTCGCGCTGCTCGCACCCGTTTTGAACGGGACGGACTGGACTCGCTGCTCACCGGCGTGGAGGTGAAGCGCTTTTTCTGGCGCCATGACGGCCAGCCCTTGAACTACGCGCCAGCGCAGCGGCCACGCCGCCAGGATTTCCTCGGCTCCATCATGGAAAACGGCGCGTTCTACTACACCCGCCGTGCGCTGTTCGATGCCACCGGCGTGCGTTTGGGTGGTCGCATCGGCGTGCATGTGATGGACGAGGCCTGTGCCGCTGAACTGGATGAGCCTGCTGATTGGCCGCACATCGAAGGCCTGTTGCGACAACGCTTGCGCCCTGCTCTCGAGAGCATCCGCCTGTTGATCGTCGACGTGGACGGCACCCTGACTGACGGCGGCATGTACTACGACGGCGACGGAGAGGCGCTCAAGAAGTTCGACACGCGGGACGCCAAGGGCATGCTGATGCTGAGGGATGCAGGGGTGCGGGTGTGTGTGGTGACAGCCGAGAACAGCGCCGTGGTGGCTGCGCGCATGCGCAAGCTGGGCATCACCGACTATTTCCCTGGCGTGAAGGACAAGCTCGCCTGGCTCCATGAACATGGCCCAAGATGGCAGATCCCGCTCACGCAGACCGCCTATATCGGTGACGACCTGAACGACCTGCAGGGCCTGAGGGCCGTCGCCATGTCGTGCTGCCCCGCCGACGCAGTTCCGATGGTGCGACGTTCGGTGGGGTACGTGTGCTCTGCGTCTGGCGGAGCCGGGGCGGTGCGAGAAGTCTGCGACATGATTCGCGCGCGAATCGCGCCACAAGCACCGGATTGAAGGAACGCCACCGTCAAGCAGCGGCTCGGCTCGCGCCGAGAAACTCCAGTATTCGCGCTGCGCGGTTTTCCCAGGTGTAGGCGCGCAGGGCCTGCTGCGCCGCCTGCGCGAGCCGCAGCCTCAGCGCACCGTCGCTGGCCAGATTGCGGATCGCCGCCGCGTGCGCCGCTGGATCGTCGGGACTGACCATCAGGGCCGTTTCGCCATGGCTCAGGATTTCCTTGAGTACTGGCAACTCCGAAGTGACGATGGGCAGCCCCGCCCCCATGTACTCGAAGAGTTTGAGTGGAGACATCCAGGCCGCCAGGCTTTCATGTTCAGGCGTGCGCACGCCGCGAACCACCGAGCCATAGGGCGCCAGTGCGATGTCGTACTCGGGGAGCAGGCGCTGGGTTTCGTCGTAAGGCAAGCGCCCCAGGAAGCGCACATTGGGAGGCGCCAATGCCCTCAACGCCTGCACTTGCGCAGGTGCGCCTCCGATCACGTCGAACGCTACCTCCGGCACCATCGCAGCCGCCGCGATCAGGGTCTCGACGCCTTTGCCCTGGTGAAAACTGCCGCAGTAGACCGCACGCACGGAGGCCGTTTCCCGAAGCCGAGGCACCACGATGCGGTCGGCACGCACACCGTCGTGCGCCACCAGGATGCGCGATGGATCCAGCGCGGGGAAACGAGCCATCAAATCCACTCGCAGGCTGTCGGTGGTGACGACCAGACCGCGCAGGCTGGGTGCCTCGACGATACGTCGAAGCTTGGCCAGTTTTTTCGCGCTGCGCGGCGGGTGGTGCAACTCGAATCCAACGGGGTAGCCCCAGCCTGCGAGTTGCGAGATTTCAGACAGGTTACGACCGTAGTAGAGCACCCCTGAGGCACGCTCGGTGCGGCGATTCAAGCTGCGACCAAGCAGCCACAGCGTGCTGCCCAGTCCTGAAGGAAGGGATATGCGAAAACGGTGGCGCAGGCCGTAATGCAGTGCCACCGATGCGCCGCTTCCGGGTTTGCCACGCAGCTCCACCGGCACCCCAAGTTCCGCGAAGGCATCGCACATCTGCGCGACATGCACCGCGTTGGCTTCGCCGGATGGCAGCGTCGAGGCGGAGACGTAGACGAGGCGGGACAGGGTTAGATTCATGGATTCAGAGGACGAAGCGCGGAGTCGATGACGGGGACGCGAAGCGAGCCGCTCGGCAGGGGAGCCGCAAGCAAGGAATCGCGCAACGCGAGGGCGGGGGCGATTGACAACCACAGGGGCGCACCACCCTCAGACAAACGGGTCGAAGGAAGCAGAAGATGTTGTCGCAGGACCAAACCACATGAGAGTCGTCTTCCCGTACTTCGCGCAATTGCATCAGGTCTACCACTCCCTGCCGATCGCCGCTGAGATGGCACGGCGGCATCCCGATGTCGAAGTGCATGTGGCGGCAGCGACGCCAGCGCACCGAGACTTCATCACAAGTCTGCTGCACAAGCACGCACCCGCTGCGTCAGTGCGCGTCGATGCATTGTCACGGCCGTGGTTGCAGGCGAACCCCGGAAAGAAAATGATGATGGTCAGGAACCTCCGCTACCTGCGCTCTTTCAATGCGATCGTGGTGCCAGAGCGAACGTCTCTGTTCATGCGCCAGCTCGGCCTGGGGGACACGCGCTTGATCTGGACCCGTCATGGCGCCGGCGATCGCGCGGTCGGTTTTGCAGCCGATATCGATCAGTTTGATTTCGTGCTGGTCGCTGGCCGCAAAATCGAACGTCGCCTCTTGAATGCCGGCTTGATTCGTCCGGGAAACTATTCAATTGGCGTTTATGCCAAATTCGATTGGATGGGCCCATCTCACGATCCGCATGCGTTATTTGATAATGGAAGACCCACTGTGCTTTACAACCCGCACTTTCAGGATCCATTATCGTCATGGAAAAAACATGGGGTTGATGTATTGAATTTCTTTGCCAGTTCCGATCAATATAATTTGATATTTGCGCCGCATTTTAGATTGTTTAACACATCATTAGATATAAATTATAAATTTTTCGAACCCTACCGCATTCTTCCAAATCTCCATATTGATCACGGGAGCAGAAATAGTATTGACATGACATATACATCTTCGGCCGACATGTATCTTGGCGATGTGAGCAGCCAGGTCGCCGAATTCGTCACACGTCCTCGGCCCTGCCTTTTTCTTGACTCCCACAACCCTGACTGGCGTGGAAATCCCGACTATGAGTGCTGGAATCTGGGGCCCGTGATCAACGGGCTAGACGATTTTCGGGAGAAGATCGCGGCAGCATTTGCCAGCCACTCGGAGTACTTGCCCGCCCAGCGGCATTACGTGGCGGAGACCTTCAGCATCATGCCCGGCGAGGCCTCTGCAGCCCGCGGCGCCGACGCCATTGTGGATTTCCTGCGTGGCAATGCGTCACCCTGCCCAGCGCCTTGAGCGCACGGTGGCGCAACCGCTGGATCGTCAGAAGCCGCAAACCTCGATCCACTGCGCCACGATGCGCTGGGCCTGCCCTGAGTGCAGGACTCTCGCCTGCCCTTGTGCGGCATCTGCGATGCGTTTTGATGGGTCGGCGAGGTAGTGACGCAGGCCTGCCTCCATGGAGCCGATCTGGATCACCTCGCCATAGGGCACGTAGCTGGGCACCGGATCGGCCACCACGGCCAGACCTGCGCGCAAGGCCGTGACCACGCGGTTGTCGCTCTTGCAGACGGTGTACTCGTTGTGCTGGGCCGGTATCAAGGCAATGTGCTGCTGGCGCAAAAGATAGTCAAAGGTAGCTGAATTCCACTCTATGTATCGGCTCGATGGCAGCGCTGGCTTTATGTACTTGCGATAAAAATTGACGTTGTTACTGATAACCGTCAAATGCAAGGGGTACTCCTGACCCAAATCCGCGAGCATTGGGCATATTCGGGCCAAATCCGCCATCCCTGAAAGCTGCTTCTTGGCCGCAGAAGCCCCGAACCAAACGAGTCTGACAACTCCTGCTGGAGCTACCCTCTCCAAATGGTTCAACTCGCGGTATGCGCACCAGTTGTTCCAGGTCCTGCGCCATAGGGAGTTTTCGACGATGGAAAGGTCATCTGGTATGTCACCAATGACCACAATGCGGCCAGCAGTCGCGGGGCACTCCCGAGCGGCAATCTGCGCAAGCGGCTCTGACGCGGCAACAATGACATCAGCCAATGTCGCCAGCAAACGCAGATTCTTGACTTTACGAAGTTCATGTTGATTCTGGGATTTGGACAGGAAATTGTTGTCACAGAGATCCAGAACCAGTCGCCCACCGCTCCCTTTGAAGCGGCTCAACTGTTTCACGGTGGCATCGTCGTAACGCTTGCGGACGACCACGCAGCGGTAGCGCGAGATTTCTTTCCCGCTGAACCACGTCGTCTCAATGCCTCGTTGTGACAGCATCCGCATCAAGAGCGCAGCTCTCATGCGGACGCTCGCAATCCGCAGGTCCGTAGAGTTGCACCACCACGCGAGTCCCGGCCTGTCCGGAACGGCGTTCGCGACGGAGCCCCCCGATGAACGGTCGCTGATGGAGTTCATCAACCGCTGCGTCTCCATACGTTGCGTTCGCGAAGGCGCCAATAGATTCCGGGTGCGGCCAGCAGCGGATGACGGCGCTGCCAATCGGTGATTTCCAATCGCACGCCTGAATGGCGCTCGACTTTCCACATGGCGTAGTCCATCGCGCCATCGAAGGTGAACGCGGCCTTCAGCAGCCGCGCGATGTTCAGTGGCTTGCCCAGGCGACGGCGCACAGCCCAGCGTCGCGCGGCCGCGTCGCGCGACGACAGCGTCAGACGCGGCGCCAACTGCCCGGCTGCAGTGGTCTCGAAGGCGATCCCCGCTGCGCGCCATGCCTGGGGCAAGAGGCGCGCATATCGCTCGGCGTCACGCGCCACCAGGTCGTCGCCACGGGCGCCCTTCTCCACTCGCAACTCGGCCGCATAGGTCTTGGCGAACAGCGTCCGCCAGAACAAGAGCGCATCGCCGTGCGCGGGGCCCAGCTCGGCAGCCCAGCGTGCCGCCGTGACCACCGCCTGCCGCACCGCATCGGTGACCGCTTCGCGATCGGCCTCGCTGCGCGCCCAGGCGCAGCAGCTGGGTTGTGAGAAGCGCGCCCACAGGGTGGTGTCGAGCGCGGCAGGCGACACCCCCCTCCGAAACTGAGTCGCGCTGAGCAGCGCGTACTTTGCTCGCAGGGCATGCCCATCCACCGTGGTCTCGATGTAGCCGACATTCGGCGGCAGCAGCCAGTTCGCCAGCGAAGCCAGCCGCGGGCCCGGCCACGCACTCACACGATCAAGCAAGACATAGAAGTCGAGGACACCGTCCAGGCGCGCATCGCGCAAGTTGGATCCATAGAACAGTACTGCCGCGGCCTCACCGTTGGCGCGCTGGGCCAGCTGTGCGGCCAGCTGAGTGACAGCAGCTGGCAACTCGCACCGCAGTTCCTCAGCCAGGAGGTCGCGCAGCGGCTCTTCGCTCACACCGACAACCACGACCGCAGTGGCCCGCGCCGCCGCGCAAAGGCCGCCTGCACGATGCGCAGCGCATGGATGAACAGACAGATCGCCGTCCACCAGGCCACCACGAGGATGCCGATGTCAGGACGCCCGGCCAGCAGGGAAGCGCTCAGGATCAGCAGGTTCGGATTGCGCCGGGCGGTGTACAGGCGCAACCAGCTGTCGAAGCGCTGCCAGACGTGCATGTCCATCTTGAAGCAGGCCATGAAGATGCCTTCCTCGATACGCTGCAGCACATAGCCACCGACGATCACCGTCAGCACCAGACCGGTTTGGGTCAAGCTGAACCCTGCGGCCGGCAGACCCACGATCCATGCCCACCACCAGAAGGGCGGGTGGATCAGGTCGATCGAATGATCGAACACATTGCCCCAGCGGGTCGAGGTCAGCGTCACCCGGGCGAGCTTGCCGTCGACGGTGTCGAGGAAGGTCATGACCCAGGCCGCCAACAGGCCCCAGCCGTAGTGACCGGTCCAGAACAGCCACATGGCCGCGAAGACCAGCACCAGGCTGGCCGAAGTGACCTGGTTCGGCGAGATGCCGTTGTTGGCGCACCACCGCGTCACCGCCCGCGCGGGGGCGGGCCAGACGCGCAGCGTGACCACATCGGTGACGCCCTTGTAGGAGCCCGCGAAGATGCGCTTCTCGATGGCGGGCAGTTCGGCTGCCGTCAGCGGGATCAGGTACGGTGGCTCGCGCTTGCGCAGCACGTCGTTGTATCCATCGGCCAATTGCGCAGGCGTCACGAGGCGAGCGCCGGGTGGCGCGCGCCGGTCCGCCAGCATCTCCGATGCTTCGGTCGCCGACGGTGACGCGGCCGACAGGCTCAGGGCGATGACGCCCCCATCGGGTGCAGTCAGCGCCAGGTCTTCATCGGCCGAGGCGAGACTGCGCACAAAGGCGTCGTCGTAGACCCAGTCGGCGCGCACCAGCACCCATCGTTTCGCGTCGTGCGCATCAGCAGTGGCCTGCGCGCGCGCGAACTGCCGTTGCAGCCGCTGGGTCGAGGTGAGACCCCACAGACGCAGCGGCGACTCACCGACGACGATGCCGGCCGTACGGCGCTCTGGCATTGGCGCGGCGCTCAAGAGCCGAACCCACTGCCCGCTGGCGAAAATTCTTTTGGCATCATCGGAGGGTGAATTCCCAAGGCGTGGATATTGAGACAACGAGTCAAATCAACAGCCGCGCATTATCGATGAGCGATTTGACGCTCGGCCACATCTCCGACCTGCACCTGCCCTTCGAGCCGCATCTGAGCTGGCGCCAGCGGTTCTCGAAGCGGCAGCTCAGCGTCTGGTCCTGGCAAAAGCGCCACGCGGTGCAAAGCGGCGATGTGCTGGACGCCTTGACGCAGGACCTGCGCGCCCACGCGGTCGACCAGGTGCTGATCACCGGAGACATCACCAACTTCTCGCTGCCCGGCGAATTCCGGCAAGCCGCCGAGTGGCTGGCAGCGCTGGTGCCAGCCGAGCGCATCAGCCTGGTCCCCGGCAACCACGACGCGCTGGTGCCCGTGCCTGCCGCTGAAGGCCTCGGCCTGTGGAGCCGCTGGACGCGACTGCAGGAAGGCTGGCCGTTCGTGCATCGCTTGGGCGATGTCTCGCTGATCGGCCTGAATTCGGCGCTACCGACCGCACCGCTGCTGGCGCGGGGCCGCCTGGGTACCGATCAACTTGCACGTCTCGAACAGGCACTCCGTGCTGAAGGTGATGCGGCGCAGGTGCGCATCGTGATGCTGCACCATCCCGCGGCAGCCGGGGCCATCGGCTGGCGCAAGGCGCTCGCTGATGGTGACGACTTGCGCGCCGTGCTCCGTCGTACCGGGGCCGAGCTCGTCCTGCACGGACACGCTCGCAGCGCGCGGCTGGACACGATCGCGGGGCCGAGCGGGTCGATTCCCTGCCTGTGCGTTCCGTCGTCCACGGCGCTGCCCAATCCGCAGGACGAGGGCGCACGCTGGCACCGGCTGCGACTGGTCGGCGGTGCTGGCGAGCGCAGGATCGAAGTCACCGTGCGGCGATGGTCGGTCTCGGACCAGGCATTCAAGACAGACAGCGTCTACGAGCTGAGCCTGCCGGGGATCCGCGCCATGACCGCAGGAGATAATCAACACCCGTGAGGAAACACTTGAATTGACCATGGCTGATGCTGCACCCAAGACGGCCACCGAGATCAAGTTCGGTGACCCGGCCTCACGAGTCGCTCAGACTGATCGCTGGACCGTCCTGCTGCGCCCGAAGCAGCCCGCGCTGGGCTCGCTGGTGCTGATCTGTCGCGAGCCTGTGCGCGCGTTTGCCGATGTGAGTCCTCAGGCCTACGCCGAGATGCGTGATGTGGTGCGCTGCATCGAGGGCACGCTGCGCGATGTCGTGCGATACGAGCGGATCAACTACCTGATGCTGATGATGGTCGACCCGGACGTGCACTTTCACGTGATCCCGCGCTACGAAGGCTCGCGCCGCTTCGGCAACACCGATTTCCCGGACGCTGGCTGGCCCGGCCCACCGATGCTCGATGCCGCGGTGGCACCCGATACCGCCACGAGCGACGCGCTGCTGGCGCAGTTGCGAGACGCCTGGGTGCGGCAAACGGGCTGAGACTTTGCGTCCCTGGTTTGCTTTCGACCGACTCGACCGCTACGCGCTGCGCCTGATCGCCGGTCCGCTGGCGCTGGCGCTACTGGCGCTGCTTCTTGCACAGCTCCTCGAACGGCTGCTGCGATTGTTTGACCTGGCAGCCTCCGCCGGTGCCCCGCCATCGATCGTGCTAGTGATGGCGGCAACGCTGGTTCCGCACTACCTGGGTCTGGCCTTGCCCATGGCTTTCACGGCCGCGATCTTCATGGCCGCCGCTCGCATGTGCGATGACAACGAGCTCGATGTGATGCTGGTCACCGGCCGATCGATCGCCCGCATCACTGCACCCTATTTCGTCCTCGCCGTTTTGCTGGCGATGTTCAGCCTGTATCTCTACGGCCAGTTGCAGCCGATGGCACGCTACGGCTACAACGTGGTAGTGAATCGGGTGCTGCAGACAGGCTGGGATTCGCGTGTCGAAGAAAACCGGTTCGTCGACATCGGGCACGGGGTCACCTTCACCGCCGAGGTGATCGAACCTGATGGCAGGAGCCTGCGCGGCGTGTTCATGGAGCGACGTGGCGCCCACAGCGAAGACGTGCTGACAGCCGCTCGCGGCAGACTGGTCCCGACGCCAGATGGGCTGCGGATGCGTTTCGAAGACGGGCTGGTCCTGCGGGTGAGCGAAGGCACGAAGGAGGACGGTGCGGCCGTCTCGCTGTCTCGTTTCGTGCAGGGCGCGACCGACCGGGACTTCTCGCCCAAGGCTGAGCCGCTCGCCGAGCGGGGCGGATCGGTACGCGAACTGACTCTGGCCGAGCTTTGGCACACCATGCACCAGAACGGCTACCAGACCAAGCCTGCTGCGGAGTTTCACAATCGGCTGGCGCGGGCGTGCATCTTCCCGTTCCTGCCCCTGTTGGCATTGCCGCTGGGCATGGCATCCAAACGGGGACGCCGCACGCCTGGCGTGGTGTTCGCCACGGTGGCCTTGCTGAGCCTCGATCACGCGATCCAGCTGGGCGCCAGTCTCGGTCAATCAGGCCGTCTTCCACCTGCTGCAGCGGTGTGGACGCCGTTCGTCGTCTTCGCCGTGCTGAGTGTCTGGATATTCCGGAGCAGCCTGGCGTGGCCAGGAGACAACCCGGTGCTGCGCGCGGTGATGGCGATCGAAGCGCTGATCGACCGCACCCGAACCCGGGCGCGCCGCCGCGCACCGCGCAGCCCATGAACACGCAGCTATCGCGCGCCCGCGCGGCCAGGGACTGCCGATGATCGGCACGATGCAGGCGTACCTGTGCCGCCGTGTCGGCACGCAGATCCTGGCCATGCTGGCGGTGTTGACGGCCATGATGCAGTTGCTCGAACTGCTCGACGTCACCACCGACATCTTCGAACGCGGCCAAGGCTTCGGCGGCCTGCTCTATTACGCCATGCTGCGCTTGCCGGCAGAGCTGGGGCTCGCGTTGCCCCTGGCTGTACTGCTGGGAACAATGACTTCGCTGAATGCGATGGCGCGCACGATCGAGATCTCGGCCATGCGCGCCTGCGGGGTCAGCTTCACGCGCATGCTGGCTTATCTGCTGCCCGTGTTGCTGGTCTTCACCCTCTTCCAGGTGGCTCTGGTGCAACTGGTCCTGCCGCGCGCCGAGATCGCCTTGAAGCAGTGGTGGAACGCGAGCGCACCCGCCGAAGAGGTCAAGAAGCCGCTGTGGGCGAACACACGTGGTGGACTGGTGTCGATCGACAGCATCAGCCCGGACGGGCTGCAGTTGAAGGGCATACGCGTCTACGCCAGCGAGGCGGGGCTGCTGACCTCACGCGTGCGAGCGGCCAGCGCGCGGTGGGATGGTCAGGCCTGGCAATTGCAGGACGTGACAGAACTGCTCGTCGAGCCGTCTGGTGTCCGGCGGATTCATGACGACACACTGGTTTGGCAGACCAACCTCCATCCGGAGGAGGTGCTGCGCCTTGGCGTGGCCCGTCCTTACCTCTCCACTATCATGCTCGCCGATGTGATCGTGGGTTCGCGCGTGGGATCACAACCCCTGAGCTACTACCAAACCGCCTTGTACCGATCGTTCGCGGCGCCGCTCGTGGTGTTCATCATGCTGCTGCTGGCCCTGCCGACAGCCGCCACGCTCACCCGCGGTGATGCCGGCGGCAGCACGATGTTGATCTCCTTGGCGCTGGGTCTGGGCTTCTTGCTGTTTGATGGCGTCGTCGCCTCGCTGGGGTCGAGTGGCCAGCTTCCGCCACCGGTCACAGCGCTGGCGGCCCCTTTGTTGTTCATCTCAATCGGACTGTGGCGCCTGCGGGCGTGCGAGCGCCCATGAATCTCTGGATCGATACTCACTCGACGGCTCAGGCCGAAACGCTTTTCGGCGTCCCACCGATCGAGCGATTGAGGCGCAGCGTTGGCAGCGTGGCGGACGGCACCCGCATCGTGCTGTCCGGGCCTGACGCGTCATCGAAGACCTGGCCAGGCGCACAGATCGAGACCACGACCGCAGCGCTCGGCAGCCGCCTGCGCCAGGCTTTGCTCAACGGGCCTCTCGTCGCACTCGACGGCGCCAATGTGATCGACCCTCGACTGATCGACTTCCTGTTGACCACCGATGACATGTCCTCGTGCCTGGCAACGCGCGGAGAAGGGCATGAGCGAGCGGTGGTGCTTTTGTTGCAGCCCGAATTGCGGGACGCCATCCCTGCCGGGGCAGCAAGCCTCTGCGAAGTAGCTGATGCCCTGGTCGCAGCAGAGCGCATCGCGCCACTCGACGAAGCCAAGTTCCCCGCTTACATCAACAAGCTGCGGCGCACGTTGCCCTATTGGATTTACGCGGTGCACGACGCCGATGCGCGCCAGCGCCTGCAGCGTCAGATGTTCTGGGACAACTACAAGGGTTCAACTGATTTGTTGACCCGCCATGTCTACCCGCCACTCGTCTGGCAGCTCGTGCGCCTGTGCGTGTGGCTGCGCATCCATCCCAACACGGTGACGATCGTGTCGATCCTGCTGGCCATTGCCGTGGTGCCGCTGTTCATGACCAGCCACTTTCTGTACGGCTTCCTTTGTGCCTACGCCATGAGCGTGCTCGACAGCGTCGACGGCAAGCTGGCGCGATTGACCTTGACCGATTCGAAGATCGGCAATGCACTGGATCACGGCACCGACATCGTGCACCCACCCTTCTGGTACTTTGCGTTCGCCTGGGGTTTGGGCGCACAGACGACAAGCGACCCGATATATCAAGCTGCTATCTGTCTGACCCTGTTTTATGTAGCTGACCGGATTGTTCTTGGCATAGCCAAATATCGCCTTGGCTTCGCCCTGCATGCAGCAACGCGACTCGATGCGTGGGTGCGTAGCTTCATCGCGCGGCGCAACATCACCATGTCCATCATGGCGCTCAGCGTGCTTGTGGGCGAAGGTTCCGCCGGTCTGTACATCATTACTGCATGGCAGGGACTGACCTTTGTCTGGCACAGCGTCCGCACGCTGTGGCTGGGCTTCCTCGCCCCCGTACAAGCCAAGCCCATCGCATGAGCAGTCGCATCGAGATCGTCCCTGTTGGAACACCGACGGAACTGGACCGCTTCATCACGTTGCCCTCGCGCTTGTACGTCAACGACCCGGTCTTTGTTCCACCGCTGGTATTGGAACGTCGCGAGGCCCTGTCGCCTGCCAAGAACCCGTATTTCCAGCATGCCGAGACGCAGCTATGGCTGGCACGCCGGGATGGCCGCGATGTTGGGCGAATCAGTGCTCAGATCGACCGATTGGTGGCGGACCCCGACGTCGGGCACTTCGGAATGATCGCCGCCGAGGACGATGGCGAGGTGTTCGCCGCGTTGTTCAGCGCCGCTGAAGCCTGGCTGCGCACGCGCGGCAAACGTCACATCCTGGGGCCATTCAACCTGTCGATCAACGAGGAGACCGGATTGCTCGTCGATGGCTTCGACACCCCACCGGTGATGCTGATGGGCCATGACCCGAGCTACGCCGCGGCGCGCATCGAGGCCCTTGGCTATGGGAAGGCGAAGGACCTGATCGCCTACATGTACGACATGGATCACGAGTTGCCGCGCGCTGCACGCCGCAAGATCGACAGCCGCACGGCGCAGGCGCTGACGGTGCGCCACCTCGACAAGTCTCGCTACCTGGAAGAGTTCGACACCGTCACCGCGATCTTCAATGACGCCTGGTCGCAGAACTGGGGCTTCATCGCCTTCACGAAGGCCGAGATTGCGCATATGGCCAAGAGCATGAAGATGCTGATCGACCCGACCTGCGTGGCGATCGTCGAAATGAATGGCGAGGCGGTTGGCTTCGGCATCGCACTGCCCAACCTGAACGAGTTGATCGCCGATTTCAACGGTCGGCTGCTGCCCTTCAACTGGCTGAAGCTGCTGTGGCGGCTGAAGGGTGGTGCGCGCACCGCTCGGGTGCCGCTGATGGGCATCCGGCGCAGTTTCAGCGGCAGCATGGCCGGCGGGCTGGCGCCGTTCCTGGTCATCGACTCGCTGCGCAAGGGCTTGCGGGCCAAGGGCGTGCGCCAGGTCGAGCTGTCGTGGATCCTCGAGGACAATCGTCCGATGCGGCACGTCATCGAATCGCTCGGCGCCAAGCCCTATAAGACCTACCGCGTCTACGAGAAATTGCTCGCGCCGTGAAGCCGCTGACAGCGTTGGTGCTGGCTGGCACCCGCACCAGCGGCGATCCGCTGGCAGCGCATGCGGGCGTCAGCCACAAGGCGCTCATCGAGGTGGGCGGCCGCACGATGATCGAACGCGTGGTGGCAGCACTTGCCGCAGTGCCGGAGGTCACACGCATCGTCGTTGCGATCGAGCGGCCGGAGTTGCTGCGTGATCTGCCCGAACTGCAGCCCGAGTTGCTCGGCAAGCCGCTGTCGACGATGGCCACCGCCTCAGGCCCCAGCGCTACCGTGGCAGCGGCGCTTGCCGACCTGGGCGCCCCGCTGCTGGTGACGACCGCCGACCATGCCCTGCTGGAGACAGCCTGGCTCACAGAATTTCTAGCCGCCTGCCCGGCTGACGCCGATGTCACCGCCGCGCTGGCCGGACGCGCTGCTGTGGAGGCCGCAGCGCCTCACACGCGGCGCACCTGGCTGCGCTTTGCCGATGGCGACTACTCCGGATGCAATCTGTTCCTGATGGCGCGACCCGCGGCCGCAGGGGTGGTTGAACTCTGGCGCGAACTGGAGCGCCATCGCAAGGAGCCGCTTCGGATGATGCGGCGCCTGGGCTGGCTGTTTGCTCTGCGCTACCGCTTGGGCCGACTGACGCTGTCTGCTGCGACCGCACGGCTGGGTGCACTCGCTGGCGGCGCGCGGCTCGCGATCGTCACGATGCGAGATGGGCGAGCCGCCGTCGATGTGGACAAGCCCGCAGACCTGGAGTTGGCACGCGAACTGGCCAACCGTTGACTCACGCGACCGTGGCCGGCGCCGACTGCTTCGCGACGTTCCAGGTCGCCGCCAATTCCCGTACCTGAACCAGATCAGCCGGGAAATCGAGCTCGCCCCACTGCAGTCCTTCGATAGAGACGACCCGGACATCGGCACCCGCGTTGGCGAGGCGATTGATGGCTGAGAGGTACCACAGGCCCGGGCCCTCGGGCGTGCGCATCGTGCGTTCGAGTTCGGCGACGAACAAGGCCGCGCCGTCTGCGTCGAATCGGAGAAAACCGATCGACTCGCCATTGACCCGATCGGCGGTCAGCGCCTTGCCAATCGCTCGCAAGTGATTCCCCTCAGTCACGACCTTCATGTCGTCAGCGTCGTAAGCCGCCTTGCGGTCGATGGTGACCGTGATGGGTGCGCTGGGCGCGGCCAGCAAGCGGCCCGCAATCTCCGGCTCGAACAGCGTGTCGCCGTTGAGGATCATGCACGGCCCGCTGAGCTCGGCGCGCGCCATCCAGCAACTCGCGAGGTTGTCGGCCAGCTTGTAGAACGGGTTGTAGAGCGTGCGTACGCGCAACTGCGTGAGCGACAGGCGCTTCAACTCAGCCTCAACCAGATCGGGGAAAAAACCGGTCACCACCACGGCCTCGGTGACGCCCATTTGGTCCAGCGCTCGCAGTTGCCATTCAAGCATGCTGCGTCCCCCTAGGTCGATGAGGCACTTCGGCATCTGCTCCGTCAAGGGCAACAGGCGACTGCCTTGTCCGGCACTCAGGATGATCGCGCGATGGGGTCTGTTCACGATGACGACTTTCTCAAAACGGTAACCAGCCGGCGAGCTTACCGTACCGCCTCGGATTCCGTGACCGCCATGTCGCGCTCCAACACCGACCTGGCCAGTCGATGAAAGCTCAGTTGGCGAGGCGCCTCGGCCAGCGCCAGATGGGCCACGTGGCGCCGGCCAACGGGCACGCTGGCGGTATGCCACAGGCTTCCGGCAAAGGCAGCGAGGTTCTCACCGTGTGTCGTGTCGACCCGAGCCACATCGCGCAGACCCCTCTGGCTGGCCGCCTTGGCCACGGCCTCCTTTCGGGTCCACACCGAATAGAAACGGCGTGTGCTGCGCCCGGCCCAAGCGCGTTCGGCGGCACTGAGGTACAGATGGAAGTCTCCAGCGACCAGACCCCCCAGCGCCTCGACATCGATGCCGACCGCACCCTGCGTTGACAGCGCACAGACGATGCGTCCATCGCAATGGGACAGGCTGAAGCTGACCGGCAATGCCAGCGTCGGTCGGGAATTCGTTGGATAGCGCAGCGTGGCCAGTGCGTCGTCCCCGTACCCCAGTCGCCGCAGCCCATGAACCAGAAGGCGGCTGCCGACCAGGGAGCGATGGCGCGCTTGCGCGTCGGGCCAAGCGCCAATCTGCAGGCGCCGCGGCGACGGCAGGCTCGCCAGCCACTGCGATTCGAGCGCGGGCCACAACACGAACTCAGAGGTGATCAGCACCGACACGGTCATCGCAGGGGCACTTGTCGTGCGCATGACACAATTTGCGGCTCGAAACAGAAAATGATTATGGTTCAGGAAGTGCTGGCCCCAGGCCCACCACAGCGCCACGACCTTGACGCCAACGACGAAAGCGCAAGCCTGCTGTTCGATCTGTCGCAGCGCTATGGCGACACCTTTCGCCTCGCCTCGCAAAGTCGCAGCAACGACAGCCTGGTGATTCTGAACGCGGACGACATCCGTCGCGTGTTGCAGACAAACCGGGGCAACTACATCAAGGGCGTTGGCATTGAGCGCGTGCGCGTGCTGCTTGGAAATGGGCTGATGGCCAGCGAGGGCGAGCTGTGGTCGCGGCAGCGGCGCCTGGTGCAGCCGGCCTTCCACAGCCAGGTGATCCGCGGTTTCTCGGCGCTGATGCACCAGGCCAACGCCGACCTGATCGACCGCTGGAGCGGCCATGCCGCACGCGGCGAAACTGTGAATCTGACGCACGACCTGAGCGAGCTGGCGCTGAACATCGTGCTGCGCGCCTTGTTTGGCACCGACCTCGACCGCCTGATCGACGCCAAAGGCTCCAACCCGTTCGATCTGCTGACCAGCGAGACACGGCGCGACCTGCCCTTCGCAGCGAAATTCCGAGCGCTGACCCACCACGTGCTGAACATGATTGCGGCCCGGCGCCAGGAGCAGCGCATCGAGATGGACCTGCTGTCGACGCTGATGGAGGTGCGCGACCGTGACACTGGCGAAGCGATGCCCGATCGGGCCCTGCTGGACGAACTGATGACGCTGATCGTGGCTGGCCACGAGACCACCGCCAGCGCGCTCAACTGGACCTGGTACCTGCTGTCGCAGAACCCGCAGGTCGAAGCCAGGCTGCACAAGGCCATCGCCGAACCCGCACCGGCCTCAGGGCTTGCGGAGGAACCTTCAGCCACGCCGCCTTACGTCGAGCAGGTGCTGCAAGAAGCCTTGCGGTTGTACCCGCCAGGGTGGCTGTTCACCCGCCGCGCCCTCGGTGACGATGTACTGGGTGGCTTTCATGTGCCGGCGGGCACTGATGTCTTCATCTGCCCTTACATGCTTCACCGACAGACCGCGCACTGGGACCAGCCCGAGGCCTTCGATCCGCTGCGCTTCGAACCCGCTGCGGTCGATGCCCGTCATCGCTTCGCCTACCTGCCGTTTTCTGCCGGGCCGAGGTATTGCATCGGCGCCACCTTCGCGATGGCAGAGATGACGATGCACCTCGCCATGGTGGCCGATCGCTTCCGGTTGCAATACAACGGCACAGTTCCGCCCGCGGCAGAATTCCAGGTCAACCTGCGCTCTCGTCACGACCTCCACATGCGTCTTGTGGCGCGCTGAAAACAACTCCCATGCTGCCCTTCGAGACACTCAACGCGATCTTGCCGGCCGACGTGCGCGAGGATCGACAGATCACCTTCATCGAGGGCGAGAACGAGCAGCGCACGATGAGTTTCCGGCGACTGCGCCAGCGCGCCATTGGCGCGCTGGGCGCGCTGCAACGCCATGGCCTCAAACGTGGCGATACGCTGATCCTGTTCATTGCTGACAACGAACGCTTCGTGGAGATGTTCTGGGCGTGCGTGCTCGGCGGCATCGTGGCGGTGCCGCTGGCACCAGGTGTCGCAGACGAACACTGGCGCAAGCTGCTGCGGGTGTTTGCACAACTCGATGAATCACGGGTCTGCATCGACGCCCCGACGCTGGACCGCCTCGACGACTTCATCGCAACACACCGCCTGGACAACGAAGGGCAGCAGCTTCGCGCGCGCACGATGATCGTGGGAGCCTTGGACATCACCGGCGAGCCAGGCGTGCCGGTGAACCCTGATCCGAGGGACCTCGCGTTCATCCAGTATTCATCGGGCTCGACGGGCGACCCGAAGGGCGTGATGCTCACGCACCGCAACCTCACGGCGAACATCGCCTCGATCATCAAAGGCGCCGCCTTCACCGACCAGGACTCGGTGCTGAGCTGGATGCCGTTGTCACACGACATGGGGCTGATCGGCTTTCACCTGACCCAGCTGGCCAGCGGCATCAACCACGCGATCATGCGCACCGAGCTGTTCGCACGGCGCCCGCTGTTGTGGCTGGATCTGGCCAGCCAGCGGCGCTGTACCGTGCTGTGTTCGCCGAACTTCGGCTTCCAGCACTACCTTCGCCAGTACGCACATCGACCACCGCAGGGCCTGGACCTGTCATCGGTGCGACTGATCTTCAACGGGGCGGAGCCGATCTCGGCGGAAGTCTGCCGCCGTTTCATGCGCACGATGGCACCCCACGGCCTGAAGCCAAGCGCCATGTTTGCCGTCTACGGTCTTGCCGAAGCGAGCCTGGCTGTCAGCTTCGCAATGCGCGGCACCCCCCTCGAAACCGTCGTCGTCGACCCAACCCGGCTGCGCGTCGGCGAGCCAGTGCGCCACGAAGCACAAAATGGCGGCCGGGTATCCGAACTGGTCAAGCTCGGATTGCCGTTGAGCGGGGTCGAGTTGCGTATCGTCGATGAGACCGGGCAAACACTTGGTGAGCGCATGCTGGGTCACTTGCTGATCCGCGGCGACAACGTCACCGCAGGCTATTTCCGAGATCCAGCGCGAAGCGCAGAGATCATCTCGGCCGACGGCTGGTTGGCGACTGGCGACCTGGGCTTCATCTTGGAAGGCCAGTTGGTCATAGCCGGGCGAGAGAAGGATCTGGTCATCATCAACGGGCAGAACCACTACCCTCACGATCTGGAACGGATCGCGGCGGAGGTCGTCGATATTGAAGCCAACCGCGTCGCCGCAGCAGGCGTGCGCGGCCCGGTGGCTGATACCGAGGAGTTGGCCTTCTTCGTGATTCACAGGGCGGGGGTCGCCGAGTTCCTGCCCAAGGTGATCGAACTGCGGCGCAGGATGCTGCAGCAAACCGGCCTGGAGGTTGCACATGTGGTGCCCGTGCGGCAAATCCCGAAGACCAGCAGCGGCAAATTACAGCGTTATGCGCTCGCCAAGGCGTTCGAACTGGGCGAATTCGACGCACCTCTGGCCGAAATTGAGCGGCTCCTTGCGCAAAGAAATGTTGCCGAGCAACGCACGGGAACCTCGACGGAGCAACGATTGCAGCAAATCTGCGCGGGCTTCATCGTCGGCCGAGAACTGACACCTCAGACCAACTTGCTGGAAATTGACCTCAACTCGCTCACTTTGGCTCGGATCCACGAAGCGATAGAGCTAGAGTTTCCGCAGCGTGTCCAAGTCACCGACTTGTTCGACTACCCAACGCTGGAGCAACTTGCGGAGTTTCTGGATACCACTACAGCGTGAAGCGATGGCAATCGGTCAAAATAGTCAGTAGCGTGCGTGAGTCAACCGCCAAATGTTCGTCGTTGGCGGTTTTCACAACATGTTGTGGCAACCATGACAGTTTGATTGCATCCCGGGCGCGCTCAAATTACATTTCCCGGCGGCCAAAGGCTTGCAGTACGAAAGGGTGAGGGTTGAAAGATTACTTGCGAGGCCGGCATGGCCGTCAGAGGTGTTTCCAGTGAATCCTGCTGCACCTTTTCACGCCAGTTTGACCCCGACCGCGAGCGGCATTGCTCTGCGTAGTGCGGACTTTCCGACACTTGCTGCGGCGCTTGATTACGCTGCTGGTGGCGATTCCGGCTTCAACTACTACGACGGCCGTGGAGCGCTGGTCTCCACGCTTCCCTACCGGGAACTGCGCGCGCGCGCTCTCGAAATGTCGCGTCGCCTCGCCCCGCTGGGACGTGGTGAGAGGCTGGCCCTTGTTGCCCACACCCATCCCGACTTTGCAGTGATGTTTTACGCCTGTCAGTACGCCGGGCTGGTACCCGTACCTTTGCCTGCTGCGGTGCACCTGGGCGGGCGAGAGGCCTACATCCGCCATCTGCGTCAATTGGTTCGTGACTGTCAGGCAGTGGCCGCGTTCGCGCCACCAGAGTTTGTCGGCTTCCTGCGCGAGGCTAGCGAGGGTCTGTCGCTGACGCTGGTCGGCACTGCGCAGGATTTCTCGGTGCTGCCCGCTCTGGACACGGTACCGCGGCCGCCCGAGCCCGGTGAGCTGGCCTACCTGCAGTACACCTCGGGTAGCACCCGCTTTCCTCGCGGCACGATGATCACGCAGTCTGCTGTGATGGCCAATCTGAAAGCCATCTTCAACCACGGCTTTCGGTTGACGCCCGAGGATCGTTTCTGCTCCTGGCTCCCCTACTATCACGACATGGGCCTGGTCGGTATCGTGCTGGGCTGCGTCGCTACCCAGCGCTCGGTCGATTACCTGCCGACACGCGATTTCGCGATGCGTCCTCGTCTGTGGCTCAAGCTGATGTCGCTGAACCGTTGCACGGTGTCTTTCAGTCCGCCCTTTGGCTACACGCTGTGCGCACGACGCCTGCGCTCGGCAGACACCGAGTCGCTCGATTTGTCGGCCTGGCGAGTGGCCGGCGTCGGTGCCGAGATGATTCACCCTGAAACCTTGCACGAGTTCGCGAGGGTGCTGGCGTCGGCGGGTTTCAATGAAAAGGCGTTTCTGCCGTGCTACGGAATGGCCGAGTGCTCATTGGCGGTCAGCTTCGCGCCCCTTGAAGGTGGCGCAGGCAGCGATATCGTCGATGTCGACCGACTGGCGCATTACGGCGAAGCCATTCCAGTCTCGGCCGAAGGAACACCATCGAAAGGCAAGGCCTTCATCAATTGCGGCCAACCACTCCCAGGCTACGAGATGGAAATCCGGGATGAACGTGGCCGACCTTTGCCGGAGCGTCGTTGCGGCCGCATCCATCTGCGCGGCGCAAGCCTGATGTCTGGCTACTTCGGCAATCCAGTCGCGTCTCGCGAGGTGCTGTCGGCTGACGGCTGGCTGGACACGGGCGACATCGGCTATCAGGCCAAGGGCTCGCTGCACATTACCGGTCGCGCCAAGGATCTGATGATCATCAAGGGACGAAACATCTGGCCACAGGACCTGGAACACCTGGCCGAGCAGCAGCCTGAAGTACGGCCAACCGATGCCTCGGCGTTCTCGATCACCGATCCCGACGAAGGTGAGTTGGCAGTTTTGGTCGTGCAATGTCGAGAAGCCGATCCCCGCAAACTGGCCAGCTTGGCCGAACGGGTCCAGCAGGCCATCCATGTCGAGTTTGGCATCCATTGCCTGATAGAACTCGTTCCGCCGCATACCCTGCCCCGGACATCGTCGGGCAAGCTGTCACGCAGCACCGCTCGCAAGGAGTTCTTGGAGCGCCGAAGTGCCGAGGGTTCCACGGAGTGCCGTGGCAGGTTCGTCGGCCATGCCAAGCGTGCACCTGTTGAAGTCGAGAACGCAGCATCGTGAATCCTTTGTCCAGCACTGCAGTGGGGTCCACGTCCTTGACTGAAACCGTAGCCTCGGTCGAGTCGACCATCCGGGAGGCGTTGGGGGTGATACGCCCCGATTCGGCGGGGATCCGGGGAGACGCCGATCTGGCTCAGGAGGCTGATCTGGATTCAGCCGAGGTCATGGACCTCGTGATGGAGATCGAAGACCGGCTCGACCTGTCGATTCCCGTGGAGACGATGGCTCAGGCTCGAACCATCGATGAACTGTGTGCTGGCATCGTCCAGTTGAAGCGCGGCGCACCGTGAGTCTTCTCGATAAATTTGCCGTTCAGCGCGGCCTCGCGGCCAGCTTGGCCGAAAACAGCCGGGTGGCCCCGATCGCCACCCCGATGGATGACGTGCATTCGGCCACCTCTGCCACGATCAATGGCCGCCGTGTAATTCTCGCTGGCACCAACAATTACCTCGGCCTGACTTACGACGCAGACTGTCGTGCTGCAGCGATATCGGCAATCGAGTCTCTGGGCACCGGCACCACGGGCTCGCGGATGGCCAGCGGTAACTATGCCGGCCACAGGGCGCTGGAGCACTCCCTCGCGAGTGCTTTCGGCTGGCCGACGGCCATCGTCTTTTCGACCGGCTATCAGGCGAACCTCGGCACGCTGTCGGCACTGGCTGGCGAAGGCGACACGCTGCTTGTCGACGCGGACAGCCATGCCAGCATCCACGATGGTTGCAGGCTCAGCCATGCGACGACGATCCGCTTTCGCCACAACGACGCTGAAAATCTTGAGCGACGTCTGGAGCGCTTGGGTGAGGCCGCCAGCCGCACGTTGATCGTCGTCGAAAGCCTGTACAGCACGCTGGGCGACCGGGCGCCGCTGCGCGAGATCGTCGAGATCAAGAAGCGCCACGGAGCCTGGCTGCTGGTCGACGAGGCCCATTCCTTCGGCGCGTTCGGTCCCCGCGGCCTGGGCCTTTGCGAAGCACAGGATCTGCTCGGCGAGGTTGACTTCATCGTCGGCACCTTCTCGAAGAGCCTCGGCGGCGTTGGTGGGTTCTGCCTCGGCCGACATGCAGAGGTCGAATTCATGCGCATGGTCAGCCGACCCTACATCTTCACCGCCTCGCCGCCACCGCCCGTGATTGCCGCAACGCATCAGGCGCTGCGTAAAGTGCTGCAGGGCCACGATCTGCGTGCTCGGCTGTGGCGCCACGCGGAGCGCGTTTACGGCGAGTTGAACAAGCTGGGCTACCGGCTTGGCACGACGACCCCCGGCCCGGTTGCAGCGATCGTCTTCGACTCTCGCGACGATGCGCTGGCGCTGTGGCAAAGCCTGCTGGATGCGGGCATCTACACCAACCTGATGATTCCGCCGGCCACGCCGTCAGGTCTGAGCCTGGTGCGCATCAGTTTGAGCGCTGCACAAAGCGATGACGACATCGCGCAGGTCATTGCCGCGCTGGCGGCACATGCGCGGCGAGCCCGTCCGCCGCTGGCGGCCTGACCGCGCGTCCGCTACCGGCCCCATCTCAGCATCGGCGGGGCAAACCGGACAGTCCTCACGCTGTACCGGAAATCCCCCTAGGAACCTCCGGCATGGCTTGAGAATCGAGCCATCGTTGCGTCTGTGGAGACGTCGCGCCTTCTCCACGAGAGCTCATCCCAACCGGACACCCGCCCATGACCCTGCCGCCTGCCGTCGCCAGCTCGCACGACGCTTTCGACCGACTGCGCAGCTACCTGGAGGGGCAAGTGCTCGGACAGCCCGCTCTGGTCGAGCGCCTGCTGGTTGCGCTGCTCGCCGATGGCCATCTGCTGGTCGAAGGACCGCCCGGGCTGGCGAAGACCCGCGCGGTCAAGGCGATGGCGCACGGCGTGGAATGCGATTTCCAGCGGGTTCAGTTCACCCCCGACATGCTGCCCGCCGATCTCACTGGCTCCGACATCTACCGGCCAGAGGAAGGCAGCTTCCGCTTCCAGCGCGGCCCGCTGTTCCACAACCTGATCCTGGCCGACGAGATCAACCGCGCACCGGCCAAGGTGCAGTCGGCGCTGCTCGAAGCCATGGCCGAGCGGCAGATCACCGTGGGGGTAGCCACCTATCAGTTGCCCCACCTGTTCATGGTCATGGCCACGCAGAATCCGATCGAACAGGAAGGCACCTACCCCCTGCCCGAAGCCCAGCTCGACCGTTTCATGCTGCACACCCGGGTCGATTACCCTGATCGCGCGACAACCCGGCTGATCATGGCGCTGGCCCGACAGGAGGCGATGTCCGAAGTCGAGATGCCACCGCCCCCGCACAAGCTGTCGCAGTCGGAGGTTTTCGCCGCGCGGCATGACGTGCTGGCACTCACGCTGGCCGACTCGGTGGCCGAGTACATCGCCGCACTGGTCGATGCGACCCGCCATCCAGCACCCTACAGCGCGCTGCTCGCCAGCTGGCTGCGCTGGGGCGCCAGTCCGCGCGCGGCGATCGCCATCGAGCGCGGTGCGCGCGCACTGGCCTGGCTGGACGGCCGCGATTACGTCAGCCCCGAGGACGTGCAGGCGATCGCCCCCGATGCGCTGCGCCACCGGCTGCTGCTCGACTACAGCGCGCAAGCGGCACGGGTCACTGCACAAGACTGCGTGGTCGAGCTGCTGCGCACCGTCCCGGCGCCCTGACTCCAGGCAGGTGATGGGGCTGCTGCCGGACCTCGACGAACTGGTCGCGCTGCGCGGCGCCGCGCACGGGCTGGAGATGCATCTTCGCCATCCTGCCGCGGCTCAGCTGCAGGGCGGACACCGCAGCGCCCACCGCGGTCGCGGCCTCGAATTCGACGAGGTACGCGCCTACGCCCAGGGCGACGACGCCCGCACGATCGACTGGCGCGTCACCGCCCGGCGCGGCCGGCCGCACACCAAGCTGTTTCGCGAGGAGCGCGAGCGGGTGGTCTGGCTGCTCGCCGATCTGCACCCCGGTCTGTACTTCGGGAGCCGCCAACAGTTCAAATCGGCTTTGCTGCTGCGCGCGGCCGCCTGGCTGGCCTGGGTCACCATCAGCGCTGGGGATCGGCTTGGAGCTGTTCTGACAAGAGGGTCCGGGTTGCCTCAGCTGTTGCCGCCACGCTCGCGCGACATGGGTGCGCTGGCTACGCTGCAGGCGCTGGTGCAAAACCAGCCACAGGCGCCGGGCGTGCCCGCGGCGGGCGGGCTGGGTGTGGCGCTGAGCACCTTGCGCCCCTTGCTGCGCTCAGGCAGCACGGTGTTCGTGCTCAGCGACTTCAGCGCGCTCGATGCGGCCACGGAAACCGCGCTGCTGACCATCGGCCTGCGCGCCGAATGCCGACTGCTGTGGCTCACGGATCCGCTGGAACGCGAAGGCCTGCCAAACGGGGCGTTCCGTGTCGGACTGCCCGGCCAGACCTGGTCGATCGACGGCGCCGCCAGCCGCTCCGCCTGGGTGGCCAGCTGGGCCCGGCGCGAACAGCGTCTCGCCGATCTCAACCGCATCCACCGCCTGCCGGTGCTGCGTCTGGACACTGGCGATGACCTGGCACAGACGCTGCCGCGCTTCATCAGCGAGTCGCGATGACAGCCTCCTTGCTGGAGCAACTGGCCCCTGACCGCGCACCACCGCCGCTGGGCTGGTGGCCACTCGCGCCCGGGTGGTGGGGTCTGATGTGTTTGCTGCTGCTGTCTCTCGCGCTGGCGGCGTGGCTGCGCAAGCGGCGAAGGCAGCCCTCGATCAAACGCTGGCGTCGCGCCGCATTGCGCGAGCTGGCGCAATTGGAGACGGTGTCAGGCCAGGCCGGCAGCGACGATGCCCACATCGCGCGCGATGTGCAGCAGTTGCTGCGCCGCTACGCCATCGCGCGTTACGGACGTGACGCCGTGGCTGCACTCAGCGGTGACGCTTGGCTGGCGTTCGTCGTGCGCCACGGTGGCAGCGACTGGGCAGGAGAAAGCGGTCAAGCGCTGTTGCGCTGCGCGTATGGCGGACACGCCGCCCCACTGAATCAGCCCGTATCAACAGCCGATCGCACGCGCTGGCTCAACGGCGCCCGCACCTTCATCAAATGCAAGAGGGTCAGCCGGTGATCCACTTCGAATGGCCGTGGATGCTGCTGGCCGCGCCGCTGCCCTGGTTGTTCGCGCGCTGGCTGCCCCCGGCTCGCCCGCTCGGCGCCGCGCTGTTCCTGCCCTTTGCCGCACAGGTCGGCGCGCACTCGGCACCCGCTGCGCCTCGCGCCCCGCGCTGGCGACTGCTGCTGTTCACGGGGGTCTGGGCGCTGATGCTGGCCGCCGCTGCGCGACCGCAATGGCTGGGCGACCCGCAGCCAGTCGCGACCACCGGACGCCGCCTGCTGCTGGCTGTCGACACCTCGGGTTCGATGGCCGCGCAGGACATGGCCGGGCGTGCGAGCCGTCTGCAGGTCGTCAAGGAAGTGGCTGGCGACTTCATCCGTCGCCGTCACGGCGACCAGGTCGGGCTGATCATGTTCGGCACCCGGCCCTATCTGCAGGCCCCTCTGAGCACCGACCTCGACACCATCCGGCAGTTCATGGACGAGGCAACCATCGGCATGGCCGGCCCGGCCACGGCGCTGGGTGACGCGATCGGGCTGGCTCTGAAGCGGCTGAAGGCCGAGCAAGGCGCCGACGGGGCTCCCCCGGACGCCCGCCGCGAGACGGTGCTCGTGCTGCTGACCGATGGCAGCAGCAATGCCGGCGAGATGCCGCCGCTGCCTGCCGCACGCCTCGCCGCGGCGCAGCGCCTGCGCATCTACACCATCGGCGTCGGCAGCGACGACGACAGCGATCTCGACGAAGACACCTTGAAGGCCATCGCCAGCGAGACTGGTGGCGCCTACTTTCGCGCGACCGATGCGGCGGCGCTGCAGCAGGCCTACGCGCTGATGGACCAACTCGAACCCGCTGCGGCTCAGGACCGCTGGGTGCGCCCGAGCGACGAGTGGTTCGCCTGGCCGTTGGCACTGGCGCTGCTGCTCAGCGTGCCAACAGTGGCGCTGCGGGAGCCGCGATGGCGCTGATCGCCGAGTGGCAGGCCGCGCTGGCCCGTTTTCATTTCGAACGGCCGTGGTGGCTGCTCGCCGTGCCTCTGCTGCTGGCGCTCGCCTTCTGGCTGGCGCGGCGCAGCGCCGCAGGCGGCGGCTGGAGCGCACTGATCGATGCACCCTTGCTGGAGGCGCTGCGGCTGCCGGAACCCTCGGCGGCCACACGGTCCTCGCCGTGGCCCTGGTTGGCATTGGCCTGGACGCTGGCAGTACTCGCATTGGCAGGCCCGACCTGGCAACGCGAGCCTGCGGCCGCGAACTCATCACCCGATGGCTGGGTGCTGGTGCTGGACCTGTCGCCTTCGATGCTCGCGCCCGATGCCGCCCCAAACCGCGTGAGTCGCGCCCGCTACGCCATCGAAGACGTGCTGCGCGCTGCCCAGGGGGCCCGCATCGGCCTGGTGGTGTTCAGCGCCGAGCCTTACACCGTGACCCCACTGACCGACGACGTCGCCACCGTGCGCGGCCTGACCAGCCCGCTTTCACCCGGCTTGATGCCCAGCCACGGTGACAGGCTCGGCCCGGCGCTGGTAATGGCGCAGCAGTTGCTGGAACGGTCGACGACCCGGGGCGGCCATGTGGTGGTGCTGACCGATGGCTACGCCGATCCGAAAGAAGCGAACGCAGCAGCCCAGGCCTTGCGCGAGCGCAGCACCACGGTCGACGTGCTGGCAATCGGTGGGGCGGGCAGCTCGACAACCGCCGGACCGACGGCACTGCCAGACATGGCGCAGACCACCGGTGCCGACGGCACGGCGCTGTCCGATGGCAGCTCCGCGATCGAGCCCGTGGACCGGACGCTGCTCGAGCAGTTGGCCCGGGCGGGCGCAGGCCGGGTGTTCGGGCTCGGCGAGATACCCGCGCTGCTCGCGCAGCTGCAGGCGCAGGTACCCCGCAGCGCCACCACATTGAGCGACGTGGAAGCGGTGCGCTGGCGCAACGCCGGGGTCTGGCTGCTGCCGCCGTTGCTGCTGCTGGTGGCTCTGTTGGCTCGGCGGGGGTGGTGGTGAAAGCAGGCTGGTGCGTCACCGCGCTCCTGCTCTGCGCCACCACGGCACAGGCTGAAGGCGGCTGGTCCTCGCTGTGGCGCACGCCCGACCAGCGCGGCGAAGCCGAGCTGCGCGCGGGGCGTGCAGCCGCCGCCGCTCAGGCCTACGCCGACCCGCGCCGCAAGGCCTGGGCCCAGATGAAAGCCGGCGATGACCGCGCTGCAGCCGACAGCTACGCCGGCCTCGACGCGCCCGAAGCGCCGTACAACCGCGGCAATGCGCTGGTACGCGCCGGCGCGCTGCAATCGGCCCTGCAGGCCTATGACGAAGCTCTGGCCAGGAACCCGGGGGACCATGACGCACAGCACAACCGAGATCTGGTCGCCAAGGCGCTGCAAGCACAGCAGCGTCCGGCCACGCAGCAAGGTCGCACCCCGTCGCCAACCGGGGGCGGTGCAGGAGCCCAGCCCACGCCGCAGCCCGGCTCGGGGCCGAGCGGTGAGCAGGCACAGGGCTCGCAAGCCCGAGGCAACGGCAGCGGTAACGCTGTCAACCAGCCTGCTGCTCAACCCAGGCCAGACCAGGCCGACGGTACAGGCCGGACCGCGCGCGATGGCGGAGTCGGCACCAGCGCCGGGTCCATCGGTGGCGCCGACGGCAAGGACACTGCAGCGGTCGGCCATGTCGACCCCGACAGCCCGGACACCGCGGCGCAGGCCGAGCGCGATGTCCTCGGGGCCACCCACTCGCGCTCGGGACTGCGCACCGGACGCGACACCCCGCCGCCGCGTACCGAACAGCAACTGGCCGAAGACCAGTGGTTGCGTCGGCTGCCCGACGATTCCAGCGGGCTGCTGCGGCGCAAGTTCCTCATCCAGCATCTGAAGCGCCAGGGGAGTGCCCCATGAAACACGGACGGCGGCTTGCCCGCAGGCTCCTTGCCACCTGGTTCGTGATCACGGGCAGCCTGCTGTGCGTACCGGTCTGGGCCGCGTTCACCGCGTCGGTCGACCGCACGCAACTGGCTGCCGGCGAGTCGGTTCAGCTCACGCTGCAAAGTGATCGCAGCGGCAGCAGCGACCCCGAACTGGCGCCGCTGCAGAAGGACTTCGAGATCCTCAGCCGCAGCACGAGCACCAGCCTGCAGATCCTCAACGGCAGCACGTCGTCGCAACGCCAGGTGCAACTGGTACTGACGCCGCGTCGCAGCGGTCTCGTCGAGGTCCCGCGGCTGACATGGGACGGCGAATCCTCGGCCGCCATCGGGCTGAGTGTCGCCGCCAATGGCGCTGGCTCCGGCGGCGCCGGGGCATCGGGTGCCGTCGCAGGCGCCCCGGCCAATGGTGTGGCGCATGTGTTCCTGACCACCAGTCTGGACTCGCTGCAGCCGTATGTGCAGTCCGCGGTGAGCCTGAAGGTGCAGCTGTACAGCGACAAGAAGCTCTACCAGGCCTCGCTCGATCTGCAGGGCACTGCCGACGTTCTGGTGCGGCGCCTCGGCGAGGACTTGACAAGGCAGGAAAGCCGCAACGGACGCACCTACCAGGTGATCACCCGCCACTACCTGCTGGTGCCGCAGCGCAGCGGCGACATCCAGATCGATGGTCCGGTGCTCAATGCGCAGGTGGCCGATGCCAGCGGCCGGATCGATCCGTTTCTGGAGCGAATGTTCGGCCACTTGAAGATCGAGGGTGGGCTCGGCGGCACCCGCCCGCTGCGGCTGCGCGGCGACGCGTTGAAGCTGGTCGCGCAGCCCCGCCCGCCCGCCCTGCGTACCGGCGACTGGCTCCCTGCACAACAGCTCACCCTTGAAGATACCTGGCGCCCTGCTGACAAGGTGATCGCAGTCGGCCAACCGCTGACGCGTCAGCTGCGGATTGCCGCCGTGGGCCAGAGCGCCAGCCAGTTGCCGGACCTGAGCGCACTGACGGCAATGCCCGCTGGATTGAAGTCCCATGCAGAGGACGCGACATTGAGCGATCAGGTGCTGGACGGCCACGTGGTCGGCCAGCGCGACCAGGACATCGTGGTGCTCGCCGACCAGCCCGGCCGCTACGAGGTGCCCGAACTGCGCCTGGCCTGGTGGGACGTGGTGAGCAACCAGCGCCGCGAGGCGGTACTGCCCGCGGTGACCGTGGAGGTCGTCGCTGCGGCGAACTCGGCATCGGGCGGTGCCAGCGCTGCGGCCGTGCCACCTGCCCCGACAACGCTGCCGGCAGGCACCGCGCCCGCAGCGTCGTCGGCCGCTGAATCGACGGCCGCTTCCGCGCCCTCCGGCGTCACGACCGCCACCGACGACAGCGCCAACCCCTGGGTCTGGATCAGCCTGGCCTTCGCGCTGCTGTGGCTGGCCACGCTGGGCACCTGGGCCTGGATGCACCATCGCCGCCACCGCACGGGCGACGGCAATCCGCTCCAGCCCACGATCCACGAAACCACAGGTTCAGCGGCCCAGGCCCGCGCAGCATTCCAGCAGGCCTGCCGAGACCACGCTGCCCGCCCTGCCCGCCATGCGCTGATCGACTGGGCCCGCAGCACCTGGCGCGACGACGCACCGGTCGGTCTGAACGCACTGGCACGCCGGCTCGACAACCCGGCACTGACTGCACTGTTGCGTGAACTCGATCGCGCCTGCGTTGAGGACCACGCCTGGAACGGCGATGCACTGGCCCGCGCGCTTCCCACACTGGTCCCCCGCGCGACGAAGGAGCAGACGCATGAACTGCCCGGCCTGTACGGTGATTCGCGATAGTCGCGTGAGGTGATGCGGCGAAAGACCTGGTGGGCTTGAACGAATGGCTCCATGCCCACCGAGCTTCGACAAAGCGCTCGGCCTCGACGATCTCGCCCCTTGGCGTTGCGCTTCACCCCTTCACCAAGGCCACCAGCGCCAGCTGATGATCGACCCGAGCCCGCGCCGGAACGACGGGGCGGCCGACCACCCTCACCCTGTCGGCAGTTCGTAGACCACCCTCGCCTTGCGCCCAGCCGCGGCCGCTCTCCAGCGCTCGATCGCCTCGTCGCTCGGGTAGAAGCGCACCTGTTCACCCAGGTCCAGGTCGCCTGTGACTTCGCCCTGTGCGGCGCTTCGATGCAGGTGCAGCCGTACCGACAGGCCCTGAGACAGGTCGCCTTGTTCGGTGGCCACGCTGCGCACCGGGAAGTCGCGCAGCAACTCAGCCACAGGCGGCACGGCGCCGTTGACGTGCACGCTCAGGTACTTGCCGAAACGGCACCGCGCTTCGGCCAGGCCCCACACCTGCTGCACCGTCAGCCGCAAGCCCCCGGAGAAGCGGTCGGGCTGCACCTTGCCCTGCACGATGACCAGTTCATCGTCCTTCAGCAGCTCGCGGTTCGCGTTCACCAGCTCTTCGCTGGCCACCGCTTCGATGGCTTCGGTCTTGTCGTCGAGCTTGAAGATCGCGACCTTGCCGCGCTGGCCGTTGACCATGCGCAGGTCGCCGACGATGCCGGCCAGCAGTTGCGGCTCGCGCGTGTCCAGCACATCGGCATTGGCGCGCTTGGCGAACTGGCGAACCTCGTCCACGCTCTGATCGAAGAGGTGGCCAGACAAATAGAAACCCAAGGCGGCCTTCTCGGCCATCAGCCGTTCCTTGATGCTCCACGGCGCAGCCTCGACCAGCGGCGGCTCCTGTGTCGAGGCGCCGTGCGAATCATCGAAATCAAACAGCCCGCCCTGATTCGCGTGCGCCGCCTGCGAGTCGGCGTAGTCGAACGCGAGGCCGACACTGGCGAGCAGCGCAGAACGCTCCTGGCTCCAGCCATCAAAAGCACCCGCCTTGACGAGCGCTTCGACGGTGCGCTTGTTGATCCGAGCGCGGTCGACGCGGGCGCAGAAATCGAACAGGCTGGTGAACGCACCACCTTCATGGCGGGCAGCGACGATCGCTTCGATCGCGCCCTGCCCCGTGCCTTTGATCGCGCCCAGGCCGTAGCGCACGCGGCCGCGCTCGCCCTTCTGTTTTGCCGTTGGCGCAGGTGTGATCGGCTCGAAGCGATAGCTTCCGGCGTTGACATCGGGCGGCTCGAACACCACGCCCAGCGCTTTCGCGTCGTCGTGGAAGATCTTCAGCTTGTCGGTGTCGTCGAGCGCCACGCTCATGTTGGCGGCGGTGAACTCGGCGAGGTAATGCACCTTCAGCCAGGCCGTGTGATATGCCAAGAGAGCATACGCAGCAGCGTGCGACTTGTTGAAGCCGTAGCCCGCGAACTTCTCCATCAGGTCGAAGATCTCGTTGGCCTTGGGCTCCGCAATGCCCTTCTTCGCCGCGCCTTCGGCAAAGATGGCGCGGTGCTTCATCATCTCCTCGAGCTTCTTCTTGCCCATCGCGCGGCGCAACAGGTCGGCACCGCCGAGCGTGTAGCCGCCGACGATCTGGGCCACCTGCATCACCTGTTCCTGGTAGACCATGATCCCGTAGGTCTCTTCCAGCACACCCTGCATCAGCGGGTGCGGGTACTCGACCTCCTCGCGTCCGTGCTTGCGCGCGCAGAAGCTGGGGATGAGGTCCATCGGGCCCGGGCGGTACAGCGCCACCAACGCGATCACGTCCTCGAAAACGCTGGGCTTGGCGTCGCGCAGCATCCGCTGCATGCCTGAGCTTTCCAGCTGGAACACCGCGACCGTCTTGCCCTCGCTCATCAGGCGGTAGGCGCCGGGGTCGTCAAGGGCGATGTTTTCCAGCGCAAAGTCACGCTGGTCGGGGTGGCGCGCGCGGATGAATTCCTTGGCCATCTCGAGGATGGTCAGCGTGGCCAGGCCCAGGAAGTCGAACTTCACCAGGCCGATCGATTCGACGTCGTCCTTGTCAAACTGGCTCACCGCGCTGTCGCTGCCGGGCTGCATGTACAGCGGGCAGAAGTCGGTGATCTTGCCCGGCGCAATCAACACGCCGCCGGCATGCATGCCGACGTTGCGCACGATGCCCTCGACGCGCTCGGCCAGCGCCAGCAGCTCGGCAACTTCCTCTTCCTTCTGCTCGCGCTCCTCGATCTCGGGCGCTTCGCGACGCGCGTAAATGACGCTCGTGTCGGTGTCGTTCGGAGGTCGGCGCAATGTGACCGTCTTGCCAGGCGGCGCCGGCACCAGCTTGGCAATGCTGTCCACGTGGCCGTAGCCCATGCCGAGCACGCGGCCGATGTCGCGCAATGCGGCCTTTGCGGCCATCGTGCCGAATGTGACGATCTGGCTCACCGCATCACGGCCGTACTTGTCCTTGACGTAATCGATGACGCGGTCGCGGTTGGCCTGGCAGAAGTCGATGTCGAAGTCGGGCATCGACACGCGGTCCGGGTTCAGGAAGCGCTCGAACAGCAGGTTGTACTGAAGCGGGTCGAGGTCGGTGATCTTCAACGCATAGGCCACCAGCGAGCCGGCACCCGATCCACGCCCCGGACCGACCGGGCAGCCGTTGGCCTTGGCCCAGTTGATGAAGTCGGCCACGATCAGGAAGTAGCCGGGGAAGCCCATCTTCAGGATGGTCGCGATCTCGAACTCGAGCCGCTCGACGTAGCGCGGACGCTCGGCCTCGCGCAGGGCTTCATTGGGATAGAGCTGCACCAGCCTCGCTTTCAAGCCCTCATGCGATGAATGCCGAAAGAAGGCTTCGGGTGCCATGCGTTCGCCGTTGACCTCGGGCGTCGGGAAAGCCGGCAGCTGCGGCTTGCCGAGCACAAGGCTCAGGCTGCAGCGCTTGGCGATCTCGACGCTGTTGGCCAGCGCACTCGGCACATCCGCGAACAGTGCTTCCATCTCTGCCTGAGACTTGAAGTACTGCTGCGCGTTGAAGCGTTTGATGCGGCGCGGGTTGGTCAGCGTTTCGCCTTCTGCGACGCAGACCCGGGCCTCGTGCGCCTCGAAATCTTCGTTGCTCAGAAACTGCACCGGGTGTGTTGCCACCACCGGCAACTGCATCGCTGCAGCCAGGCGCACCGCCGCCTGCACTTGGGCTTCCTGGCCCGGCAGACCCGCGCGTTGCAGCTCCAGGTAGAAGCGGTTCGGGAAGATCTCCGAAAAGCGCTGTGCCAGGCTGCGCGCGCGTGCCGTGTCGCCCGCCACCAGGGCCTGGCCGACCACGCCGAGTTCAGCACCCGACAGTGCGATCAGGCCACCATTCAGCTCGGTCAAGGCAGCCCAGGTCGTCCACGGCTGGGACTGCGAGGCCGGACCCAGCCAGCACCGCGTCAGCAACTCGCACAGGTTGAGGTAGCCGGTTTGGCTCTGCACCAGCAGCAACAGCCGGGTCGGCACGCGGTCACTGGCTTCAGGCTCCAGCCACACGTCGGCACCGATCAGCGGCTTGATGCCCTTCGAGCGCGCAGCGCCGTAGAACTTGATCGCACCGAACAGGTTGCCCAGGTCGGTGATGGCCAGCGCCACCTGCTGGTCGGCGGCTGCGGCGGCGACGAGTTCGTCGATGCGCAAGGTGCCGTCGACGACGGAGTATTCGGTGTGGGTACGCAGATGGACGAAAGTCATCTGATCGATTCTAGGGAGCCATGCTGGCGTGGATTGCGCAGGCTGAGGAGGGCGCTGAGCAGGGGTTGCGCTCATGTCCTCCGAATCCGCCTTCGGCGTCTTCTCCCCCTTGACTTCGCTCCACCCCTACGCAGCACCCTCCTCAGCGGCGACAGCAGTGACACTCGAACAACGAATGCCGAAACCGAGTGCTGTCATGGCGGTTCGAGCGACGGACAGGGCCGCCGGGTGGAGCGAAGTCAAGGGGGAGGAGGAGGCCGCAGGCCGGCGACGGAGGACATGAGCGCAACCCGGCGGCCCTGTCCATCGCTCGCGGCACAGGTCTCCACCTGTTCGGTCTGACTGCAGTCAGCCTCCGTACACTGCGCGCCGTGACTCAAGTTCTCAACATCTCCGCCTACCGCTTCGTCGTGCTCGACGACGTGGATTCGCTGCGAGAGCAGATTCAGGCACAGGCCGCAGCACGGCACCTGAAAGGCACGGTACTGCTGGCCGAGGAAGGAATCAACCTGTTCCTGGCCGGGCCGCCGGACGCGGTGCGAGGTTTCCTCGGCTGGCTGCGCGAAGACGCGCGATTCGCCTCGCTCGAAGTGAAGGAAAGTCCGTCGCTCACCGTGCCGTTCGGCAAGCTGCTGGTGAAAGTGAAGCGCGAGATCATCCGGATGAACCACCCGGCGATCCGCCCGCAGGCGCAACGCGCACCGGCCGTCGGCGCGCAGACTCTCCTGCGCTGGCTCGATCAGGGCCACGACGACGAGGGCCGCGAGGTGGTCACGCTGGACACCCGCAATGCGTTCGAGGTCGACGCCGGGCGCTTTCGCGGCGCGATCGACTGGCGCATCGAGAAGTTCAGCGATTTCCCTGCGGCCATGCTCACCCATCGCGATGAACTGCGTGGCAAGACGGTCGTGAGTTACTGCACGGGCGGCATCCGCTGCGAGAAGGCGGCACTGTTCATGGCCGAAGCCGGGGTCGAGCGGGTGCTGCAGCTCGACGGCGGCATCCTGAAGTACTTCGAGGAGACAGGCGGTGCACACTTCGATGGTCGTTGCTTCGTGTTTGATGCGCGGCGCGAAGTGGGCCACGACCTGCAAGCCGCAAGCGGTGCCGCCAGCACCGAAATCCCGCCCGATCAGCAGGGTGTCGTCGATCCGGTGTGAACCGGTCGAATGCGGTGGCGACACTGCGGGTCGAGCGAAAGGTCATCAATGAGCAAGCCGCCTGAGCACTACCGCGAACGCCGAAGCCAGACGGCCGTTGTTCCCGGCCCGCCGAGCCCTCTGGGGGTGCAGTACGCCGCGGTCCGCGACACCACGATGCGACTGGCCGAGCCGCTCAGCGATGAGGACTGTCAGGTGCAGTCAATGCCTGACGCCAGCCCTGCCAAATGGCATCTGGCGCACCTGACATGGTTCTTCGAGACCTTCGTACTGGAACGCCACGAGCGCGGATTCAAGGCGTTCGACCCGCGCTTCCGGGTGCTGTTCAACAGCTACTACCAGGGCGTCGGCGAACAGTATCCGCGGGCCCGGCGCGGCTTGTTGAGTCGGCCGAGCCTCGCCACCGTCAAGCACTACCGCGCCAACGTCGACGAGCGGATGCAGGCGCTGATGGCACGCGCGCAGACGGACAGCGACGCAGGCAGCGAGTTGCGCGCCCTGATCACCCTCGGTCTGCACCACGAGCAACAGCACCAGGAATTGCTGCTGACCGACATCAAGCATGCGCTGTCGTTCAGCGCGACCGGCACCACCGATCCAGCCGACCCGTCCCACGACCCTGCCGCTTACGCCAGACGCTGGCCGATCGCCGCGGTGCGGGCACAGGCGCTGCGCTGGATCGCCTACGAGGGCGGACTGTTCGACCTCGGTCACGACCCGGCACTCGACGGCGCCTTCTGCTTCGACAACGAAACGCCGCGGCACCGCGCCTACACCGCACCCTTCGAACTGGCGTCCCGCCCCGTCAACCAGGGCGAGTGGCTGGCTTTCATCGAAGACGGCGGCTACCGGCGCCCGGAGCTGTGGCTGGCCATGGGTTGGGCCTGGGTGAACGACGGTGCGGGCGGACAGCCCCGCCAGGCGCCGCTGTACTGGCAACAACGGGGACCAGGGCATGACTGCAGCTGGTTCACGCACACCTTGCAGGGCAGGCTTGCGATCGATTCGCACACGCCGATGTGCCACATCAGCTATTACGAGGCCGACGCCTATGCGCGGTGGGCCGGTGCGCGCTTGCCGACCGAGGCTGAGTGGGAATTCGCAGCGCGGCGTCTGGGCCCGCACGCGGAGCAGTTCGCCAACTTCTCGGACCGCGGCGCCTTCCATCCCTTGCCGCCGATCGCCGCGGCCGACGACGAGCCCTTGCAGATGCTCGGGGATGTGTGGGAATGGACGCAGTCGAACTACAACGCCTACCCCGGCTACCGGCCGCTGCCGGGTGCGGTCGGCGAGTACAACGGCAAATTCATGTGCAACCAGTTCGTGCTGCGCGGCGGCTCGTGTGCCACACCGGCGGGCCATGTGCGCGCCAGCTACCGCAACTTCTTTCCGCCGGAGGCGCAATGGCAGTTCAGCGGCCTGCGACTCGCGCGTGACGCCCACGCCTGAGGCGGGCCATCAGGAGTTCAATACGGCCAGCACCTCGGAGTTGAACTCCCGCTGGTACAGGATGTAGACGACTCCCGCCGTGGCCAGCATGCAGGCCAGCGGCGAGAGCAGCCAGCTGAGCGCCGCAAACGCGAAGTAGTACGCCCGCAGGCCATCGTTGAAGGTCTCGGCCGCCATGCCGACGACACCGCCCGCCCGGTCGGCGAACTCGTCCCGGGAGATCGCCTGCTGCTCGAACTGCGAGGACTCGGGTGCCGATGCCACCAGCAGCGCACCAAAGGTGTATTGCCGCATCGACCAGGTGAAGCGGAAGAAGGCGTAGACGAAGATCGCCAGCAGCAGCACGATCTTCATGTCGAGCACGAGCACCGAGGTCCGCGCGGCGAATGGAATCTCGCGCACGAGCTCGCCAGCGTTGCTCGAACCCAGCACCGCGAGCAGGCCGCCGATGATCAGGATGGTCGTCGAGGCGAAGAACGACGGGCTGGTCGACAGGTTCTGGATCACCACACCGTCGATCACGCGCACCTCGCGGTAGGTGGTCTGCAGCATCCACTGCCGCCGGATGCGGTTGGTCGACGCGAGGATCGAGGGTCGGCGCTGGGCCAGACTGCGCGCGAACCAGGCGTAGCTGATCCAGCCCGCGAAGAAGGTGAACAGCGCTGCCCAGTCATGCCAGGGCAGCAAGCGCAAAACCGTCAGAGCGATGTCCATGTCTCAATGTAGCAAGCTGCGCGCGGTTTGCAGGTGGCCTGCCCGCTGTGCAGGAGCCAGATCGGCAAGAGATGGGTCGCCGCACCAGGGGCAAGGGGACCTGCTGTGCAAGCCTCCACTGCAGGAGCGCGGACCTCGAGCAACGTGCGGCGGACCTGAGTCAGCCGTTCAAATACCATGAAGCCCCTTGAATTCGCCCGCTGACCATGCCCCGCAATCTGTTGACCCCGGACGCGCTGACGATGATGGACGTGATCGCCCGCACCGGCAGCTTTGCCGCCGCCGCCCGTGAAATGGGCAAGGTCCCTTCCGCTCTGACCTACAGCGTGAGACAGCTTGAAGACGCACTGGACGTGCTGCTGTTCGACCGACGTACGGGTCAGGCCAAGCTGACCGCGGCGGGCGTCGAGCTGCTGAATGAAGGCCGCCGGGTTCTCGAGCAGCTCGATGCGGTGGCGAACAGGGTCAAGCGCGTGGCCACCGGCTGGGAAACGCAACTGACGATCGCGGTCGACGACGCCTTGTCAAGGCTGATGGTGTTCGAGCTGTGCGAGGACTTCTATGCGCTGCGGCCTGAAGGCCCAGGGACCCGGCTGAGGCTGCGCACCGAAGTGCTCGCCGGTACCTGGGAAGCGCTGGTCAGCGGCCAGGCTGATCTCGCGCTCGGTGTGACGCTCGAACGCGCGCCGCCGGCCGGTGTGAAGATCGAACCTCTGGGCACGATGGGGTTCGTGTTCGCGGTCGCCCCGCACCATCCGCTGGCCAACGCCGCTGAATCGATCCCCGACGCGGTTCTGGTGCGCCATCGCGCCGTCGCCGTGGCCGATTCGACGCACCGCCTGACGCCAGTGACGGTGAACATGTTGCCCGGCCAGGACGTCTTGACCGTGCCGACCATGCAGGCCAAGCTCGAAGCGCAGCTGCGCTGCATGGGTTGCGGCTTTCTGCCCGAACCCCTGGCCCGCGAGCACATCGCGGCGGGTCGCCTCGTCGTCAAGACCGTCGAGCGCAATCGGCCGCCAGCGACCTTCAGTTACGCCTGGCGAGTCCCTTCGGCGCGGCCAGCGATCGGAGATGCGCACGCGCTGGATGCGGGCCTGATCGGCGGCGCCAGCGCGGCAGGTGGCACGGGCAAGAAGGGCAGCAGCCGCAGTGCCCCGGTCGGCTTGGCATTGCGCTGGTGGCTGGATCGGCTGTCGAACCCGGAAACACGCCTGGCGCTGCTGGAGCGTCACGCCGGCCCTCGGCTGCTGGGGTTCTGAGCGCACGAAGCGAGCCCGCGATGCCGCGCCCGACCGGCCGCTTTGCCCCCTCGCCCACCGGCCCGCTGCATGCAGGGTCCCTGGTCGCCGCGCTGGCCAGCTGGCTCGATGCGCGCGCGATGAACGGCCGCTGGCTGGTGCGCATCGAGGACGTCGACAAACCGCGCTGCGTGGGCGGCGCCGATACGGTGATCCTTTCGCAGCTGGCCGCCTGCGGTCTTCACCCGGACGAGCCGGTGCTGTGGCAATCGCAGCGCAGTGCGGCCTACCAATCGGCCTTGCAGCAGCTGACGCAGCGCGGGATGGCCTTTGCCTGCGCCTGCTCGCGGCGCGACATCGAGGCAGCGTGGCTCGCCGGTGGTCAGGTGCGCTTGCGCCACGGCGAGCTGGTCTACCCTGGCACCTGCCGCCACGGACTGCACGGCAAGCCGGCGCGGGCGCAGCGGCTGCGCTGCACGAATGCCGACGGCAGCGATCTGGTCATCGCCTGGACCGACCGCCGGCTGGGCCCGCAAACGCAAGACATCACGCAGGCCATCGGCGACATCGTGCTGCAGCGTGCCGACGGGCTGTGGGCCTACCAGCTCGCGATGGTCGTCGACGACGCTTGGCAGGGCATCACGCACGTGGTGCGCGGCGAAGACATCGCCGACAACACCGCGCGCCAGATCCACCTGCAGCGTCAGCTCGGCCTGCCCACGCCGCAGTACCTGCACACACCGCTGGTGCTGGCGGCCGACGGCCAGAAACTCTCGAAGCAGAACGGCGCCAGCGCCTTCGATTCCAGCGACCCGCTGGCCGCGCTGCGCGCGGCAGGCGCGGTGCTGGGCATCGAGGCGCACGGCGCAACAGTGGCCGACTGGCTGGCCAGCGCGGTGCAGTCCTGGGCGGCGGTGTTTGTGCGGCCACTGCCCGCCCTGGGGTGCGTAGCGACTCAGTCAGCCGACGATGTGGCCCCGGGGGACATGAGCGGGCTGGCCAAACCCTTGGCGTGAACAGGCAAGGCCGGAAGCTGGCCGAGCCAGGGCATGGCGGACTCGCCCCACATTTGTTTGTGGGGCGCCAGCTGGGCTCGCTCGTTCACGCAGCCCAGCCTCAGGTTCAGCATCTTGGGCGCCTCGGCTTCGGTGGCATACAGCTGGGTCCCGCACTCGGCGCAGAAGGCTTGCGCTCGCCGGTTGCCGCTGTCCGCGACCTTGACGTAGTGCTTCGCGGTGCCGGAGATCGTCACGTCCTCCACCGGCGTCGGCAGCACGGCCCTGAAGGGTGCGCCCGAAATCTGCTGGCAATCCGCGCAGTGGCACACCAGCACCTTCTTCGGATCCACGGTGGCCTTGAACGTGATGGCGCCGCAGTGGCACTGACCGGTGATTTGCATGGGAGGTCCTGAGGAGGTTTGTGCGGCCGAGCGTTTAAGTTAGGCACACCTTGACAGTCGCATGATCGAGACCGTCTCAGCATTGACTACTTCTTCCGACACGACGCTCCAGCCGAGCCGTCGATACAGCGACTGTTGATCTGGTGTGTATAAAAACAGCGACGAGACGCCCTTGGAGAACGCATATTCGGTTAGCGACTGCGTGATTCGAGACCCCAAGCCCTTCCCTCTGTGCTCAGGTAGAACAAAGATCTCGCCAACCCAATGAACCTTTTCCGGGTGAGTCGGCAACTCCGACAGCTTTATTGATCCCATGGCAGCAAATTGCCCTTCGTCGGTTACGGCAACCAAGGTTCGGGGGAAGGCTGCTTGTTTCGTGCCGGCGAGTAAACGCTCACGGATCAATCCAATTTCCGCCCACGGCGGCAGACTCCCCCACGAAGCGTGGAGAGTGGCTGCAGCTCGATCAACCAAGTGCGGATGACGTCTGAGTTCTTCGATTCGCATGGCTGTGACAGAGCGGTTTGTGAGGCCCAGCCACTAGTTTATGCAGCACAAATTACTACTCAGCTCTGGGGCTTGCCGCTTGACCAGGCTCATGCTGCGCACGCCAACGCATGGACTGTGAAAGAGAACTTGTCAGTTTCCTGTTTTCTGCACAGCATTGAATTCATGCGAAACAAGGCACCGCTCGATTGCAGTCTGCCCGCCATGTGACGCCAGTGCAACGGTGGTCCGGGCGTACTGGATGCACGGGCAACACCAGGGCCGCCGCAAAGTATTCGATTGGGCCAGCGGCTAGGCCGCTGTACTAGTTGGCGAGTCTGCCTCGAATATGGTTTTATCTATATCTAATTTGAGCACTTCTTATTGTTATAGATTGTTGTAAGCGCACTCTTCCTGTCGCTAACGAGTCGTTGCGCCTCGCCCGCATCATAGTAGGTATATGCCAAGCCTGGTAACCAAAACAAGGCTGAAGCTACGTTTGTACCAGTCAGCCCCTTCTTTGAGTCGATATCCGCTTGGGCTGCATCAAGTTTTGCGATCTCATTCTTGATGGCGCCGCAAGGAAGATCTGGATCCCCTGGTTGGACAACCTGAATTTTTTGTGATGTTGCGCACCCCCCCAATAACGTAGCGGCCGCTACTGCCGTAACAACTGTCAGCATGAATATGGATTGCATTTGGTTATTTCATTAACTTCCACACAGATTGCGTTTTCCCCAAGCCGGGCGGAGGGCAACTTGGCGCGTTATTCAAAGGCTTGATAATCAGTTCAGGCCGCAAGCAGTTCTTCTTAACTTTGCGAGTCGCAGCTTGACCAGACTCATGCTGCGCACGCGAATGCATGGACTGTGAAAGAGGATTCGACAGCTTTCTGTCTTCTACACAGCAGTGAATTCATGCGAAATCAGGTACCCATCAGCAGCAGTCTGCCAGCCACCTGACGATGGTGCAACGGTGGCTTCGGGTCCACTGGAGAGAGTGGGTCCACCGTCAAGCTGACTTTGGTGATCCCCCCGCTCCTTGTCGACAGCGCGGGTTCGATTCGGAACCGCGGCGCGCTGCCAGTCAGCCGCCAGCGCCCGCCCCCGCCGGCAGGCTCAGCACGAAACAGCTGCCGCCGCCCTCGCGCGGCTCGCATCGCACGCGGCCGCCGTGGCGTTCGGCAATCTGCTTGACGAGGCTCAGGCCCAGTCCCACGCCACCGGCCGTCTCCGCATGACCGGGCAGACGGTAGAAGGGTTCGAAGATGCGCTCGCGCATCGATGGCGGAACGCCGGGCCCGCGATCGCATACCCGCACCTCGACACCCTGCGCATCGGCGGCCAGCGTGATGTCGATCGCACCGCCCCCATAGCGCTGTGCGTTGTCGATCAGGTTTCGCACCGCGCGGCGCAGCAGGCGCTCGTCGCCGTGCACAACTGCAGCACGACCCTCGACGTGCGCGGACACCCGCGCCGCCTCTTCTGCCACCAGGCCCAGCAGGTCGATCGGATCGCGGCGCACGGTGTCGCGTGCCGCATCGAGGCGGCTGGCCAGCAGCACCTCTTCGACCAGCGCATCGAGTTCGGCGACGTTCTGATCAATCTCGCGCTTCAACCCCTCGCGCTGTGCGGGCGAGGCCGTATCGAGCATGGACACCGCCATCCGCATGCGGGCCAGTGGAGAGCGCAGCTCGTGGCTGGCGTTGGCGAGCAGTGACTGGTGCGAGCGCACCAGGGCCTCGATGCGCGAAGCCGCCTGGTTGAAGCTGGTCGCGACGGCAGCGACTTCGTCGCTGCCGCCCACGTCGACGCGGTGGCTCAGTTCACCGGCACCGAACTGCTCGACACCCTGGCGCAGACTCGTCAAGCGCCGCGTGAGGCGGTTCACCACAGGCCAGGCGCCGACGGCCACGGCGACGAACAGCAGCGCCAGCAGCAGGATCAGACCGGTGCCGCCTTGCCAGGGCGGCGGCACGAAGGGAACAACCACCCAGGGCGCAGGCTCACCCCGGCGATCGCCCGGGACTGCGGGCCCGAAGCCCGACCCGGGTCGACGAGCGGGCCGCATCACCCACAGCGTGCGCCCGTCTTCGAGCGGCACCGCGTAGGCGCGGTTGCGCCTGTCGCGGACAGTCCCGTCGGCAGCCACCGGTGCATCTGGCGGTCCCGGTTCAGCACTGCGCTGGGCGAACGATGGCGAGGTCACGATGCGCGTGCCTTGCGCATCGTCGAGCGCCAGCGGCAAGCGCAGCCGTTGCGACCAGTCGAGCAAGGCGGCGGTCTGCTCCTCGCTCGGCGCATCCTTGCCGGGCAGCGAGCGCTGGATCAGGTCGCCCCAGGCGGCCATCCGCTCGGAGAGCACCGAGTCGGCCCGGCTGCGCTCGCGTTCGATCTGCTGCTGGAACAGCCATCCCGAGACCGCTGCAAACAGCAGCAGCACCACCACCACCGTCAGGTAGATGCGCAGCGTCAGCGTCTTCACGCCGGTACCACCGATGCCAGGGGCGTGTCAGTCTGCATCCTGCTTCTTGGCAAAGACGTAGCCGGCGCCGCGTACGGTCAGCACGCGGCGAGGCTCTTTCGGGTCGTCCTCGATCAGCGCGCGGATGCGCGAGATGTGTACATCGATCGAGCGGTCGAAAGCCTCCATCGGATGGCCCTTCAGCGCATCCATGATCTGGTCGCGCGACAGCACGCGGCCCGGGCTTTGCGCCAGCACGACCAGCAACTCGAACTGGTGGCTGGTGAGGTCGCAGGGCTTGCCATCGACACGTGCGAGGCGCGCACCGAGGTCGACCTCCAGCCGACCGAAGCGCAGCAGCTCGTCGGCACTCGCTGAGGCTGGTGCTGCACGGCGCAGCAAGGCCTTGATGCGGGCCAGCAGTTCGCGCGGCTCGAAGGGCTTGGGGAGGTAATCGTCAGCGCCGAGCTCCAGGCCGACGATGCGATCCATCGGCTCGCCACGCGCCGTCAGCATCAGCAGCGGCAGTTGGCGGGTACGCGGCTCGGCACGCAGCTCGCGGCACAGGTCGAGGCCGTCGCCATCGGGGAGCATCAGGTCGAGCACCAGGGCATCGAAGGCGGTCGACGAAGCGAGCGCAGGCCCGGCCAGCAAACGCTGGCGGCCGGCCGCCAGCGTGCCCGCGACCTCGACCTCGAAGCCCGCCGCACGCAGATAGTCGCCCACCATCGTCGACAGGCGCGTGTCGTCATCGATCATCAACAGACGTACGGGCATCGCAGTGCAAGGGGGTCAACTGGCAGGGCGCTGGCCATCGTGGTGGGGCGAGCCACCGTGCCAGCGATGGCCTTTCATCCGCTGAGCCAGTGTCGCACGCTGCTCTGGCGTCAGCACGCGGCTGATCTCGAGCATCGCCTGCAGTGTGCGACGGCTGGCCTGATCGTGCTGGGCGAGCATCTGCTGACGCAGCTGTTCGGCCACATTCGCATCGACCACCGGCGCGGTGAAGAGCTGCCGGGTGCGCTCCAGCAACCCACGACCCGCCTCGCGTTGTGCCCGCAGGTCTTTCGAGGCAGCCACGGCGATCTGCTTGACCTGCACCCGCTGCGCGTCAGTGGCTTGCAGGCCATCGAGCATGCGATCGACACCCCGCTCGATGCGCTCGGGCGGCCCACCGAAGAGCCCGGGTCCGAACGGCCCCGGGCCGGCCATGCCGGCGTGATGCCCCCATCGTCCGCCGGGCGGGCCGTCGGCCTGGGCGGCTGCGCCGAACGCCATGGCCGACATCGCGATCAGCGCAAGCAGCACCCACCGTCCCGCCGTCTGCTGAAGAGTCACCTGCTCGAATCTGCCGCTGTGTACCTGCGCCATGACATGCTCCTGTTCGACCCAGGTTCGAACGCCGGATGGCCTCGATACCTGGCCGTCATGGTGGACAGAACGGGTGAATTGGCAGTGGCTGGGCGGTAAAGATCTGTGAAGGCACCGCGTGTCGGCACACGCGAGCCGGGAACTACTTCGTCGAGACCGGCGGCTCGCGGTGGCCCGAGAAGAAGTCACGCAGCTGCTTCAGGATGAAGTTCAGGTCCAGCGGCTTGGTCCAGTAGCCATCGACACCGAGCTGCTTGGCCAGTTGCTGCTGCTGCGGCAGAGCGTCGGCAGTGACGGCGATCACATGCATCAGCCGAGTGTCGGGGTCCTGGCGGATCTGCCGCACGATGTCCAGGCCCGACATGTCGGGCAGGCTCATGTCGGTCAGCAGCAGTTCGGGCCGTTCTGCCCGAGCGAGCCGCAGACCCTCGGCGCCGGTGGACGCCTCCAGCAGCCGCCAGTTGCCCAGCCGTGCGAACACCTCCCGCATCAGCATCGCATTGACGGGGTCGTCCTCGATGTAGAGCGCGGTCCCGCCAACCGCTTCGATCCAGTCGGTCTGCGCCGGCATGGCATCGAGCGAATCCGGCCCGCGTCGCGCGCCTTTCGCCTGGGGCAGCGTGACGGTGAAGCATGAGCCAGTGTTCGGCGTCGATGTGACCTCGATCGTGCCGCCCATGCCTTGCGTCAGCTCTCGCGCGATGACGAGACCGAGCCCGGTGCCTTCGATCTGCGTCTTCTCGGCACCCACGCGATTGAAGGGCTGGAACAACTGATCGAGTTGCGACGGCGTCATGCCGACGCCCGAGTCTTCGATGCGGAGCTGAACCTTGGTGCTGCCCAGTGGCTCAGCGACAACGCTGACATGACCACCGCTCACGTTGTACTTGATGGCGTTGGACAGCAGGTTGATGAACAGCTGGTCCATGCCGCGACGATCGGCCTTCGCGTACAGCCCGAGCTCGCGGCCGATGAACTCGACCCGTACCGCACGTTCGAGCGCCAGCGGCTGAAGCAGCGAGATTCCGTTGGACACGACCTGATTGACGGACACGGCTTCCCGCTGCAGCGAGAACATGTGCTGCTCGATTCGCGACAAATCCAGCACGTCGTTGACCAGGCTGAGCAGCCGGGTGCCCGAGGTGCGTATGGTCTGTACCCGCTGCCTCTGAACGCCGGTCAGCGGCTCCTTGCGGTCGGCTTCGAGCAACTGGGCAAAACCGAGGATGCCGTTGAGCGGGGTGCGCAACTCATGGCTGATGCGCGACAGCAGCTCGCTCTTGCTGCGGTTGGCTTCGCGGGTTTCGGTCATTTCCTGGCGCAGCCGCTCCAGCGCCCGCTCTTCCGTGATGTCGCGGCACACGCCGATCAGCACCGGCGTGCGGATACGCTCGCGTGTCGCATGCGCGCGGGTGACGAATTCGATCTGCCGCGAATCGCCCCCCGGCGAGAGCACACCCAGCACCTCGCGCTGGATGCCACCCGACACCGCCACCAGGCTGATGAAGGCCTGCGCTCGCTCGCGCTCCGACGGCACCAGCATGTCCAGCCATTGCCCGAGCACGAAGGACGTTGGCGAATCGGCGCTCAGCCGGTGCACCGCACAGGCATTGCGGTCGAGTGTGATGGTGGCGGTCGACAGGTTCAACTCGAAGATGCCGATGCCCGCCGCCTGCGAGGCCAGCTCCCACTGCTGGCCGGCGCGGGCGATGTCGGCGGCAGCGCGTTCGGACTCGGTCACGTCGGCGAAGAAACCGTGCCACAGCACGCTGCCGTCGGGCATGTGTCGCGGGCTCGCAAAGCCACTCAGCACCCGCAGCCCCGCCCGCGGGAGCACGACGCGGTGGGTCTGGGACCAGGGTTGCCCGCTGGCTGCCGCGGCCTCGATCTGCATCGCCACGCCCTTGCGGTCATCGGGGTGGATGCGCTCGAACAGCGGCGCGCTGTCCTGGGCGAGTTGTTCCGGCGTCAGCTCGAACAACTGGCGCACGCTTTCGCTGACGTAGGGGAAGGAACTCGCCCCGTCCGCGCGAACGAGCCGCTGGTACAGCATGCCTGGCACATGCTGTGCCAGCAGTCGCAGCGTGTCGGACACCTCGCGTTCCTGACGCTCGACGCCGATGCGATGCGTGACGTCCTGCGCGGAACCGCGGTAGCCCTTGAATTGGCCATCGCTGCGGAACTTGGGGATGGCGCTGTAGGAGATGAACCGCTCGCCCAGCGGGGTCTGCTTCGACACGATGAGCCGTGCAAACGACTGCATGCGGTCGAGCACCTGCAAGAAGGTCAAGGTCGGCTCGACGACACGGCCGGTGCCGTCACGCATCGGGGAGTCGGGAGGCTGGCGATTCAGCTGCTCGGCCACCGTCAGGCCGGTCAGGTCTTCAAAGCGATCGGACAGCCAGGTGTAGCGATGGGCCGAGTCGGTCTCCCACAGCCAGTCGCTGGACGCCGAGGCGAAATCGAGCAGCCGCCGCTCGCTGATCTGCAGCTTGAACACCAGTTCATGGCTGGCAGCCGCTTCAGCGGCTCCCAAGGCCAACTCCTTCAGCCACTGCTGTTGCGCCGGTGTCATGGTGCGCGGCCGCTTGCTCATCACGAGCAGCATTCCCAACACTTCGCCGTCGAACTCGATCGGATGACCGGCATAGCTGCGCACGCTTGCCGCTCCGCTGACCAGTGGGTGGCGCTCGAAGCGCGGATCTGCCAGCGTGTCGGGCACCTCGAACATCGTCCCGCACTGCAAGCCATGTGCACAGAACGACATTTCCAGAGGAATGCTCAGCGCGTCGATGCCGAGGGGCGCCTTGAACCACTGCTGCTGCTCGCCGACCAGGCTGATGGCCGCGAACTCGCTGTCGGTGATCTTTGCCGCGCTGCGCACGAAAAGCCCGAACACCGAATCAGGCTGCGCGGACAGCGTCAGCAGCTTGCGTCGCCGGTCTGACAGCGGTGCCGCCGCGGCGTCGGGCGCCCTTTCAGGCATGATGACTTGCCACCTTCGAAACCCTACTGCGATGGTTGTATCGCGCTGCCAACCGCACCATGACTGCCTGCCTTGCGCCGACGACCGTGGATCGGCCCGCGTCGCAGTGTAGTGGCAGCGGTGCCCGCCCTTTGTCTGAACCCGAGGGGCCGTTGGCATCGACACAACAAGCACCACAGGCAGCAAGGAAGGGACAAGCCGCCGGGAACAACGCGGCGGCTTCGGCATGACGATCTGAGCCGTCAGACCTTGTCGATGAGGTCCTTGAGTTTTTCCTTGGCATTGCCCTGGACAGACTGGAGCTGACCGGACAGCTTGTCCAGCTTGCCTTCGACCTCCAGGCTCTTGTTGCCCGTGGCCTTGCCAGTCACTTCCTTGACAGCACCCTTGACCTGCTGGACGCGACCCTTGATCTGATCCTTGTTCATCGGAAACTCCTGTTCAAGTGGATGAAAGCATCGGCAGCTCCCGCCTCGCAGCGCCGGGCCCTGGCCGATACGTCCACTGTGCCGAAGCACCGGCCCACGCTCTGTCAGGGCGCCGCGTGGCCGCCTGTAGGACGGCACCCGCACCGACGGTGCCTCGCCTCTCGGAGGCGTCAGCGCTGGCCGGACACGCGCCGCAGCCGCGCTGCCAGCGCCCGCACCTCTGCGTCGGGGGCGGCTCCACCGAGGTGCGATTCGCCTGCGACGGCCGCCTGCACCAGCCGTTTGAGGGTCGAGACATGCGGTGTGACCGCGCCGAAAAAAAGCACCTCGTCGCCACGGGCGATCAGCAGCGTGGGGAAGTTCTCCACATCCACCGCGCCGACCAGTTCGGCCTGGTCCTCGATGTCGATCCAGAGCGATTCGATGTCAGCCCCGGCTTGTGCGCGGACTGTGCTTTCGAAGTCGGCGCGGTAGCCGCGGCAGCTGCCGCACCACTCGGCACACAGGCAGGCCACGGTGAGAGGCGGCAGCGAGGAAGACGCGTTGGCGCTCATCGACGGTGGACAACGCCGCTTCGCGGGCACGCATGAGACAAGAAGCGCACCATCACCTCAGCCACCAACGCGCTTGACGGTCATGCCGGCCGCCTGCAGCCGCAGCACGATGCGATCGCGGTGCTCGCCCTGGATCTCGATGACACCGTCCTTGACGGTGCCGCCCGAGCCGCAGGCGGCCTTCAGCTCGCGGCCCAGTTCAGCCAGAGCCTGCGCATCGAGCCCGAGCCCGCGCACCACGGTCACACCCTTGCCCTTGCGCCCCTGGGTCTCGCGCGACACCCGCACGATGCCATCGCCGGCCGCGATCGGCGCCTGCCTGTTGCAGGTGCACTGATCGATCGGCTGTCGACAAGACGGACACATGCGCCCACTGTCGGTCGAGTAGACCAGCCCACCGGCGAGATTGCGGCCTTTCATGGTGTCGAGTGCGTCGAGATTCGATGGATTTGCGCGATACGGCGCGGGGAGCGTACCTCACCGGCCCGCCAGAGCCTCATTCAACTGACGGCCGCGAGGTGAAGGACGCACCTCGCCTACGACGGCAGGCAGCAACGCACCATAATCATGCGCGCATGCACCTTTTAGGGGCTCACCGGAGCGGCTACGGCAGCCTGGTGATCGTGCTTCCACAACGACAACAACGAGAGACAAGCATGCATTTCAACGAGGTAACCCGATCTGCGCTGAGCGCGGCCGCCCTGGCCGTCATGTCGATGAATGCCTGCGCCGGTGCTCGGTACGACTTCGGCGACGACCAGTACGTCACCTTCGGTTTCGGCACGCGCTACACCTACACCCATGCCGAACGCCCATCAGCCGAGGGCGGAGGTCACGTCAACAATCCGAATCTGGACAGTGCGCGGCTGTTTTTCGGCGCCTCGCTCAACAAGTACGTCAAGGCCACCTTCAACACCGAATGGGACGGCGCGAAGGAACGCATCCGAAAGCTGGACATGTACGCCCAGTTCGAACTCGCGCCCGAATTCAACGTCTGGGCAGGCCGGTTCGTGGGGCCCAGCGAGCGAGCCAACATGGCCGGACCGTACTACTCGGTCGGCGGCGGTTACTGGCCCTGCGTATCGTCGCGCTACGGCTGCAACGGTGGCACCTATGTCGCACGCGACGACGGTGTAGCGGTCTGGGGCAACGTGGCCGAGAGCCGCCTGGGCTACTCCGTCGGCGTGTTCGAGGGCCGCAACTTTGGCATCGGCGCTCTCAACCGGTATGAGGCCCATCAGGCCGGGTTGAAGACATCCAACGATCTGATGTATTCAGGCCGGCTTCAGTACGATTTCTGGGATCTGGAGACCGGCTACTTCAGTACGGCCGATCACCTGGGCAAGGCGGACATCCTGGCCATCGGCGTGGCGTTCAGGCACCAGAAGAACGGCGTGATCACGCTGGTCGGCAAGGGCGACTACGACAGCTACAGCCTCGACTTCCAGCTGGAGAAGAACTTCAAGGGCTCTGGTGCCTTCGGGCTCGAAGCGGCCTACTACGACTACGACACCGACGGCCTGGTGCTCAGCGAGCAGGGCAAGGCCTATTCGGCAGGCGTGTCCTATGTGTTCGAGCGGGAGGTGGGTTGGGGTCGCTTCCAGCCTTTCGTGCACTGGCAGCGATTCAACGCCGACAACCACGTCACGACGAAGCAGATCGACTTCGGGCTCAACTACGTGATCGCCGAGCAAAACGCCATGGTCAGCGCCACCTACTCACGCAACAAGGTGAGCCAGGGCGGCGAAGATCTGAATCGATTCGTCGTCGCGCTGCAGCTTCAGTACTGACGCTGCGGCGTGTGCCGCCGCCCAGGCGACTGGGCAGCGGCACCTCTGCGTCAGACGATCAGCGCAGTGGCCAGCGCCTGCGCTGTCGCGCGCGAGTCGATCATCAGGTTCAGGTCAATCGAGCCGACACGCATCACCAGGCGCCGTACTTCACCGTCTTCGCCAAGCGGCAGCACGTCGAGACTGCTCGCGGGCAACTGGACCCCATCGGCGAGATCGACCTCGGCAATCGGGCGCAGGTCGGAGCGCTTCGGCACACAGGCCTCGGACGACTCCATCAACGCCTGCAGCAGCTGCCTCAGCATCGTGTCATCCAGTTCGAGATCGAGCTCGCCATCAGGCAATTGCAGTCGAATGGCGAATGCCTTGCCGTCGTTTGCGGGCCAGGCCATGACGATGCCCTGGAGTGGTATGGGATTGGGTACTGCGTTTTCCATGGGCGAACCTTCCGCGTAGGGGTGAAACTTGAAAGTGAAGAAAGAGAACCACTCGCGGATCGTGCCACGATAAGTCCCGGCAAGGATTAACCGTTAACCCGCGAGAAGGGGCGGGAGATCGACTCCGCCTCAGGCGAACACGACCGTGCGGTGACCGTTGACGAGGATGCGGTCTTCCAGGTGATTGCGCAGGCCGCGCGCCAGAACCGCCTTTTCCACGTCCTTGCCGCAGCGCACCAGGTCTTCGATGGAATCGCTGTGATCGATGCGCATCACGTCCTGCTCGATGATCGGGCCTTCGTCCAGGTCTTCGGTCACGTAGTGGCAGGTCGCGCCGATCAGCTTGACGCCGCGGTCCCAGGCCTGGTGATAGGGCTTGGCCCCGGCGAAGCTGGGCAGGAAGCTGTGATGGATGTTGATGATCTGCCCCGGGTACCTGCGGCAAAGCGACGGCGGCAGGATCTGCATGTAGCGCGCCAGGACCATCGTGTCGGCGCCACTGTCCTCGAACAGCGCCTCGAGCTTTGCGAAGGCTTCGGGCTTGTTTTCCCTGGTCACCGGAATGTGGTGGAAGGCAATGCCGTGCCATTCGACCAGGCCACGGAACACTTCATGGTTCGACGCGACGCCTGCGATGTCCACGTCGAGCTCCTTGCTCTGCCAGCGTGCCAGCAGGTCATACAGGCAATGCTCCTGCGTGGACACCATCAGCAGCACACGTCGCCTCACGGCGCTGTCGCTGCTGCGCCAGTCCATGTCGAACTCGGCAGCGACCGGGGCGAAGCGGCGACGCAGTTCGGCGTGGTCGAAGGGCAGCGAGTCGGCCTTGACCTCGAGGCGCATGAAGTAGCGCGCCGAATCAGCGTCAGCGTGCTGGCTGGAGCTGAGGATCCAGCCGCCCAGATCGGCGAAGAGTCCGGTGACGCGTGCGACGATGCCGACGCGGTCAGGACAGGAGAAAGTCAGCGTGTAGTGGTGGGGACGGCTCATGGTGGCGGTGCGAAATGATTGAGTATCCTTACACGTTTTGCGCCTGAGGCTGTCAGATGAATCACCGCCCGATCCGCTCGATCCTGATCGCCAACCGCTCGGAGATCGCGATCCGAGTGATGCGCGCCGCCGCCGAGATGCGCATCGGCACCATCGCCATCTACTCGCAGCAGGATCGGCAGGCGCTGCATCGCTTCAAGGCCGACCAGAGCTACCTGGTCGGCGAAGGGCAGAAACCACTGGCGGCCTATCTCGACGGCGAGGACATCCTGCGCATCGCCCGCAGCGCCGGGGCCGATGCGATCCACCCCGGCTACGGCTTCCTGAGCGAGAACCCCGACTTCGCCGATGCGGTGATCTCTGCCGGCATCCGCTGGATCGGCCCGTCTCCCGACGTGATGCGCACCCTGGGCAACAAGGTCGCGGCGCGCCATGCTGCAGTGGCTGCCGGCGTGTCGGTGATGCCAGCCACGCCTCCACTGCCGCTCGACGTGGCCGAATGCGCAAGGCTCGCTGCGGGCATCGGCTACCCGGTGATGCTGAAGGCGAGCTGGGGCGGCGGCGGGCGCGGCATGCGGGTCATCGAGCACGAGGGCGAGCTGGCAGCGTCGTTGCAAGCGTCCCGACGCGAGGCACTGGCAGCCTTCGGCAACGACGAGGTCTACTTCGAGAAGCTGATCCGCCGTGCGCGCCACGTCGAGGTGCAGATCCTCGGCGACCAGCATGGCAACCTGGTGCATCTGCATGAACGCGACTGCACCGTTCAGAGGCGCAACCAGAAGGTGGTCGAGCGAGCGCCGGCGCCGTATCTGGACGCAGCGGGCCGCGCGGCGCTCTGCGACAGCGCGCTGCGCCTGATGCGCTCGGTGGGCTACACCCACGCCGGCACCGTCGAGTTCCTGATGGACGCCGACGACGGCAAGTGCTACTTCATCGAGGTCAACCCCCGCATCCAGGTCGAGCACACGGTGACCGAGATGATCACGGGCGTCGACATCGTCAAGGCGCAGATCCGCATCACCGAGGGAGGGTACATCGGTGTCACCGAAGGCTCGCCCGAACAGGCCAGCGGCCTGCATCCGACCGGCGTGCCGCCGCAGGAGAAGATTCCACTGAACGGCCATGCGCTGCAGTGCCGTGTCACCACCGAAGACCCGGAGAACGGCTTCCTGCCCGACTACGGCCGACTGGCCGCCTACCGCAGCGCGGCAGGCTTCGGCATCCGGCTCGATGCCGGCACTGCCTATGGTGGCGCGGTCATCACGCCGTATTACGACTCGCTGCTGGTCAAGGTGACGGCCTGGGCGCCGACTCCGGGGGAGACGATCCAGCGCATGGACCGCGCGCTGCGCGAGTTCCGCATCCGCGGCGTGTCGACCAACCTGCAGTTCCTCGAGAACCTGATCAACCACCCGACCTTCGGCAACGACGTCAAGGGCGAACTGACGACCCGATTCATCGAGAACACGCCCGAACTGCTGGCTTTCGCTGCACGGCGTGACCGCGCCAGCAAGCTGCTGCGCTTTCTGGGCGAAGTGGCAGTCAACGGCAACCCCGAAGTCAAGGGTCGCACGCTGCCAGCGCTACCGCTGCCCAAGCCAGTGCTGCCGAAGGTCGACCTCGAGTCGCCCATCCCCGATGGCACCCGCCAGCGCCTGCACGCGCTCGGGCCAGCCGGTTTTGCACAGTGGATGCTGGCGCAGAAACACATTCTGGTCACCGACACCACGATGCGCGACGCACACCAGTCGCTGCTGGCCACGCGGATGCGCACCGCCGACATGCTGCCGATCGCGCCGTTCTATGCGCGGGAGCTGTCCGGGCTGTTCTCGCTCGAATGCTGGGGTGGCGCAACCTTCGACGTCGCGCTGCGTTTCCTGAAGGAAGACCCGTGGCAACGCCTCACGCAGTTGCGCAGGCAGGTCCCGAACGTGCTGTTCCAGATGCTGCTGCGCGGCTCCAACGCGGTGGGTTACACGAACTACGCCGACAACGTGGTGCGTCACTTCGTCCAGCAGGCCGCGCTCAACGGCGTCGACCTGTTCCGGGTGTTCGACTCGCTGAACTGGGTCGAGAACATGCGAGTTTCAATCGATGCGGTCGTCGAGAGCGGCGGGCTGTGCGAGGGCGCGATCTGCTACACGGGCGACCTGTTCGACGGTGCCCGACCAAAGTACGACCTGAAGTACTACCTCGGCATCGCCCGCGAACTGCAGCGGGCTGGCGTGCACCTGCTGGCCATCAAGGACATGGCGGGCATCTGCCGGCCGCGTGCGGCGGCGGCGCTGGTGAAGGCCCTGAAGGAAGAGACCGGGTTGCCGGTGCACTTCCATACCCACGACACCAGCGGTGCCGCGGCGGCGTCGGTGCTGGCTGCGATCGAGGCAGGCTGCGATGCGGTCGATGGCGCCCTCGACGCGATGAGCGGCCTGACCTCACAGCCAAACCTGTCGTCGATCGCTGCCGCGCTGGCCGGCACTGAACGAGACCCCGGCTTGTCGCAGGACGCCTTGCACGCGGCGTCGATGTACTGGGAAGGTGTGCGCAGGTTCTATTCGCCGTTCGAGTCCGAGATCCGGTCGGGCACTGCCGATGTCTACCGCCACGAGATGCCCGGCGGCCAATACACCAACCTGCGGGAGCAGGCGCGCTCGCTCGGCATCGCGCACCGCTGGACCGAGGTTTCGCAGACGTACGCCGACGTGAATCGTCTGTTCGGCGACATCGTGAAAGTCACGCCGACCTCGAAGGTCGTTGGCGACATGGCGCTGATGATGGTCGCCAGCGACCTGACGTCCGCCGAGGTTGCGGACCCGGCACGCGAGGTGGCATTCCCCGAATCGGTGGTATCGCTGTTCAAGGGTGAACTGGGCTTTCCGCCCGATGGCTTTCCGCCCGCGCTGAGCCGCAAGGTGCTGAAGCTGGACGACATCGATCAGCCGCCCGAGCCGTACCGGCCTGGCGATCGCCTGCCACCGGTCGATCTGGAGGCGATGCGCGCCAAGGCCCAGGCTGAATGCGAACAGCCGATCGACGATCGCCAGCTGGCCTCGTACCTGATGTACCCGAAGCTCATGCGTGACTTCTGCGAGCACACGAAGCTCAACGGTGACACATCGATGCTGCCGACGCCGGTGTTCTTCTATGGCGCGCAGCCGCAACAGGAACTGGCGGTCGAGATCGATCCGGGCAAGACGCTGCTGGTTGCCCTGCAGTCGATCGCACCCGATGGCGACTTGGCACAGAAAGTCCAGTTCGAGCTGAACGGCCAGTCGCGCACGGTGCGCGTGCTGCGCCCCGATGCTGGCGACGCCGCGAGGGGCCGTCCTGTAGCCGATGCCGCCAACCCGCTGCACGTGGCCGCGCCGATGCCCGGTGCAATCGTCAGCGTCGCCGTCAAGGTCGGCCAGCGCGTCAGCGCCGGCAGCACACTGCTCGCACTGGAAGCGATGAAGATGGAAACCCATGTCGCCGCCGAGCGCGATGCCGAGATCGAAGCGGTACTCGTCGCGCCGGGTGACCGGGTGCAGGCAAAGGATCTGCTGATCCTGTTGAAGGCGGTGGGCTGAGGGAGGCTGCAGCCGAGCTTCCGAGCGACTTCCAACGCCGAGCCCGCCTCGTCGCTACGCCAGGGCAGCACGTGCAAAGGCGAGACTGCGCCGGGATTCCGCCCTGGCAGGCGGGTAACTTTCTTCTGCTGGCACAGAAGAAAGTCACCAAAGAAGAGTGCCTGAACACCAGCCCATCTGGCCTGCTCGCTTCGGCTACACGCCTACTTCAGAGGCTCTGGCTCGAGAACACTCTCCGAGCTACCGCCTCGGTTTCCTCGCTCAGGTTCAAACATTCGCTATCGCTACGCCTCGACCCTTCGGGTCATCGGTAGGAGTTCTTGTGCCAGAGCTTCTGCCGTTCGCCTCTCGCCGAAGCGTGGTCACCAAATGGGCTGGTGTTCGGGC
>CANJJE010000010.1 GCA_947474755.1 Burkholderiales bacterium | reverse complement strand
CCTGCGATGCTCGCGAGAGAAGCCTTGTGTGTAGTGGATAAAAAACGGCACGATGGCCAGCGGGTTCACGATCGCCAGCAGGGTGATGAGGGGCTTGAAATCCATAGTGCTTTTCTGATCGATGTTTGTTCGTCTGGCGCCCGCCCGCTACATCGACCAGGGTGCCCGTGGTGTAGCTGGCGTCATTGCCCATGAGCCAGACGATAGCCCGGGCAACCTCCGGCGCGGTGCCGGCGTGGATGTCGCTCTCGATGATGCCGGGGCACACGGCGTTCACGCGAATGCCCTCCTGCGCCTCCTCTTTGGTCGGCCCGATGGTGAAGGTGTCGAAGGCATTTTTGCTGGCCGCGGCGTGCACATACTGCCCGGCATCACCCTAGCGCGCAGCGGCGCTGGACACGTTCTCAATACTTTCGCTCCCACCGTCATGGAGTGTGCTCATGCGCTTGAAGGCGTCACGGGAACCGTGCTGGCGCCCAACGCCAAGCTGAGGGCGCTGGTGGCGCCCCGGGGAGTCGGATCAGGCAGGACAGGGCCTCGATCCCACAGCCACCGCCGAGTGCGAGACCGAGACCGCCCAGGTGCTGCCCGGCCGCAACTGCTGGGCACGGCTGCTCGAGCCTGTTCTAGCTGCGACATGACTTGAGTACAAGTTGGTCTTCGCTGAGGCTTCGCTTTCGACATCGACATGGAGCACTGCCTCAGCTGCGGCGCCGGGGAGCTCAAGTCCGAGTTCTCCCACTTCAACCGATTCGCTGACATCCAAGAACTGAAGGCAGGCCTACGCCGCTACATCCACCACTGCAACCATCAACGCATCAATCTCGATCTCAACAGCCCAAGCCTGGTGCAGTACCGAAATCAGGCATGGAGTCGATAGCTTCAAACCGCCCAACTCCTGGGGCTCAGTTCAGGGCCGCATGGTGATCCCTTACGGCGCGGCCGATACCGTCCCGGGTCGGCATTTGCCAACGTCTCTGAGCTGATCGACTGGGTGAAAGACAATGAACGGCGTGCCTGAATCCGTCGCCGAGAGGTGAGAGGCATGTTGTCGACAGTAATGGCTGATTCGAGCCCAGCGTCGGCCCGCGTGTGCAAATGAAGGTGGCCGACGTTGTGCGCACGCTGGATGCCGCGCTCGACGTGATCGAGGCCGGTGCGACCCGCATTGGCACCACGGCGACGGCCGCCATGCTGGACTAGTTTGCCCGGCGCCAGCAACACTGACGCCGTTACCTGAAGGAGCACCAGATGATTCCTGTCCTGGATCGCCAAACCATCACTTACGCCCAACTGGCGAAGACCATTGATCACTCCGTCCTGAACCCCGATCTCACGGAGGCCGACGTCGTCGCTCAACTGGAACTGGCGCGGCGCTACAACGTGGCCAGCGTGGCGATCAAGGCGTGCGAGTTGCCCCTGGCGGTCGCCCTGTTGCGCGGCACAGGCATCGCGGTTGGCACCACCATTGGCTTTCCACATGGTGTGAACACCACGGCTGCCAAGGTATGCGAGGCGCATGACGCCTTGGAAAATGGGGCGACCGAGCTGGACATGGTGATCAACGTCGGCAAGCTGCGCTCGGGCCAGAGCGACTATGTGCGGCGCGAGATCCAGGCCGTGGTCGATGCCGCCAGGGGCAGGGCGCTGGTCAAGGTGATCATCGAAATTGCCTACTTGAACACCGAACAAAAGGTGCTGGCCTGCAAGCTGGTCGAAGAGGCAGGCGCGGACTTCGTCAAGAGCTCCAGCGGTTTTGCCCCCAGCGGCTACACCCTCGAGGACATGAAGCTGATGCGGGCGTCGGTGGGCCCGCGGGTGCAGGTGAAGGCCGCGGCGGGTGTGCGCTCACTGGATGCTGCCCTGGGGGTGATCGACGTGGGCTGCACACGCATCGGCACCATCGCTACGGCCATCATCCTGGATGAGTTCGAGCGGCGTCAGGGCGAAAAGGCGTCGCCTGCCTGAGCCAGGGGAGATTGACGATGGCGTCAGGAATTCCTGGGCTGCGTGGCGCCGAGCACATCGGCTTCACCGTGCCTGACATCGATCAGGCCGAGCACTTTTTCGTGAACGTCATCGGCTGCGAGCGCGTCTACTCGCAGGGCCCGTTCGAGCGAGACGATGACTGGATGTCGACTCACCTCGGAGTGCACCCCCGCACCGTCATCCGCGAGTTGCGGTTTTACCGCTGTGCGTTCGGAACCAATTTCGAGGTATTCCAGTACGAGCCAGCGGATGGCGCTGCGCCTCAGCCGCGCAACAGCGACATCGGCGGGCACCACATCGCCTTCTACGTGGATGATTTCGACGTCGCACTGAGCTACCTGCGGGAGCAGGGCGTCGAGATCATGGGCGAACCGACCGTCGCTCGCGGGGCCAGTGCCGGTCAGCGATGGGTCTACTTCCGCAGCCCGTGGGGGATGCAATTCGAACTCGTCAGCTTTCCCGATGGCAAGGCCTACGAGCGCGATTCACGTGTGATTCTGTGGAACCCGACTCGCCCGGACGAGTGACGCATCTTCGAGCGTCTATGCGCAGCGCCAGCCCGGCGTTGCATCGCCGCGCGAGGTTGATCAGGTCAGAGTCCGCAGCAAGCGCATGCACTCTGGTACGGATTGCTGCTCTCCCAGGGGTGCTCGATCGGGCAGGAGCCGACCTTGGGTGCGACGGCTTCGCTGCCGCACTTCGAGCACACCCAAACCTGCGGCGACCGGGTGCCGGCCAACACCAGACTGCGGTACTGGTGTTGGCAGTCCGGGCACTCGAGCAATAGAACCGGCATGACGAGCCCTCCTGTGGGCCACCGGGGCCGCAACGGGCAGTGAAGCCAGCGCCGCCCCGGATTGGCTACGCTGTTTTCTTGCCGGCGGCCTCAAGCTCGTTGCGAACCAATTGCGTGCCTGCAACCAGTGCGTGCAGCTTGCCCTTGGTGATGTACCGCTGCAGCATGGTGAGCCCGCAGTCGGTGGTCACGCCCAGTCGCTCGGCCGGCACGTACTCCAGCAGCTTGCGGATGCGAGCCGCGACCTCTTCCGCCGTCTCGGTGATCGTGCTCTTCACGTCGATCACACCAGCCCAGAAATCGACGTTCGCCGGCAGCGGGTGCTTCCTGATCACTTCGAGACCGGACAGGTCGTCCGACCGGCGGCCGCAGCTCTCGAGATTGAGCACGCTGATCTTTGTCTCGTAGGCCTTCGGAATGACTGTTGATGTCGCGGCCGGATAGGAGCCCTTGCGCTGGGTCACGTCGATGACATCACCCGCTTTGCTCGCCTCATCGGGCAAGTACGCAGGTGTGCCGCCCCAGTTGCCCCAGCACACATGGACGATGATCTTCGCCTTGTTGATGCCTTCGACGCACCGGTTGAAGGCCTCGATCGCGTAGTCTTCGAAGAAGTAGGGCCAGGTGAACTCGTCGAGCTGAATGAAGTCCGCGCCGACGGCCTCGACCTCCTTCAGATCCTCGTTCATGGCGGCGGCCAAGGCCATGGCGCGTTCGTAGCTCGACTTGTAGTACAGGTCGTTGGTGCTCTGCGCGAGCGCCTGCACCCCGGTGTACTGCACCTTGATCGGCTTCTTGGTGGCGCGGCGCAGCGCTTTGGCCTGCTGCACCATCATCGCACCGTGCCGCTTCACGGGCTGAGCCAAGGTGGCGCTATGCAGGCGGCTGTAGATCGCAAAGCCGAGGTGCCCGCCCTGCATGTCGTAGCCCAGCCGCTTCAGGTAGTAATACAGGGCCTGGTCGGCGTAGTTGTCGCCCTGAAGGCGACCATCGGAAATGATGTCCAGGCCGGCGGCCTCCTGGTCCGCAACCATCGCGGCCATCGCGTCTTCGAGGGCCTCCTGCGACATCGAGTCGGGTGGCTGCTGGTCGCCCGTGAAGGTCCTGGCGAATGTCGCATCCCACCAGCGCGGGTTCGGATAGTTGCCCACCATGCTGGTGGGGATCAGGATTTCCTGGTTGCCGATCTTCATCCTCTGTCTCCTGTCTCCTGTCGTCTACGCCTTGCAGGCCCGAGATGGTGCGGTGGCTCGGGCAAACCATAGTTTTGGACACATCAAACTACTGCCAACATCAAAAAGCTTCTTAGGCGGGTCAGCACTTTCAATGTACGAAAAATGATGTCAATGGGTCTTGGCGCTTTCCCCTGTGTTGCAAGCACTTGCTTGACGAGCGGACTGAGGCCAGCGCGCCGCCTTTGATGGTTGTCGATGCCTGTTTATGTTTTGTGTTGCAGCGACTGTGGACACGAGTTCCGCAGCTTCGTGCTCTCCGGCGCGCAGGTGCCGACCTCATGGTCTTGCGCGTCTTGCGGCGGTTCCAATGCGCTGCGCAAGCCCGACGCGCCCGCCCTCCCGCACCCCTGGGATGGGACCCCCTCCAAACAGCAGCATGTTTACGGCTGTCTGTGTTGTTTCTGACTCTCTGCCGTCATGCCCACACCTGATCCCATCACCGAGTCGTCCCCTTCTGCGGTCCGCGAGACGGCCCTCGCGCTGTACAAGGACATGGTCTTCATCCGTCGATTCCTGGAGAAGGTAGACGGGCTGTATCGCCAGGGTCAGATCCACGGGCCCGTGCACTTGGGGCTGGGGCAGGAGGCCATTGCAGTCGGCGCTGCGTCGGCGCTGCGTCCCGACGACTATTCCATCGGCACCTACCGCGGCCATGCCCATGCGCTGGCGCGAGGCACGTCGCCCGAGGCGGTGCTGCGCGAATTGCTGGGGCGCCAGGGCGGCATATGCGGCGGCAAGGGCGGCTCGATGCACATCACCAGCGTCAAGGACGGTTACTACGGCTCCTACGCGATCGTCGGTGCCCATCTGCCGGTGGCTTGCGGCCTCGCCTGGGCAAGCCGGATCAAGCGCACCGAACAAGTCACGCTGTGCTTCTTCGGCGATGGCGCGGTCAACATCGGCGCCTTCCACGAAGCGGTCAATCTGGCGGCGGTCTGGCGGCTGCCTGTCATCTTCATCTGCGAGAACAACCAGTACATGGAGTACACACCGATCTCGACCATGATTCCCGTCGCCCGCCCGGCCGCGGACCGGGCGTCCGCTTACGGGCTGCGCCCGATCCTGATTGACGGCAACGATGTGGCCGCGGTGCGCTCGACCATTGCCGAGGCTGTCGACCGCGCGCGCAAGGGCGATGGCCCGAGCCTGATCGAAGCCGACACCTACCGGCTCAAAGGCCACTCTGCGCTCGACCCGGCGGCCTATCGCCCGGCCGAGGAGGTGGCCAGCTGGAAGACCAGGGACCCGCTGCCTCGTCAGCACGCCGTACTGCGCGAGGCGGGCGTCTCGGAAGCCGATCTGATCGCCTTCGACACCGACGCGGTGGCCCGCATCGAGGCCATGACCGACAGTGCGTTCGCCGCCGAGCCGCCCGACCCTGGCGAGGCCTGGCGCGATGTATGGAGCGATGGAGGCTGGCAGTGGCGGAACTGACTTATCGCAACGCCGTGGCTGCGGCGCTGGCGCAAGAGATGGCGCGTGACGAACGCGTGGTGCTGCTCGGCGAGGACGTGGCCTGCGGCGGCGTCTTCAAGACCACGCTGGGCCTGCGCGAGCGGTTTGGCGCCGAGCGCGTCTGGGACACCCCGATCTCCGAGCAGGCGATCGTCGGCGCGGCGATGGGCGCGGCGATGGCGGGCCTGCGGCCGGTCGCCGAAATCATGTTCTCCGACTTCTATGCCACCTGCTGGGACCATGTTGCCAACGAAGTGGCCAAGACCCGCTACATGACGGGCGGCCAGGTGACGATGCCGCTGGTGCTGCGCAGCGCGAACGGCGCTGGCGGCATGGGCTTTGGCGCGCAGCACGGCCAGTCGCTGGAGAACTGGGCGATGTGCGTGCCGGGTCTGAAGATCGTCTCGCCTGCCTCGCCGGTCGAGATGTTCGGACTGCTGGCCGCCGCGATCCGCGACAACGACCCGGTGATGGTGTTCGAACACAAGGCCTTGTATGCGAGCAAGGAAGACTGCCCGCCTGGCGAGCAGCTGATTCCGCTCGGCCAGGCGCGCACCGTGCGCGAAGGGCGCGACGTGACCTTGGTGGCGCTATCGATCACGGTGGGCATCTGCGTGAAGGCGGCGGCCCAGCTGGCTGCTGCGGGTATCGACGCCGAAATCCTCGACCTGCGCTGCCTGGTGCCGCTCGATGCCGCCAGCGTGCTGCGCTCGGTGCAAAAGACCGGGCGCGTGGTCATCGTCGAAGAGAACCCGGGTCAACTCGGCTGGGGCGCATCGATCGCTGCCATCCTGGCCGAAGAAGCGTGGGGGCATCTGAGCGCACCGGTCATCCGGGTCAGCGCCGGCAACGTGCCTCTGCCGGTCGCCGCGGAGCTCGAGGCGGAAGTTCTCGTGTCACCTGCGCGTGTCGTCGATGCCGTGACCGCGCTGTGCAAGGGCAGCCATTCAAAAACCGACCAACGGGGAGGGTGAAAGCCATGGAGATTCGAGGTCAAGAGGTGTTGCTTCCGCTGTCCGCGGTGTCGGCGTTTCCGCGTCCGCACTGGCTGCAAGGACGAGTCCTTGGCTCGCTGCACGAGCCGGTCTACCGCAGCCACAACCTGCGCGTGACCTACGAGGATGCGTGCAAGCTCTGCGCCCACGAGCAGGAAGCCGCAGGCCTCGACATCCTGACCGATGGCGCCCAGTACTACGAATGGGAAGCGCCGGGGTTTCAGCTCGAACCGATCTTCCACTTCATTCCAGAGAACCTCGGCGGCTTCGTCCCCTACGGCCCGCCCGGTGACGGGGCCAAGTACAAGCCCTTCTACAAGGCGTCGGTCATCAGCCCGGTGACCTGGAAGCGCCCGATCTTCGAGCCCGTCGTCTATGCGATGCAGAACGCGACCCAGAAGCCGTTCAAGGTGGCCTTCCTTGGCCCGTCGCAGCAGGCCATCATCTGCGACGACCAGTACTACGGCTCACCGCAGAAGCTGGCCTTTGCGCTGGCCACAGCACTGAATCAGGAGCTGAAGTACCTCGTCTCGATGGGCCTGGAGTCGGTGCAGATGATCGACGTTCTCGCGCCCTACACGCAAGACGATTGGCAGATGGAGGCGCAGGACATCCTGTTCGACGGCGTCAACGCGATCAAGTTCTGGCATGTCTGCTACGGCAGCGTCGATGGCCAGCGCGACGTGTTCGAGGGCAAGGTCAAGGAGATGATGCCGCTGTTCCACCGCTCCAGGGCCGACGTGATCCATGTCGAGACCGCGAACATGGGCTTCGTCGAACTCGATGCCCTGCGCGCCTTCCCGAAGAACAAGGTGCTCGGCATCGGTGTTGTCGATGCCAAGAACACGATGGTCGAGTCCCCCGAACTCATTGCCGACCGCATCCGCAAGGGACTGCAGGTGGTGCCCCCCGATCGCCTGCTGGTGTCGCCCGACTGCGGCCTTGGCTACTTCAGCCGCAGCGTCGCTTACGGGAAGTTGCGGGCCATGGGCGAGGCGACGCGGCGAGTGCGCGCGTCGCTGTGACGGAGGCATCGTGGGCATGATCTATCGCATCAAGCTGCCACGCCTGGGCGAGACCATGGAAGAGGGCACCCTCACGACATGGCACAAGCAGGTGGGTGACGCTGTCGCCAAGGGCGACCTGCTGTATTGCGTCGAAACCGACAAGACATCGATGGACATCGAGTCGGTCTGGGCTGGCCAGCTGCAGGAGATTTGCTGCCCCGCCGGCCAGACCATCCCGGTTGGCACGGTCGTGGCAGTGATCAGCAGCTGACCGACACCAGTGTCATGAACTGAACATACGCATCCAGCCCCTGGACCGGGGGCATTGACGTTCGCGAACAGCATTTCAAGGTCTACGCATGAGCGCTACCTACTCCGCCAGCGACAAGCGCGTCGCGCTCGAGGAACTCGTCGCACACGTGAACGACGGCGATCTCGTCGCGGTGGGTGGTGGTCTCTCGTCGCGGGAGCCCATGGCGGTGCTGCGCGCGTTGATCCGCGCCGGGCGCAGCCGTCTGCAGGTGGTCGGCTCGGCCCATGGCATCGACATCGACCTGCTGTGCGGTGCCGGCGCGGTTGCGAAGTCGCTGGAAAGCTATGTCGGCTTCGAGCAGGATTTCGGCATGGCACCGAACTATCGCCGTGCTTGCGAGTCCGGCGCGGCCGAGGTGGCAGACAGCTGCTGCTACACGGTAGTGCAACAGTTGCGCGCCGCCGCCTACGGTGTCCCGTTCCTGCCGGTGCGGTCGGTGCGCGGCACCGGATTCGAGTCGCTGCACCCCGAATACCTGCCCATGCAGTGTCCGTTCACAGGCGATGAACTGCTGCTCGTTCCCGCCTTGCAACCCGACGTCGCGATCATCCACGCGCAATACGGCGACGCTCACGGCAACCTGCGCATCGTCGGGCCTCCGGTGGCCGACATCCTCTTCGCGCGCGCATCGAAGAAGGTCATTGCCAGCGTCGAGCGCATCGTCTCGAACGATGAGTTGCAGGCTCTCGGCGGGGTCAACGTCCCCTACTTCCATGTTGCAGCGGTCGCCGAAGTGCCGCTGGGTGCGCACCCCACCGCGTGCTACCCGATGTATGCCTACGACCGTGATCACACCGCCGCGTACTACGCCGCGGCGAGCGCCAGCGCACAGGCGTTCCGCACCGACTATCTCGACCCCTTCGTCTTCGGCTGCCCCGACCACGCCGAGTACCTCGCTCGCATCGGTGGCGAGGCCAGGCGCGCCCATCTCGCCACGTGGCAAGACGGTGACGCCGCATGGATGAAGCTCTACGAAGGAGCCGCTACGTGACGGCCGCCACCTGCAGCCTGGGCGAAGCGATGATCTACAACCTCGCGCGCACCGTCAAAAACGGCGATCTCGCCTTCCACGGCTTCGGCTCACCGCTGGTGCAGCTCGCGTTGCACCTGGCCAAGCGCACCCACGCTCCCGACCTCGTGTTGGTCGCCGGCGCGACCTATGGTGTCAACCCCAGCCCGCCCTTCCTGACGCCGACCTCCAACGATTGGGTACTCGACCGCGGGGCTGAATGCTCGCTCGACATCGAAGCGCTGTTCGACCTGGCCGCGTCCGGCCGCATGGACCGGATGTTTCTCTCCGGCCTGCAGATCGACCGCTACGGCAATGCCAACGTCACCCGCCTTGGCAGCGGTGAGCGCCCGTCGGTGAAGCTGCCAGGCGGTGGCGGCGGCTGCAACCTGTCTTGCGATGTCGGCAACTTCACGCTCTGGACCGCAGCGCACCGCAGCCCGCCCGGCAAGGGCGGCAAGCGAATGCTGCGCTTGGTCGAGGCCTGCGATTTCGTCACCAGCCTCGGCCACCGCGCGCCCGATGGCCGCAGCCGACGTACGCTGGGCCACCGCGGTGGCGGTCCGGACGCGCTGGTGACCGAGCTTGGCGTGTTCGACTTCGACGGTGACGGCCATCTGCGGCTGCTCTCCGTTTACCCCGACGTCGACATCGCCGAGGTCGCAGAAAACACCGGCTTTGCGCTGCGCGTCGCGGATGACCTGCAGGTCGCAGCCCTTCCTGATGCGCAGGCGGTCGCCTTGATCCGCCAGCTTGACCCGCTCGGCATTCACCGCAAGGAATTGCGCCCGGCCGATCACGAACGCCGCTTTGCCCTTGCCGGTCAGTGACCACGGCCACCGAGCCCAGTCGTTGCCCTTGACCACGAAAGCCAGCATGACCTCCCCAGCCCCTCTCGCCTTTCGTGACCAGCGCAATGTCGTGCCGCTGCCCTACCGCCAGGTCAGCGTCCAGCCTTATGCCGGGGCGATGACGGAAGCGGCGATCACCTCGCACCTGATGGGTCGAGAAGCCTACCGGCGTACCAATTTCATCGTTTTGCACCGGGGCCAGGTCGAGGCGAGCGAACTCGCCGTGGTCGCCATTCAGCGTGCCGCCGAAGAGCCGCTTTTTTCGCCGATCACTGCGGTCGAGGTGCTGGCTCTGCCCGATACCTGCGTGTATGCCCATGATGCCGAGACCGACTGCGCCAATCGCTCGGCGCTGGCGGCGCTGGCGCATGCCAAAGGCGTGGGCGTCGATCGCACCCTGGTGGTCGGTGGCCTCTACGACCATGTGAATTTCATCCACCACCCCGACCCGCTCGTGCTGCGCATCGTTGAAGTCGCTCCGCCCGAGCCGCCGAAGCTCTTCGACCTGGTGCGTCAGGTGCTGCGCTATGCCGATCTGCCAGCGATCCGGCTGGAACTGGAGCGCATCGAGATCGCCGATCTCGCGCGCCTGCACCCTTCGCCTGAATACCTGGTGCCTTGCCGCTCGGGTGGTCTGGACAAGTTGGGTGGCCACGTCAGCTTTCTTGACGAGCGGCCTGCCGAGCGGCGCGACTGGGTGCTCGTCGGCTGCGAGCGCAGCCTGCAGTTCCACCGCCACTACTACGGCGACGAGCCACCTCGGGTGGAGATGTGCCCGCGGCGCATCGCCGGGGCACGTGGCGAGTTGACGATGCTCAAGTGCTGCCTGCTTGAATTCGACATCGAGCGCGATGGGCAGGTCATGACCGTGCCCTGGGGCACCGATCTGGCGATGGTCGAGCGCGCCTTGCATCAACTCGTCGGCGGGGACGCCCATGTTTGACAGCCACTGGCGCGATGTGGCCGTGATCGCCGAGTTGCGCGCCCAGCGCACCGCGCAGCCGCGCTCGGCCGGCATGACGATGGTCATCGACACGGGCTTGGGCGTTGCTGCCACGGCCGACATCCTGGAAGTCGCGGGCGACTACATCGACCTGTGGAAGCTCAGCTTCGGCACCTCGGTGTTCGTGCGCCCGGCGGTGCTCGAACGCAAGCTCGAACTCATCAACGCGCGCAATATCCTCACCTGCCCCGGCGGCACCCTGTTCGAGGCCGCGATCCTGCAGCACCACTGCCGGGTCTACATGACGCGCGCGGTCGAGGTCGGCTTCACCGCGGTCGAGATCTCCGACGGCACGATCGAACTCCCGGCCTTCCGCCGCCAGCGCGTCATCGATTGCGCGCGCAACGAGGGGCTGGTTGTCGTCACCGAAGTCGGCAAGAAGGATCCGAATGCACAGCCGCCGATCGCGCAGCTCGCCGAGCAGGCACTGCGCGACCTGGATTGGGGTGCGCACTGGGTCATCGTCGAGGGGCGCGAATCGGGTATTAGCGTCGGTGTCTATGACGGGCAGGGCGCGGTCGATGCCGAGGCACTGGACACTTTTGCCCGCGTACTCGGCGACAAGATCGACCGACTGATCTGGGAAGCGCCGCAAAAGCACCAGCAGACGGCGTTGATCGATCGCTTCGGCATCAATGTCGGCCTGGGCAACGTGGCGCCGGAGCATGTGCTGGCGCTGGAATCGCTGCGTCTGGGACTGCGTTTCGAAACCCTGAAGCCGATCGCCGACAAGCTCCAGCTCAGCGGGCTGTGGGCGCCCGACCAGATCGAGGCCGACGTGATCGGCGAGGCGACGGGTAGTCCAGCGACCCCGTCGCGCGTGTCTCCCATTTTCCTGACGCCCACGCCGCCTCGTAAGGGGCGGGGGTGAGGGCCGGCGGCGTGGAATCTTCCGCGGTGGGAGGGGAGGGCAACGGCGCCCTGGAAGTCGGTGGGCGATTGGCGGGCGGCCCCGCTGCCGAACTGGTGGCCCAGGCCTTCGCCGAAGAACTGCGCCACCAGGCGGTGCTCGCAGACGCCATCGGTCCGGTAGACCTCGCCTACGTGCTCGCCCTCATCGAAGCCGGCACCGTGCCGCGCGACGCAGGACGCGCCCTGCTCGCCGCACTGCTCGACCTGCACGACCATCCGCAGGCGCTGACCCTCGCCCCGGCACTGGGCGATCTGTACACCAACCGCGAAGCCTGGCTCGCCGCCCGCACGCCGGCCACGGACTGGCTCGGTGCGGGCCGCGCCCGGCGCGAGGCGACGACGACCGCCTTCCACCTCGTCGTCTGCGCACGCGTTGGCGCCCTCGCGCAGTCGCTGACCGCGCTCGGCAACGAGCTCATCGCGCAGGCGCAGTCTCATCGCGACGCCCTGGTGGCCGACTACACCTACTTGCAAGCGGGCCAGCCCACCACCTTCGGCCACTACCTGCTCGGCTTCGTCGGCCCGCTGCTGCGCGACCTCGAACGCGCCCGTGCATTCCACCAGCGCTTCGATCTTTGCCCGGCCGGTTGCGGCAGCACGAACGGCTCGCGTCTCGCCCCCGACCGCGAACGCCTGGCCGAACTGCTCGGCTTTGGCGGGGTGGTCGAACACGCACGAGACGCGATGTGGCAGGCCGATGGCCCGATCGAAGGCATGGCGCTGGTCGTGGCCGCGCTCGTCAACCTCGACCGGCTGGCTGAAGACCTGATGGTGTTTGCCACGGTCGAGTTCGGCGTTGTCGAACTCGGCGATGGACAAGCCCGGGCCAGCAAAATCATGCCGCAGAAGAAGAACCCATACGCTCTGGCCTATGTGCGCTCGGCGGCGAATCAGGCCATCGGCCTGCAGGCCGCGCTCGCTGCTTCGGGGCGCACGCCGACCGGGCAGATGGACAACCGCCTGCTGGCCTATGGCGAACTGCCACGCGCACTCCAGCTTGCCGCTGGCGCGGCCGAGCTGATGCGCGTGACCCTGGCCGGCCTCGCGCTGTCGCCCGAGCGCGCGGCGCGCACGCTCGAGCGCAGCTTCGTGCTCGCGACCGATCTGGCCGAGACGTTGGTGCTCGAGGCAGGCCTGGAGCACCGTGCAGCACACCGTGTTGTCGGCCGACTGTCGCGGACCTTGCACGAAGCGAGTCGCGACGCCGCGTCGCTGACGCCGGCCGACGTGGCGAGCGCCAGCGCCGCCGTGCTCGGGCACAGCCTGACGCTGGATGCGGCGACGCTCGCTCGGGCGCTGGACCCGCACGCTGCCATCGCCGCGCGGCAAGGGGCGGGCGGTGCGGCTGAAGCCCCGATGACCGCGATGATCGACTCGTCGCGCGGTCAGCTGGCCGCGTCGGCAGCATGGTTCGATGGCGCCACGGCGCGTGCCGACGGGGCGCGCCAGCGGCTGCTGGCGATGGCCCGGCAAGTCGCGGGAGAGGCCTGATGTCGGCGGCCTCGATGATCGACTCGGTGATCTTCGGCAGCCTGTGGAGCCAGCGCGGGATCAAGGCGCTGTTCGACGAGATTCCGCGCACACGGGCCTGGCTGGAAATCATCGCCGTGCTGGCCGAAGTCCAAGCCGAACACGGCCTCGTGCCCGCCTCTGCCGCCACGGCGATCGCGGCATGCTGCCGCACGGTCGAGGTCGATGCCGCGTTCCTTGCCGAGGTGGGCCGTGGTCGCGAGGAAAGCGGGCATTCGACCCAGGGCCTGATCCGCGCGATCCAGGCGCGGCTGGCCGCGGCCGATGCGCAGTGGGTCTATGCCAACGCCACGGTGCAGGACGTGACCGACACCTGGCTGATGCTTGCGCTGCGCGAGGCGCGGGCCCTCTTGCAACAAGACCTGCTGGTTGTGGACCGCGCCCTGGCGACCCTGGCGCAGCGCCATCGCGACACGGTGATGGCCGGGCGCACGCACGGCCAGCAAGGCCTGCCGATCACCTTCGGGTTCAAGGTGGCAGTCTGGCTGGCCGAGGTGCGCCGCCATCGTGAGCGGCTGGGCGAGATCGCGCCGCGCATGGACACGGCGCAGTTGTGCGGGGGCGTCGGCAGCGTGTCATCGCTCGGGCCCCGCGGTCTGGAAGTACAGCGGCGCTTTGCCGAGCGCCTGGGGCTGCGCGCACCGGTGATCTCGTGGACCAGCAGCCGCGACGTGCTCGCCGAATGGTGTGCGCTGCTGACCCTGATCACCGGCACGGCCGACCGCATCGGCCACGAGGTCGTCAACCTGCAGCGCGGCGAGATCGGTGAAGTCAGGGAAGGGTTCACCGCTGGCACGGTGGGCAGCATCACGATGCCGCACAAGCGCAATCCGGAGATCGGCGAGCACCTGGGTACGCTGGCGCGGCTGACCCGGCATTTGAGCGCTGCTGTGCAGGAAGGCCTGGTCCACGACCATGAGCGCGACGGCCGCGCCTGGAAGACCGAATGGCACGCGATTCCCGAGGCGACGATGCTGGCTGGCCGCGCTGTCGAGTTGCTCGGTGAGCTGGTGTCGAGACTCGAAGTCGATGCCGACCGCATGCGCGCCAATCTGGAGGCCAGCGGCGGCGCGGTGCTTTCGGAAGCGGTGATGCTGGCGCTGGCGCCGCACATAGGTCGCGACGCGGCGCACCGCCTGATGTACGAGCTGGCGATAGCCTGCCGCGCCCAGGGCCGCAGCCTGATCGAAGCGGTGCGCGCCGACCCGACGATTGCCTCCACCCTCGATGCCATCTCTGACCCACACGCGCTGGAGCCGCTGCTCGATCTGGTGCGCCAGACCGGCCAGTGCGCCGCGATGGTCGACCGGGTGCTGGCGGGGGACGTCTTTCCATGAGCTCGGCGGGCCGCCCCGCGGGCGAATACCGCAGTGCGCAGCGCGAAGGTACTCCAGTGAACCTCGATGCCTACGCCCGCCTCGACGCGCTCCCGCGCGAGCGCCTCGGGTTCCTGCCGACGCCACTGGTCGAAGCGCCGCAGCTGGCTCGCGCGATCGGCGTGCCGCAGCTCTGGATCAAGCATGACGAGCTGATCGGCTTCGGCTTCGGCGGCAACAAGGTGCGCGGCCTGGAACTGCTGATGGCCGATGCGCGGGTACGCGGCGCCGACGTCATCGTCACCGGCGCTGGCGCCCAGTCGAACCATGTTCGCGCCACGGCGGCGGCAGCAGCGCATGCGGGGATGGAGGCCGTCGCCGCCTACTGGGGCGAGGCGCCAGAACAGGCGCAAGGCAACCTGCGCCTGACACGACTGCTCGGCGCGCAAACCCGCTTCACCCAAAGTGCCGACCGGGCCCAGGTCGATACCGCGATTGCGGGTATCGCGAGCGAGCTTCGTGCGGCTGGGCGCCGCCCCTATGCGATTCCGCGCGGTGGCGCCTGCGCGCTCGGTGTGCTCGGCCACGTGCTGGCCGCGCGCGAATTGCATCGGCAATGCGCGTCGCAACAACTCAGCCCGGGAACGATCTTTCTGGCCGTGGGATCGGGCGCGACCCTCGCTGGCTGGCTGCTCGGCAGCGCGCTGCTGGGCGCCGAGTGGCGCATCGAAGGGGTGACGGTGAGCCGTCCGGCGAACGAAGTGCGTGCCCGGGTGGTCGCGCTCGCCGCCGAGGCGGCAGCGCTGCTGGAGGTGCCTGCGGTCATTGCCGAGGCCGACGTGGTGGTGCACGAAGGTCACATCGGTGCGGGCTATGGGGTGCCCACTGCCGCTGGCGATGCGGCGATCGTGCTTGCGGCTCGGGCACAGGGCTTGTTTTTCGATCCGACCTACACCGGCAAGGCACTGGCGGGCCTCATCGCGCTGGCGCAGGAGGGCCGCTATGCCGAACGCGGTCCGCTGGTGTTCCTGCACACAGGGGGCGAGCCGGCGTTGTTCGCGCAGGGGGCGAGGGCACCATGAAGCCCTGGGGTACCGCGGCATTCGCGCCACGCCGGGTGGCACTCGTGGGAGCGTCTGCCGAGGCCGGCAAGGCAGGCAGGCTGCTGTTGGACAACCTGCTGGCGAGCGGGCCGCACGAGATCGTTCCCATCCACCCCAGCGCCAGCCACATCGGTGGCCATGCCGCCTACCCGAGCGTTGCCGCAACCCCTGGCGAGATCGATCTGGCGGTGATCGTGACGCCGGCCGCAACGACCCCGCAAGTCATCGCCGATTGCGCGCTGGCCGGCGTTCCGGTGGCTCTGATCCTCAGTGGCGGATTCAAGGAAACCGGCTCGGCCGGTGCGGCCATCGAGGCCGAGGTGCTGCGCGCCGCGCGCGCGGGTCCGGATTCAGGCGGCGTGCGCATCATCGGCCCGAACTGCTTTGGTTTGATCGACGTGCAGCGCGGCCTCAACGCGTCGCTCGCGATGGGCCTGCCCAGGGCAGGCGGTGTCTCGCTCTTCACCCAGAGCGGCTCCTACGGCATGGCCGCCTTTTCGCGTTCACAAGACGGTGCGATCGGCTTCGCGAAGGTGCTGGCAGCGGGCAACAAGGCCGACGTGTCCGAGGTCGATGCAATCCGCTATTTCGGTGCCGACCCGGCGACGCGCGTGATCGCTCTCGTTCTCGAATCGATTGCCGATGGCCCGGCACTCGTCGCCGCGCTGCGCGAGGTAACGCCCGTCAAACCCGTGGTGATCCTCAAGGGTGGCCGCGGCACTGCCGGCAAGCGCGCCGCGGCGAGCCACACCGCCGCGCTGGCGCAAGACTTCGCGGTCGCGCAGGCCGTGTTGCGCCAGGCCGGTGCGGTGCTGGTTGACGATGGTCTGAGTTTGTTCGACGTGGCCGCTGCGCTGGATCGTCAACCACCGCTGCGCGGCAGGCGGGTGGCGATCATCAGCAACTCGGGTGGCACCGGCGTCGAGTTGGCCGATCTGCTCGAAGCCCAGGGCCTGGAAGTTCCTGCACTTTCGGCACCGCTGCAGCAACGCATCGCCGCCCACCTGCCGGCGCACGGCTCAGCGGCCAACCCGGTCGATGTGACCACCGATTGGAAGCGCTTTGCGACGATGTATCGCGAAAGCTTGCGCGCCTTGCTCGCCAGCGACGAGATCGATGCCGTGGTGCCGGTGCTGTTGCAGCGCTCTGCACTCGACGAGGGCGTGGTCGCCGCGGTGATCGAGGAAAGTGTGGAGGCGAGTACAGCGGCGAGTGCGGCCGCCAAACCGGTGCACGTCTGTTGGGTCGCACCGACGCAAGGCGATCCGCTGCGCCGCCGCTTGCAGGACGCCGGGCTGCCATGCCACGAGTGGGCGGCGCGCACGGCGCGGGTGCTGGCGCACTGCCGCGCGACGGCGCCAGATGCGTCCCTTGCGGTGGGCGACTCCCTCCCGTGCCCGCGCGATGTGCCGGCCGACGGCTGGCTCGCGCCCGATGCGCTCTTCACGTTGCTCGACGCGTGGGGATTGCCGATGGCTCCCTGGCGGCTTGCCGACGACAGCGATGCCGCTGTGGCTGCTGCCATGGCGCTGGGCTACCCCGCCGTGCTGAAGGCGGTGCGCCCGGCCCTCGTCCACAAGACCGAAGCCGGCGCCGTGCGCCTGGGCCTGGCCGACGCGGCGGCGGTGCGCAGCGCGTTTGCGTCGCTGGCAGCGTCGCTTGGTCCAGGCCCGGTGCTGGTGCAGGCGCAGGCCACGCGCGGTGTCGAACTGATGCTGGGCGCCGTGCGCGATGCGACCTTCGGCCCGCTGGTGGTCTGCGGTCTCGGCGGCATCTGGGCCGAAGCATTGAACGACGTCGCGCTGCGCCTGGCCCCGATCGAGCCGAGCGTGGCCCTGCAAGCGCTCACCGAACTGCGCGGCGGCCCACTGCTGGATGGCCTGCGCGGCGCACCCGGTGTCGATCGCGAGGCGTTGGCGGCGCTGATCTCGACGCTGTCCATCGCCGTTGCGCGTGCCCCGTGGTGCGTCGAACTCGACCTCAACCCGCTGATCGCCAGCGGCAACCGTTTCACCATCGTTGACGCGCGCATGCGCATCGAAAGGACCCCTCCATGAGCACGACCCCTCCCGCCAGTACTGACGCCGCGGCAGCAACGCACGCCGAGATCGCTGCGCTCGTCCAGCGCGCGCGCGCTGCCCAGGAGGCGATCGCCCATTACACCCAGGAGCAGGTCGACGCACTGGTGCTCGCCGTCGGCTGGAGCGTCGTGAAGCACAAGGAGGCGTTGGCCCGCGCCGCGGTCGATGAAGGCGGCTTCGGCAACTACGACTCCAAAGTCACGAAGATCCGCAACCGCGTGACCGGAACGATCCGCGACATGCAGGGCGTGAAGACCGTCGGCGTGATCGAGGAACTGCCCGAGCGCGGCATCGTCAAGATCGCCAAGCCGGTCGGGGTGATCGCCGCGCTGATACCGACCACCGGGCCCGACGCGACACCGCCGGTCAACGCGCTGGCTGCGCTGAAGGCGCGCAACGCAATCATTGTCTCGCCGCACCCGCGTACCGCGAAAACGTCGGCGCTCGCGGTGCAACTGATGCGCCAGGGCTGTGAGCAGGTCGGCGCGCCGGCGGACCTGATCCAGATCGTGAGCAAGCCGTCCATCGGCAAGACTGGGGAGCTGATGCGACAGGCCGATCTGATCGTCGCCACCGGTGGCGAGGCGATGGTCAAGGCGGCCTACAGCTCGGGCACTCCCGCGTACGGCGTGGGCGTTGGCAACGCGGTGCATGTGGTCGACGAGACCGGCGACCTCGACGATGCGGCAGCCATGATTGCGCGCGCCAAGGTGTTCGACTACGCCACCAGTTGCCTGGCCGACAACGCACTGGTCGCCCACGAGAAAATCTACGATGCCCTGGTTGGCAAGCTCGTGGCGCGCGGTGGCCATGTGCTCAATGCCGCCGACAAAGCCAAGCTCCAGGCCGCCATGTGGCCCCAACCCGACCAGTCGATCCCGACCCTGGACGTGATCGCGAAATCGGCCACCCACATTGCCGAGCTGGCAGGCATCACGCTGCCCGAGAAGACCACCTTCCTGATCGTGGAGGAAGACGGCGTCGGCCCGGCGCATCCGTTTTCAGGGGAGAAGCTCTCGGTCGTGCTCGCGCTCTACCGCTACGGCGGCACGATCGATGCCGCCATCGACCTCGTCAACGCCATCACCGGCTACCAGGGTCTGGGCCACACCTGTGGCATCCACACCGCGAACGACGCGCATGTGCAGGCCCTGGCGATGCGCACCCGTACCGCGCGGGTGATGGTCAACCAGGACCTGAACGAGGGCGCGGGCAGCCCGCGCAACGGCCTGCCGTACACGCTGTCGCTCTCCTGCGGCAGCTGGGGCGGCAACATCACGACCGAGAACGTCAACGTGCGCCATTTCATCAACACCACCTGGGTGTCACGATTGGTCGATGCGAAAGCAATGCCGGTGGCCGATGAGGTGTTGTTTGCCGGACATTGGGCCAGGCACGGGCAGTAGACCCATGCGCATCGTCGTCATCGGGGGTGTTGCCGCCGGCATGAGCGCAGCCAGCCAGGCGCGACGGCGCGACCCGGGCTGCGAGGTGGTCGTGCTGGAGCGCGGGCACGACATCTCGTACAGCGCCTGCGGCATGCCCTACAACATCGGCGATCCGGCGCGCGGCTTGGAAGATCTGGTCATCCTGAGTGCCGAGACCGCGCGCAGCGCACGCGGCATTGACGTGCGCACCCGGCATGCAGTGCAGGCCATCGATGTCTCGCGCCGCGTCGTCCAGGTCGCGGATCTCGAGGCGGGAGGCAACTACGCGCTGACCTGGGACGCGCTCGTCATCGCCAGCGGCGCCACAGCCATTCGCCCCGCGGTGCCGGGGCTCGACCTGCCAGGCGTCTTCGTGCTGCGCGATCTGACCGATGCCCGGCACATCAAACGCTACCTGGCCGATGTCAAGGTCAGCACGGCCGTGGTCGTCGGCGCGGGCTACATCGGTATCGAGATGGCCGATGTGCTGCACGGTCTGGGCATCGCAGTGTCCATTCTGGAAAAGGCCGACCAGGTGCTGCCCGGCTTCGCACCGGCCATCGTCGAAGTCGCCACGCACGCGCTCGAACGCCACGGAGTGAGCGTGCAGACCGGGACGAGCCTGCAAGGGGTGCAGCGCGAGGGTGACGACCTGATGGTGCACAGCGATCGCGGCGTCATCCGCGCCCAGATCGTCATCGTCGCGGTCGGCGTCCGCCCGGACGTGGCGCTGGCGCGCGAGGCTGGCATCGTTCTCGGTGCCAGTGGCGCCATCGCGGTGGACAGCGCGATGCGCACCAGCGCGCCCGCAGTCTTTGCCGCTGGCGATTGTGCTGAAGCCCATCATCTGGTGCTGGATCGCCCGACTTGGGTGCCGCTCGGCACCACCGCCAACAAGCAGGGCAAGGTGGCCGGTGCGAACGCCGCCGGTGGCGACGAACACTTCGGCGGCATCGTCGGCAGCGCCGGCTTCAAGTGTTTCGACCTCGAAGTCGCGCGCACCGGCCTGGGTGCTTCAGACATCGCCAGTGCCGGACTCGATGCGGTTGCAGCCGTGTCGACCCACCACACCCGGGCGAGCTCCTATCCGGGCGACAAGGCCATCACCACGGTGGTCTATGCCGAGCGCGGCAGCGGGCGTCTGCTGGGCGCACAGATGATCGGCGGCGAGGCGGTGGCCAAGCGCATCGACGTGTTTGCCACCGCGCTGCATGCGCGCATGACGCTGGCCCAGGTCGAGGCCCTCGACCTGACCTACGCGCCGCCATTCGCCCCCGTGTACGACGCGATCCTGATCGCAGCCACCGTCGGCGTGAAGGCGCTGGCCAAGCCGCGGCAATGACTCCCACCGCGTGCCCGGCAGGAAACAGCCGAGAGCGGGAGTTCGATCTACGGTGAAGCTGCCTGCTGCCGGGATCGACAGGCAGTGGGACTTCGAGCGCACCACACCGACTCGGGCGGCGATTGGCGATCGAGATGAAGCAACATCAGCAGGGCCTGCTCGCAGCCTGCTCAAACTGCCCATCAGTCATCTTCTGGCTCATTGCTCTTCCCCCTTCGCCGGATCCACAGGCACCTGCTCCGCGCTGAATCGTTGGAAACGCGCCAGATCGAAGGTGCCATATCCCTGGATCCGGGGTCCGATCAGCGAGCCGACCCCGGTGGCGACGTCCAGCACAGCGATGCAGTCCTGGTCCATCTGTTCGGCGAGGTCGTAGACACCTGCGGTGTCCCAGCCCTTGATGCGGGCCACCAGGCGTGGCACCAGTTGTCCATCCACCGCGGCGTCACATCGACGGTGCTCACAGTCGCCGAGCAGGGCAAGCGCACGAGCATGACGCTGTGCAATTTCGGCGGCGGTGCTGGAGCGGCCTCGCACGTCCAGGCGCAGGTTCAGTTCGAGGGTGCTCATGGATTCACTTCGCATCCGACCTCGGTAATGCATTGGACAGTGCGCTGAGCGCGGGATGCGACAAGTGCTCCAGCACCAGCCCCCTGATTCGCAGCAACTCGTTGTGCGTCGGGGGTGGGCCCGGTCGTAGCGCCCTCTGCTCCATCAGGTGCAGCAAGCTCAGCCACTCGGGCCTGGACATTTGCCGAGGCTCCTCGGGCGAGCACACCTGCAATGCCATCGCGGAGAGATCGATTGACGATGTCGGATTGGGCTGCACGATCGATTGCGGTGTCGAGGTCGTGTCCATCGAATCCTTCCGACGTGAGCCCAGTGCCTCGGAGGTTGGCTCCTCAGGATCGACTGGCGAGGGGTCATGCAGGATCTGCTTGTCCAGCGTCAGGTCGGCCACGATGCGTTTCAACCTGGCGTTCTCATCCTCGAGCATCCTCAGTCGCTTGAGCTCGCTCACGCCCAAATCACCGAACTTCTTCTTCCACGTGTAGTACGTCGCCTCCGACACGCCGATCTGGCGACACACGTCCACAACCGGCGTTCCAGACTCAGCCAGTCGAAGTGCGTACGCGATCTGCTCCTCTGAAAATCTCGACCTCTTCATCGCTTCTCCTCGTGCCCCTGCGGGCTTGCCGGAAAGCAACCGTACCTCTAGTTTTGAAAAGTCCGGAATTCGGGGGAGAGGTCACTTGTCTGTGCCGCGATTGCTGGGAACGTCCACGGCGTGGAACTTCATGACCAACTTGAGTAGCCGTGCCCAGCTGATGAGGTCGGGCCGCACCCGGGCGGCCTCGGTCTCGTACTCGGCGGTGGCTGCGGACTCGAGGCTTTGTCCTGCTTGATCCGCTCCTTGGGCACCGCCAGCGCCCGCAGCCTGGCATTGGGTGTCCGCTCGCCATGTTCTCGAAGCGGGGGCCGCTCACTTCGCGCAGCGCAGTGATGCAAACACCAAAGCGGATCAGGTGCGGCCTCGGCCGCGGCACCTGATCCTCGAGCCGCTTGCGCTCATTTGCCTCGACCCGCACGGCCGCATGCAGGCCGAAACCGTCGATGTCAACGCACAGCGGCTGGCCGACCGTACCCTTCCGCGGCATCGCACCCCTGAGGCTCAGCACCTGCCGACCCGCGCGCGGGTCGAAGGCGAAGCGTTGGGTGATGGCCACCGCCTGCAGTGGTCGCAGCGCGCGCACCTCCTCGCCGTCGGCATCCGGCTCGGCCAGGCAGGTCTGGCCCATCTCTTGGACCAGCACGCCCCGGGGCGTGAGCAGCTCCATGAGCCGGGTGATGACGGTCAGCAGCAGTAAGAAAGCCTCGCTGGACACACTGGACAAACAGCGTCATGCGCCGGCCTGACGCCGGGGATCAAGCCAGTGTGACGGGCCCGTGGTCATCGCAATGATCGCTATGCGGGTGGTGCAAGTGGCCATTGACCAGATAGTCCACATGGTCACCGTGCGGCACAGCCGGGTGACCGCAGCCAGGCCCATGAACGTGATCCGCAGCGTGCGAGGCGCAGGCGTGTTTCGGCGTGCAAGCGTCCGGATTGGTCGCCGAGACCGCAAGCACGTGCTCATCCACGTGGTCGCCATGCGCATGGTGGAGATGACCATCGTGGAGATAGTCGATGTGCCCGTCATGCAGCATCGCCACATGGCCACATTCGGGGCCGTGCTGATGTTCATGGGTGTCGTGATGGCTTTGATTGCATTTGGTCATGTCAGTGCTCCAGGGGGTGGGGAATAGGGCAACACTCAGGCAGACGCTTCCGCCGCGTGATGCAGGACATTGCTGAGCAGATCATGGACATGTTCGTCTGCCAGCGCGTAAAACACATGCTTGGTTTCGCGGCGTCTCGTCACGAGGCGCGCGTTGAACAGCAGCTGCAAGCGCGCAGAGACGCTGCCGAGCTTCTCGTCACCTCGCTCGACCAGCTCTGATACGCACATCTCGCCTTGTGAAAGCCAGATCAGCAACCGCAAGCGCGACGGATCGGCCATCGCCTTGCAAATGCTGGCGGCCACCTCCAATTGCCTAGGCGAATACTCAGCGCCCGCGCTGCTCGGGCGGGTCTCGTGCTGGCATGCGTCGCTGGCGTGTCTTGAAGGCGAAGGCATTGTCATTCCGAAATTCTGTGGAACGATAGATTGATCGCTCAGGGCCGTCAAGCTGGCTGCGCCAAAACACCACATTCGATTCAGGCGCCGTTGATCGAATGGGGTACCCCGGCAAGCTCGCGCTTCCAGGCTGGTCTGGCGCTGTCGCGTTCCAGATCGAACGTGCCAGTTCCGAGGATTGTGTTGAGGGCGACGCGACCGTGGTCGGCCTGGACAATCTCCGCGGTCGGGTTCAACGCCTTGATCACCGCGTTGATCTCGTTGCGGCGAGCAGCATCCACCTTGTCGATATGGAGCAGGACCACAGCCCCTCCAGGCGGCGCCGCGCGGGTCATGGCATTGCCGTCAGCCGAGTTGCATGGCTGCTCGCGAAGCCCCCGGCTCCCTGCTCGGGCTTGGGCTTGGGATGTTCATGGACTGCAGTGGCTCCGACTGCGTGCGCGCGCTGTCCGCGACGCCTGGAGGGCCCGCGTGGAGCATCGGAATTTCAAACCCCCTGCCTGGGCGGCCAGGATCCGTTGACGGCGACCGGAACTTTCAAGCTGCGGGGCACCCGAACTTGCCCAACCACATCGCCTGACAACCCCCAGGACCCGCCGTGACCGCCATCGAACACCAGGCCATCCTCACCATCAGCCTGCTGGCTGCCTTTGCCGACGGCCAGAAACATGCGCGCGAGCGTGACGAGATCAAGCGCATCGCCGACGGCCTGGGGCAGGCCGACGGCGTGCACCTGCCCACGCTGTACCAGGACGTGCTGCTCAAGCGGGTGAGCCTGGACACCGCCCTGCCGCAACTGGTCAGTGCCGATGCGCGCATGCTGGCCTACGAGATGGCGGTGTGCATCTGCGATGCCGACGGTGCCCAGAGCCCGGCCGAGCAGGCCTTCCTCGGCCACCTGGGCCAGCGCCTGGGCCTGGCCGAACCGGTGGCCAGCGGCTTTGCGCAGCAGGCCGAGGCCCTGGCGCAGGCGTCCATCCCGGTGGAGGCACCGTCGGCAGCCGCAGCGGTCACCGCCACCGCGGCGGGCCTGGCCCCGGCGGCAGCGGCGGTCGACCATGCCGCGCTCGACAAGACCATCCTCAACGCTGCCATCCTGAACGGCGCGCTGGAGCTGCTGCCTGAGAACCTGTCCACCCTGGCCATCATCCCGCTGCAGATGAAGCTGGTCTACAACATCGGCCAGGCCCATGGCTACCAGCTCGACAGCGGTCATGTGAAGGATTTCCTGGCCACGGTGGGCGTGGGCCTCACCTCGCAATACCTGGAGCAGGCCGGTCGCAAGCTGCTGGGCGGGCTGCTGGGCAAGGTGGGCGGCGGCATGCTGGGCGGCCTGGGTCGGCAGGCGGTGAGCAGCGGCATGAGCTTTGCCACCACCTATGCCCTGGGCCATGTGGCCAAGCGCTATTACGCCGGCGGGCGGGTGCTAAGCACCCAGATGCTGAGAGACGCCTACGCCAGCACGCTGCAGCAGGCCCAGGGCCTGCAGGCGCAATACCTGCCGGCGATGCGCGAGCAGGCCCGCACGCTCGACACCGGCAAGCTGCTGGCGATGGTGCGGAGCCGCTGAGGGGCTGTTCCAGGAGGGTGTTTGGTTGAAGTCAGGCCGCGATGAATCCCGGCGGCGGTTCAGACTGCCGCTTCTCCACGAAGCCTCACCGCAGGAGTCATAACGTTGAAGCGCACACTCACCGCCGTCTTCGCACTTCAGTTGCTGACCAGCGTGTTCGCAGCGAGTGCCGTCGAGATGGCGCCGTATCCCGTCAAGGGGATCGTCATCCAGGTGCTGGAACAGTTCGACAATCCTGAAGGAGCGATCTTCAGTGCCGACGGCAAGTTCGTGTTCATCTCGAATGCTGCCGAACTCGGCATGCCGGACAAGGGCTTCGCCTGGACCCACAAGGGCGGCTACATCAGCAAGCTCGCAGTTCAGCCCGATGGCACGCTGAAGCTTCTCAACGAGAAGCTCGTCACGGGCCTCACGGGGCCCCTCGGTTTCGCGGTGAGCACCGTCAGCACGAAGCTCTTCCCGAAGGGCACGGTCTTCGTCGTCGAGGCATGGGCACCGCTCGCCGATGCCGATGGCAATCGCGTGACCGACCCGGACCTTCTCGACCCGAAGATCATCGCCTTCAATGCCGACGGCAGGATCCTCGGCACCATCGAGCTAGGTGCCGGCTCCGTCGCCGCGAAGGTCAGTGGTGTCCCAGCCACGCTTGCCAATGCGCTCGCCTTCGACAAGGACGGCGACCTTTACCTGGCCGACACCGGCATCGGTGGCGGCCAGTTCTCTCCGCCAATTGAAACGAAGGGCGGTGGCGTGTACCGCTTCCCGATCACTTCCCTGGACGCGCTGGCCGCCGGTAGGGAGGCGCCGCTGTCGTACATCGCCGTGCCCGAAGGCGGCCCGGACGGCATCCAGGTGGCCCCGGACGGCTCGATCCACTTCAACACGGTGGGAGCGGCTGCCGGCCTGAAGGATCCCGCTGGCGGTGGCTTCTATCGCGTCACGAAGGACCACTTCACCAGCGGCACGCTGCCCGCGCCGTTCGCCAGTGGCGCTGGCGCCCTGGACGGTCTGGACTTCGCTGGCTGGACCCGCTTCGACACGGAGATCGCGAAGACCCACACCGTCGTCATCACGACCCCGTTCTCCCCGCCCCGCACTCTGCAGATCGACCGCAAACTGGCGGGCCCGGCGGATCTCGCCGTGCAGAAATTGCGTGACGGCAGCTGGAGCGTCGTCATCCCGGAACTGTCGGCGCTGTCGGCCAACAACAGGAACAACCCGGTCACGGTTGTGAGACTGCCTGCTGACTTCGACCGCTTCTGATCAGGAAACGCCAGGCGGCATAGCCCGATCCCACGTCGACTTGTCAAATCAAGAAGGGGGCGTTTCTTGTGTGAGGACCCTGGGTGGCAGTTTGACCTGCAACGGAATTCGGGAAGCCTGTTTGGGTCACTGCGTGACAAGCACCGCTCGCGACGCTTTCAAGCTTCTCGAACGGGGGCAGCAAGCTGAAAGGGGCCACGCGACCCCCCCCAGATCGATCGCTCGACCGGGGTTTTCTGTTGGCGCGCCCTTCATGGGCCGCCGCGCTGTGTCAGTCTTGCGTCCGGCGCACCATCTTCGGCAGGTTTTGTTCGACTTCCGCGATGATCTTGGGCATGCCGCCGGCCTCTGACACGAAGTGGCGTTCGGCATCCTCCGTATGGGATCTGATGGAATCCCACAGATCCGACCGGAGCAAGCGAAGCGGGTCGCCCGAAGGCTTTTCGAGCGCGCTGAGTCCGAAGCGGTGATGGATGGCGACGCCACTCAACACAAACTCAGCCAATTCGCGGCCATGGGTCTCCACCAGCGGTCGCAGCAGCAAGTGGTCCCCGTAAACGACGCCACGCCGTGCCAGTTCGCCCTCGATGAAGGTTTCGAAATGCCGCACCAGCAGGTACTGACTTTCTCCCACCAACTGCACGACCAGCGCTACATCACGGTCTGCACGCTCGATGATTTGGGAGGCCACATCGGCAGCAGACGCCACCGCTTTCTTTGCCCCGTTGCCACTGGTCAGGTCCGTCATTGCTTCTGCTCTCGGGTTGGGATTTATGCCGCACATTCAATGTGCTGCTGCGCGGGCGCGCCAGAGCATACCCCAATCGATCGGCGGCGCAGACGCGACCGCGCCAGGGACGCAGCAACGCGCGAAAGGCTTCGTCGATCGGATCGAGCGCCAGCGGGTCTGGAATTCGGAGTTCATTCATGTCAGGTCTCCTGTGAGGTGGAAGGTGGCAGGCCGGATGGCCCCTCGAGCGGGTCGACTCATCCGCACCATGAGCAATGATCTTCCCGGCCGCCGTTCGTCGATTGAGTACGCGCAACGTGGCCGCACCGGTGGCTGCGCACATCGGCACGGCACGGGTATCGCGGCAGACATTGCGATTGCTCAATGCCTGCCAGTCTGAATTTCCTATGCTGTGCCGACGGATGGCGGGCGGCCGCCGCTGAAGCGAGGCGGAGAGACAAGCTATGAAGTCGTCGTCGAGGACCTGGCAGCCGATCCTGTGGGTCATGAACCAGGACATCGACAGCCGGCAGTGTCAGGCGGATGCCCGATAGCCCGTCCAGGAGACTTCATGTCCGCAGTCTTCACCGGCAGATCGACGTCATCGGGCTGGCTCGACAAGGAAAGAACCATCGCCGGCGCCGGCTTCAACCGGTGGCTGGTGCCGCCCGCCGCGCTGGCCATCCACCTGTGCATCGGCATGGCCTATGGCTTCTCGGTGTTCTGGCTGCCGCTGTCCCGGGCCATCGGCATCAGCGCTGCGCAGGCCTGCCCGAAGGACATGGGCCTCTGGGCCGAGCTCTTCGCCAGCCACTGCGACTGGAAGATCTCGACCATGGGGTGGATGTACACGCTGTTCTTCGTGCTGCTCGGTTCATCGGCAGCGCTGTGGGGCGGCTGGCTCGAACATGCCGGGCCGCGCAAGGCGGGCGTGGTGTCGGCGCTGTGCTGGTGCGGCGGGCTGGTGATCTCGGCCTTCGGTGTGTCCACGCATCAGATGTGGCTGATGTGGCTGGGCTCCGGCGTGATCGGCGGCATCGGCCTCGGACTGGGCTACATCTCGCCGGTGTCGACGCTGATCAAGTGGTTTCCTGACCGTCGCGGCATGGCCACCGGCATGGCCATCATGGGCTTCGGCGGTGGAGCGATGGTCGGCTCGCCGCTGGCCGCCGAGCTGATGAAGCACTTTGCCACGCCGACCAGCGTTGGCGTCGCGCAGACCTTTCTCGTGATGGCTGCGGTCTATTTCGTCTTCATGATGGCCGGCGCCCTGGGCTACCGTGTTCCGCCCAGCGGATGGAAGCCTGAAGGGTGGACGCCTCCGGCGGCGCAAACCGGCGACGCGATGATCACCCAGCGCCACGTGCATGTGAAAAAGGTCTGGGGCATCCCGCAGTTCTGGCTGCTGTGGATGGTGCTGTGCATGAACGTCAGCGCCGGCATCGGCGTGATAGGCATGGCCAGCCCGATGCTGCAGGAAGTCTTCGGCGGCAACCTGATCGGCGTCGCGAAGAAGTTCGGCGAATTGGACCCGTCGCAGCTGGCCGCCATCGCCGGCGTCGCCGCCGGCTTCACCGCGCTGCTCAGTCTCTTCAACATCGGCGGGCGCTTCTTCTGGGCCAGCCTGTCCGACAGACTCGGCCGCAAGCGGACCTATGTCGTCTTCTTCGTGCTCGGCGGTCTGCTGTACGCCAGCATCCCGGGGAGCGCGGCCGCCGGGAGCAAGCTGCTGTTCGTGGCGGCCTTCTGCATCATCCTGAGCATGTACGGTGGCGGCTTCGCGACCGTTCCGGCCTACCTGGCCGACCTGTTCGGCACGCAGATGGTCGGCGCCATCCACGGCCGCCTGCTCACCGCGTGGGCGACGGCCGGGGTGCTCGGGCCCATCACGGTGAACTACATGCGTGAATATCAGTTGGGACTGGGCATCCCCCGCGAACAGGTCTATAACCAGACCATGTTCATTCTGGTCGGCATGCTCATCATCGGGTTGGTGTGCAACCTGGCCGTGCGCCCGGTGGCCGACAAATGGTTCATGAGCCCTGCCGAGCTGGCTGAAGAAAAGCGCCTGGCGCATGACCGCGCAGCCGCGTCCGAGCTCCGGACGGACAGCGGCACCGGTGGCCGCACGCCAGGCTCCTGGGTCGTGCTGGCCTGGGCCGCGGTCGGCTTGCCGCTGGCCTGGGGCGTGTACCGAACGCTGCAGAGCGCGTCGAGATTCTTCAACTGATGCGGCCGATGACCCAACCACCCGAGGTCCCCATGTCTGACGCTGCTTCCGTCCCGGCACTGCCCTCACCAGCGCTGGCCATCGTGCGCGACATCCTGGCCCGCCTCGCCGGCGAGCCTGGCGCTTTGCTGCCGATCCTGCATGACGTGCAGGATGCGCTGGGCTGCGTGCCTGCAGAGGCGGTGCCCGAGATTGCGAGTGCGCTGAACCTGTCGCGCGCCGAGGTCCACGGCGTGATCACCTACTACCACCACTTCCGCGCGCAGCCGGCCGGGCGCTGCGTGGTGCGGGTGTGCCGCGCCGAAGCCTGCCAGGCGATGGGCGCCGATGCCCTGCTGGCGCATGTCGAGAGGCGCCTGGGCTGTGCCATGCACGCCACCTCGGCCGACGGCGCATGGTCGCTCGAGCCGGTCTTCTGCTTCGGACTGTGTGCGTCATCGCCGGCCGTCATGGTGGGGGAGGAGCTGCATGCGCGTGTCACACCGCAACGCTTCGACAGCCTCGTCGCCGAACGGCAGGCGGCCCCATGAGCACCACCGTCTACCTCCCGCGCGATTCCGCTGCGCTCGCTGTCGGAGCCGATCTCGTCGCCCGGCGCCTGATCGACGACGCTGCGGCGCGCGGTCTGGACATCACGCTGGTGCGCAATGGCTCGCGTGGCCTGTTCTGGCTCGAACCGCTGCTCGAGGTGGCCACGCCCGCCGGTCGCGTGGCCTATGGCCCGATCACCGTGGACGACGTACCTCACCTGCTCGACGCGGGCGTGCTGCACGGTGGCGAGCATCCACTGCGCCAGGGCCCGACCGAGCAGATCCCCTACCTGGCGAAGCAGGAACGGCTGACCTTCGCCCGCATGGGCATCACCGACCCACTGTCGATCGCCGACTACGAGGCGCACGACGGCCATGCCGGTCTGCGTCGCGCACTCGGGATCGCCGGCAGCGCCGTCGTCGAGGAGATCACGCAGTCAGGCCTGCGCGGGCGCGGCGGCGCGGCCTTTCCGGCTGGCATCAAGTGGAAAACGGTGAGGGACACCCCGGCGGCCCAGAAGTACGTCGTCTGCAACGCCGACGAGGGCGACTCCGGCACCTACTCCGACCGCATGGTGATGGAGGGAGACCCCTTCATGCTGATCGAGGGGATGACCATCGCCGCGCTGGCGGTCGGCGCCACGCAGGGCTACATCTACATCCGCTGCGAGTACCCGCATGCCGTGGCCACGATGCGCGAGGCCGTTCGCCGCGCCGAGGCGGCAGGCGTCCTGGGCGCGGACATCCTTGGCAGCGGCCGCGCCTTCCATCTGCACATCCGCAAGGCTGCCGGCTCGTATGTGTGCGGTGAGGAAACGGCGATGCTCGAAAGCCTGGAAGGCAAGCGCGGCATCGTGCGCGCGAAGCCGCCGCTGCCGGCCGTCGCAGGTCTGTTCGGCTGCCCCACCGCCATCAACAACGTCATCACCCTGGCCAGCGTGCCGATCATCCTGGCGCGCGGTGCGGCGTTCTACCGCGACCACGGTGTCGGCCGCTCCCGCGGCACTTTGCCGATCCAGCTGGCCGGCAACATCAGGCGCGGCGGTCTGGTCGAGAAGGCCTTCGGCATCACGCTGCGCGAGTTGCTGATGGATTTCGGCGGCGGCACCGCGAGCGGGCGGCCGATCAAGGCAGTGCAGGTCGGTGGCCCGCTCGGCGCCTACGTCCCCGAGTCGCAATGGGACATCCCGCTGGACTACGACGCCTACGCCGCTGTCGGCGCGGTGGTCGGGCATGGCGGCATCGTCGTGCATGACGACACGGCGGACCTGGCCAGGCTGGCCCGCCATGCGATGGAGTTCTGTGCGCTGGAGTCCTGCGGCAAGTGCACGCCCTGCCGCATCGGCTCGACCCGCGGGGTCGAGGTCATCGACAGGATCATCGGCAATCAGTCCCGCACCCACCAGATCACGCTGCTTCGTGATCTGTGCAACACGATGCTCCACGGCTCGCTGTGCGCGATGGGTGGCATGACGCCCTACCCGGTGCTCTCGGCGCTGGATCACTATCCCGAAGACTTTGGCCTGACGGCGCCCGACGCCGGGGCCACGACACGTTGAAGCCACCCCACCGGAGGGCCCCCATGCTGCAGCACCTGAAGGAAATCGACCACGGAACGCCGAAGCGCGAGTCGCAGGTCGAGGTCACGCTCGAGATCGACGGCCAGGCCGTCACCGTGCCCGAGGGCACCTCGCTGATGCGCGCCGCAGCGAACGTCGGAATCCAGGTGCCCAGGCTCTGCGCGACCGACAGCCTCGAGCCCTTTGGTTCGTGCCGCCTCTGCCTTGTCGAGATCGAGGGCCGCAAGGGTTTCCCGGCCTCCTGCACCACACCGGTCGAGCACGGCATGAAAGTGCACACGCAGACGCCGACGCTGCAGGAACTGCGCAAGGGCGTGATGGAGCTCTACATCTCCGACCATCCGCTCGACTGCCTGACCTGCTCCGCCAATGGCAACTGCGAACTGCAGGACATGGCCGGTGTGGTCGGCCTGCGCGAGGTGCGCTACGGCTTCGACGGGGCGAACCACCTGACGAGCCGGAAGGACGAATCCAACCCCTACTTCAGCTACGACCCGAGCAAGTGCATCGTCTGCAACCGCTGCGTGCGTGCCTGCGAGGAAACGCAGGGCACCTTCGCGCTGACGATCAGCGGCCGCGGCTTCGATTCGCGGGTGTCGCCGGGCCAGGATGAGCCCTTCATGCAAAGCGAATGCGTGAGCTGCGGCGCCTGCGTCGACGCCTGCCCGACCGCCACCCTGCAGGACAAGCGCGTGATCTGGCTTGGTCAGGCCGAGCACAGTGTCATCACCACCTGCGCCTACTGTGGCGTGGGCTGCGGCTTGCGCGCCGAGATGAAGGGCAACGAGGTGGTGCGCATGGTGCCGTGGAAGGACGGCCAGGCCAACGAGGGCCACGCCTGCGTCAAGGGCCGCTTCGCCTGGGGCTATGCAACCCACCCGGACCGCGTGCTCAAGCCGATGATCCGCGCGAAGATCACCGACCCCTGGAAGGAAGTGGGCTGGGACGAGGCGATCCAGCACGCGGCCAGCGAATTCCGCCGCATCCAGGCCGTGCACGGCAGGGACAGCATCGGCGGCATCACGTCCTCGCGCTGCACGAACGAGGAAACCTACCTCGTGCAGAAACTCGTGCGCGCGGCCTTCGGCAACAACAACGTCGACACCTGTGCCCGCGTCTGCCATTCGCCGACGGGCTACGGGCTGAAGCAGACCCTGGGTGCATCGGCCGGTACGCAGAGCTTCAAGTCGATCGAGCAGGCCGACGTCATCATGCTCATCGGCGCCAACCCCACCGATGGCCACCCGGTGTTCGCATCGCGGTTGAAGAGGCGCCTGAGGCAGGGCGCGAAGCTCATCATCGTCGACCCGCGCCGCATCGACCTCGTGCGCAGCCCGCACGTCCAGGCCGAGCACCACCTGGCCTTGAAGCCGGGCACCAACGTCGCCATGGTGAACGCGCTGGCCCATGTCGTCGTCACCGAAGGCCTGGTCAAGGAAGGCTTCGTGGCCGAGCGATGCGAGGCCAGGTCGTTCCGCGAATGGCGCGAGTTCGTGGCCCAGCCGTCGAACTCGCCGGAAGCCATGCAGAGCGTCACCGGCGTGTCGGCGACCGAGGTGAGGGCGGCCGCGCGCCTGTACGCCATGGCCGGCAACGGCGCCATCTGCTACGGCCTGGGCGTGACCGAGCACAGTCAGGGATCGACCATGGTGATCGGCATTGCCAACCTGGCGATGGCCACGGGCCACATCGGCCGCGACGGCGTGGGCGTCAACCCGCTGCGCGGCCAGAACAACGTGCAGGGTGCCTGCGACATGGGCTCCTTTCCGCACGAACTGCCGGGCTACCGCCATGTCTCCGATCCCGCCACGCGCGCCACCTTCGAGGCCGCCTGGGGCGTGACCCTCAACCCCGAGCCCGGCCTGCGCATCCCGAACATGTTCGACGCGGCGCAGAGCGGCAGCTTCAAGGGCCTGTACTGCGAGGGCGAGGATATCGTCCAGTCCGAGCCGAACACGCAGCACGTCACGGCCTCGCTGATGGCGATGGAATGCGTTGTCGTGCAGGACCTGTTCCTCAACGAGACGGCCAAGTACGCGCATGTGTTCCTGCCCGGCTCCTCCTTCCTCGAGAAGGACGGTACCTTCACCAATGCCGAGCGGCGCATCTCGCGTGTGCGCAAGGTCATGCCGCCGAAGGCCGGCCTGGCCGACTGGGAGGTGACGATGAAGCTGGCGAACGCACTGGGCTACCCGATGCACTACAGCCACCCCGAGCAGATCATGGCCGAGATCGCCGCGCTGACGCCGACCTTTGCCGGGGTCAGCTATGCCAGGCTCGACACGCTTGGCAGCATCCAATGGCCCTGCAACGCGAACGCCCCCGAGGGCACGCCCACCATGCACGTCGACCACTTCGTGCGCGGCAAGGGCAGGTTCCTCATCACCCGGTACGTGGCGACCGACGAGAAGGTCACGCGCCGCTTCCCGCTGCTGCTGACGACCGGGCGCATCCTGTCTCAGTACAACGTCGGCGCGCAAACGCGGCGCACCGAGAACCGGCAGTGGTGCAGCGAAGACCGGCTGGAGATCCACCCCCACGACGCCGAAGAGCGCGGCATCTCGGACGGTGACTGGGTCGGCATCCAGAGCCGCGCTGGCGAGACCGTGCTGCGCGCCGCGGTGACCGATCGAATGCAGCCGGGCGTGGTCTACACGACTTTCCACTTCCCCGAGTCTGGCGCCAACGTCGTCACCACCGACAACTCCGACTGGGCCACCAACTGCCCCGAGTACAAGGTGACTGCAGTGCAAGTGCTGAGGGTGATGCAGCCTTCGGCCTGGCAGCAGGAATACAGCCGAGTCAACCGCATCCAGCATGAGTTGCTCGACGCTGCCACCGAGGCTGCCGCCGCAGCGGAGAAATAGGAACATGCCCGGCGCAGCGTTCCTGCCGGTGCACCGCTTGCAAGGCGGCATGGTCACGCCCGCGCGCGACTGGGTGGCCGAAGAAGTTCCGGTAGCGCTGGAATACAACGGTATCTCGCACGCGGTGATGCTGGCCACGCCGCTGGACCTGCCCGACTTCGCGCTGGGTTTCTCGATCACCGAAGGCATTCTTGACGGGCGCTCCGAGCTGTACGGTGTCGAAGAACAGCCCGGTGAGTCGGGCATCACGCTGCGGCTGGAGGTGTCGGCGGCGGCCATGGCCCGCTTGAAGGAGCGCCGCCGCTCCATGGCCGGGCGAACCGGCTGCGGCCTGTGCGGCAGCGAGACCCTGGCCCAGGTGGTGCGCGTGTTGCCGGCGTTCGTCGGCAGCGCGCGCTTCACACCGACGGCGATGCAACGCGCCATGGCCGACCTGGGCGAACATCAGACCTTGCAGCGGCTCACCGGAGCCGTTCACGCGGCCGCATGGTGCATGCCGGACGGCGGTATCGGCCTCGTGCGCGAAGACATCGGCCGCCACAACGCGCTCGACAAGCTGGTCGGCGCGATGGTCGCGGCCCGCACCGATGCGTCGACGGGCTTCATCGCCATCACCAGCCGCGCCAGTTTCGAGATGGTGCAGAAAGCCGCCCTCGCCGGTGTCGGTCTGCTGGTGGCGGTGTCGGCGCCCACCACGCTCGCGGTGGCCACTGCCGATGCGGCCGGGCTGACGCTGGCGGGATTTGCACGCGGGCACGGTGCGGTGATCTACACCCACCCCGGCCGCATCGACCTGAGCGCGACCCATGAGAGCGGCGATGAACACTGAATCACTGGTCAAGATGGCCAACCAGATCGGCGACTTCTTCGAAGCGATGCCTGACCGCCCCGAGGCACTGCAGGGCATCGCGCACCACATCCGCAATTTCTGGGAGCCGCGCATGCGGCGCGAGCTTCTGGCTTACCTCGATCAGCACGGCGTCAGCCAGCTGAAACCCATCGTGGCGCAAGCCCTGGCAGCGCACCGGGACATGCTGGGATGAGACACAGCTGGACGCCGGCCGCACCTTGAAGCCCTTGCCTTCGACGGACTACTCCAGGTTCTGCACCTGCTCGCGCAGCTGTTCTATCGACACCTTCATGTCCAGCGAGATGGTGGTGAGCTCCAGGCTCGACGCTTTCGAACCCAGGGTGTTTGCCTCGCGCAGCAGTTCCTGGATCAGGAAGTCGAGCCGTTTCCCCACCTCGCCGCCAGCCGCAAGCATCCGCGCCATCTCGTCGAGATGGGCTCGCAGCCGGGCCAACTCCTCGGCCACGTCGATGCGGATCGCGTAGGCCGCCGCCTCGTTCAACGCCCGCTCCTGCAACGCCTCGCGCGACACGGTTTGCGTCATGCCGGTTTGCTCCAGCGCTTCTTGCCAGCGCTCGAGAAACTTCTGCTGTTGGCGTCGCACGGTGGCCGGCACCAAGGGTTCGGCCTTGGCGGCGAGCTCCCGAAGGCGGTTCACCCCGAGCATCAGCACTTCGACCAGGCGCTGGCCTTCTCGAGCACGTGCCTCGCGCAGGCCAGCAATGGCCCGTCTGGCGGCGTCCAGGGCCACATCGTCCAGCTGTTCCTGGGGCGCACTCGTCTTGCACCAGTGCAGCACCTCGTGGACCGACAGCTCCTGTGCACTGGGTAGCCAGCCTCGTATGGTGCTTTGCAGGTGCGACAGTCGGTTCAGCTGCTGCGGCTGGGGCTGTGGCCAGGCGTTCTCGGCGCCGGACTGGCTGTTCAATCTCAGTTCGATCTTGCCGCGGCGAAAGGCGGCAGTCAGCAGCTCACGCAGCGTCGGCTCGAGGGCGCGCAGTTCGTCTGGCAGGCGCAGGTTCAAGTCGAGAAAGCGTCCGTTGACGCTTCGCAATTCGACGCTGACACTGGCCTGGGAAAGGGTGGCAGATCGAGCGCCTGCCAGCTCTGTTGCAGCAGTCGAAACTGCTGTCTCAGCGGCGGCCGCAGAGGCACTGGCGTAGCCGGTCATGCTGTAGACTGGCATTGAATGTCATCCCCCGAAAACCGCTGATTATGTCGAAGCTGAAGCCCGCTCCGCTGCCTTCGGGCACCGTGGTCGGCGGCTATCAGATCGTCAAGAAGCTGGCGGCTGGTGGCTTCGGTGTGGTGTACCTCGCAGAGGACCCGCAACGCCACATGGTGGCGCTCAAGGAGTACCTGCCCGCTTCGCTGGCAGAGCGCTCGTCGGGCCAGTTGACACCTCGGGTCAAGCCTGACAAGCAGCCGCTGTACCGACTCGGCCTGAAGAGCTTCTTCGAGGAGGGCCGCTCGCTCGCTCAGATTTCGCACCCCAGCGTCGTCTCGGTGCTGAATTTCTTCCGCGAGAACGAAACCGTCTACATGGTGATGAACTACCTGCAGGGCGAAACGCTGCAGGACTTCATCGTCACCGCACGCGACCTGCGGCGAGACAAGGTGTTCCGCGAGTCGACCATCCGCAGCCTGTTCGACGAAATCCTGCGCGGTCTGCGCATCGTGCACCAGCACAAGATGCTGCACCTCGACATCAAGCCGGCCAATATCTTCATCACCAACGACAACAAGGCGGTGATGCTGGACTTCGGTGCGGCCCGCGAAGTGCTGAGCAAGGAAGGCAACTTCATCCGTCCGATGTACACGCCGGGCTTTGCAGCGCCCGAGATGTACCGGCGCGACGGCGCGCTCGGCCCCTGGACCGACATCTACGCCATCGGTGCGTGCATCTACGCCTGCATGCAGGGCTATCCACCGAACGACGCGCCGCAGCGCGGCGAGAAAGACCGGCTGGCGCTCAGCCTGTCCCGACTGCGCAACATCTATTCCGACAACCTGATCGAAGTCGCCGAGTGGTGCATGGCGCTTGACCCGCTGTCGCGTCCGCAAAGCGTGTTTGCGTTGCAGAAGGAACTGGCGCGCGAAACCGAGCGCCGCTACACCAAGCTGAGCTTCGGCGAGCGCCTGAAGATGCAGCTCGAAAACCTGACGACCGGCGCCAAGGCGTGACGCCATGAAGCCCCCACGTCGCTTCGCTCCCGCCCCCCAAGGAAGCGCTGCCCGGCACGGGTCGGCCCGGCGTTCAGGAAGGCATTGAGATGCGCTTCTCCGTTTACCAGGTGAGCCGCAAGGGCGGCCGCGAGAAGAACGAGGACCGCATGGGGTATTCGTACACCCGCGATTCCGGCTTGTTCGCAGTGGCCGATGGCATGGGAGGGCACCCGGAAGGCGAAGTGGCGTCGCAACTCGCACTGCAGACGATGTCGGCCCTGTTCCAGCGTGAGGCCAAGCCGGTGCTGGCCGACCCGCTCGCGTTCCTGAACCGGGCGATCATGGCCGGCCACCAGCAACTGTTGCGCTACTCGGCACAGAAGATGCTGACCGACACGCCGCGCACCACCATCATCGCCTGCGTGCTGCAGGGAGATTCGGCCTACTGGGCACATTGCGGGGATTCGCGTCTGTACCTCGTGCGTGGCGACAAGCTGGTCGCGCGCACCCGCGACCATTCATATTCCGAGCTGCAGGACGCACTGCATTCGGTGTCGCCAATGCGCGAACGCCTGAACCGCAATGTGCTGTTCACCTGCCTGGGCAGTCCGGGCAAGCCCGTGATCGACACCGCAGGCCCGTTTCAGATGCAGGGCGGCGACCGCTTGATGCTGTGCTCGGATGGCTTGTGGAGCACCGTCACCGATGCCTCGATCACCGAACAGCTCGCGCAGCAAGCCATCACCGAATCGGTTCCCGAACTGGTCGAGCAGGCGCTGCGCAACGGCGGGCCGAAGTCCGACAACGTGTCGGTCATGGCCATCGAGTGGGAAACCTCCGAAGCCCCGATCGGGGCAGCCGGCGTGTCCACGCAGGCCCTGGGCGAAGAGGTGTTCGCCTCGACGATCCAGGCCAGCGTGCTTGGTCACGATGTGATCGACGACCTCGACGATGCCGAGATCGAACGGTCGATCAAGGAAATCAACGACGCCATCCGGCGTTCGTCGTCACCGAAAAAAACCTGAGGGTTCAGTCATGAGTTTCACACGCACGCAAGGGCGCGGCGTCGATGCGTTGCGGCCGGTTCGCATCACGCGGCACTACACCAAACACGCCGAGGGCTCGGTGCTCATCGAGTTCGGCGACACGAAAGTGCTGTGTACCGCGTCGGTCGAAGAGAAGGTGCCGCCGCACAGGCGGGGCAGCGGAGAAGGCTGGGTCACGGCCGAGTACGGCATGCTGCCTCGTGCCACCCACACCCGCAGCGACCGCGAGGCAGCCAAGGGCAAGCAGAGCGGGCGCACGCAGGAGATCCAGCGTCTGATCGGGCGTTCATTGCGCTGCGTGTTCGACCTGAGTGCGCTCGGCGAACGCACGATCTCGCTCGACTGCGACGTGATCCAGGCCGATGGCGGCACGCGCACCGCTGCCATCACTGGCGCCTTCGTGGCGGCCCATGATGCGGTTGCGGGCCTGATCGCACAGGGCAAGCTGGCCACCTCGCCCATCCGCGAGTTCGTCGCTGCGATATCGGTAGGTATCGTCGAAGGCACACCGCTGCTCGACCTCGAATACACCGAGGACTCGGCCTGCGACACCGACATGAATGTCGTGATGACTGGCTCCGGCGGCTTCGTCGAGGTACAGGGAACGGCCGAAGGCGCAGCGTTCTCTCGCGCCGAGATGGACAGCTTGATGCAACTCGCCGACCAGGGCATCCGCCAGCTGGTCGCGGCACAGCGTCAGGCGCTCGGACTGTGATGCGATGAAGCTGGTGCTGGCCTCGAACAACGCGGGCAAGCTGGCCGAACTGCAAACGCTGTTCGCCCCGCTGGGGCTCGCACTGGTGCGTCAGGGCGATCTCGGCATTCCCGAGGCCGAAGAGCCGCACCCGAGCTTCATCGAGAACGCGCTCGCAAAGGCCCGCCATGCGGCACGTCATGCGGGGAGCGCGGCCATCGCCGATGACTCGGGGCTTTGCGTCGATGCGCTGGGCGGCGCACCGGGTGTGCGCTCGGCGCGTTATGCCGAAGACCACGGGCAGGCGAAGGGCGATGCGTCGAACAACCGGCTGCTGCTCGAGAAGCTGTCGGCGATCGTCACGATGCCGCAGCGCAGCGCGCGCTTCGTCTGTGCGCTGGTGGCCGTGCGATCGGCCGACGACCCGCAGCCGCTGGTGGCGATGGGGCGATGGGCCGGCGTGATCTGGCCGACGCCACGCGGTGACTCCGGCTTCGGCTACGACCCCTTGATGTACATCCCCGAGCTGGCGCACACGGTCGCCGAACTGAGCCCGCAAGACAAGAACGAGCACAGTCACCGAGGTCTCGCATCGCGCGAGATGCTGCGGCAGATGCGCGAGGTCTGGGGCCTTGGCTGAACGCACCGCGATGCCAGCGATCGTGCCGGCCGATGATGCGCAAGCGGCATCGGCGGCAGTCAACGTCGACCCGAGCCAGCTGCTCGCCCGCTACCTGCGCCCCGGCACGTTGAACCTCGCGGCGCTGCCGCCCTTGTCCTTGTATGTGCACCTGCCGTGGTGCCTGAAGAAGTGCCCCTATTGCGACTTCAACTCCCACGAACACCGTTCAGCGGCGCCTGTCGATTCGCCCCCTGAACCGCCGTTTGCCAGATACCTCGATGCCTTGCGCTGCGACCTCGAGGCCGCGCTGCCGTTCATCTGGGGTCGTCGCATCCACACGGTGTTCATCGGCGGCGGAACACCCAGCCTGTTTCCGCCCGAGCGCATCGAGCAGCTGATTGCCGACATCCGTGCCCGTCTGCCACTGGAGCCCGGCTGCGAGATCACGATGGAGGCCAACCCGGGCACCTTCGAGCGCGATCGTTTTCATGGATACCGGGCGGCGGGGGTCACACGTCTGTCGGTCGGCGTGCAGAGCTTCGACGACACCAGGCTCGCCGCACTCGGCCGTGTGCACGACGGCGCGCAGGCAAGGGCGGCGCTGTCCGAGGCGAGCGATGCCTTCGACACCTACAACCTCGATCTGATGTACGCGCTGCCCGGGCAGACGCTGGCCGCATTCGATGCCGACCTCGCCACCGCGCTGTCGTTCCAGCCGCCCCATCTGTCGATCTACCACCTGACCATCGAGCCGAACACGCTGTTTGCGAAGCACCCACCCGCTGGAGATCTGGCGTTGCCCGACGACGATCTGGCGTTCGACATGCTCGACCGCATCACGCAGGCCACCGAGGCAGCCGGCCTGTCGCGCTACGAGGTGTCTGCTTTCGCCCGACCAGGCCACCGCTGCGAGCACAACCTGAACTACTGGCAGTTCGGCGATTACCTCGGCATTGGCGCCGGCGCCCACAGCAAGCTCAGCTATCCGCACCGCGTGGTGCGCCAGGTGCGCTTTCGCGATCCATCAACCTACATGACGAATGCGCTGGCAGGCCGGGCGGTCGCGCAGGACGAAGAGGTATCGCGCAAGCAACTGCCCTTCGAGTTCATGCTCAACGCGCTGCGGCTGAAGGACGGGGTTGAACTCGCCCGCTGCACCGAACGCACCGGCCTGCCGCTGAGTTCGATCGAGCGGGCGCTGGACGAGGCGGTGCGCAAGGGCCTGCTGCTGCGCGAACCGAACTGGATCCAGCCCACTCCGCGCGGTTATGACCTGCTCAACGACTTGCAGCAGTTGTTCTTGCCGGTTGCCTGATCTGGGTCGCTAGACCCGCGTCATCGACATGCCCGAGGTGCTGCGCAGGCGCTCGATCAGCTTGGAGGCGATCTGGGTGAGTGGCAGCACTTCATGCGCTGCACCGGCTGCGATGGCTTCGCGCGGCATGCCGAACACGACGCAGGTCGCTTCGTCCTGCACGAAGTTGTAGCTGCCGGCGTCACGCATCTCGCGCATCGCGCTGGCGCCGTCGGCGCCCATGCCGGTGAGCATCAGGCCCAGTGCATTCGGGCCGACCACGCGAGCAGCCGACTTGAACAGCACTTCGACCGAGGGCTTGTGCCGGTTCACCGGCTCGCCATCGCGAACCCGGGCGATGTAGTTCGCGCCGCTTCGCTCGACGCTCAGGTGCAGTCCGCCAGGGGCGATGTAGGCATGTCCCGGCAGGATGCGTTCGCCGTCACGTGCTTCGGCGACGCGTACCTTGCACAGTCCGTCGAGACGGGCCGCATAGCTCTTGGTGAAGCCGGGGGGCATGTGCTGCGTGATGACCACCGCAGGGCAATCGGCGGGCAGATTCACCAGCACTTCCTTGGTGGCTTCGGTGCCGCCGGTGCTCGCTCCGATGAAGATGATCTTCTCGGTCGACAGCCGACCGATGGACGTGGGTGGCGCGCTCGGCCGCGGTGCAGCGGCCGTGCCGCCGATCGGTACGACGCCACGTCGCAGCTGTGCCTTCGAGGCAATGCGGACCTTGTCGGTGATTTCGTTGGCCAGCAGCTTCAGGCCGTCGGCCACGCCGATCTTCGGCTTGGCGACGAAGTCGAACGCGCCGAGTTCCAGCGCGCGCATCGTGACGTCGGTCCCGTTCTCGGTCAGCGTCGAGACCATCACCACCGGCATCGGCCGCAGCCGCATCAGCTTGCCGAGAAAGTCGATGCCGTCCATGCGGGGCATCTCGACATCGAGCGTGATCACGTCCGGGTTCAGCTCGCGGATCATCTCGCGCGCGACGAAGGGGTCGGCTGCCGCGCCGACACATTCCATGTCGGGCTGTTGGTTGATGATCTGGGTGAGCAGACTGCGAACCAGCGCCGAATCGTCCACCACCACCACACGTGTCTTCGCCATAGTTCGCTCGAGTCAATCCGTGGCCGTTGAAGTTTGTGCCTGCACCGTCAGAACAGATCGACCGAGCCGCCACTGCTGCTCGAGGTGATCGCGCGTTCGACGGCCAACCTGTCCTGTGCAAGCAGTGCGTCGCTGCTGGTTGGTGCCAGTCGCTTCACCATCGCCTTGCCGCTGGCTGGCAGAAAGCAGACCTTGCGAGGGTAGGTGCCGAGCACGTCCTTGGACACCACGGTGATGTGCTCGGTCTTCAGGTAGTTCATCACGAAGCTGGTGTTGCGCTCGCCGACGTTCAGCGAGCTCATGCCACTGATCACCGCACCGCCTCCGAAGACCTTGGCCTCCAGGCCAGAGCGTGACGCACCTCGCTTGAGAAGTTCGTTGATCAGCAGTTCCATCGCGTAGGAACCATAGCGGCCCGAGTCGCCGACCCCTTCGGGCAACATGAAGTGATTCATGCCGCCGACGCGGGCGTTGCGGTCCCACAGACAGGCGGCAATGCACGAGCCCAGCGTGGTCATGATCAGCAGGTCCTGATCGTCGACGTAGTACTCGCCGGGCAAAACCTTCACCGCGTCGCTCTTGAAATGGGCTTCGTAGAAGAAGAAGGAGGCTTCGCCAGGTTTGGGTGCCCTGGCGCGCAATTGCGCCAGCTGCGAGCCCGCGGCTGGTGTGCCGAAGCCTTGTGTCGACAGCCCACCGACCGGTGTCGAGCGCAGCGGCGACATGGACGACGAAGCGCTGGTGTTCGGGACGATCGACATGGTCATGGGTCTCGTGTGTGAGGGCTGTGTCAAACGCGCTCGTAGATCGTCTTGCCGCGCAGCCGGAAAAGGTTGCGCGCTTCGGTGAAGTTCTCGGAATGACCGACGTACAACAAGCCGCGCGGTTTCATCGCCGCGTGGATCTTCTCCAGTACCCGCAGCTGCGTCGGCGAGTCGAAGTAGATCATCACGTTGCGGCAGAACACGATGTCGAACGGGTCGCCGAGCGACCAGCGTGCGTCCATCAGGTTCAGCGCGCGGAATTCGATCATTCGGGCCAGCTCCGGACGCACCCGGATCAGCCCGGATTGCGCGCCCTTGCCGCGCAGAAAGTGCTGTCGTAGCCGTTCCGGCGAGAGGCCCCGAGCCTCCAGCGGATACACCCCGGTTGCGGCGGTGGTCAGCACATTGGTGTCGATATCGCTGGCGACCAGCGCGGCACCATGGTTGGGCCCCAGCGCCTCATTGACCGTCATTGCGATCGAATACGGTTCTTCCCCTGTGGACGCCGCGCTGCACCAGATGCGCACCGGGCCTTGGCCGCATCGCGCCCGCAGGTCTTCGACCAGCGCAGTGAAATGGTGGTCCTCGCGAAAGAACGAAGTGAGATTGGTGGTCAGGCAGTTGATGAATTCCTGCCATTCGGCATCGGCCGCGGCGCCGTTGGCTTGCTCCAGCCATTGCAGATAGCTGGTAAATGAGTTGTGGCCGGTTTCGCGCAGCCGACGCGACACACGGCTGTAGACCATCGCCTGCTTGCTGGTGCCGAGGCTGATGCCGGCGCGCTCGTAGATGAGCTTGCGCACCCGCTCGAAATCGGCACCGTCGAACGCCAGCTCATGCTGTGTCGCCGGGCAGGCGTCATCGTGGCGGTGGCGTGAAGAAGCAGGCATCACGGCAGACATCGTCGAGTCCCCCGTTCAGGCGTGGTGAGTCGCATGGTGTTCTATCGGCACTGCGCCGGGCGACTTGAACGGGCGCTCGCGTCGCCCGATCCTGAGAACTGGCGTGCCTTTGTCCATTTCACTCTTGCTGTTACGTTTTGCGACACCGCTAGACTGGATTCCTGATCGGCCCATGGGTGCCTGACCAAGCGATGTCCACTGCTGACCTGACCGCGGAGCTGCAACTTCAAACGGCCTTGCTGCTGTTGAAGCAGTCCGGCCGCGAGCTGAACATTGATGCGCAACCCGGCTCGACGCCGTGGTTGCAGGCTGTCGTCGACGCGCTGTGCGACTTGTCCAGTCGCGATGCGTTGACCGGACAGGCCAACCGCCGCCAGTTCGAGCTCACCATCACCCGGGAGATCGATCGAGTGGCCCGCGCCGGTGAGCCCGCATTGGTGCTGATGGCCGATATCGACCACTTCAAGCGCGTCAACGACACCTACGGTCACCCGGCCGGTGATCAGGTGCTCAGGGCAGTGGCCGCTGCGCTGCAGGACTGCGTGCGTCCCATGGACACCGTTGCGCGCTATGGCGGCGAGGAATTCGCCATCATCCTTCCAAACTGCCCAACGACCTTCGGGCTCGCCGTGGCCGAGCGCATCCGCGACAAGGTCGAGCGGCGCCCGGTGAAAGTTGCTCCGGGCGTCGATGTGCGGGTCACCATCAGCATCGGCGGGGCCTTTGCGCCGCAGTGGGTGCGCTCGTCGGCCGCACTGTGGGTCGAGCGAGCCGACCGCCAGCTCTACCTTGCCAAGTCCGAGGGTCGCAACCGCGTCTGCCTCGAACACGCTCCAGTGGTCCAGGTCAGTGCCGAAGAAAAGGGCTTGCTGTTCGGCACCTCCCAGTTCCAGGACCTTGAATGATTGCCTTGACATGACCTCCCCCATCGATCCGACCGCTCAACCCAGTGCGCATGCCAGCGTCCGCCTTGCGCGCACGATCGCGGTGACCAGCGGGAAGGGCGGCGTGGGCAAGACTTTCATCTCGGCCAACCTCGCCGCCGCGCTGTCGCGCCGCGGCCAGCGGGTGCTGGTGCTCGATGCCGACCTCGGCCTCGCCAATCTCGATGTGGTGCTGAACCTGCACCCGAAGACCACGCTGCACGATGTGCTCTCCGGCCAGTCCGATCTGGAGGCAGCAATCCTGCCGGCGCCCGGGGGTTTTTCGGTGCTGCTGGCGGGCTCCGGGCTGGTGGAGTACTCGCGCTTGACCAATGACGTGCGCGAGCAGCTGCTGGACATCATCGAGAAGGTGAAGCCACGCTTCGACTGCATCATTCTCGACACCGGCGCGGGTATTTCCGATGTGGTGCTGTTCGCGGTCTCGCTGGCCGATGAGGTCATGGTGGTGGCCACGCCAGAGCCCACGTCGCTCACCGATGCCTATGCAACCATGAAGGTGCTGGCGACCCAGCAGGCTCGCCGCAACATCAAGCTGGTGGTCAACCAGGTGGCCCGGGTGGGCGAGGGACGTACCATCCGCGGGCAGTTGCAGCAAGTCATCGATCGGTACGTGTCGCCGATGATCGGAGACGAGAACGAATCACTGAAACTCGAACTCGTCGGCGAGGTGCCGATCGATCCGGCGGTGCGCGAGGCGATCCTGAAGCGCCAGCTCCTCATGGAAACCTCGCCAGGCAGCCCTGCAGCACTGGGCGTCGGCGCACTGGCTGACAAGCTGCTCGGGTGAGCCTTGTCGCTGTGTCGTTGCTCAGCGGCAAGCTCTTTGTGACTGCTGCGGCCCGCTCGGCTTCAGCAGTACCAGCAGCGCGCCGTTGCCGCCATCGGCCGCGCGCGCATGGGCAAAGGCAATCACTTCGCTTTTCTGCACCAGCCATGTCTTGACCTTGGACTTCAGCACCGGCTCGCGGCCCGGCGACCCATGACCCTTGCCGTGAACCACCCGCACGCAACGCAGCCCGTGGCGCACCGCTTCGCGCAGGAAACCGGCAAGCTGCTCGCGCGCCTCATCACGCCGCAGGCCATGCAGGTCGAGTTGCGCCTGGATCGCCCACACGCCACGGCGCAGCTTGCGCACCACCTCCGGCCCGATGCCATCGCCGCGCCACGACAGCGCATCGTCGGTCTCGAGCAGCGACTCGACATCGAATTCGTCGGAGATCGTCTCACGCAGCACCGCCGCCTCGTCGCGTTCGCGCTGGCGTGGCAAAGGCTCGGCGCGCGGCCGGGCCAGCGGCGTCGTGGCCTCGCGGCGCAGGGGCAGGACCGGCCCCACGGTGTGCTTGAACAGGTGCCGCTCGCGCTGCGTGCGCGCGGCCTCTGCAAGTGCCTCAGCCTCGCGCCGTGCCACCTCGGCGGCCGCCTGGGCCAAGGTCTTCTTCAGCGCAGCCATGTCCTGCAGGCTGCGCACCTTGCGCGGCGGCGTCACAGCAGACCCCGCTCGGCGAATGAGGTCACCTGATCGCCGCCGACCACCAGATGGTCGATCACGCGCACATCGATCAGCTGCAAGGCCTGCTTCAGCGTGTGCGTCAGGAATTCATCGGCCCGTGAGGGCTCCGCAATGCCAGAAGGGTGGTTGTGCGCGAGGATCACCGCACTCGCATGCACCGCCAGCGCGCGCTTGACCACTTCGCGCGGGTAGACGCTGGTCTGGCTCAAGGTGCCGCGAAACATTTCCTCGAATTGCAGCAGCTGGTTCTGCGCGTCCAGGAACATCACCGCAAACACCTCGTGGCCTTCGTGCGCGAGGTGCAGGCGAAGGAAGTCCTTCACCTGCAGCGGTGACGACAGCACCGTGCGCTGCGCCAGCCGCTGTGCCAGCGATCGGCGCGCGAGTTCCAGCACGGCGGTGATCTCTGCGCGCTTGGCGGGGCCCAGCCCCTTGATGCGCTTCAGGTCGGCCGCGCTGGTCTGCAGCAGGCCCTGCAGACCGCCAAAGGCATCGAGCAGCTGCTGCGCCAGTTGCAGCACCGAGGTCCCCCGCAGTCCGGTGCGCAGCAGCAGCGCGATGAGTTCGGCATCGGCCAGCGCCGCCGGCCCCAGCGTCAGCAGCTTTTCGCGCGGTCGGGCCGCTGCCGGAATGTCTTTGAGCACCATGAATGCCTGCGGTGGTGTTGCGCCGGACGGCTGGCGACGACGACTCGTAAAATTCGGCCCAGTCTATCCAACCTTGAATCGGGCACGCCATTGAACTCTGTCCTCGCGGGCTCCTTCCTCACGCTGCACTACCGACTCGCCGGGCCGGACGGCGCCGACATCATCAACACCTTTGCCGACAAGGCGGCCACCCTGTCACTGGGTACCGGGGAGCTGGCCCCGGCGATGGAGGCGCGGCTGATCGGTTTGTCCGAAGGTACCCGAGCCACCTTCGAGCTGGCCGCCGGTGAGGCCTTCGGTACGCGCAACCCCGAACTGCTGCAACGCGTCAAGCGTGCGATGCTCGACGAGCTGGGCGACCCAGGCGAGCGGTACCACCCCGGCGACGTGGTGCAGTTCCCCACGCCCGACGGTCAGAACACTTACGCAGGGGTGGTCCGGGAGGTGGGCGATGAATGGGTGTTGTTCGACTTCAACCACCCTCTGGCCGGCCAGCCGGTGACCTTCGAAGTGCATTTGATTGGAGTGTTGTGATGAGTGCCGATATCCGTGTCGAGGAAGTGCTGCTGGCCGAGCCCCGCGGCTTCTGCGCCGGTGTTGATCGCGCGATCGAGATCGTCGAGCGCGCGATCACCAGATTCGGCGCGCCGATCTATGTGCGCCATGAGATCGTGCACAACACCTACGTCGTCAATGACCTGAAGACCAAGGGAGCCATCTTCATCGAGGATCTCGATGAAGTTCCGCCCGGCGCGACGCTGGTGTTCAGCGCCCACGGCGTGTCGCAGGCGATCCGCAAAGAGGCCACCGTGCGTGGCTTCAACGTGTTCGATGCCACCTGCCCGCTGGTCACCAAGGTCCACGTCGAGATGGCCAAGCTGCGCAAGGAAGGCTACGACTTCATCATGATCGGCCACAAGGGCCATCCCGAGGTCGAGGGCACGATCGGTCAGCTCACCGGAGGCATCCACCTCGTCGAGGACGTGGCGGATGTCGAGCAGGTGCCCATCGATGCATCGACCCAGCTGGCGGTGGTCACGCAAACCACTCTGTCGGTGGACGATGCCGCGGAGATCCTGGCCGCGGTGAAGCGCCGTTTTCCGAACGTGCGCGAACCCAAGCAGCAGGACATCTGCTACGCCACGCAGAATCGTCAGGACGCGGTCAAGGTGCTGGCGCCCAATGTCGATGTGCTGGTGGTGGTGGGCAGCCTCAGCAGCTCCAACAGCAATCGGCTTCGCGAAGTCGCCCAGCGGCTCGGTACCGATGCCTACATGGTCGATTCGGCCGACGACCTGCAGCCCGAATGGTTCGTTGGCAAGAGCCGTGTCGGCCTGACCGCTGGCGCGTCTGCACCCGAGATCCTGGTCAAGCAGGTGATCGAGAGGCTTCGCGCGCTCGGGGCCGTGTCGGTGCGCACCATGCCGGGCGTGCAGGAGACAGTCCACTTCCCGCTGCCGATGGGGCTCGGCGACAAGTCGATGCAAGCCCCGGGCTGAGCGGCGGTGGCAGGGCCCCTGCCTACAATCCGCCGCTTCTCGCCATCCCTCGATATCCTCGAACGCCGACTCATGCTGGACATCACCCTGCTGCGCAAGGACCTGCACAGCGTCATCGCCCGTCTCGAAAGGCGCAAGAGCCCGCAGCCCTACCTGGATGTCGAGCGATTTCAGTCGCTGGAGTCCGAACGCAAGGCGCTGCAGACCCGCACCGAAGAACTTCAGGCCCAGCGCAACAGCCTGTCGAAGCAGATCGGCGCGCTCAAGGGCAAGGGCGAAGACACCAGCGCCGTGATGGCGCAGGTGGCGGGCCTGGCCGACGAGCTGAAGGCCTCGGCCGAGCGGCTGGAGGTGATCCAGGGTGACTTGTCCGAGCTGCTGATGGCGGTGCCGAACCTGCCGCAGGACAGCGTGCCGGTTGGCGCCGACGAGCAGGGCAATGTCGAGGTACGCCGCTGGAGCGTGAACGATGCCGGCCCTCGCACTTTCGACTTCACGCCGAAGGACCACGTCGATCTGGGGTCGCCGCTCGGACTCGATTTCGACCTCGGTGCCAGGCTGTCGGGCTCGCGGTTTTCCTTCATGCGCGGCCCGGTCGCACGGCTTCACCGTGCGCTTGCGCAGTTCATGCTCGATGTCCAGACGCAGGAACACGGCTACACCGAGTGCTACACGCCCTACATCGTCAACCGCGAAGTGCTGGAAGGCACCGGGCAGTTGCCGAAGTTCAGGGAGGACATGTTCTGGGTGTCGCGAGGGGGTGATGAAACGCAGCCCGAGCAGTACCTGATCTCGACGTCCGAGATCTCGCTGACCAACAGCGTGCGCGAGCAGGTGCTGGCCGCTGACCAGTTGCCGATCAGGCTGACCGCGCACAGCCCGTGCTTCCGCTCCGAAGCGGGCAGTGCAGGGCGCGACACCCGGGGGCTGATCCGCCAGCACCAGTTCGACAAGGTCGAGATGGTGCAGATCACCCAGCCCGAACACAGTGATGCGGCGCTGGAATCGATGGTGAGCCACGCAGAAGCGGTGCTGCAGAAGCTCGGCTTGCCGTATCGCGTGCTGCTGCTGTGCACTGGCGACATGGGTTTCGGCGCGGCCAAGACCTATGACCTCGAAGTGTGGGTGCCGGCACAGAACACCTACCGCGAGATCAGTTCCTGCTCCAACTGCGAGGCCTTCCAGGCGCGACGCATGCAGTCACGCTACAAGTCGGCACAAGGTCGCAACGAATTCGTGCACACGCTCAACGGCTCGGGCGTGGCCGTTGGTCGTGCCCTGGTGGCGGTGTTGGAGAACTACCAGAATGCCGACGGTTCGATCACCGTGCCGGAGGTGTTGCGCCCCTACATGGGCGGCGTGGCGGTGCTGAAAGCCTGAAACCGGGGTGTTTCAGCGCCATGTGCCGCGCTAGAATTCCAGCTTCCGGTTCGACCAACCGGCAGCAGTGAACATGCTGGAGAGGTGGCAGAGTGGTCGAATGTACCTGACTCGAAATCAGGCGTACCGCAAGGTACCGTGGGTTCGAATCCCACCCTCTCCGCCAGACAGCTTGGAAATACGGGCCTTCGCGGCCCGTTTTTTTTCTCCATCAATGAACCCATCCACGGGACACGGCTCCATTCAGGGTCACTTCAACCCCTTGCGACCACGATGGATACCTCGCGCAGCAACACAAACCCTGACACCGGTCGACCTGTCTTAAGGGCTGATCCGGTGGCTGTTGCACCAAGCAAAGCATGGCATCTGCGCCTTCGACTGCGGCGCACCCCCGCCTGCATTGCACTCCTCCTTTGTACCCAGTTCCTGCTGGGTTGCGCTGCCGTCGCCCAGCCCTGCCCATCCCGCCACACCGCATCGCCACAGTCCGACGGTGCCTGCGGCTTCATCAACGCGCCCAATCCCCAGGCGCTGCCGTCACGCGACAACTGGTCGATCTGGACCCGCTTTCTGGGCCCGAAGCCCGAGGGCACGGTGCCGATCGACCCGATTCCGGTACGCCGCCTGGACCGCGCGAAGCTCGACGCACTGGACCCCACCGCTGTCCACATCATCCGCCTGGGACATTCATCGCATCTGCTCAAGCTGCGCGGCCGCTACTGGCTGATCGACCCCGTGTTCAGCGAGCGTGCGTCGCCGTTTTCCTTTGCAGGCCCGAAGCGGTTTCATCCGACACCGTTGTCACTCGATGAACTGCCCCCGATCGAAGGGCTGATCCTTTCGCACGACCACTACGATCACCTGGACAAGCTGACCATTGAAACGCTGAAGCAGCGCGTGCAGCGGCATTACGTGCCACTGGGCGTGGGTGCACGCCTGGTCGGCATGGGCGTGCCGGCCGAGCGCATCGAGGAGTTCGATTGGTGGGAGTCGCGTGTCGCGGGTGACGTCACGCTCACGGCGACGCCAGCACAGCACTTCTCCGGACGCACGCCATGGGACCGCAACAGCACCCTGTGGGCATCGTGGGTCATCGCCAGCGGCGACGCGCGCATCTACTTCAGCGGTGACACCGGTTATTCCGACAGCTTCAGACAGATCGGCGAGCGCTTCGGCGAGTTCGACATCGCACTGATGGAGAACGGCGCCTACGACGACCACTGGCCGAGCCTGCACCTGACCCCCGAGGAGACCGTGCAGGCCTTCGTCGATCTGCGCGCCAAACTGCTGTACCTGGTGCACAACAGCACCTTTGATCTGGCCTTGCATGGCTGGCGCCACCCGATGGACAGCGTGCTGGCGCTGGCCAGGCAAAAGAACCTGCCTCTGGCCACGCCCGAGATCGGCGAGGTGCTGACCCTGGGTCAGCCTCGTGAGAACAAGGCCTGGTGGAAGGCCTTGCGCTGAGCCAGCCGATGGGCGGGCGGTACCGAAGGCCGGCGTGAAGCGAGGCGGTGCCCCTGGCCCATGCACGTTCGGACCATGTATGGCGACTTCAGCCCGTCATCCGGGGTCGGCAACATGGGTCTGTGCTCCCTAGCACGGTGAGGTCACCCGAACGCGTGCACTGAGGGGCCTCTTCACCAGCACGTCACATTCGTTGCACAAACTGCAGGGTCGTTCAACGCCTGAAACCGACCCCGCCATGATTCCTGTCCGCTCGCACCGCGGATTCACGCTGCTCGAACTGCTGGTCGTCATGGTCATCATCGGGCTGCTGGCCGCCTATGTCGGCCCCAAGTACTTCTCGCAGATCGGCAAATCCGAGGTCAAGACTGCCCGCGCGCAGATCGTCGGCTTCGAGAAGGCGCTGCAGCAGTACCGGCTCGATGTCGGTCGTTTTCCTTCCACCGAGCAGGGTCTGCAGGCGCTGGTCGTCAAGCCCGCCAACGTGGCCAAATGGGACGGCCCGTACTTGGAGAAAGTGGTACCGCCGGACCCCTGGGGGAATCCCTATCTGTATGTTTCGCCGGGCGAGCACGGTGATGTCGACATCAGCTCGCCGGGCCGCGACGGGCGTCCGGGGGGTGATGGGCTCGACGCCGACGTCACCAACTGGTGATCGTTGGCGCGCACTCCGGATTCGCAACACATGCAGTACGCCGTCAGCGCCATCCGCCGCACGCAGGCGGTGTCGATCACGCTCGATGCCAGCGACCCGGCCGACGCGCGCCGACAGGCCGAGGCGCAGGGCTATGCCGTCATTCAGGTCAAGGCGGCAGCCGCGTCGAGACGCGGTGCATGGCGCCAGTCGTCTGACTTCCCGCTGCTGCAGTTCAACCAGAGTCTGCTCATCCTCCTGCGTGCCGGACTGTCGGTGGTCGAAGCGATCGAGACGCTGGCCGATCGCGAGAGTCGCGGCGAGACGAAGCAGGTGCTCGAGCGCCTGCACGAGCAACTGAAGGTCGGGCTGTCGTTCTCGGCGGCGCTTGAAGCGCAGCCTGCGATGTTCCCGCCGCTGTACATCGCCAGCGTGCGCGCCAACGAGAAGACCGGCGCGCTGACCGAGGCGATCGAGCGCTTCATCGTCTACCGCTCGCAGTCCGATCTGCTGCGCAAGCGGGTGATCGGCGCGGCGATCTACCCCGCCATGATCCTCGGCGTCGGCTCGCTGGTGATCGCCTTCCTGCTGCTGTACGTGGTGCCGCGTTTCAGTCTGGTATTCCAGGATCTGGGCGACCGCATTCCGCTGATGTCGCGGCTGCTGCTGCAGTGGGGCCAGTTCGCCAACGCACACGCGCTCGAGCTGTTGGTCGGTGCGGCGCTGCTCGCCGCGGCCGGGGTTTACGCGTCGGGCCGCCCGCGGGTGCGGCTGGCAATCGTCCAGCAGGTCCAGCGCATCCCGCGCATCGGCGAGATCGTGCGGGTCTATCAGCTGGCGCGCTTCTACCGCGCGCTGGGCATGCTGCTGCAGGCGGGCATCCCGATCCTCGCCGCCCTCGACATGGTCACCGGCCTGCTGCCGGTGACGCTGCACGCTTCGCTGGCTTCAGCGCGGCGCGATATCGGCGAAGGCCGTTCGATCTCCGCCGCCTTCGAGACGCACGGCCTGACCACTGCGGTGTCGCTGCGCCTGCTGCGCGTGGCCGAGCGTACCGGCCAGATGGGCGAGATGCTGGAGCGAACGGCCCGCTTCCACGAGGAGGACATTGCGCAGGCGATCGACTGGTTCATCCGCCTGTTCGAGCCGCTGCTGATGATCGCGATCGGCCTGGTCATCGGTGTCGTGGTGCTGCTGATGTATGCGCCGATCTTCGAGCTGGCAGGCAGCATCCAATGAATGCGCTGAGCGAGCTGCAACTGGAAGTGGAGGCCGCGGTCACGCTGCTGACGCCACAGGCCATCCGCGCCGCGCGAAAGCGTGCAGCGCGCGAGCAGCGCAGCGTGTGTGTCGTGCTTGAAGACGAGCTGTCGATGTCGCCCGAGCTGCTGCTTCAGGCGCTGAGTCGCCGCATGCAGATGGAGGTGCTGGGCAGCTTGGCGCTGTCGACGCTGACCCCCGCCTTCGACGCGATCGGCTATGCCGATGCTGCGAAGCGAGCTTGCCTCGCGTTTCGTGAAAGTGGTGAACTGATCGTCGTCGTGTCCGACCCGTTCGACGAGGCGCTGCAGGCCTGGTGCGTCGAGCGGCTGGCCGCGCCGCACGAGCTTCGCCTGGCCGGCGCCGACGACATTGCGGCTTTCCTTTCGCGCCATGAAGAGTCGATGCGCGCGATCGACACCGCGCTGCCCACCCGGGACAGTGCGCAGGCCAGCAGCGGTGATCTCGAAGACCTGTCGATCCGCTCGATCGGCGAAGGTACCAGCGTGGTCGTCAAGCTGGTGCACTCCACGCTGTACGACGCGCTCAAGAGCGGCGTCAGCGACATCCACGTCGAGTCGAACCTCAATGGCCTGGTCATCAAGTACCGGCTCGACGGCACGCTCACGCAAGTGGGTGCCATCGACGGCCGTGAGCTCGCCGAGCAGGTGCTGTCGCGTCTGAAGGTGATGTCCGAACTCGACATCGCCGAGCGTCGCGTGCCGCAGGACGGGCGCTTCCGCGTCAAGGCGCTGGGCCGCGAGATCGATTTCCGCGTGTCGATCATGCCCAGCATCCACGGAGAGGATGCGGTCGTGCGGGTGCTCGACAAGCAGTCGCTGGCCGACCAGGTCTCCGGCCTGCGGCTCGACGTGCTCGGGTTCGACGACGCGACCCTGGCTGCGTTTCGCCGCATGGCGCGCGATCCCTACGGTCTGCTGCTGGTGACCGGGCCCACCGGCAGCGGCAAGACGACCACGCTCTACGCCGCCATCTCCGAGATCAACCACGGCCACGACAAGATCATCACCATCGAAGACCCGGTCGAGTACCAGCTGCAAGGCGTGCTGCAGATCCCGGTCAACGAGAAGAAGGGGCTCACCTTCGCGCGCGGTCTGCGCTCGATCCTGCGCCACGACCCGGACCGCATCATGGTCGGCGAGATCCGCGATCCCGAGACCGCGCAGATCGCCATCCAGGCCGCGCTGACCGGCCACCTCGTGCTGTCCACCGTGCACGCCAATAACGTGTTCGACGTGATCGGCCGCTTCACGCACATGGATGTCGACCCGTACAGCTTCGTGTCGGCACTGACCGGCGTGCTGGCGCAGCGGCTGGTGCGGATCAACTGCGTCCATTGCAGCGAGCCCGTCACGGTCACCGATCAGGCCTTGCAGGAGGCGCTGATCGATCCGCTGCGCATCGAGGGCCGGGTGCTGAAGGCCGGCCGTGGCTGCGGCAAGTGCCGGGGCACCGGCTTCAAGGGCCGCAAGGCGGTGGGCGAACTGCTGATGCTTGACGACGCGCTGCGCGAGCTGATCGTGGCGCGCGCGCCCGTGCGGCAGATCAAGGAGGCGGCGCGCCGCAACGGAACCCGCTTCCTGCGTGATGCGGCGGTCGAGCTGTTCCTGGACGGGCTCACCACGCTCGACGAGGTCAACCGTGTCACGCTGGTCGCCTGATCGCCTGCGCGCCTTGTGGCCGGGCCGACGAGCGCCGGCGGTCGAGCTGCGCCTGACCGACACGCAGCCGGCCGCGATCGAGCAGCAGCTCGACGCGCTGGCGCTGCCGCCGGACACCCGGCTGACCTGCATCGTGGCAGGCGAGGGCGTGCGCTATCGCATCGTGCCCTGGCGCGACGAACTCAGCCGCCCGGCGCAGCGCCAGCTGCTGGCCGAGCAATGCTTCAGCGAGGCCTATGGCGAAGTGGCGCGAGGCTGGACGGTTCGACAGCACGCCACACGGTATGGCGCCGCGACACTGGCGTGCGCCATCGACACCGCCTTGCTCGACCAGCTCACTGCGCAGACGCTCGCGCGGCGCGTGACGCTCGAGAGCGTGCAGCCCGCGCTGATGCATGCCTACAACCTGGTGCGCCACGGCATGGCGCCTGGCTTGCACTGGTTCGTGCTGCTCGATGGCGGCTCGACGACGCTGCTGCTGCTGTCCCCGACCGAGCCCCTGTGGGTCAAGCGAATCGCGTCGTCTGCGCTCGACCTTTCGGACGTGCTCGATCGCGAGTGGTTCGCGCTGGGGATGGAGCCGACGCACTGCGCGGTGTACCTGGTGCGACGGGGCGCAGTACCGGCGCCTGCGGTGTCTCGTCACGCCAACGCGTCTTCCTGGGCGATCGTCGACCTGACGCCGCCAGAGCCGGCCTCGGCGCCGATACGCCTGGCCTCCACCACACCCACCGCGGTGAACGCATGACGACTGCCGCCTTGCAACTCGATTTCAAGCGCGCGCCCGCATCGCGCGCGCGCTGGATCGGCTGGCTGCTGCTGGCAGCGGCCGTGCCTGCTGTCATCCTGACCTCCGAGGCCTACAGCCGCGCAGCCCAGAGCTGGGAACTGGCGCAAAGCCGCAACGCGCATCTGCAGGGCCGCCTGCAGGCCGACAGTCCTCGGCGCGCCGCCGCGCCGCCCGACGCCGCGACGCTGGCAGCGATCCGCCGCGCCAATGCCGTCATCGATCAGCTCTCGGTGCCCTGGGCTGATCTGTTCGATGCCGTCGAGGCGGCCGATGCGCGCGGGCTCGGCGTGCTGTCGCTGACGCCGAATGCGCGCGACCGTTCGCTGCGCCTGGCGGGCGAAGCGAGGTCGATGGCCGAGCTGCTGGCCTATGTCGAGCGCATGGCCGCGCAGCCTGCGCTGCGGCAGGTCCATCTGCTGGGCTACAGCACGGCGGTGCGCGACGGCGTGTCGGTGGTGTCCTTCACCTTGGCGGCGACATGGCGGCAACCTTGACGCAGCTGCGCTGGCAGGGCGCCCAGTGGCTGCGTGGCATCGGCCTGCCAGGCTGGGTCGGGCTGGCACTCGGCCTGGCCTGTGCGATCGGTCTCTGGAGCCTGATCCAGCCGATGCATGCCGACGCGCAGCGGCTCGACGCCGACAGCGATCTGCTGGCACAGCGCGCTGCGGCGCGAGCGATGTCAACGGCAGCGGCCGACCCGACACCCCGCCAGCAACTCGCCGCCTTCGAGCAGCGCTTCGGGGGCGAGCGCGACATCGCCCCGTCCTTGGCACGCCTGCAAGCGGCCGCTCAGCGCAGGGGATTCACGCTCGACCAGGCCGAGTTCAAGCTCTCGAGCGAGACCGCCGAGCCCCTGGCCCGCTATTCGATCCAGCTGCCGATCAAGGCCGATTACCGGGCGCTGCGCCGATTCAGCCGCGATGCGCTTCGAGAAATGCCGACGCTCGCACTCGACGAGGTGAGCCTGCGCCGCAGCGATCCGAAGTCGCCGCTGCTCGACGCGCAGCTGCGCTTCGTGCTGTTCCTGGCCAAGCCTGCGACCTCGTCGGCGAGTGTGGCGGTGGTGGGTTCGGCGAGCGTCGCCGCGACCACCGCGAACTGAGTACCGTGCCGTGGCCGAGATGACACCCGCCCGCAAGCGCATCGCCGTGCTGATCGTCGTGGTCGGCAGTGCCTTGATCGGTGAACGCGTGGTCGCGCTGATGGGCAGCGACGCCGAGGTGGTCGAGCCCGCAGCGGCGCCGTCGTCCCGTCTGCGCGTCACGCCGCGATCCACCGCATCGAATTCCGCGCCCGACGCCTCGGCCACCAGCGTGCAACTCGGCCGGCTCGACGCGCGGCAACGCTCCCTGGCCGACGACGCCGATGTGGACGGCGCATCCCAGGCGAGCCTGTTCGACCCTGTGTCCTGGCAGCCACCCGCTGCCAGGGTCGTCGCCGAGCCGCCACCGGCTCCCGTGGCACCGCCATTCCCCTACGCCTACCTGGGAGGGCTGTCGGAAGACGGGGTTCGCACCACTTTCTTCACCCAGGGCGACCGCGTCCTGCCGGTCAAGGCCGGGGACACCGTCGATGCGGTCTACCGCGTCGAGCAGATGAACGAGAAGCACATGACCTTGACCTACCTGCCGCTCAACGAGAGCATGACCGTCACTTTCCGCAGTGGGGGATGAGCGTGTTGCACAAGCCACATTCACCCGCACGATCCGCCGCCTCCTGCTGGATTGCATTGATCGCTGCCACCGTGCTGACGGCCTGTGCGCCCGGCAGCGAATTCGTGCGCGAGGGCCAGCAGCTGATCGACAAGGGCCAGGTCGAGGAGGGCTTGTCGCAGATCGAGAAAGGCATCGGCCTCGAGCCCGACAACCGGAAGTACCGGATGCTGGTGATCCGCCAGCGCGAGACGCAGATCGGGCAATGGCTCGCGAAGGCCGACAGCTTGCGCAACGCCGGCCAGCTTGAAGACGCCACTGCGCTGTACCGACGGGTGCTCGCCCTCGATGCAGGCAACCTGCGCGGGCGAGCAGGCCTGGAAGATGTGGAATCTCTGCGTCGTCAGCAGCAACGTGTCGACGAAGCCCAGGCACTGATGGCACGAGACCGGCGCGACGAGGCGATGCAGCGGCTGCGCCAGGTGCTGTCTGAAAACCCGACGCAGGCGCGTGCGCTGGCCTTGAAGCGCCAGATCGACGAGCAGGCCGGGCGCTCCGCCGACGCGCTGCCGCCCACGCTGAAAGCCAGCCTGCGCAAGCCGGTCACGCTCGACTTCCGCGACGCGAACCTGAAGGCCGTGTTCGACGCGCTCTCGCGCACCACCGGCATCAATTTCGTGTTCGACCGCGAAGTGAAGCCCGACATCAAGGTCACCTTGTCGGTGGCCAACCTGAGCATCGATGACGTGGTGGGTGTGCTGACGGTGACCAACCAGCTCGAGCGAAAGGTGCTCAACGACAACACGGTGCTGATCTACCCGAACACTGCCGCCAAGCAGAAGGACTACCGGGACCTGAGCGTCAAGACCTTCTACCTCGCCAATGCCGAGGCCAAGACGGTGTTCACGATGCTGAAGACCGTGCTGAAGACCAAGGACCTGTATGCCGACGAAAAGCTCAACAGCCTGACCATGCGCGACACCCCGGCCGCCATCGCGCTGGCGGGCAAGCTGATCGCGGAGCAGGACCTGGCCGAACCCGAAGTGCTGCTCGATGTCGAGGTGCTCGAAGTCAAGCGCTCCCGCTTGACCGAGATCGGCGTCGAAACCCCGGGCAAGTTCACGCTGCTGAACATCGTGCCGAACCCGGCGACGGTGGTGTCCACCGCCACCGGCAACACCACGGTGCAGAACAACACCTTGACCACCACGCAGCTGACGGCCGATCGGCTGCGCAGGATCCGCGGCTCCAGCATCGGCATCGACAACCCTTCGGTGAACCTGCGCGCCGAGAACGGCGACACCAACATCCTCGCCAACCCGCGTATCCGGGTGAAGAACCGCAACAAGGCGCAGATCCTGATCGGCGACCGGGTGCCGGTGATCACCACCACGGCCACCGCCAACGTCGGTGTGTCCGAATCGGTGACATATCTCGACGTGGGGCTCAAGCTCGATGTCGAGCCGAATGTGTTTCTCGACAACGAGGTCGGCGTCAAGGTCAGCCTGGAAGTCAGCAACATCGTGCGCGAAGTGCGCAGCCGTTCAGGCAGCTTGACCTACCAGATCGGTACTCGCCTGGCCACCACCGCGCTGCGGCTGAAGGATGGCGAAACCCAGGCGCTGGCGGGCTTGATCAGCGATGAGGATCGGCAGGCGGCCACGGGTGTGCCCTGGCTGATCGACCTGCCGGTGCTGGGCCGTCTGTTCTCCAGCGAGAAAAGCGACCGCAGCAAGACCGAGATCGTGCTGCTGATCACGCCGCGTGTGGTGCGCAACCTGGCCACCGGCACACCCGATCGCAACGAGCACCTGGGCGGCACCGAAGCGGCGGTCGGCGCGCTGCCGCTGCGTGTGCACGGCGCTGGAAAGCTGGCGATGCCGGCGGGCGGTGGCGTGCGTCGTGGTGGTGGTGGTGATGCGTCCGACCCGGAGCAAGCCCAGGAGCCCGAGCCCGAGCCCGAGCCGGTGACCGAAGTGTCGCCACCCACGCCGCCTGCGACACCATGAGACCCATGGGAATGTGCAGCCGTGTCCCCTCGCAGCGGTGCGCCGTGAGGTTTCGCATCCGCGGCTTCACGCTGATCGAGCTGCTGATCACCGTCGCCATCCTGGCCTTGCTGGCCGGCGGCGCGATGAGTCTTGCCAGCCTGGCCGTTCAGCGCACGCAGGAGCAGGAGCTGCGCAGTTCACTGCGGCAGATCCGCGAGGCGATCGATGCCTACAAGGTGGCCGCCGATAGCGGGCGCATTGCCAAGGCTGCCGACGAGTCGGGCTATCCGCCGACGCTGAGCGCATTGGTCGAGGGTGTGCCCGATGCCGGCAGCGCGCAGGCGAAGAAGCTCTACTTCCTGAGGCGCCTGCCGCGCGACCCGATGGCCGACCCGGAACTCCCGGCCGATGCGTCGTGGGGCCTGCGCAGCTACGAGAGCAGCGCCGACAACCCGCAGCCTGGCCGCGATGTGTTCGATGTGTATTCGCTGTCACCGAAGACCAGCATCGGCGGTCGGCCGTACCGCGAGTGGTGAGCGGCGTGCATCTGAGGACGCCACGGTTGAACCGCACCACGGGTTTCACGCTGATCGAGTTGATGGTGGTGATGGCCATCATCGCGAGCCTGCTGAGCCTGGCGCTGCCTCGCTACTTCAACAGCGTCGAACGCAGCCGTGAAGCCGTCTTGAAGCAGGATCTTCACATCATGCGCGACGCGATCGACAAGTACGTCGCCGACCGCGGCCGCTACCCGCAGACCCTGGACGAGCTGGCTGAAAAGCGCTACCTGCGCAGCGTTCCGCCCGACCCCATCACCGAAAGTTCATCGACCTGGATCACGCTGCCACCGCCCGAAGGTGAAGTGCGCGAAGGCGTGTACGACGTGCGCAGCGGCGCGCCCGGCAACAGCCTCGACGGCGAGCCTTACGAGAGCTGGTGATCGGCATGCCGATCACTTCGTGAGCCCTGCGGTTGCGGAAATCAACAAACTGTCACCTTCGACGTTTACTGTCCGGGCTTCACACGCGATACGAATGCGGGGCGCTTTTCGCCTGCGCTTCGCGCGTGGCTACGAGGAAGTTCCAACGTGAGTCAACAGCCCCGATTGAACGACACCGACCGTGGCCGATATGCCGATGCCGTCGAGGCCTCATTCCTCGTGTCGAGCCGTCATCAGTTCTTTGTCTGGAGCCAGAGTTCCGTCCAGTCATTGATCCCGCACGAAATCCTGATCTGCGGCATCGAGGATGGTTCCCGACAAGGCATGTCGATGCATCGATTCAGCGCCAGCCGGTATTTCCGGCAGGAACATTTCGACATCGTCGCCGACCCGCTGAACGGCCTGATGCCGCGTCTGCTGGCGGCGGCCGAAGGCAATCGGTCCAGCGTCGTCTTCTGCCCTTTCGCCAGTGGCAAGCCGGCCGACGACGAGCTGCTGATGCTCGTGACCGACAACGAGTTGAAGAACCTGGCCGCGCAACTGGTGATGGGCACGCGTGGCAAGTACGAAGCTTTCTACGTGTTCTCGAGGCTGTCGGGTGAACTCGACGAGCGGCTCGTATACCTGCTGGAACTGCTGGTGCCCCATCTGCACAAGGCCTTCCTGCGGGTGCTGGCCACCGAACGCGAAGCGGCCGGTTCGACGACCCAGCGCTCGGGTCGCCTGGTCACGCCCAGGCAGGAGGAGATCCTCAACCTCATCAAGAACGGGAAGACCAATTCCGAAATTGCCGAGCTGCTGAGCTGCAGCCCCTGGACGATCAAGAACCACGTCCAGGCGATCCTGCGAAAGCTCGACTCGAACACCCGCACGCATGCCATCTCGCGTGCCATGAGCCTGGGCATCCTCAGCCCCGACTGACGTCATGGCGCTGTCTCGACGAGGGCGAACCCAGCAGCGCGGCCGCGGCTTCACCTATCTGGGCGTGCTGTTTCTCATCAGCGTGCTGGCGATCACCGCTGCGGTGGCCGGCGTGGTCTGGAGCGTCGCGAAACAGCGCGACGACGAGCGTGAACTGGTCTTCGTCGGCCGTCAGTTCGCCGCTGCCATCGAACGATATCGGGCGGCTGCGACCGATCCCGCGCAGCCCTATCCACGCGGGCTCGAAGAGCTGCTGCACGATGACCGCAGCATCACGCCCGCGCGCCACCTGCGCCGCCTCTACATCGACCCGATGACCGGTGACTCGCAGTGGGGCCTCATCCGGCTTCCCGATGGCGGCATCGTGGGCGTGCACAGCCTGTCGGACCGCAAGCCCTTTCCGCGTCAGTTTGTCGACCCCCGTTTTTCGCCGCCGCCTGCACTGTCTTACCGCGAGTGGCGCTTCATGGCGCCAGGTGGGGGCGAAGCGCTCGCGCCAGCGACGACGCCTGCTGCGGCGTCAGCGCCTGGGCGCGCACCATTCCTCGAGCCCTGACCTCGGCTCACGTTGTCACAAAGCCTCGACGTTTTGTCATGAAGTGAAGGAAGAATCCACCGGATGGCCGTTTCCCGTTGTCATGGTTCTCCGTCGCCGTCAGCCTGGCGACACCTCGCCGCTTGCCTGCTGCTGTCGATCGCTGCCGGCGTTCACGCCCAGGCAGAAGCCCCTGCCGATCCGTCGACGCCTCGTTTCGACGTCCTCGAGTACCGCGTCGAAGGCAACTCCGTGCTGCCGATCGAAAGCATCGAGCGCGCAATCTACCCATTCATGGGCGAACGGCGCACGGTCGATGACGTCGAATCGGCGCGACTCGCGCTGGAATCGGCCTACCGCAACGCCGGCTACGGCACGGTGGTGGTCGACACGCCCGAGCAGCGCATCATCGATGGTGTGGTCACGCTGCAGGTGCTGCAGGCGCCGGTGTCCCGGCTGCGGGTGGTCGGCGCGCGGTATTACTCGCAGGGCCGCATCCTCGACAAGGTGCCCGCGCTGGCCGAGGGCGAAGTGCCCAATTTCAGGGAGGTGACCGCGCAGCTCGCCACCGTCAACCGCTCGGCCGACCGCCGCGTCACGCCGCTGCTGCGCCCCGGCAAGGCGCCCGGCACCACCGAAGTGGATCTGGCGGTCGAAGACAAGTTTCCGCTGCACGGCAGCCTGGAGCTCAACAACAAGTCCAGCCCCAACACCACCGAGTCGCGGCTGCAGGCCTCGCTGCGCTACGACAACCTCTGGCAGCGCGAACACAGCATCAGCGGCCAGGTGCAGGTGTCGCCCGAAGACACCGGCGAGGTCAAGGTGTTCTCGGGCTCCTACACCGTGCCCACCGGCAACGGGCTGCTGGTGTTCTCGTACATCAGATCCAACAGCAACACCGTTGCCGGGGTAGGCGGCACCACCATTTTCGGACGCGGCAGCATCTATGGCCTGCGCAGCATCTGGCTGCTTGACGGCACCGAGACGCTGAACCATTCCATCACGCTGTCCGCCGATTACAAGGACTTCATGGAAAGCGTCAGCGTCGGCGGCAACGCCGGCTTCAGCACGCCAATCCATTACCTGCCGCTCGGTGCCAGCTATGCCGCCACGATGGTCGACAAGGACGGTTACTGGCAGACCGGTGGCGGATTGAATTTCGCGCTGCGCGGGCTGGCCAGCCGGCAGCAGCAGTTTGACGACAAGCGCTACAAGGCACAGAACAACTTCGTGATCGTCAAGCTCAACCTCGCCCGCACGCAGAACCTGCCGCGCGGCTTCACGCTGTTCGGCTCCCTCGAAGGTCAGTTCAGCGACCAGGCCCTGATCAGCAACGAGCAGTTCGTGGCCGGTGGCGTCGACAGCGTGCGCGGCTACCTCGATGCCACTGCGGTGGGCGACAAGGCCTGGCGCACCTCGCTCGAACTGCGCACCGGCAACGTGGCGCCCGAAGGTGGGGCCTGGCTCGGGTCGCTGACGGCGCACACGTTCTTCGACGGTGCCTGGCTGCGCCTCAAGGACTCGCTGCCCGGCCAACGCAACCGCGACACGCTGACCAGCGTCGGCTTCGGGCTGCGCCTGCAGGCACGTCGCTTCGCCAGCCTGTCGCTCGATGTCGGCTGGCCGCTGCATGCTGCCGGGCAGACACGGGCAGGCAACGCGCGGGTGCATGCCAGCGGCGTGATCGAGTTCTAGGTCTGGCGCCAGCGCCTGTCACGGGGCCTCGACGGGGTAGGGCATGTCCACTTTGAAAGCATCGGGTCACGATGGCCTGCTGCAGGCGCAGCGGCTTCTGGCCAGCGGCCAGCACCAGGGCGTCGAGGCGCTGCTGGCCCCTGCGCTCGAGCGCGCTGCCCTGCGACCCGAAGCCAACTACCTGCTCGCCATCGCGGCCATCCTTGCCAAGGACGCGCCGGCAGCAGTCGAACGCGCGGGCAAGGCAGTGGCAGGGTCGCCACGCGAGCCGCGCTATCACTTCACGCTGGGCCGCGCGCACAAGGCGGCGGGCAACCTCGACGGCGCCGAATCGGCCTACCGACAGGCCATCGCGCTCGATGCCGCGTATGTCGACGCCATGGTCAGCCTGGGCATCGTGCTCAAGACGCGCGGCGACGCCGACGGTGCGATTGCGCTGTACGACCGTGCGTTGGCCCTGGCGCCTCGCTCGGCCGTGGCGCACGCCAATCGAGCCAACGCACTGGCGCTGCGCGCCTTCCAGTCGAGCGAGCACGCACGGGACGAGCCGCCCAGCGACGAGGTGATCGAAGGCGCTGCGCGCGCCGCCGCGCTCGACCCGAAGAACCCTGCGCTGCTGCGCAACCACGCCGTCCTGCTGATGCGCGCCACACGGCGGGCAGAGGCTGCGGTGTTGCTCAACGACGCCCTGTCGATCGACCCCACGCACCCCGAGACCTGCCTCAATCTGGGGGCCTGCCTCCGTGGCATGGGCGACGACAAGCTGGCCATCGAGGTGTATGAAAAGTGGCTCGCCCTCAATGCACCTCATGCGGTGGTGATGCGTTCGCTGGCAGCGCTGCTCACGCGCTTTGGCCACGTCGATGCCGCCCGCGAACTGGCCGAGAAATCGGCGGCACTCGACCTCGATGCCTACTCCGTCATGCAACTCGGTGGCACGCTGTTCCAGTCGCGGCGTCATCAGGAGGCCATGGCGCACTGCCTGCGCGCCATCGAGATGTCGGGTGTCCGGCCGGACCTGCACTCGCAAATGCTGCTGAACGCCAACTACCTTTACGAAGACCCCCGAGCCCTCTTCGACCTGCACGCGGGATTTGGCCAGCTGTTGCCGCAGCACATGCCGTCGCGGCCGGCGTGGCGGCCATTGGCGCAGGGTGAACGCCTGAAGGTGGGCTATGTGTCGGGCGACTTCGTGCGCCACTCGGTGTCGTACTTTCTCGGTGGCCTGCTCGAGTTTCACGACACGTCGCGCTTTGACATCACCTGCTATCACAACCTGGGCTGGGGTGACGCCACCACCGAGCGCCTGAAGTCGTACGGCCACCGCTGGGTCGATTGCGACGGTCTCTCCGACGAGCAGCTCGCCCGGCAGATTCAGGAGGACGGCATTCACCTGCTGATCGACCTGTCGGGCCACACCTCGCGCTCGCGCCTGCTCATGTTCAGCCGCGGCGTCGCACCGGTGCAGCTCACCTATCTGGGCTATCCCACCATCAGCGGTGTGCCGGCCAACGACTTCCGCATCACCGATGCCGTCATCGACCCCGAGCCCACCGACATGCCCGCGTCGGCTTCCGAGTCCCCCTTGCGACTGGGCCGCAGCATGTTCTGCTACCGGCCCGATGAGCAACCGCCCATCGGCGAGGCCCCGTGTCTGCGCAACGGCTTCGTCACCTTCGGCTCCTTCAACAACATCGCCAAGGTCACCGACCACACGCTCGACGCGTGGGCACAGGCGATGAATGCGGTGCCGGGCTCGCGGCTGCTGCTCAAGGCCGCTGCCATGGCGCAGCCGTCCAACCGCGACAACATCGAGCGTTTCATGGCGGCGCACGGCATCGCGTCCGAACGCCTGACGCTGCAGCCCTGGATCGCAGGCAAGAGCACCCACCTCGAGATGTACAACGGCATCGACATCGCGCTCGACACCTTTCCGTACAACGGTGCCACCACCACCTGCGAGGCCCTGTGGATGGGCGTGCCCGTGGTCACCCTGCGGGGGCGCACGCACACCTCGCGCATGGGCGCGTCGATCCTGCAGGCCATCGGCAAGACCGAGTGGGTGGCCGACAGCGACGCCCGGTTCGTGCAGATCGCTGCGGGCCTGGCCGCCGATGCCTCCGCCCTGTCGACATGGCGCCAGGAGGCTCGCGCCCATCTTCAGCAATCGGGTCTCTTCGACGAGCGCGGCTTCGCTGTCGACTTCGAACAGACGCTCGAGCGCGCCTGGGCCGTGGCCGGCCGTCGTGCCGCTCTGGCGGCACCCCATCAGTCGCCGCTTCAGACGCCGACTTAGCCCGAACGGGCCAGGGGCGGCGCCTTTTGTGTCACGCCCGCGACACGCTGCCGTGGTGTCCTCGCTTCCCGTGTGCAACCGCCCTGAGGCGGGCGGCCATGTCACTAGGCCGGAAGGGCTAGGTTCGGGCAAATCGCACGTAGAGACGTGACACAGGAGATTTCTACAGTCTCGGGCATCGGAAGGTTCCCGCTTCAGGGAGGCATACCGATGCCGGACCGGAGGCTTTGCTGGCGTCAGTTACCGCAACGGCACAGCGTTATCCCCATATCAACCCAGGAGAGAACTCAACATGAAATTCAAGCTCAAGATGATCGCTGCCGCAGCCGCGCTGGCTTCGCTGGCCGGCGCCGCGCAAGCGGACATCACCACCCAGGGCCAAAGCGGGTCCCTGGTCCTGACGGCCTTCAACACCTCGACCAACGCCTACTACATGCGCGACCTGGGCTTCACGCTCAGCACCTTCCTGCCGAGCGGTGCGTTGAATTCGGTGGGCGTCATCGGCTCGTCGATCGTCGGCAACAAGACCCCTGTCGGTGGCCTGATCCTCAACGCCGGAAACACCACGAACTTTGCTGATGCCGCCTTCGGCACCTGGTACGGCGCTCAAACGCCTGCCGACGTGAAATGGTTCGTGAACGCCGTGGACTCCATCTCTTCGACCGCCACCGGTGTCTCGCGCATCATCACTTCGTCGGTGAACACGGCGGAAACGGCTTCCAACGGTCAAATCACCAACTTCGTCGGTACAGCCAATGCCGGTGGCCTGGAGGCGTTCTTCAACCCGGGCACCCTGTCGAAGACGGGTACCAACGCCGCCGAAGCATGGGCTACCAACTTCGGTCTGGGTGCCGATGGCCTGGCCGCGGTGGGTCAGAGCGCCAGCCTGTTCTACTTCACACGTACCGCGGCAACCGGTGGCACCTCGACGCTGGCCAACGGCGGTATCTACGGTAATTCAGCCGGCTTCGCTTCCGTGAACCTGGCTGCCAACGGTGACTTCTCGTACACCTTGTCCCCGGTGCCATTGCCAGCCACCGCCTGGCTGATGGGTGTCGGCTTGGTGGCCCTGGGTGGTATCGCTCGTCGCCGCAACGCTGCTGCCCAGGCCTGAGGTCCGGGTCTGCAACCTGACTGTCAGCCGACCTCGCTCCCATCCGTCGCTGTGCGCATCGGATGGGATCGGTCTGCACTGACTTCCTCGTCTCAATTCTCACGATTGGAAATCCCATGAAACTGACCCGTATCTCGATGGCTGTGGCCAGCCTGTGCGCCGTTTCGGCCACGCCGTCCTTCGCGCTGACCGCCAACCAATACACCAACACCAGCGAGTTCTCCGGCGACACGATGAACATCCGCGCGTCCGGCGCCACGGCGGTGGACCCAGGCTTCTTTGCCTCGGCCCTGCGCCTGTGCCTGTCCACAGGGCCCGGCAACACCATCCACCGCTATTCGATCTCGAACAACTCGGTGCTGTTCTGCAACATCGACACCACCAAGGTGACCCCGCGCTCCGGCGCAACCAAGCTGGCGGTCTACAAGTACTCCCAGGGCGGTTCGGGTGGTGGCGTGCAAAACGTCAACAACGCCACCTCGATCCCGTTCATCGACCTGAGCAAGCTCACCGCCAACTGCGCGAGCGCGACCGTGACGGCGTCGCAAGACCTCGACGGCACGAACCCGCTGCCCTCGTTCGTCGACACGCTGTGCACTGGCACGTTCAACAACACCGCCAATACGTCCAATGCCGTGTCCTACATCGGCATCTCGGACGTGGAGCCGCAGTTCTTCGGCAATTCGTCCGGCTTCAACAATCTGAAGTCTGAAGCGCTGGTGTCCGTCATCTTCGGCGTGCCGGTAACGAAGAACATCTACGAGATCCTGCAGGCGCAGCAAAGCAAGACGGTCGGCAGCCTCACCGAGGCCAACATGCCTTCGTTGTCGCAGGCGCAACTCACCAGCCTGTACACGCAGGAAGGGCAGACCTGGTCAGCCCTGCTGGGCCAAGATACCGGCCTGGCTGACGACACCGTCTACGTGGCTCGCCGCGTATCGACCTCCGGAACCCAGAAGTCCTTCGAGGCCGTGATTGCCAAGACGCCGAATTCGACGGCCGGTGCCGCCCGGCAGTGTTACTCCGGCACGGACCTGTTCGTTTCCGGCCCGAATGCTGCGGACAACACAGCGGCCAATACCTTGTGTGACGGCAGCAACCTCGTCGTGAACAACAGCGGCAGCAACCAGGTCCTCACCTGCATGAACAAGCACCAGGAGGGCGCCCGTGCGGCGGTCGGCGTGCTGTCGACCGAGTACAAGCAGGTAGCAGGTGGCTCGATCCGCTTCGTCAAGATCAATGGCGTGGCGCCTACCTATGCGGGCGTGGCTTCGGGCCAGTACACGCAATACACCGACGTGTCGCTGAACACCCGGATTGGCAGCACGCTGCCGACCGCCTCGGCGCTGGGCTACGCCGCCTACCTCACCGCATTCAAGAATGGCTTCGCCAATCCAGCCACTGTCGAGGTCATCAACGGCAGCAACCAGACCTTCGGGCCTTCCGGCCTGGTGGCGCTGGACGCGCTGAATGCGACAGTCCCCGTGGCCGACTACGCCGGCACGACCGCGCGCAACCCCTGGTCGCGCCTGGTGGGTGGTACCGATCTGAACAACTGCCAGTCGGGCAAGGCAGCTGCGTTCTGATGACGGTTTGAGACGCCACCGCAAGGTGGCGTGCTGAACAGTGAGTCGGCGTTCGCAGGGACGCCGGCTTTTTTCCGTTTTCAGGGCGCCACGCGCTGGGTCGGCGGGGCTGCGGTCGCCTGCGCCTGGTTCAGATGCGCTTCAAGCTGGAGGCTGTGGCGGCGTGATGGGCTCGCGCGCCACGGCAAACGCCGCTGGCGCCAGTCCCGCCCGGGCCCGGGCCCCCATCTGCTCGTACGCGGCTTCGAGGTGCCGGGTGTAGCGCGGCGTGTCGTAGAGCGCGCAGGTCGGCAACTGCTCGCCCAGGCGCTTGCGCAGCGCGGCCAGTGTGCCCGGCTCGGTGGCCAGTTTCAGGGCCATGGCTTCATAGGCTTCGAAGGACTGCGTCACCAGTTCGGGCAGGCCCGCGGCCCGCAGCAAGCTCGCCCCCACCCGGCTGGGAAAGCTGCGACCCATGCAGGTCAGTACCGGAAGGCCCGCCAGCAAGGCATCGCTGCCCGTGGTGTGGGCGTTGTAGGGCCAGGTGTCCAGGAACAGATCACACAGGCGCAGGCGGGCCAGGTGACGTTCGTTGGCCCAGGGCGTGCCGAACAGCAGGCGCTCGGGGTCGACGCCGCGCTCCTTGACCTCGTAGTGCAGGTTGAGTTGCGCCTCGGGCACGTCGCTCAGCAGCATCAGCACACTGCCCGGCACGCGCTGCAGCAGGCGCATCCACACATCGAACATCGCCGGCATGATCTTGTAGACGTTGTTCATGCAGCAGAACACGAAAGCGCCTTCCGGCAGCCCGGCGTCGGCGCGTGTGACGCCCGGCGCGACTCGCCGTTGCGAATCGTTGGGCTGGTAGCTGTCGGGCAGCGTCACCACCTTTTCCGTGTAGCAGTGGTGCAGGTCGTCGGGAATGACGGTGGCGTCTGCCACGATGTAGTCGATGTAGGGCGCACCGATGGTGCCCGGGAATCCCAGGTAGTTGACCTGGATGGCTGCGGGGCGCAGCGAGAACAAGGGCGTGCGCGTGAGGCCGAAGTAGCCGTTGAGGTTGACGAGGATGTCGATGCGGTGCTCCCGCACCAGCCGTGCGGCGGCCAGGTTGTCGATCTTGCGGATCGGCACGATGGGCACCGCGGCTTCGATGCGCCGACGCAGGGCGCTCTGGTCGTCCCAGCCGTTGTCGAACGCCACGATGTCGAAACGGGTCTTGTCGTGCATCTCCAGCACTTCGGTCAGCAGCACCGAGGTCGCCTGGTTGCGGAATTCGCCCGCCACGTAGCCCACGCGCAACTTCTCGCCGCGCCCGATCGTGGCGATGGGCAGGACGGCCGAGCGGTCGGGAAAGCGGGCGGCCGCATTGATCTTTGCCCCTGCCAACAGCAGTTCAGGCGAGGCGCAGTAGCCCTGCAGGCCGAAGGGCTCGGTGATCATCTGGCCGGCCGCCAGACCGCTTTCGATTCGCCGTTGCAGGATGTTCAGCGAGGTCCAGTCGGCCGTCAGCATCTTGGAGTGCATCAGGCGGCCGGGCACCAGGGGCCGATCCGGCCAGCGTGACATCAGGCGCTCGAACACCAGCGCGGCGTCCTCGTACTGGCGCAGGTCCTGAAGCACCTGCCCGAACCGCTCGATCACGTCGGGCCGCTCGGGGTCGAGTTGCAGCGTTCGTCTGAAGCTGGCTTCGGCCTCGGCAGCGCCCACCATATGCAGCTGAACCATGCCCAGGCCCGCCCAGGCATCGGCCGACTCGGGGTGATGCTTCACCGCGTCTTCGAACTCGGCCAGCGCACGGTCGTCGTTGCCCTGCTCGTCGAACAGCGTGGCGCGCTGCAGGCGCGCCAGCAAATCCAGGTGCCGATCGGTCGGCTGCAGGGCTGCTGCGCGGTCGAAATGAACGGCCGCCTCCTCGTTCAGCCCCACGCCACGCAGCGCCTGCGCCAGATCGACGTGCAGTTGCGCGTGGTCGGGCAGGGCAGCGACGGCGCGTCGAAAGGTCGGCACGGCTTCGGCGTAGCGGTTCTGCAGCGCCAGCACGCAAGCCAGGCCATGCAACGCGGGTGCAGAAGATGGCTCGCGCTTCAGCACACTCCGGTAGGCCCTTTCAGCCTCGGCGACGCAGCCGGCCTCGTGCAGCGTGTGGGCCGCAGCCAGCAGTTCAGCCAGGTCGATGGGGGCGGACGGGACGACAGGAGTTCGGGTCATGCTGCGGGCAAAGGGTTGCGGCACGCGGCCTTGCCCACGTTCCGCTGGAACCGGAGGTTTGTAGCGGGCGGGCGAGACAGGCGCATGACAGTGGCAAGACAGTGGCAAGACAGTTGCCGTCCATGCAGGGTGACCCGTTCGGATCATGGCCAACAGAGAACGAGTGTCACGGCCGCTCAGCAGAATCTGATTTCATGAGCACTTGCCTGTCCATCCTCTCGCGCTACCTGCCCTTCAACCGCCAGACCCCGCTCGTTCGGGCGGCATGCAGCGTGTCGGTACTGGCCGTTCTGGGAGCGTTGCCGTTTTCGTTTCCGACGGTGGCGCAGGCTGCCGGTGCGGCCATCGCACCCAACGCCCTGCCGGTGCTGCGCGGCGTGGTCAGCGGCAGCGCCGTGGTCAACGCGCCCGCGGCTGGCGCCGCACGCTCGGTGATGACCATCGATCAGAGCAGCCAGCGCGCCATCCTCGACTGGCGCTCGTTCAACATCGGTTCGGGCAGCGAGGTTCAGTTCCGTCAGCCCAACAGCACGGCCTCGGCACTCAACCGCATCTATGACGCCAACCCGAGCGTCATCCGGGGCAAGCTCACGGCCAACGGGCAGGTGCTGCTGATCAACCAGAACGGCATCCTGTTCGACCGCGGCGCGCAGGTGAACGTGCAGTCGCTCGTGGCCTCGACGCTCAACCTCAGCAACCAGCGGTTCCTGTCGGGCGTGCTCACTGCCGGCGGCCTGACCACCCCCGCCTTCGCTGGCGGTTACGACGAACTCGGCAACACCCTGTCGGCGCGCCCTGACGGCACACGGCCGGCACCCTTGTCGCTCGGTTCGTCTGGCGACGCGGCTTCGCCGGCCCCGATCCTGCAGGCCGGCGCCGGCGGATCGGTCATGCTCATCGCGCCCGGCATCGACAACAACGGCGGGGTCATCCGTGCCCCCGACGGACAGGTGATCCTGGCGGCCGGCAACAAGGTCTATCTGGCGCTCAGCGACGATTCATCTGACATCACCCTGCGCGGGTTGGTCGTCGAGGTCGAGGCCGCACCCGATGGCGGGGGCGTGAACCTCAGTCACCTGATCCGCAATGCCGGCGATGTGTCGGCAGACCGCGGCAACGTGACCCTGGCGGCGCTGGCGGTCAACCAGGCCGGCCGCATTTCGGCCAAGACGGCGGTGCAGAGCAACGGCTCGATCTATCTCACGGCTCGCGCACGTGTCGCGCCCGTCGAGGGCGAGCCGGCGGGCACGGCGGCCATTCAGGCCGGCAGTGTCAAGTTCGAAGTCGGCAGCGTGACCGAGGTGGTACCCGATGCCGCCGACAAGACCACGATCCCCGACAGCCAGAGTTATCTGCCGTACCGCGGCGTGATCTCGGTGGCCGGGCGCACCATCGAGAACAGCGGCACCGTGCAGGCGGCTGGCGGGCGCATCAGCCTCAACGCGTCGGACAGCGTCGATCCCGGTTCGGCCCGCGTCTATCTCGGCGCCGGCAGCACCACCAGCGTGGCTGGTGCCTGGGCCGACGTCGACGTGAAGAAGAACGTGCAGAGCTTGCGCGTCACCTCGAACGAGTTGCGCAACTCGCCCAACCAGAAAACCAGCGCGTTGCGCGGTGCGCTCGTCACCGTCGACCTGCGGCAGGACAACGCCATTCTCGAACTGGGTGGCTACCGTGGCATCGTGGCTCGCACCGTGACTGAAAAGGCCGCTGCGGGCGGTGAACTGCAGATCGCTTCGAGCGGCTCGGTCGTCCAGCGCTCGGGTGCGGTGATCGACGCGTCGGGTGGCGGCTACCGCTACGGCGCCGGCATGGTCGGCACCACGAAACTGCTTGGTGCGGACGGCAAGATCTACGACATCGCCACCGCGCCCGAGCAGCGTCGATACAGCGCCCTGCTCGACCGCTACGAGCGCACCAGCACGCGCTGGAATCAGACCGTCGGCATCGCCAATCCGCTGGGTGCCCTCGGCGCGTTTCAGGATGCCTATGTCCAGGGCCTGAGCGGCGGGCTGGTGACGATCAACTCGAGCGCCGGCCTCGTGCTCGACGGCAGCTTGCTCGGCGGTGTCACGGTCGGGCCGCGGCAACTGGCCAGCGCACCGCGCGGTGCGACGCTGCGCGTGGGTGAGTACCTGCAGGGTCAGCGCAACTTCGCCGAAGGCCAGCGTATCGGCCACATCACGGTGCAACAGCGCGCCAGCGATACCCTGGGCGCCGCCTTCGGTGTCGGCACCGCGCTCACCACGGCGCAGCGCGATGCGTTCACCTTGTCGGCCGAGCAGATCTTCGGTGCGTCAACCGTGCGCGGGCCGGACCTGGCCGAAACCGGCTTCGGCTCGGTCGAACTGAACGCCAACGGTCGCATCGTCGTGGCGCCCGATGCAAAGATCGTTTCGCAGGTCGGCGGTGAATTGATCTTGCGTTCGCCGCAGATCGACATCGCTGGCGACATCCGCCTGCCTGGCGGCACCCTGACCGTGCAGCCGGTCGTGCCCAGCGGCGATCCGATTTCGGCCGAGCTCGGCAGCGTCACCGAAAGGGTGCTGGTGCGAGGCGGCGCCGACCTGTCGACCGCAGGCACCTGGGTCAACACGTCGAATGCCGATGGGTCTTTTGTGGGCGCGCCGGTTCCATCCGGCCGATTGGTCGCCACCACCATCACGGCGACCACGGCGAACGCCGCCGCTGTCAGCAAGGCCATCGACGGCGGCAACCTGACGTTTCAGCTCGACGATCCGCTGTACCAGACGAGGTTCGAGCGCGGCTCGAGTCTCGATGTCGGTGGCGGCGCGTCCATCGCCAGCAACAAGCGCGTGACGGGCGGCAAGGGCGGCAAGCTCGCGATTGCGAACGGCGTGGGCGAGCCATCGACCTCTGACTGGTTGCAGGCTGACCTGCGCGGTTACGCGCCGGGCACTGGCGGCGAACTCACCCTGGGGCTCGCGCGTGCCGTCATCGGCGGCGGCGCCGCCCCTGGCGTGCTGCCGGCGGCGACCACGCGTCTGGGGACAAGCCTGTTCTCGGATTTCGGCTTCTCGAAAATCACGGTCAACGCCGTCGACGGCATCGACATCACGGCCGGCACGGCCCTGCGCGTGCAGCAGAAGAACTGGGTGATCGACCCGCTCAGCGCGGCCCAGCAAACCAGCGGTACCGCGATCGCATCGTTCGGCAGTTTGCAGCTGCTGCCTGACGCGCAGCGCAGCGCAGCCTCGGTGAACCTCGCGGTGCGCGGGGGTGGGCAGGAAACGCAACCCGGACTGAACGTGCGCGACGGCTCATCGATCGTGACCGACCCGCGGGGCGAGGTGTTGCTCTCGTCCATCGGAAATCTCGCCATCGACGGTCGCATCAGCGCACCGGGAGGCCGCATCGGCTTGACCCTGAACGGCCCCGTCGATCTCGGCGCCGCCGACTTGCGCATCGGCGACAGCGCGCGGCTTTCGGTCGCCGGCACGTTCGTGGCCACCCCCAACGACCTGGGACTGGTGCAGGGCAGCGTGATCAATGGCGGCAGCATCACCCTCGATGCGCGGCGGGCCGGGCTTCAGCTTGACGCGGGTTCGATCCTCGACGTGAGCGCGGTCAGTCAGACGCTCGACGTGGCCACGAGCGGCAAGAAGCCGGGCTACACGAAGCAGGCGATTGACGGCCATGCGGGCACCCTGACGCTGCGTTCACAGGGGCGCACCGTGCTCGATGGCTCCCTGGTGGGTCACGGCGGCACCACGGCGGCGGCCGGTGGCAGCTTCGTGCTCGAGTCGAACCGTGCCGACGGTCTTTCCGCGCTGCCCGATGCTCGTCGCATCGTCGTCACGTCTGGCAACAGCGTCGTGCCGGCCGAAGCGGGCATTTCGGATGCAGCGCTCGACGTTGCAGAACTGACAGCGTCTGGCTTCGAGAAGCTACGCCTGCAGTCCGAGGACCGCATCGAGTTCCGGGGCTCGTCGACCCTGAATTTCGAACGAGGCATTCGCCTCGACGCCCCGTTGATCGACCTGACCGGCACCTCGGTGGTCACGCTACAAGGGTCGACGGTATCTCTCGGCCAGACCCTGGGAGAGCGTCAACTGCAGTCGACTGGCGACGTGCCGGTCTGGGTGATGACCAGCGGCACGGCGTCGCCCGTGCTCGCAACCCGTTCGGGCGAGGGCGAGTTGCGTGTGAAGGCCGGCTCGGTGGATCTGTTCGGCAGCAGCACGGTCAACGGCACTCGCCGTACCCGAATCGAGAGCGACAGCGACATCCGCCTGGTGGGGCGCGCCATCACTTTCGAATCATCTTCGGGTGGCCAGCAGACCTCCCGTCAGACCGGCGGCTTGACGAGCGCCGGCAACCTCGAACTGGTGGCGGCGCAGATCACGCCGGCCACGCGTACCGAATACGCCTTCGCGGTCAAGGACCAGCCTTCCGGAATCGATACGCCCGACGGTTACATCCGGATCACCGGCAATGGCCGGGCGCCGTCGACTTCGTACTCGGCAGGCGGCAAGGTGAGCTTCAGTGCCGAGACGATCACGCAGGGCGGCACGGTGCGCGCGCCGCTCGGCGCGATCGACATGAAGGCCAGCCGGCTCCTCGAGTTCGCAACGGGCAGTCTCACCTCCGTGTCGGGTGCGGGCGTCACCGTGCCTTACGGGACGACCACCTCCGGCATCATCTGGCGCTACACAGACGGCGGAAGTGCGCCGCCCGAGACACTTGCTGCGGTGACCAGCGATGGCAAGCGCCTGACGCTCGATGCGCCGGCGGTGAACGTGCGCGCGGGTGCCACCATCGACCTCAGCGGCGGCGGCGCGGTGCAGGCGCTGGAGTTCGTGCCGGGCAACGGCGGCGACAACGACATCACGCTGCGTGACAACACCTTCGCGATCATTCCGACCGCGCGGCTCGCGGCGATGCCTTACGACACGCAGACACAGTCGCAAAAGGACGTGGGCTTTGGCTTTGCGCTCGGCAACGGACGCGACGGTGTGCTCTACGACAGCATTCAGATCGGAGCCGGTACCCTGGTTCCGGCCGGCGAGTACACGCTGCTGCCCGCACGCTACGCGCTGTTGCCCGATGCCTTCCTGCTCGAGCTGCAGACGGGCTCGCAGTACCGCAATCTGCAGCCGGGCCAGACCACTACCCTGGCGACCGGCGACGTCGTGGCGGCGGGGTTCCGCACCGCGCGGGGCACGGCGGTGCGCGATTCCCAGAGCGTGGGGGTGGTGGTCAAGCCCGGGTCGGCCGCGCGGCTGTCATCGGACTACACCATCAGTGGCGCCGAGTTCTTTGCCAACGCAGCCGCACTCGAGCGGCGCTCTGCACCACGCTCGCCCTGGGATGCCGGGCGACTGTCGATCGACAACGCATCGAGCCTCGCGTTTGATGGCACGTTCCGCACCGCGTCGGCATCGTCGCCGACGACTACCGCGGCCCGTTCGTCCGAAGTCGACATCGGCGGCGCCCGCATCGCGGTGGTCGACCGTGCGGGCGGCCCGACGCCGGCACTGGGTGCGGATGTGCTGCAGATTGAAGGCGCCGCGCTGTCGCGGCTCAACGGCAGCGTGCTGCTGGGCGGCAAGCGCACGGACACCGCCGACGGCATTCGCATCACTACCAGCGCCAGCGAGATCCTGGTGGCCAACACCGCCGCGGGAGCAGTGGCGATCCCCGAACTGATTCTGGCGGCCACCGACCGTATCGACGTGGCTGCGGGCAGCGTTCTGGCCGGCACGGGCACCAGTGGCGGCACGTCGCCCGAGGTCATCGCGTCGGAGGCTTCGGGGGCCCTGGTGCGCCTGAGCAGGGGCGCGCAGACCCGCATCGATCGGGGCACCGCGGCGAGTGACGCCACGGGCGAAGTGCGCATTGCCCAGGGCGCTAGCCTGCGAGCCGACACCGCGCTGCTCGTCGACGCCACCCGTTCGACCGAGTCGCTGGGGCAGTTCCGCGTGGGCGGGACCGGCGGCGCGGGTGGGTCGCTCAGCCTGTCGTCGGTCCGGGTCAACCTGGGCGACACCGCTCGCTCGGCCGTACCGCTGTCGGGGTTGGTGCTGTCCAACTCCGATCTGGCCATGTTTGGTTCGCTCGACCAGTTCGTGCTTCGGGGCTATGGCTCGATCGACTTCATCGGGACCACCCAACTCGGTTCGAGCAGTCTGACCAGTCTGACGCTCGACACGCCGCTGCTGCGCGGCCGGTCCGACGTGGGCGGTGCGGCGCCTCAGGCCACCCTCACGGCCGTGCAGATCGACCTCGCCAACAGCGCGAGCTCGGTCGCCACCGCTTCCACCGGCACGGGTGTGCTGCAGACCGAGGCGCAGCGCCTGGTGATCGGATCCGGTTCGAAGGCGGTGTCGGGTTTTTCAGAGGTGCGGCTGGCCGCGACCGAACGGGTGTCGAGCCAGGGCGAGGGGTCGCTGCGGGCTGCCGCAGCTCTGACGATCGATGCGCCGCGGGTCGTTGCGCAGGGCGGGTCGCTGCAGACGATCAGCGCGCGCGATGACAGCCATGTCGGCGCACCGGTGTATTCAGCGCTGGTGTTGACCGGCACACCTCCTGCCTTACCCGTGATGGATACCCGGCGTACCGAATTGGGTGGCCGGATCACGCTCGAGGGGCAGCGAGTCACTGTCTCGAACTCGGTCGAAGCGCGCTCGGGTCAGATCGCGGTGGCAGCACGCGGCACGGCGCCGGGCGATGGGGTCACGCTGGCCAGCGGTGCCGTACTCGATGCTCGTGGGCAGGCCAAGTCGTTCAACGGAAAAGTGGTGGTTGCCGATGGTGGTTCGGTGGCGCTGTCGAGCGCCGAAGGCGCGGTGCTGGTGGGCGCCGGTGCACGCATCGACGTGTCGGCCAGCGACGCTGGTGGCGGGGCGGGACGGGTGTCGTTGCGGGGGGCCGAGCTGACCCTTGCAGGCAACCTGAGGGGGCAGGCCGCCGCTGGAGCGCGTTCGGGGTCGGTCGACATCGACGCCCTGACGCTCGGTGATTTCTCGGGCTTGAACACGGCCCTGAACGCGGGCGGTTTTGCCGAAGAGCGCCAGATTCGACAGCGGCAGGGCGATCTGCGCGTCGCAGCGACCGACGACGTGAAGGCGCGTCGCGTCAGCCTGGAAGCGGATGCCGGACGCATCGACGTGGCGGGCACCCTGGGCAGCGGGGCGGCCGGTGGTGGCGCCCGGGTGCAGGTGTTTGCCGGCACCGGCGTGTCACTGGGGGCAGGCAGCCGCGTACTGGCCGCCGGCAGCCTTGACGGTGCGCGCGGCGGCGAGGTGCGGGTGGCCACGCGCAGCGGCGAACTGGACTTCGACAGCGATGCGAGCATCGACGTGCGTGCGGGCAGGGGCGGGCCGGCCGGGTCGGTGACCTTCGGTGTGGCGCGCGACGACAGCAACGTGATGCAGGTGGCACGTGTCGACGGCACCGTGCTGCGCGGCAACACCGGTGGGTCTGTGGGCGAGTTGGCGTCGGTGGACATCGAGGCCACGCGCTCCTACACCGTCGCCACGTCCGTGTCGGCGAGCGACATCGCCACCTTTGCCGCGGACCATGCCGATTTCATCGCGGCGACCGATGCGGCGCCACCGACCCTCGGTCTGCGCGACGAACTCGGCGCACTGAATGGCGCACGGGTGCTCGGTGCGACCGAAGTGCGCAGTGCCGGCGACCTGTCGCTGGCCGCGTCATGGAACCTGGCCGACGGGCAGTGGCTCGCTGGCGGCAAGCCCGGCACGCTGACCGTGCGGGCGGGCGGCAACCTCACGGTCAGTCAGTCGATCGGGTTGCCCAACGACAATCTCTCGTCAGGCGACAGCTGGAGCCTGCGGCTGACCGCCGGCGCCGATCTGCAGGCGGCGAACCCGCTGGCGACACGTTCTACCGGTCTGGCGGCGGGGCAGGGCAACCTGAGGCTCCAATCCGCGAGCGCCAAGCTGCGCACCGGCACCGGCCGGATCGACCTGGCGGCAGCTGGCGACGTTTCGGTCGACAACGTCCGTGCCACCGTCTACACCGCAGGCCGCGTGGGTGTGGCCGACACCGCCAACGTCGGCCGCTGGGCGGTCGACGGCGGCGGCATCTCGGTGCGCGCGGGTGGCTCTCTTGTTGGCGCGACGGTCCCCGCGGGGGACCTGTGGATCAACGAGTGGCTGCGCCGACCGCGCCAGTCGAACAACCAGTTCGCATCGCTTCAGCCTACCGATTGGTGGAGCCATCGGCCCCGATTCCAGCAAGGCGTCGGCACGCTGGCCGGCGGTGACATCGACATCTCCGTGGGCGGCAACATCAGCAACCTCGCCGCGATGCTTCCCACCTCGGGACGGACCTACCGCGACGCCGACAGCGTACGGAGAGTCGATGTGCAAGGCGGCGGCAATCTGGCTGTCCAGGCTGGTGGCGACATTGTCGGAAGTGCGTTCCTCGTAGGCCGTGGCACTGGCCGGGTCGAGGCCGGCGGCGACATCGGCGTGGGCCGGGCCACTCAGCTTTACGTGATGGGTGCCAGCAGCGGTGATGTGCCCGAAAGGGCGAGCATCGATCTGGTGGCGGGAGGCTCGCTGGCTCTGCAGAGCATCAACAACCCGACCGCGATGTTTGTCGCCAACAAGGACGGATCCGATCCCGCCACTGGGCCGAGCTTCGGAAATCAGGGCAGCTTCTCGACCTTCTTCACCTACTCGGCGAACAGCCGGGCCGGGGCGGTGGCGAAGAGCGGCGATCTGTCTTACGCGGCCGTGTTGACACCAGCGTGGCGAACCTTCAACAGCGTGTCGCCGATCAACTCCACCCACACCGACATTTCCGGCTCGTTCCCGGCGTCGCTGTCGATGGTGGCGTTCGAGGGGGACATGTCCGGGCCAGAGCTGATCGATGCCGTCACGACGTTCCCTTCTGCATCTGCCACGGTGTCCTTTCTCGCCGGCGGCTCGATGACGAACGTCGGTTTCTATGGCTCCGACCGCGATCCTTCGACCGTGATCTCACCGAACGGCAGCTTTGCCTTGGCGAACATCGGCGCGCGCCAGATCGACGGCCGCACCGGGCTGCGCCCTTCAGGCAGCCAAAGGCGAATCGTCTCGCGCGACGGAATCGGTGCGCCGTACGTGTTTGAACTGCAGGCACTCGAGGGAAGCTTCGTCACCGGCGGCACCGCCACGGACATCGTGCTCACCGGACCGGGGCGTCTGCGGGCAGGGGTCGATGTGGTGGGCGTGGCGCTGCGCATGCAGAACCTGAAGCCGGGCGATGTGTCGGAAGTCCGTGCCGACACCGGTGACTTCCGTGCGCCGGTGGCGCTCGAGATTGCCGGCCCAGGGCGCTTGCTGGTGCAGGCAGGTCGTAACGTGGATCTGGGCACTGCCACCCTCGCGCAGGGCTCGGCAGGTGACGTCGGCGGGTTGGTGGCCACCGGCAACAACGGCAACACGCAACTGCCCTTTGCCGACAGCGCGCGCATCTCCGTGGTGGCAGGCGCAAGCGGGCCGATCGATGTGAACAGGATGGACGCTGCCTACGCCGAGATCATCGCGCTCAATGGGGTCTCTGCCGACATCATCGATCTCTACCGTCAACTCGGCACCGAACCTGATGCGAGCCTGGTGACCGGCGCCGCCGACATTGCGGCACTGGCTGCACGCGACCCTGTCTATGCACGGTTCGTGGCCCTCGACCAGAAGGCACCGCGTGCCCTGGCCGCCTACAAGGCTGCCATCGCCACCCAGGAGCTGCCGCTCGGTCCGACCGCTGACAGCACCGCTGCTGCCGATCTGTATCGTTTGCTGAACAGCGAGACCGATGTGGCCAAGTTGCAGCAGGCGGGCTCGATTGCGGCGCTGGCCAATGCCCCCGGGGGCGCGGCTTACCAGGCCTTTGTCGGTCTGGATCAGCGATATCCGAAGGTGTTCGCCGACTATGTTCAGCGGCGGGGCAAGGGGGCGCTGCCCACGGGCGTGACGCCGATCGTGTTTTCCAGCGCGCTGGCCGAGGTGGTGGCACAGGTCGTGCCGGAGGGCTCGGTGTCGGGCGGCAACATCACGAGCTACCAGACGTCGATTCAGACCTATGGCGCAAGCGACATCGACTTGTGGGCGCCGGGTGGCGACATCGTCGTCGGGCTCACGACGCCGCGCAGCGACAAGACGGTGGGCGTGCTCACCAACAGTGGCGGTGCCGTGCGCAGCGTGCTGTCAGGCGACTTCAACATCAATCAGGGCAAGGTCATCACCGCACAGGGCGGCGACATCCTGTTGTTTTCGTCCCAGGGCAGCATCGATGCCGGGCGAGGTGCGAAGACCACGGTGGCCACGCCAGCGCCACGGCGCCGGCCGATCCTGGACGCCGAAGGCAACCAGGTCGGCGTGGAGGTCACCATTCCGGCAGGAGCCACGGGCAGCGGCATCCAGACCCTGAGCTCGGACCCCGATGGCCTGGGGCCGCTGGCTGCCGCGAAGGCAGGCGATGTGTATCTGTTCGCGCCTGCCGGCACCATCGACGCGGGTGAAGCCGGCATTCGATCGAGCGGCAACATCGTGATCAATGCGCAGACGGTCTTGAACGGCAGCAACATCAGCGTGGCTGGATCGTCAACCGGCGTGCCGGTTGCCACCACCGGCAGCCTGGCCACGTCGCTTGCCGGTAGCGGCACGGCCAACAACTCGAAAGCCGCCGAAGACGCCGCGGCCTCGGCCACCCATGCCGCCCGCGCCGCTGCGGCCGCTGAAGGCCTGCAGAAGCCGACCATCCTGACCGTCGAGGTATTGGGCTTTGGCGACAAGAACTGCAAGGAGCAGGACAAGGGCTGCCTCGCCAAATGAGTTCGCGCGCGGGGCCGCGATGCGGGAGCAACGGGTCGATTGCTGCCGGCGTCACGCCGATATCCCGGCGGCCGCCCAGCGCCTGATCGACACGGTCACGCCACACATCCGTCAAGCCGCCGAAACAGAGCCGGCCGTTCCGGGCACTCAACTCCGCACTCGATTCACAGCACTGAAACAAACGCTGGCTACCGTCAGAGGCTGTGAAGCAGAGACAGTCATTCCCGCCGTTCATGAAAAAAATCGCAATGATGGTCGCCATGCTGGCAGGCCTGTTGATATCGGGCCTGTCGCACGCCACCTGGAATGCCGACTGGACGCAGCGCGTCAAGATCAACCTGAACACTGCGGCTGAGGGCCTGCCCATCGGGTCGGCCGTCGATTCGCCCGCGGTACTCATCCGGCTGCATACGGGCAATTTCCAGTTCATCGAAGCCAAACCCGACGGCACCGATCTGCGGTTCATCGCCAGCGACGACAAGACGCCGATCAAGTTCCACATCGAGAAGTTCGATGGTCTGAACGAACTCGCCATCCTCTGGGTTCAGGTGCCGAAGCTGGAACCGGGCGCCAAGGATGCCTTCGTCTGGCTGTATTACGGGAACCCCGACGCGGTGGCGGGCGACGACGCCAAGGCCAGCTACGACGCGGCGCAAGGGCTGGTCTATCACTTCAAGGAGCGCGAGGCGCTGCCTCAGGATGCGACGGCGAACGTCAACCACGCCGCGAGTTCGACGGCCAAGGTCATCGGCACCGGCCTGATCGGCGGCGCGCTCGCCTTCGACGGCAATGCCGAAATGGCGCTGCCCTCGACGCCTTCGTTGAAATCGGGCGCCAACGGGCTGACGCTGTCCTTCTGGATCAAGCCGGCCGACGCAGCCGATGCGCCGCTCTACACACAGACCGAAGGTGCGGCACCGCTGTCGATCACGATGAAGGGCGGCAAGCTGGAGGCGCAGTCGGGCACGCTGGTCGCCACCGCATCGGCGCCGCTCGCCGTCGGCAGTTGGCAGCACGTGGCCGTCGTCGTGAAGGACGGCCTGACGATCTACCTGAACGGTCAGGAGGTCGCCAAGGCATCGGGCAGCGTGGCGGATCTGAGCGGTGCCGCGTTGATCGGCAAGGGCTTCAAGGGCGAGATCGATGAGCTGCAGGTGTCGACCGCCGCTCGCTCGGCCGACTGGATCAAGACCGCCGCACTCTCGCAGGGCCAGGACCAGAAGCTGGTCACCTATGGGCCGGCTGAAGGTGATGGCGAGGGTGAAAGCGGTCCCTCGTACCTGAAGATCCTGCTCGACGCGGTGACGATCGACGGCTGGGTGGTCATCGCGATCCTGGGCGTGATGTTCGTGGTGAGCTTCTGGGTGATGATCACCAAGACCATGCTCGTGAACAAGGCGGTCAAGGACAACGAGCTTTTCAAGGCCCAGTTCGAGAAGCTGGTGAATTCCATCCGCCCCGGCGAACAGGACGCCGCCGTGGAGAAGGCGGAGAAGGCTGCGGCCAAGGCCTACCGGTACTCCTCGCTTTACCGCCTGTATGCCGCCGGCGCCCACGAGCTGCGGGAACGCTTTTCGGTCTATGCGAAGGAGGGGCGCGCCCCGACGCTCACCGATCCCTCGCTCAACGCGATCCGCGCGACCATTGATGCGCGACTGGTGCGCGAGCTGCAGCGTCTCAACTCCCAGATGGTGGTGCTCACCATATCGATCGCCGGCGGTCCGTTCCTGGGCCTGCTCGGCACCGTGGTGGGCGTGATGATCACCTTTGCGGCCATTGCCGCGGCGGGCGACGTCAATGTGAATGCCATCGCACCGGGCATCGCCGCGGCGCTGGTGGCCACGGTGGCTGGCCTGGCTGTCGCCATTCCCTGCCTCTTTGGCTACAACTACCTGCAGAGCAAGATCTCCGAGCTGACCTCGGACATGCAGGTGTTCGTCGACGAGTTCATCACTCGCATCGCCGAAAACCACTCGGTCTGAGGCCCACACCATGAAGATGCAGGCCGCTGGCAAGCCCTACGACGAAATCAATGTCGTCCCGATGCTCGACCTCAGCTATGTGTTGCTGGTGATCTTCATCATCATGACCACGGCTTCGGTGCAGGGCATCAAGGTCAACCTGCCGAAGGCGAGTGCGGCGCCGAGCCTCGCCAAGCCGCAGACCAAGGCCATCACCATCCGCGACGACGGGCAGATCTTCCTCGACACCTACCCGGTGAGCATGCAGGAACTGGAGGATCGCCTGCGCCAGCTGAAGGCAGTGAATCCGAGCTTCCCGGTGGTCATCAAGGGCGACGCGAAAGTGCACTACGAGAAGGTCGTCGATGTACTCGACCTCATGGGGCGTCTCGACATCACCCAACTCGGCCTGGTCACTCAGCGCCTGGTGAAGTAAAGCGCCAGAGGGCGCCGCTGACCCATGATGGACGACGATGACGACGACGACGCGCCGAGCCGCCGCTCCTGGCCGAGAACGGCTGCGCTTGCGCTCGGCGGGCTGGCGCTGCTGGTTGCAGTGGCGCTGCTGCTGATGAACTTCCTGTCGGGGCCACCGGCCAAGCCGTCCGGCATCCGCCAGGTTGCGCTGATCAATCAGCCGCCACCGCCGCCGCCCAAGCCTCCGGAGAAGCCACCCGAGCTGCCGAAGGTGAAGGAAGAGGTCAAGATCGATCAGCCCAAGGACGAACCCCAACCCGATGAACCGAAGGCGGCAGATGACAAGCCGGCATCGGACAAGCCGCTGGGTGTCGATGCCGAGGGCGGAGCCGGTTCCGATGGCTTTGGTCTGGCCGGCAACAAGGGTGGGCGCGATTTCCTGACCACCGGCGGCGGAGGTGGCGCGTACTACTCGGGCTTGCTGCAGCGTCAGTTCCATGAAGCCTTGTCGCGCAACCGCAAGGTGCTGAAAGAAGAGTTCAAGGTCGTCGTCAAGATCTGGCTGGGCGACGACGGCCGCGTGCAGAAAGCCGACATCGTCACCGGCTCGGGCGATCAGAAGGTCGACGACCTGATCCAGCTCACCCTGCTCGACATGACACCGCTCAAAGACATTCCGCCCAGCTCGATGCGGCAGATGCAGCTGCGGCTCAGCAACCGCTCGTGACCGCGCCGAGCCTGCCTCCGACACGATCCATCTTCCTCCCTGTTCTCATGTCCCGACACCGATTGAAGTCCGCCTCGTACCGCATTGCCGCCGCACTCGCCGCGACCACCTGGGTGGCGACGCCCGCCGTCGCCCAGGAGTCCGAAGTCGACAAGGTGCGCGCGACGATGTCCAAACTGATCTCTCAGCTCGTCTCGCAAGGGGTTCTGGCTCGCGAGGCCGGCAATGCCTTGCTCAGCGAAGCAGGTGTCGCGCCGCCATCGGGAGCGGCAGCCACGTCTCCCGCCGCGCCTGCACGGGCTGCCGCGCCGACGCCTGCGAGCAACGGCGCGACGGGAGCGACCCAGCCCGTGCCAGCCACGGTGCGTGTTCCCTACATCCCCGAGTTCGTCCGCAAGGAATTGAAGGATGAAATTCGCCTGGAACTCGCCGCGCAGGCGTTTCGTGAAGGCTGGACCGGACCGGGTTCGGTGCCGGCTTGGGTGCGCAAGCTGGAATGGGACGGTGACCTGCGCTTTCGCGCGCAGCTCGACCGCTTTGGCAATGGCAATGCGCCCCAGATCAGCATCACGGAGACCAACCGCAGCCGCGCGCTCGCGCTGGCGAACACGGCCGAAGATCGCGAACGGTTCCGGTTTCGTGCCCGCCTCGGCCTGACGGCGAAGATCGACGAGAACTGGTCGGGCGGTGTGCGGCTGACCACCGGCAGCGCGACCGATCCGCTGTCTTCGAACCAGACGCTGGGCACCTACAACAACCGCTACACCGTGCTGATCGACCGGGCCTTCATCCGCTACCGGCTGGGGGATTACAGCGCGGTGGCGGGGCGCATGGCCAATCCCTGGTTCGGCACCGACCTGATGTGGGCCAACGACCTGAGCTTCGACGGCGTGGCCCTGCAATGGACGCCGAAGATCACTTCGGATATCCGCGGCTTCGCCACACTGGCGGCACTGCCGATCCAGGAGGTGGAGCTGGCCTCGGCCGACAAGTGGCTGTTCGGCGCTCAGATCGGCGCCACGCTGGCGCCATCGCCGCGGACCACGGGCGCCAAGCTGGGTCTGGCCTATCTCCACTACGCCAGCCTGCGGGGCAAGCCGAGCCCGGCGGGCTCGACGGTGAACGAGTTCACCGCGCCGGCGTTCGCCCAGAAGGGCAACACCTACTACAACATCTCGTCGGATCCGACCCGGCCATTGCTCGGCCTGGCCGCCGACTACCAGCTGCTGAACCTGACCGGGCAGGTCGACTTTCCATCGATCGCCGGCAAGCGCCTGATCATCACCGGTGACTATGTGCACAACCTCGGTTTCGATCGCGCGGCAGTGAGCCAGCGCGCCGGTACCAACGTCGACCCGCAGGTCAACGCCTATCACCTGCGGGTGACGTTTGGCGACGCAGATGTCAAGGCACGGCATGACTGGCAGGTGTTCGCGGGCTACAAGCGCGTCGAGCGCGATGCCTTGCTCGATGCGTTCACCGACAGCGATTTCCGCCTCGGCGGCACGGATGCACGTGGCTACATCCTCAGCGGCAGCTATGGCCTGGGCAAGAACGTCTCGGCGGCAGTTCGCTACTTCAGCGGCGACTCGATTTCGGGCGCTCCGTTGTCGATCGACGTGTTCCAGTTCGACCTGAACGTCAAGTTCTGAGCGCAGTCAGACCATGAATGTGACACGCCCGATCCTGCTTGGCCTGCTGGCCTTGGTCCTGTCTGTCAGCGCGTCGGCGCAGACCGCCGACAAGGTGACACGCCGCCTTCAGCTCCAGCTTCAGAACCTGCAGCAACAGCTGCAGGAGGCGCAGGATGGCAAGGCCAAGGCCGAGTCCGACAAGGCCGAAGTCGACAAGCAATTGCTCGAGCAGACCGAGCAGGTCACGAAGCTGACGGCTGATCTGCGCAAGGCAGACGGCAGCTTCAAATCTTCGGAAGCCACGCGCGCGCAACTGGCTGCCAATGTCTCGGCGCTCGAGAAACAGCGGGCCGAAGAAAAGCGCAGCCACGAGGAAGCGGCAGCCCTGAAGGCGCGCGAACTGGTGGCCTACACCCGGCTGCGAGACGAACAGCAGGCGCAGCTTCAGCGCAAGCACGACGAGCAGGTCACGCAGGTCGCGGAGTGCACCGCGAAGAACACCAAGCTGATCCGCCTCAGCGGTGAGCTGCTCGAGCGCTACCGCGGCAAAACGGTCAAGGACGTGCTGACGCAGCGTGAGCCGGTGATGGGCCTGGGTGACGTGCAGATGTTCAACCTCGTCCAGGACTATCGCGATCGCGCCGATGCCGAGCGCTTCACCCCGTCTTCCCCGCCGGCGCCCGCCGCCCCTCCCGGCAACAGGTGAAACCGCGGCTGCGGTGACCTGACGGCAGCGATCCGCTGGGAGGCTGTCACCGTGCGTCGCGCTGCAGAACGGCAAAGCGCTGCAGCACGCGCGGCACATAGGCCATCGTTTCGGCATAGGGTGGAATCCGGCCGCGGTGGCGTGTCACGGCTTCGGGGCCGGCGTTGTAGGCCGCCAGTGCGAGTGTCTTGTCCTGCCCGAAGCGATCGAGCATGCGCCGCAGGTGCTGCGCGCCGGCCTCTATGTTCTGGCGTGGGTCGAAGGCGTCGGTGACGCCGTAGTCACGCGCGGTGCCGGGCATCAGCTGCATCAAACCCAAGGCCCCGCGGGAGGACACGGCTCGAACGGCAAAGCCGGATTCCACATCGATCAACGCATGCAGCAGCAGGGGGTCGACCCTGTGGGCCAGAGCCGCCTCATCGATCAGTCGGGACAGTGCAGCGCTTGCGCGAGATGCCTCGCGGCCTGCTGAGCGGCTCGGCCGCACTGACGGTGTCTGGGTGCGGTTGGACAGATGGATGACCTCGCTGCCATCCCCGACCAGATACACCTCCCCGGCTGGAGAGGCGGCATCGACCGCGTGCAGCGCGAAGCCCAGCGCGAAGCCGGCAATGCATCGTTGCCAGTTCATGAGCGCGCCGAAAGGCGGGATCTGCGCCCGGACATGCCAGACAAGAAGATGGGGGAGGGGCTTTGTGACACCTTGGCAATCTAGTCGGGGCATGTGACAGGCCCATCACAGCCATTGCCGACCGCGTCGACACCCGCGCTACCCGCCAGATCGCCCGTGCCATGGTGCGCGTCGCGCCTGGGATTCCGGGCCGCCCAGGCGACGGTGTGGTCCGCTCGCAGTCCCGATCAGTTGCGGAGCTTCGTTGTCACCAGGTCACGGGTGCCGCCAGCAGCAGGAAGAAGCCGGCGGTCGCGACCGACAGGTGAGCAAACAGCACGAGCTCCGCATGGTGCGATCGCTTCCATCGCCAGGACTGCCCCACCGCGATCCCGCCCGACGCCGCCACCAGCAGCATCACCAGCGCAATCGATGCCATCTTCGGCAGGCCGACGGTGGCCCATGCGTAGATCAGCAGCGCCAGCGCGGAACAGTTCAGGAAGCCATGGGCCTTGGACAGGATCACCGGCGCAGCCTTGTCAGTGGCGAAGCGCATCACGGCCATGACGATGCCGATGGTGGCAGCCAGAGCCAGCAGCCAGAGCGATGCGTGGATCAGTCGAGCGGGTTCCATGGGGTTTGAGTGTCCTTCTCCGGGTCCTTGCCCGGTCACCGCCGCCAGCCTACACCGCGAACGCGACCCGGGCTCATCCCTGACCTTTTGGCAGCGGCACACCCGCTGTCGCATCGACCATCGCCACTCGCCGTTGTTGCGGCGCACAATGCCAGCTCGCTGCAGATGGATGGAGGTTCTGAATGCGTCGTGTCGTTTTCAATCAGAAGGGCGGAGTCGGAAAGTCCACCATCACCTGCAACCTGGCGGCCATTGCGGCCCATCAGGGCCAGCGTACGCTGGTCATCGACCTCGATCGGCAGGGAAACTCCAGCCGCTACCTGACCGGAGAGGATGCCGATGAAGGTTGCGCAGGTGCAGCCGAGTTCTTCGAGGCGACGCTGAAGTTCAGCGTGCGCCCGCCGAGCACTGCCGACTTCATCATCGAAACGCCGTGGGAGAACCTGCACCTGATGCCTGCCAGTGCGGCTCTGGATGAACTGCACGGCAAGCTGGAAAGTCGTCACAAGATCTACAAGCTGCGCGACGCCTTGGTCGAGTTGGCCGACGACTACGACTCGATCTGGATCGACACACCGCCGGCGCTGAATTTCTACACCCGCTCGGCGCTGATCGCGGCCCAGGGGTGCCTGATCCCGTTCGACTGCGACGACTTCTCGCGCCGTGCGCTGTACGGCCTGCTGGAAAGCGTCAAGGAAATCCAGGCCGACCACAACCCGGACCTGCTGATCGAGGGCATCGTGGTCAACCAGTTCCAGCCCCGTGCCAGCCTGCCGCAGCGCACGGTGCAGGAACTGATCGACGAAGGCCTGCCCGTGCTCGACCCCTATTTGAGCGCCAGCGTCAGGATCAAGGAGTCGCATGAACTGGCGCGCCCGATGATCCACCTCGACCCGCGCCACAAGGTGACGCAGGAGTTCGTGGCGCTTTACGACACGCTGGCCTGAGGCGCTGATCGCCTGTTCCTGAAACGTCTTGAAAGCGGCATTCGACGGGCCTGTTGCGTGCGCGCGCCATCAAGGCTGCGTGCTATCTTCATTGCCCACCTCAGAACAGGATCGACACCCATGAGCTACGACATCGATCTCTCCGGCCGCGTCGCGCTGGTCACGGGCGCATCCAGCGGACTCGGCACCCAGTTCGCGAAGACCTTGGCCAAGGCTGGCGCGGCAGTGGTGCTGGCGGGGCGCAATATGGAACGGCTGATCACGCTGCGTGCCGAGATCGAAGGCGACGGCGGCGATGCCCATGTCGTCGTGCTCGATCCGACCGACGTGGCCAGCATCCGCTCGGCGGTAGCTCATGCCGAGACCGAGATGGGCACGATCGACATCCTGGTCAACAACTCCGGCGTCAGCACCACGCAAAAGCTGACCGAGGTGACCGAGGACGATTACGACTTCGTGTTCGACGTCAACACCCGCGGCAGCTTCTTCGTGGCCCAGGAAGTCGGCAAGCGGATGATCGCGCGGGCCAAGGGCGCCGCGCCCGGCACCTTCACCGGTGGGCGCATCGTGAACATCGCGTCGATGGCCGGGCTGAAGGTGCTGAGCAAGATCGGCGTCTACAGCATGAGCAAGGCAGCGGTGATCCACATGACCCGCGCCATGGCGCTCGAATGGGGCAAGCACGGCATCAACGTCAACGCGATCTGCCCCGGCTACATCGACACCGACATGAACCACCACGAGTGGTTGACCGACGCGGGCAAGCGGCTGATCGATGCGCTGCCGCGCAAGCGCATCGGGCAGCCGAAGGACCTGGACGTGGTGCTGATGATGTTGTGCGCGAATGAAAGCCATTTCGTCAACGGCGCGGTGATCCAGGCGGACGATGGCTACGCGCTCTGAGTCGCGGCAGCGCGGATTGCTCCAGACAAGTGTTCGGGCAACTGCACAATCGCGAAGTGGTTTGTCCAAATTGCGGGTGAACAGGTCGCCGAGTCCTGAAGAGGAGTGCCATGAACAAGGTCTATCCGAACGCTGACGCCGCGCTCCAGGGTGTCGTTGCCGACGGACAGTTGCTCGCCGTGGGTGGCTTCGGCCTGTGCGGCATCCCCGAGGCGCTGATCGCCGCGCTGCGCGACAGCGGCGTCAAGAACCTGACGGTGATCTCCAACAACGCTGGTGTCGACGGCTTCGGTCTCGGACAGCTGCTCGAAACCCGGCAGATCAGGAAGATGATTTCCAGCTACGTCGGCGAGAACAAGGAGTTCGAGCGCCAGTACCTGGCGGGCGAACTCGAGCTTGAATTCACGCCTCAGGGCACCCTGGCCGAGAAGCTGCGCGCCGGCGGCGCCGGCATCCCCGCCTTCTTCACCAGGACGGGTGTCGGCACGCTGGTGGCCGAAGGCAAGGAAACCCGCGAATTCGACGGATCCGTCTATGTGATGGAGCGCGCGCTGTGCCCCGAGGTCAGCCTGGTCAAGGCCTGGAAGGCAGATGAAAGCGGCAATCTGCTGTTTCGCCGCACGGCGCGCAATTTCAATCCGGCCGTCGCGATGGCCGGCCGCATCACCATCGCCGAGGTCGAGGAGATCGTCCCCACCGGTACCTTCGACCCGGATTCGGTGCACCTGCCAGGCATCTACGTGCACCGCCTGGTGCTCAACGCGAGCCCCGAGAAGCGCATCGAGAAACGCACGCTGACCGAGAAATCGACAGAGAAAGCGGGAGCCTGACCATGGCCTGGACGCACGACCAGATGGCAGCGCGTGCTGCGCAAGAGCTGCAGGACGGCTTCTATGTCAACCTGGGCATCGGTCTGCCGACCCTGGTGGCAAACCATGTCCGGCCCGACATCGAGGTCTGGCTGCAAAGCGAGAACGGCATGCTGGGCATCGGTCCGTTTCCGACCGAGGACGAGGTCGATGCCGACCTGATCAATGCGGGCAAGCAGACGGTGACGACAATCCCCGGCTCCTCGATCTTCGGCTCCCACGACAGCTTCGCGATGATCCGCGGCGGCAAGATCAACCTGAGCATCCTGGGTGCGATGCAGGTCAGCGAGAAGGGTGACCTGGCGAACTGGATGATTCCCGGCAAGATGGTCAAGGGCATGGGCGGTGCGATGGACCTGGTGGCCGGCGTGGCCCGCGTCATCGTGCTGATGGAGCACGTCGCGAAGAAGAAGGACGGCACGATCGATCTGAAGATCATCCCGAACTGCACCTTGCCGCTGACGGGTGTTGGCGTCGTCAACCGCATCATCACGGATCTGGCGGTGCTGGACGTGACGCCTGACGGCCTGGAGGTGGTTGAACTGGCTGACGGCGTGACGCGTGAAGAGCTTCAATCGAAGACGGGTGTGCCTTTGGACTGATATCTTGCTTGTTGGCTCATCTGAAGGCGCGTCGTTGACGCGCCTTTTTCAATGGTGTGTTCTGCTGGTGCTGCCGAGGGCTTGGGGTGACCGGCTCCGCTCATGTCACCCGGGCCGGGTGACGGCCTGAATGCTTCACGACAACCGATCCGGCCCTCCTTCTTTACTTCGCTGCGCCGGTCACCCCAAGCCCTCGGCTGCCGCGATCACCGAGGCATGCAAAGAACGCTCGACGATGAACTGTTGCGGTGGTGCTGGAGCGCTGTGGCGGGGCGCTGTGTGGAGTGAAGTAAAGGAGGAGGGCCTGTCTTTTCAGGCCCGGGGGAGAGAGCCCGGACACAAACAGTCCAGTGGACTGTTTGTGCCTTGCGAGCGCCCGGGGCTCTGTCCCCGGGCATGAACGCAACACAGTGCCCCGCCGCAGCGCTCACTCGCTGACGCTGACGACGCTGGTGCTGATCTAAATCTAGATGCGTTGCACCTTCAGCGCCCGCGCAGCCTCGGTCACCAGCTCCGGCCCCTTGTAGATGAATCCGGTGTAGATCTGCACGAGGTCGGCGCCAGCTGCCACCTTGGCGACTGCATCGGCACCGCTCATCACGCCGCCGACGCCAATGATCGGGTAGCCCGTGCCGAGTTCAGCGCGCAGTTGGCGGATCACCGCGTTGCTGGCCTCGAAGACCGGCGCGCCCGACAGTCCACCAGTTTCGTTGGCGTTTGGCAGATCCTTCACGGCGTCGCGCGAAATGGTGGTGTTGGTCGCGATCACGCCGCTGATGCCGTGGTTCCTGAGCGTGGTGGCGATCACTCGAATCTGGTCCTCGACGAGGTCGGGCGCGATCTTCACGAACATCGGCACCTGGCGGCCGTGGCGCTGGGCCAGTGTGAAGTGGCGCTCCGACAGCGCACCGAGTAGCGCGTCGAGCGCCTCGTCGCTTTGCAGCGCGCGCAGGTTCTGGGTATTGGGCGAGGAGATGTTGACCGTGACGTAATCGGCGTGTGGATACACCCCGTCCAGGCAGGTCAGGTAGTCGTCGACCGCGCGCTCGATCGGTGTCACCGCGTTCTTGCCGATGTTCAGCCCGAGGATGCCGCCTTGCTGCCGAAACTTCGCTCGTCGCACGTTGTCGATGAAGGCCGCCAGCCCGCCGTTGTTGAAGCCCAGGCGGTTGATCAGCGCGCTGGCCTCGGTCAGGCGCCACATCCGTGGCTTCGGGTTGCCGGGTTGCGCCAGTGGCGTCACCGTGCCGACTTCGATGAAGCCGAAGCCCAGCGCACCAAGGCCGTCTATGCAGCGCCCGTTCTTGTCGAGGCCCGCAGCCAGGCCGATGCGGTTCGGGAAGCGCAGGCCAGCCACCGTGACCGGGTCATCGATGCGTGTCTGGCGGATCGCGCACATCAGCGGCGTGTGCTGGATGCGCGCGAGCGTGTCGAGTGTCAGGTCGTGCGCCTGTTCGGGGTCGAGGCCGAAAAGGAAAGGGCGGGTCAGTGCGTACGGGAGGAGGGCCATGAAGGGTGCGCGGGATAATCGCGAATTGTCTCAAACGGTTTCCTTCCCATGACCCAGGATGAACTGAAGGCGATGGTCGGCCGCGCCGCGCTGGCGCAGGTGGTGCCTGGCAGCATCGTCGGCGTCGGCACCGGCTCCACGGTCAACTGCTTCATCGACGCGCTGGCCACCATCCGTGACCGCATTCACGGTGCGGTGTCGAGCAGCGAGAAAAGCACCGAGCGGCTGCGTGCGCACGGCATCGCGGTGCTCGACACCAATGCGATCGAACGCATCCCGGTCTACATCGACGGTGCCGACGAGATCGACCCGCGTGGCCACATGATCAAGGGCGGCGGCGCGGCGCTGACGCGCGAGAAGATCGTGGCCGACCTGGCCGATCGCTTCGTCTGCATCGCCGATGTATCGAAGCGCGTTGCGGTGCTCGGCCGTTTTCCACTGCCCGTCGAGGTGATTCCGATGGCCTCGGCGCAGATCGCGCGGCGCTTCGTGGCTTGGGGCGCAAGTCCGGTGCTGCGCGCTGGTGTGGTCACCGACAACGGCGGCCACCTGATCGATGTGCATGGCCTGAACATCACCGACCCTTTGGCGATGGAGTGCGAGATCAACCAATGGCCCGGCGTGGTCAGCGTAGGCATCTTCGCGCGGCACCGGGCGAGCCTGTGCTTGTTCGGCGGGCCTGACGGCATCGAGACGGTGTCGTACACGAGCGCATCCTGACGCTGCGGGAACGCGCTGAAAACAGCGTAATCTCGCTGCCTTATTCATTGAAGCGGATGCATGCCCATGGCCAAGCCCAACTATTCGTTCGAAAAGCGCCAGCGAGAGCTGGCCAAGAAGAAGAAGAAGGAAGAGAAAGTGAAGGAAAAGGCCGGTCGCAAGACCGGTGCCGATGGCGAGGCCGATGCGCCTGCGGACGATGCGACGCCTGAGGGGCAGGCCGGTCAGACGACGACATCCTGAAGATCTGCGCTGCGCGGGTCTAGCGCCTGCTGCGTGAGCGTCGGGCCGCAGCGCGAACCAGGAAGCGGGCAGCATCCAAGCTGTCCAGCAGACCTGCCTCGATCGGCAAGGGCGCACCCGTGATCGATGCGGCGACCACCTGCGCGGCCAGTGCAGACCAGGTGATGCCGCGCGAACCGAAGCCCGTGCAGACATACATCCCCGGCAGTGTCGGCACCCGCGAGGGTTGTTCCACACGCTGCATCTCCCAAGCCGCGGCCATGTCCGGCACCGCACCCAGCACTGGCAGCCGGTCGTCGGTGGTCCATCGCCAGCCGGTGCGGCCGGCGAGCCGAGTCGAGTCGATGTGAAGCACGTTGCCCGTGAGGCGCGACAACTGCATCAGATTGTGTTGATGATCGCCGTCACGCACCGAGGGATCGTCGTCGCCTGTCTGTGACGTGGCGCCGAAAATGACCATGCCATCGATCGTCGGCATCAGGTAGCCGGCCCCGGTGATCGGCACGCGCGGCGGATTCAGAGCCGCAATGTCGTTCAGGCGCGCCACGCTGATCTGACCGCGCACCTTCAGCAACGGCCATGCGTCAGGCTCGCACGGCGGCATCGATGGGCGCAGCAGCCGCAGCGCATCACCGGCGTTTGCCAGCACCACGGTATCGGATGTGGCGAGGGCACGGCCTTCAGCGTCGCGCAGCACCCATCCGCTGGCTTCGCGTGTCATCGACTCGATGCCGCAGCCCAAACGCAGCGAGGTGCGCCGTCCCGCTCGCTCAATGAACGAACGCGCCAGCCCGGCCGGTTGAACCCAGCCTCCACCCGGGTACCACCAGGCGGGACAGGGCAGCGCCAGGCCGCTGCGGGCCGAGGCCTCGCATGGCGACAGCGCCTGCACATAGTCCGCTGGCAGGGCCAGCCGCCTCAGTGTCTCCCGCATCGCGGGCAATGCATCGTCGCTGTCGGCCATCTCCAGGCGCAACAAGCCGCGCGCACTGCCCAGGACGCCGTGTCGTGCCAGCGCGATGGAGACGGCTCGCTGTGCCTCGAGCGCCGCTGCCCGGTTGAAGCGAGCATGGGCGCCGTCCTGGGGATTGACGATGCCGTGAAACAGGCCGGCCGGGTTGCCTGAGGTTTCCATGGCCAGTGCGCCATGGCGCTCGAAGATGACGCTGTCTCGCCCCTGTTCGGCCAGCGCCCAGGCCATCGCACAGCCGGCCAGGCCTGCGCCGATCACCAGCACCGGCGAGGTCGTGGTCGAATCGATGGCAGGGTATGGGCGCGCGCGCCTCGGGGTGAACGACGGGGCATAGCGCCAGCGCCCGCCTGAATCCTCCATCTGCGAGAACCCAGCAGAGCGCATCGCATCGATATCGGCGATGGATGCGGCATCGAACCACACCAGACTGCCCTCACGGGCCAGCCGTGCCAGCGCCTTGGCGTGTCGCCGTGAGCCATCGGCATCGGTCTTGATGCGGCTGCCCATCGCAAACGCGTCGACACGGCCCCCCAGTTCGCGCAGCCCCGCTCGCAGGTCCGACGGCATCAGCAGCCACTGCACCCCTCCCGCATCGAAAGCCAGCCGGTGCATATTGGGCGTGATCGGTGGCCAGGTGTTGCCGATCTCGTCGGCGAGCGCAGACGCGACGCAGCCATCCGCGATGTCGCGGGACATGGTGATGACATGCAGTTGCGCGCAGCGATGAGGGTCGGCACGCCAGGCGCGCAGGCACTGCAGGAAGCGCTTGCCGCCGTCGAAGCGGTCATCCAGAACGACGAAGCGCGGGAGGTCTCTCCACGCCAGAGACAGTGCGGCGACGAAGCTGCCGACCGCGTGCGGCGGTTCATCAGGGTCGGTGTCGCTCATCCGTCGTCGCCTGCGCCGCGGCCGCGCAGCCACATCAGCAGGCGATCGCGTGCATCGGTCAGGTGTCGATAGCCCAGAACGGCGGCACTCATGCTGAGCAAGGCGTCGTGCAGACGTTGCGCCTGCTCCGGTTCGGTGATCGCCTGTGCCAGCGGCTGCGACTCGACGTGGATCGTGAACACCGCCTGCTGGTGGTTGGTGAGCGGAATGAAGGTCTGCCGCTCGGTGCGCAGGAAGGCCGATGCTGCCAGCTGCTCGGCGTCGACATTCGCGGGCCAGCCATGGGCCTGAAGCCGCGCCGGGTGCGCATCGAGCTGCGGGTCATTCGTGATGTTCCACACCCAGCGTTCCCAGCGATCGCTGCCGGTGACCAGTCGTGCCAGATGATCGCTGGCGGCGATCAGCATCCGGTTGTCGGCCACCGGCGCGTGCACTTCCGCGAAGTGTCGCCCGATCTTCTCTTCGGGCGCCCAATGCGAGGGCAGGCAGACTGCCAGCCAAGGGATGTGCGCGGTGTTGCCGTCGATGACGGCCAGGTCCTCGGCGAAAGCGAGGCAGAACAGCGCGGTGCTGCGCCAGTTGGGTGGCAGCGCTGCGAGGCAGCGACCGATCTCGCCGGGCGCGTCGGCGACGATCGATGTCGCCACGCCGTCCTGCACGGCCCAGCCGAGCTGCAGCGCCTGCACTGGGCCGTCGTTTTCGAAACGCCAGGCCTCTGGGTGCTCGGCGGCCGCGTGCTCAAACAGAGCGCGCAGCGCGGGTCGAGGATCGAAGTCAGGGCTCATCAGCAGCGCCTGATGGGCGTGCGTGTGCAGCACGGTCAGCTTCTCGTGCCATGCCCGGTCGCCAGGCCGGTTCGGCGTGAGCTGAGGGTTGCCGGGAGCGAGCCGACGCAGTCCCGGCTGCATCCGGAACGGGCTGCTGACGGCGTTGAAATAGAAAGGCATCGGCCGATCATGCCGAAGAATCCAGCCCATCAAACGAAAGGGCGCCCCAGGCGCCCTTTCCCATCGAGGCACAAGCCGTTACACGCGCTTGCGGTACTCGTGCGTGCGGGTGTCGATTTCGACCTTGTCGCCGGTCTGCACGAACAGTGGCACCGCGATCTCGAAGCCGGTCGCGATCTTCGCCGGCTTCAGCACCTTGCCCGAGGTGTCGCCTTTGACGGCTGGCTCGGTCCAGGTGATCTCGCGCACCAGGCTCGTGGGCAGTTCGACCGAGATGGCCTTGCCGTCGTAGAACACCACTTCGACCGGCATCGCGTCTTCAAGGTACTGGACGGCATCGCCCATGTTCTCGCTCTCGACCTCGAACTGGTTGTACTCGGCGTCCATGAATGCATACATCGGGTCGGCGAAGTAGGAGTAGGTGCACTCCTTCTTGTCGAGGATGATCTGATCCATCTTGTCGTCGGCCTTGAAGACGACCTCGGTCCCCGAGTTGCTCAGCAGGCTCTTGAGTTTCATGCGCACGGTGGCCGAATTGCGGCCGCCGCGGCTGTATTCGGTCTTCAGCACGACCATCGGGTCCTTGCCGTGCATGATGACGTTGCCGGCGCGAATTTCCTGTGCGATTTTCATGACGCTGTCCGTTGAGATCCGTGAGGTTGGCTTTTCGTGTTCCGGGGGTCGCGAAACGAAAAGCCTCAGATTTTAGCCTGCGCAGGCTTGGATTTGTCTTCGGCGAAGGCCATCAGCTGTGTGGCGAGGTCGGGCTGAGACGTCAGCTCAGCGCGCCAGGCTGTGCAAAGCCTTTGCCAGGCAGACATCGAAGACGATGAATTCAGCAGGCCCCAGGCCTCCGTGTCCTTCGCTGCCGTGAGGTTGTTCCAACGCCAGAAGGCGAGCTGGATCGCCTGCGCCAAAGGACGGTCCGCGATCTTTGTTGCCTGTGCCAGAAACGCCGCGAGCTTGGCGGCATGGGCGCCATCGTGCTGTGGGTAGATTTGCCAGAGGAAGGGGCGCCCGGCCCAGATCGCGCGCACGAGGGAGTCTTCGCCGCGCACGAGGTTCAGGTCGCAGCACCAGAGCAAGGCGTCGTAATCAATCTGCGTGAGCCAGGGCAGGGGATGAACGCGCAATGCGTGCATCGGGCCGCTGCTGGCGAGCGCCTGTGCCACCTGTTCGGTCGCGTGACCCGGCGTCGTCAGCAGCAGCGTCGGGTGAGCAGCCAGGGCGCGCAGCAGTTCCGGCAGATGCGAGTTCGCGTAGCAGAACAGGCTGACCATGCGTTCGCCGGGCTGTGGCGCGATGCCCTGATCGGCCAGCCAGGACTCGCGGTTGAACGTCGCTTGCCGGTGCATCAGTTTGGGCTCGCGCAGAAGGCCGCCAGTCCTCGTGGTGAACCCGGGATAGAAGTACCAGCTGGTCAGACCGCGAGCCGGACCGCTGCTCTGAGGGGAAGGCAGCCGATGGTTGCGCTCAACATAGGGCTCGGCGCTCAGGTACTCGAGGTTGATCCAGACCGGGGCTGCCGACCGCTGGTGAGCGAGCGCCATTTGACGCAGGCAGGGGTCGGGCAGGCCGCAGCCGAAGGCCTCGATCACGACGGCTGCGGGCTCGCGCTTCGCGATGGCAAAGGCCTCGTCGGTCACGGGCCATGCCCTGACTTCGACGCCACGCCGACCCTCGGGCGCCATCCAGGCCAGCGCCCGCGCGTCGTCGATCCACAGGCGCACCGCGATGCCGCGCGAGGCAAGGTCGGCCGCCAGGCGCCAGCAAACGCCCGCATCGCCGTGGTTGTCGACGACGCTGCAGAACACATCCCATATGGCGCGCGGGCTGGACTGTCGTGGCGCGTTCAGGGACATCGGCGAATTATCCGAGCGTCGGCACAATCGCTGGCGATGTCAGACCATCCTCAATCCGTAGATCCAGCCCAGGCGCAGCGCGAACGCCTGCTCGCGGATGTGGCCGCGCTGCCCGGACTCCCGGGCGTGTACCGATATTTCGATGCACACGGCGGCGTGCTCTATGTGGGCAAGGCCCGCGACCTGAAGAAGCGGGTATCCAGCTACTTTCAGAAGCAGCACGGTGGCACGCGTATCGGCCACATGATCATGAAGATCGTGCGGATGGAAACGACCGTGGTGCGCTCGGAAGCCGAGGCGCTGCTGCTCGAGAACAACCTGATCAAGACGCTGAACCCGCGCTACAACATCCTGTTCCGCGACGACAAGAGTTATCCCTACCTGAAGGTCACCGGAACCTCCAATGCGGTGTCCGCGGCTGCCGCATCACGTTACCCGCGGATCGCCTACTACCGCGGGCCGGTCGATCAGCGGCACCGCTATTTCGGCCCGTACCCGAGCGCCTGGGCGGTCAAGGAGTCGATACAGCTGCTGCAGAAGGTGTTCCGGCTGCGCACCTGCGAGGACACGGTGTTCAACAACCGCAGTCGGCCCTGCCTGCTGCACCAGATCAAGCGTTGCTCGGGACCGTGTGTTGCCTTGATCTCTACCGACGACTACGCGCGTGACGTCGCCAACGCGGAACGCTTCCTGCGGGGCGAGCAGCAGGAGGTGATGGATGCGCTGCAGACCCGGATGATGGCGCATGCCGATGCGCTGAGGTTCGAGCAGGCGGCCGAGATCCGCAATCAGCTGGGCGCCTTGTCCAGGGTGCTGCACCAGCAGTCGGTCGAAGACAACACGGGCGCGGCGACTCGTGATGCCGACATCCTCGCGGTCAAGGTGCAGGGCGGGCGTGCCTGTGTCAATCTGGCGATGGTGCGGGGCGGCCGCCACCTCGGGGACAGGCCGTTCTTCCCTGTGCATGTCGACGATGCGACCACGCTGGGCGCCGAATCGGCCACTGACGACTCCGGCAAGACGGCAGCCTCGCCAGAGACCCTGGTGCTCGAAGCCTTCATCGCGCAGCACTACCTCGATGGCGGCGTGCCGCCGCTGCTGGTGTTGAGTCACCCGGTGGACAAGGCGCTGATCGAGGCCTTGACCTTGCACGGCGGTGTCAAGGTGACGGCGCAGCACCAGCCGCGCGACGCGCGCCGCGCCTGGCTGGACATGTGCATCAAGGGCGCTGATCTGCGCCTGGCGCAGTTGCTGGCCGAAGAGGGCTCGCAGCAGGCGCGAACGCGAGCATTGATCGATGCGCTGGGCCTTGAGGTCGACGCGCTGGATACGTTTCGCATCGAATGTTTCGACATCAGCCACACCGCTGGGGAGGCCACGCAGGCATCGTGTGTGGTGTTCGAGGACCACAAGATGCGCAGCGCCCAATACCGTCGTTACAACATCGAGGGCATCACCGGTGGCGACGATTACGCCGCGATGCGCCAGGTGCTGATGCGCCGTTACGGCAAGCTGGCGGCACAGGTGGCCAGGCAGTCCGAGACCGCCGACGCTCACGGTGAGGCATCTGCAAGCTCGCCGGACGAGGACGAAGTGATCGCGAAGCCCGGGTTGCGAATGCCCGATCTGGTTCTGGTCGATGGCGGACGCGGCCAGGTCAGCATGGCGCGCGAGGTTTTCGAGGAACTGGGTCTCGACCTCGGGCTGATCGTCGGTGTCGAGAAAGGTGAGGGGCGCAAGGTCGGGCTGGAAGAACTGGTCTTTGCAGACGGGCGTGGCAAGGTCACGCTCGCCAGGGATTCGGCAGCACTGATGCTTGTCGCGCAGATCCGCGATGAAGCGCATCGCTTCGCCATCACCGGCATGCGCGCCAGGCGTGCCAGTGTGCGCACTGGTGGCAGCAAGCTCGAAGACATCGATGGGGTCGGGCCGAAGAAGCGCGCGAGGTTGCTGCAGCGTTTCGGCGGCGTGCGAGGCGTGGCCAGCGCCAGTGTCGACGATCTGCTGAGTGTGGAAGGCATCTCGAAGGATCTTGCCGAGGCCATCTACCGTGCGCTGCATTGATCTGCCTTCCATGACGCATCGGCGCGCCCGGTGGTGGGCAGGCGTGCCGTTCTTGCCGTTACTCGTGTCAGCGTTGCTCGCTGGCTGCGCATCCCGGCCGAACACGCCCCCAGTCCGTGTCACGATGTCTTCGGCGCTGCGGTCGCCTGATGTCGCTCGTGCCGTGGCAGCGCCGACTGCTGCTGCGGCGAAAGGCCCGGTGCACTTGTCAGCGCCGGGACCCGTGTACAGCGTCAACGAGCTGCGCCGGCAGGCGGCAAGCCGTATCGTCGCGGCCAACCCGCACCTGACCTACACCGATCGTGTGCCGGATGTGCTGTTGGCCATTCCGGTGCTGGCGATCTACCTGAACGCCGATGGATCGATCCACCGCATCGATGTGCTGCGCCCGCCGCGCCAGGCAAAGGACACCACTCAGATCGCCATCGAGGCCGTTCAGCGCGCCGCGCCTTTCGGCAACGTCTCCGGCCTGCCACGACCGTGGCGGATCACGGAAACATTTCTATTCAACGACGAGCGTCGTTTCAAGCCGCGCACACTTGACATCCAGTGAACGTCGGCATTGGGTAACACGGCACAATCGTGCGCATGTTTTTCAATTTCCCGACGCTCCTTACCTGGGCCCGTATCGTCTCGATTCCATTGGTGGTTGGTGTGTTCTATCTCGAGCTGCAAGCCGACACGCAAAACACCATTGCCACCGCGCTGTTCATCGTCGTCGCGCTGACGGACTGGGCTGATGGATACCTGGCACGCAGGCTGAAACAGACTTCTTCGTTCGGGGCCTTCCTCGACCCGGTGGCCGACAAGTTTCTGGTCTGCGCCGCACTGCTGGTGCTGGTGCACCTTCACAGGCTGCATGCGCTGGTGGCGCTGGTCATCATCGGGCGAGAGATTGCGATCTCTGCGCTGCGTGAATGGATGGCGCAGATCGGTGCCTCGCGCAGTGTCGCGGTCCACATGCTGGGCAAGGTGAAGACGGTGGTGCAGATGATCGCCATTCCCTTCCTGCTTTTCGATGGCAGGCTGTTCAACGTCATTGATACCCACGCCTGGGGCACAGTGCTGATCGGCATTTCTGCGGTGCTGACCGTCTGGTCCATGGTGTACTACCTGCAGAAAGCGCTGCCCGAGATCCGCGCCAAGGCCCGCTAGCGCTGGTGTCTCGATAGAATGCTGCCTCGCGCTTGACACCCAACAACGGCAGGGCTGTAATGTTTCGACGGTCGTGGCTTGCGAGGCGCACGGTCACTGCAGAATCCAACCACACGCATCCAATTCGAGGGGGAAACTTTGTGAACAAGTCAGAACTGATCGAACACATCGCCAAACAAGCGGACATTTCCAAAGCAGCCGCAGGCCGTGCCCTTGAGGCGCTCATCGGCGGCGTGAAGTCAACGCTCAAGAAAAATAACAGCGTGACGCTCGTCGGCTTCGGCACGTTCAGCGTGACAAAGCGCGCCGCGCGCAGCGGCCGTAACCCGCGCACCGGCGCGGCCATCAAGATCAAGGCTGCCAAGGTTCCGAAGTTCCGTCCAGGCAAAGCACTGAAGGATGCGTTGAGGTAGGCGATCTCCAGGCACTGCGGGTGCTTAGCTCAGCTGGTAGAGCGGCGCCCTTACAAGGCGTAGGTCGGGGGTTCGAGCCCCTCAGCACCCACCAGACGCAGTGAATCAGCAGCCTCGATTCCCGAGCAAAGGCTGACCTTAAAATCGTGATCGTGCATAAATCAAAGGCGAACCCTGGTTCGCCTTTTTCGCGTTCGGCAAACCCGGTTTTCCGGCGCCTGATTTCCTGACGTACTGCGGCCCGCGCGTACGTTCATCCGGGGTTCATCGATGTTCGATTTCTTCCGCAAGCACACGCGCTTGCTTCTGTTTACGCTGGTGGTGCTGATCGTGCCGTCATTCGTGTTCCTCGGGTTGGAGGGCTATACCGGTCTGGGCGAGGGCGCGAAGCATCCCGTGGCCAAGGTGGCCGGTCAATCCATCACACAGGCCGAGTGGGACGAGGCCCACCGCGAACAGGTCGCGCGGGTGCAGCGGCAAAATCCGAATGTCGACCCCAAGCTGTTCGACAGTCCAGAGGCCAGGCAGCAGACGCTGGAGGTACTGATACGCCAGCGCGTGATGCTGGTCACCGCCGACCAGCTTCACCTGGGCACCACCGATGACCGCCTGCAGCGACTGTTCGCCACCGACCCGCAGTTCGCGTCGCTACGCAACCCGGACGGCAGTGTCAACAAGGAACTGCTCGCAGCGCAGGGCATGTCGAGCGACATGTTTGCACGGCGGTTGCGCCAGGACCTGTCGGTGAATCAGGTGCTGCTCGGCGTGTCGGGTACCGGCTTTCTTTCCGTTGGCGCTGCTGACCGGGCGCTGGATGCCTATTTCCAGCAGCGCGAGGTCGTTTTGCAGCGCTTTGACGCAGCCAGCTATACGGCCCGTGTCCAGCCGGGCGACGCGGATCTGGAGGCCTACTACAAGGACCCGGCCCACTCCGCGCAGTTTCAGGCGCCAGAGCAGGCGAGCGTGGAATACGTGGTGCTCGATCTCGACGCGATGGGTCAGCAGGTCATCCTCAACGAGGAAGACCTGTCTCGCTACTACACCGAGAACGCCGCGCGCTACGCTACGCCGGAAGAGCGGCGTGCCAGTCACATCCTGATCGCCGCCGACAAGGCGCTGCCCGCTGCCGAACGCGCCAAGGCGAAAGCCAAGGCCGAGGCTTTGCTGCTGGAGATCTCGAAGCAAGCGGAGAACTTCGCCGAGCTGGCCAGGAAAAACTCGCAGGACCCTGGATCGGCAGTCAATGGTGGCGACCTCGACTTCTTCGGTCGCGGCGCGATGGTCAAGCCCTTCGAGGACGTGGCCTACGGATTGAAGGTCGGCGAAACCAGCGGGGTGGTCGAAACCGATTTCGGCTATCACATCATCCGCGTGACCGACAAGCGCGGTGGCGAGAAGCGCAGCTTTGAAAGCGTTCGGCCCGAGATCGAGGTCGAGGTACGCCGACAACTCGCGCAACAGAAGTTTTCTGAAGCGGCGGCCGATTTCACCAACCTTGTCTATGAGCAGTCCGACAGCCTGAAGCCTGTGATCGACAAGTACAAGCTGGTGTTGAAGACCGCGCAAGGTGTGACTCGCCGGCCTGCGCCCGGTGCGACCGGTCCGCTGGCGTCGCCGAAGTTTCTCGATGCGCTGTTCGCCAACGACGCCTTGAACAACAAGCGCAACACCGATGCGGTGGAAACAGCAGCGAACCAGCTGGCCTCCGGTCGCATCGTTCACTACGAGGCCGCTCATGCCTTGCCGCTGGCCGATGTGAGGGAACAGGTGCGTGCCCGTGTCGTCGGCGTGCAGGCAGCCGCTCTCGCGCAAGCCGAAGGCAAGGCGCGACTGGCCGCGCTGCAGCAGTCGCCGCAGACCGACATGGGAATCGAGCCGCTGCGGATCTCGCGTCTGCAGATCCAGGACCTGGGCAAGTCCACCACGCTGGCAGTGCTGGGCGTCGATCCGAAAACGTTGCCGGCGTTTGTCGGTGTCGACCTCGGTCCCGAAGGCTACGTCGTGGCGAAGGTTCAGAAGGTCATCGGCCGCGATCCTGTCGTGTCCGATGTGGCGCAAGCCAGAGATCAGTATGCGCAGGCCTGGAGCGATGCCGAGACCCAGTCTTACCTTGGCGCGCTGAAGGTTCGCCTGAAGGTTCAGGTTGATGCGAAGACGACCGCGAAAACAACATCCACAGAACCTGTCGATGGCCGTTGAATCTGGCGTTCGGCGGCGATGTACCGCGCCTGGCGGCACAACGCATCGCCTATAATTTCGATGAGTGGTGGCTGTAGCTCAGTTGGTAGAGTCCAGGATTGTGATTCCTGTTGTCGTGGGTTCGAGCCCCATCAGCCACCCCAACGTCTTGTGATGTCAACGGCCCTGCGGGGCCGTTGTTCGTTTGGGTAGCGTGTACTGGCACCTCGAGACAGAACAGTGCTCGATGCTGCAGCAGATGCCTTGCATCACGCCTTCCCGCTCTGACACTTCGCCGTCCAATGGCCGCAATACGCGTGACGAGCAGGCAGCCATGGATGGCGGCGCTCTGCGCCGATCTCGGTCCAGCGTTGGCCCAGGCTGTACACGACAGCAACCCGTGGGCCCGCCGCCAGTGGCTGCGAAGCCCTAGACCAATCCCTGCTGGTTCGCCAGCACCACGGCTTCAGCGCGGCTGGAGACGTTGAGCTTCTTGTAGATCAACTTGATGTGGTCGTTTACCGTGAACCACTTGATGCCCATCAGGTTGGCGATTTCCTTGATGGTGAAGCCCTTGCTCAGGTAGGTCAGCACCTCGCTCTCGCGCGGTGTCAGACCATCCTGTTCTGCTGGTTGCTGACGCTCCGATGTCAACGAACCGTTGCTCTGGAAGGCTGATGGCGCGCTCAGGGTGGTCGGGATGCCCGCCACGCCACCAGGCCGGAAGTGGGTCAGCAAACGCCTGGCGATCGCGGGCGACAGTGGCGGCTGCCCTCGCACGATCTTCTGCAGTTCTTCGACCAGAACCTCGAAGCGGTCTTCCTTCAGCAGGTACCCGTCTGCGCCGCACTGCAAGGCGGGAAACAGGTGTTCGTCGTCGGAGTAAAGGGTGGTCACGATCTTCGTTGCCGGGTAGCTGGACAACTCGACAAGCAGTTCCATGCCGTTGCCATCGGGCAGTTCCAGATCAACCATCATCAGCTTGAACAGATGGGGCTGGCCGCTGCCATCGGCTTCGATGCCTGCGCTGCGTTCTTGTGATTCGCTGATGCGTCGCCGTGCGGTTTCCAGATCGCTGGCTTCACTGATCATCAACTGATCGCTGAAGCTCTCGCGCACCACCCTGGCCAGGAAGCTGCGTGCCACCGGGTTGTTTTCGACGATCAATACTTTGACGGGCATGCTGGTCGCCTGATCCGCAGGGTTGAAAGAATCCTAGCAGGCCGTTTTCGCCGAGAGGGCCTGCTCCTGTCCCGATCAGGTTATTGCGGCGCGGCGCTGCCGAACCCACTTCTACAATCGGACCGATGCGCTTACTGATTGCAAACGATGATGGGTATCTGGCGCCGGGGCTCGCTGCGCTGGTGAAGGCCTGCGAGGGGCTGGGCGAGATCGATGTGATTGCCCCGGAGCAGAACGCGAGCGGAACCTCCAACTCGCTGACTCTGAACCGACCGCTGTCGGCCTACACCGCGGTCAACGGCTTCCACTACCTCAACGGCACGCCGTCCGACTGCGTTCACGTGGCGCTGACCGGCCTGTTCGATCAGCGACCTGATCTGGTGCTGTCAGGCATCAACCAGGGTGCGAACATGGGTGACGACACGCTTTACTCGGGCACCGTCGCGGCTGCGATGGAGGGCTTCCTGTTCGGCATTCCGGCGATTGCGTTTTCTCAGGTCGACAGGGGCTGGACGCATCTCGATGCGGCCGCTAGGGTGGCTCGCCGGGTGATCGAACAAGTGCTCGGCAACCCGCCGTTGCGTCGGCCGTTCCTGCTCAATGTGAATATTCCGAACCGCGCCGATGTGGCCGATCTGCCGATAGATGTCACCCGCCTTGGACGGCGTCACTCCAGCGAGCCCGTCATCCGCCAACTGAACCCGCGCGGCGAGGTGATGTACTGGATCGGCGCGGCCGGCGATGCGCGCGAGGCGGGTGAAGGCACCGATTTCCATGCGACGGCACACGGCCGGGTCTCGATCACGCCCTTGCAGGTTGACTTGACAGACCACGTGGCGGTGCCCGACTGGCAGTCGTGGCTGGCCTCGCCCACCGCACCGTGAGCGACGACCACTCTGAGGGCAAGCTCTCAGGCGCTGCCCGTTCTGCCAAGTTCCCTTTGCGGTTGGAAAGCATGGTGCGCGCACCGAAGAAGCTGGTGTCCAGCGACTTGACCAGTCGTGTGCCGGCCGGTCTCGGACTCGATTCGGAAGACGTTCGCCGACGCATGGTCGAGCGCTTGCGTGCCGCTAACCCGCATGACACACGCGTGCTGCAGGCGCTGGCCAGCGTGCCCCGGCACCGCTTCGTCGATGCGGCGCTGGTGACCCAGGCTTACGAAGACACCAGTCTGCCAATCGGTCACGGGCAGACTATTTCGAAGCCATCCGTCGTCGCGCGCATGCTTGATGTGCTGATGGAAGGCGTCAACGCCCGGCGCACCGGTCATCTGGGGCGAGTGCTTGAAATCGGTACCGGCTGCGGCTATCAGGCAGCAGTGCTGTGCAGCCTGGGCCGTCAGGTGGTGTCGATCGAGCGCATCCGCGGGCTGTACGACAAGGCGAGCGTGAATCTGGCTGCTTTGGGTCTGCACCAACTTCGGCTGGTTTATGGCGACGGGATGCTCGGGCACGCACCCAATGCGCCCTATGACAGCATCATCGCCGCCGCATGCGGCGCCGAGGTCCCGGAATGCTGGCTGGATCAGTTGGCGCTCGGTGGGCGATTGATCTCGCCCGTGGTGGGCAAGGCCAAGATACAGATGCTGATCGTCGTCGATCGAACCGACGCCGGGTACCAGCGAACCGAGCATGAAGCGGTGCAGTTCGTTCCCCTAAAATCAGGCTCGATTTGAACGAGGTGTCGCTGCCGATGAGCATGAAGAACGAAGCGGGGCGACCGAGGGTTTGGGCTCTGGTGGTCATCGTGGTGGTCGGGTTGTTGACGGGCTGTGCCGCGACGCGAAACCGCGCCCCCGTAGAGGTGCGCATCGCACCCCCCAAGACCGCTGTGGTCACCCCGACTGGCAGTGCGACTGGAGACGGCGGTGGCGCGCAAACTGCAGCGGACAAGCCCGGCTACTACACCGTCAAGCCCGCCGACACACTGGTGCGGATTGCGCTCGACAACGGCCAGAACTGGAAAGACCTCGCGCGTTGGAACGCGCTCGACAACCCGAACCTGATCGAGGTGGGTCAGGTACTGCGCGTGGCACCCCCGGGCGCCGATCTCGCACCTGCGGGCGCGCGATCGGTGAGCGCAGTCAAGGTCGATCCCAGACCGCTGGAAACGCGCCCAGCATCAGCGCCTGCGGCAGCTGTCCCAGGGGCCACAACTGCGGCGTCGGCCAATGGCGCGGTGAACGCCGCACCAACTCCCGCCGGGTCCACGTCCGCTGCCGCTACCGCGTCGGCTCCTCTGCAGGGCGACGATGCTCTGGCTTGGATGTGGCCAGCCAGCGGCCCGGTGACCACCGCCTTCGACGAAGTCAAGAGCAAGGGCCTCGCGATCGCCGGAAAGGCAGGCGACCCGGTGCTGGCGGCCGCTGATGGGCGCGTGGTTTATGCAGGATCGGGCCTGCGCAGCTACGGCAACCTGGTGATCGTCAAGCACAACGCTACTTACCTGACCGCCTACGCCCACAACCAGACCTTGCTGGTCAAGGAAGACCAGGCCGTGCGCCGCGGTCAGAAGATCGCCGAGATGGGCTCGACCGATGCCGAACGGGTGCAACTGCACTTCGAGATCCGCAAGCTCGGCAAGCCCATCGATCCGGCCAAGCTGCTGCCTCCGCGCTGATCGTGGCCACGGACAGCTCCGAATGGTTGAGCATCGAGTCGCTCGACCTCGACGGTCAGGGTGTGGCCCATAACGCCGAAGGCAAGGTGGTGTTCGTCGAGGGCGCCTTGCCCGGCGAACAGGTGCAGGTGAGCGTGTTTCGACGCAAGAACAACTGGGAGCAAGCGACCCTCGTGGCGCTGCGACGTGAAAGTCCGCAGCGCGTTGTTCCGCACTGCCGTCATTTCGGCATCTGTGGTGGTTGCAAGATGCAGCATCTCCAGGCCAGCTCGCAACTCGCGACCAAGCAGCGCGCGCTGGAAGACGGGCTGTGGCACCTTGCCAAAGTCAAGGCCGAACAGTTGCTGCGACCCATCGAGGGACCGGCCTGGGGCTACCGCTATCGCGCCCGTCTTTCGGTGCGCCATGTCGTGAAGAAAGGCAAGGTGCTGGTCGGCTTTCACGAGCGCAAATCGAGCTATGTGGCCGACATGGACAGCTGCGAGGTGCTGCCCCGGCATCTCAGCGATCTGCTGGCGCCCTTGGCTACTCTGATCAACAGCATGGACCAGCGCGATCGGTTGCCGCAGATCGAGGTAGCGGTCGGTGACGACAGCACCGCGCTGGTTCTGCGACATCTGCAAGCCATGACGGCTGGCGACCTGCAGCGGCTGCGTGATTTCGCGGTGCTGCATCAAGTGCAGTGGTGGTTGCAACCTCAGGGTCCGGCGACGGCACACCCGCTCGATCCGGCCGTGTCCGACCTGTCGTACCGCTTGCCCGAGTTCGGCATCACGATGCGATTCAAGCCAACCGACTTCACGCAGGTCAACCACCAGATCAACCGCGCGCTGGTGGCGCGGGCGCTGCGCTTGCTCGATGCGCAAGCTGAGGAGCGCGTTATCGACTGGTTTTGCGGCCTGGGCAACTTCACTTTGCCTATCGCGACGCGGGCTCGAGAGGTGCTCGGGATCGAGGGGAGCGAGTCGCTGGTCGAGCGCTCCCGAGAGAATGCAGTTTTCAACGGCCTGGATGCGAAGGTCCGATTCAAGGCGAGCAATCTGTTCGAGATCGATGCCCGTGCGCTAGCCGATCTGGGGTATGCCGACAAATGGCTCGTCGACCCACCGCGCGAAGGTGCTTTCGCTCTGGTCAAGGCCTTGGCCGACGTGGCCTCAGACGCCAGCGCTGCACCGGGTTTTGTTCTCCCAAAGCGCATCGTCTATGTCAGCTGCAACCCAGCGACCCTGGCGCGCGACGCGGGCCTGTTGGTTCACCAGGCCGGCTACGTGCTCTCAGCCGCCAGCGCCGTGAACATGTTCCCGCACACCGCGCATGTGGAAAGCCTGGCGGTCTTCGACCGACAGGCTTCGGCGCAGGCTCACGTGGCTTAGCGGCATGGACCGCAGCCAAAGCCTGGCGGTCTTCGACCGACAGGCTTCGGCGTAGTGTCATGTGGCGTAGCAGCGTGGGCCGCAGCCAAAGCCTGGCGGTCTTCGACCGCAGCGACTGAAACAAAAAACGGGGCCCGAGGGCCCCGTTTTCCAGGATGGCGACAGCAGTGACTCAGTCGCTGCTGCTACCCGTCATCCCGAAGATGGCCAGCAACGACTGGAACACGTTGTAAACGCTGAGGTAGACGCCCAGGGTGGCGGTGATGTAGTTGGTTTCCTCACCATCCCTGACCCGCTTCAGGTCATACAGGATGAAGGCCGAGAAGATGCCGATGG
>CANJJE010000009.1 GCA_947474755.1 Burkholderiales bacterium | reverse complement strand
TGAATGCCTACGTGAATGAAAGTCAAACTGCAAAGTGACTCCGTAATGTCCAGGGTCTGGCAAACGACCGCCTTACACCCGGCAATTCAGGCTTCCGCCCTACCCCTACTATAGCCATTCGCGTGCCACCGCTCCATATCCCTAACCCTTAGTGCGATTTCGGGGGAGGCCGCAATCGGCGCTGAGGCACCCACTTTTGGTAGCGCCTCGTTTTGGGGCGGCGGTCGCAACCAGCGCGTCCGAGGCTGGGGGGCTCGGACGACCGGGTTTTCACTCAAGTACCGGCTTCGCAGGTGCGGTGATCGCATCAACAGCCGCCTTGGTCCGAGAGTCAGATTCGGCAATGTAGCGCGCAGCGAGCAAGTGCGCGCCCATCGCGAAGTCCCGACCATGGGCAGCAATCATCGCGTCGGAGACGCTGGCCAGTTGCGCAAAAAACGCATCCTTGCTGGCCGTCTCTTCGGGGCTCGGTGTGTCGTTTGTGAGTGTGTTCTCGCTCATTTCGCAGTCTCCTCTGAAGTGGTTTGTGATGAATTGCCGCTGGTTCGGAACAGGGCGTCAGGCAGGTTCACCCAGCCGCAGAGGCCACCTTGATTGCCAAAAACCAAGCGCTGTCCGTCAGAAGACCAGGCCAGCGCATTCACTGCCCCTTCCCCTGAGCCCTTGACAAACAAGGTGTCATCACTGCCCGGACGGCACAAAAGAACGGCGCCGTTGAAGTAGCCAACAGCAATCAGCGTCTGGTGCGGGTGACAAGCGACAGCCGTGACGGGCGTCTTGCTGGCTATACCACATTGAGTCGGCTGCTGCGAATTACCCGGTGGGTCGAAGCTCCAGCACACAGGCCGGTTGGCACCGCTGGTGACCAGATAGCGACCGTCGTGGGCAAAAGAAAGGGACAACGGTTGCCCGCCATAACCACTCATCTCCATGTCCATGCCGTCAGACACCCGCCAGCCATGGAGAGCGTTCTCCTGCATCGCAGAGACAAGGTAGTTGCCGTCTGGACTCCAGCACAGCGCGCGGTGGTAGCCAGGCCAGGCCAGCAGCCGAGTCGCGCCAATGCAAGGCCACAGCGTCACACCACCGCTGTGGGCGACCGCCAGAACGAGCCCATCGGGGCTGAACGCCAGCGAAGTGGCTGGCGCAGGCAGCTCTATGGTGACGCTGGCGCCCGATGAACGACGATGTACGGTACGGCCATGGGCATACGCCACGCCACCCGCAAGACCGCCTTCGGCGTGGCCAGCCAATGCCGTGATCCATTCTTCGGTGGTGTGCTCCAACACCGTCGGAGCTCCAGCGCGCGGCAGGTATACGACGCGGCCATCATCTCCGCCGCTGACAAAGCCGCCTTGCGGGTGCGCTGCCAATGCCAGTGCGGTACCTTGATGACATTCGGCGCGGACAGGGTTAGCCGCCGGCTCATTGGCTGGCACAACCGTGACGCCACCACCGGGGCGCGGCTGGACGCGTGGCCCTTGCGGCCACTTGGTGTCGGCAACAAGCACATGTCCATTGCCCAGGGCAAAGGCAGCGGAGTTGCCGTCGATATCCCAGCCGACCGCAACAGCGGGGGCGTCCACCGACCAAGAAACACCCATCACCGCCAACAGCGGGGGAGCGACAGTGGCTGGCGGCGCGCCAGCTGCATCAGTTACTGAATTCATGACTACACCTCACAGACATCTTCCAAACAATGGGTAAGTTCTTCTCGCAGTGTCGACTCGTCCAGATGCCTCCCGATGAAAACCAGCTTCGATTCAGCGCCTTCGCCGGCGACCCAGGGACGGCCCAGCCCGCTATCCACCGTCATGTGCACCGCCTGAAACACGAACCGGCGCGACTGACCGCTGAACGCGAGGATTCCTTTAGCGCGCAGGAGATCGGCACCGTGCTCGGTCACCAATCGTTGTAGCCAAGGCAAAAAGCGGGTGCTCTCGAACGGTCTGTCGAAGCTGAGCGATACGCTACCTACGCCCACGCTATGGCGACCGGCGTACAAAGGCTGGTAGCCATGCGGCGACAGGCCGCTGGCTGGCTTGCCCAACCCAAGGGTGGGAAGACGCAACCGCGAGATATCGAAAGCCCCTCGGTCGAGCAACTGCGAAAGCGGCAACTCCCCGCGCACCACGCGTCGCAGTTCGGCAGTTGGATTGACCTCCAGCACGGCCTGCTCGGCGGAGACCAGCATAGCCTCATCCGCCAGATCTGCCTTGTTGAGCAAGACCATATCGGCCTGCGCCAATTGCGTGCCAGCCTCCGGCATCGAGCTCAATTGCGTCGGAAGGTAACGAGCATCGGCCACACAGATCACGCTGTCGAGCCGCGTGTGCTGACGCAACAGATCATCTAGCTGGAAGGTCTGCGCCACTGGCGCCGGGTCTGCCAAACCTGTCGTTTCGATCAGGATGCCATCGAAGCCGCCGGGGCGGCGCACGAGGTTGCTGACAACGCGCACGAGGTCGCCGCGCAACTTGCAGCAAACGCAGCCGTTATTCAACTCATAGACCTCCTCCTCGGCACCGACCACCAAGTCGCCGTCAATGCCGATCTCGCCGTATTCATTGACGACGACTGCATAACGCTTGCCATTGGCTTCGCGAAGCAGACGATTAAGCAATGTGGTCTTGCCGGCGCCTAGAAAGCCGGTGAGGACAGTAACTGGAATTTGTGCCATCAAGAAGTCTCTTACATGATGCGATCAAGGGGCACGCGCGAAACACATCTGAGTTCGGCAAGGCTGGGACGATCGAGTGATCGATGATACTTTCGCGCAAGCGGTACGGTATCGATTACCTTCGTCAGATAACCCAACACAACCTTTTGATTTTATTGAAAAAAAATTTGCCAAGCTGATGGATTTCCCGACGCGCCGCAAGTGACGTGAGCGTCGCAACACCGGACGCTGATGAAGGAGCCCTGGCGTCCTCGATGTCTCGAATCGATACAGCGTTTTCCCGCCGTTTCACGCGCAGGGTGGGTCGGCCAACCATCGCACATCGAAATAATTGCGGTGGGACCACCGCAAAGCGCCGCAACGAATCGTTGCGTCTATCCTCGTTGGTAGGCCGTGTTGGACTTGAACCAACGACCAAAGGATTATGAGTCCTCTGCTCTGACCAACTGAGCTAACGGCCCGAGAGGCGCATTGTAGGCAAGGGGGGGCGTAGCAACCACCTACTTGGTGCTCAGCGCGTTGCCAACCAGCCGCGAGGTGATGTCGACGATCTGGATCATGCGGTCGTAAGCCATGCGGGTCGGGCCGATGACGCCGAGCGTGCCAACCACGATGCCGTCGACTTCGTACGGTGCGGACACCACCGACAGCTCTTCGAACGGCACGACATGGTTTTCGCCACCAATGTAGATGCGCACGCCCTCGGCGCGACTGCTGACGTCAAGCAGGCGCATGAGTTGCGTCTTCTGCTCAAACAGGTCGAACAGCTTGCGCAGCGAGCCCATGTCGCTGGAGAAGTCCTGCACGGTCAGCAGGTTGCGTTCGCCCGAGATGACGACCTGCTCCTGGCTGTCCGCCACCGCTTCGCTTCCCGCCTGCACTGCGGCCTGCATCAGCGTGGAGATTTCGCCGCGCAGCGCATCGACCTCGGTCTTCAACCGCTCGCGCACCTCTTCGAGGGTGCGGCCGGCATAGTGGGCGGTAAGGAAGTTGCTGGCTTCGACCAGCTGCGCCTGGGTGTAGTCTTTGGTGGTGAAGATGACGCGGTTCTGCACATCGCCATCGGGCGCGACCAGAATCACCAGAACACGGCGTTCGCTCAGGCGCATGAACTCGATGTGGTGGAAAACGCTCGTCTTGCGCGGAGCGGTGATGACCCCAACGAAATTCGACAGACTCGACAGCATCTGCGCCGCGTTGGCGATCACCCGCTGTGGCTGGTCGGCCTGTAGCTGCGTCTCGAAAGTCGGGGCCTTCTGCAGGTGCAGGGGCTGCGCTGTCATCATCGTGTCGACGAACACGCGGTAGCCGCGCGCGGTGGGTATCCTCCCGGCACTGGTGTGCGGACTGGCAATCAGACCGAGCTCTTCCAAATCAGCCATCACATTGCGGATGGTGGCAGGCGATAGCTCCAGCCCGGAGGCCTTCGACAGGGTGCGCGAGCCGACCGGTTGACCATCAGCGATATAACGCTCGACCAAGGTCTTCAGAAGGGTTCGTGCGCGATCGTCCATGCACTTTTCATTGTAGGGCGAGGGGGGTTTTGGCGCCTTTGCGCGAAAAGTGCTGTGGTGTAATTCCGTATGAAAAGTCGGTTCCGTCATGCCGCACTGGTCGGAAAGTACAACGCGCTGGGCAGTCGCAACGTGCTCGACGCTGTGGCCCGCTTTCTGATCGGGCAGGGGCTCGAAGTGTCGATGGAACGCGAGACCGCGCTAAACACCGGCCTCTCCGACTACGGCGCACTGACTCCGGCGGAGCTGGGTCAGTGCTGTGACATTACGGTGGTGGTCGGCGGCGATGGCACGATGCTGGGCATGGCCCGTCAGATGGCCCGCTTCAATATCCCTCTGGTTGGCATCAACCAGGGCCGTCTCGGCTTCATCACCGACGTACCGATCGGTGAATTCGCCACCGCGCTGGCGCCACTGATAGCAGGCAGCTACGAGGAAGAGCATCGCACGATGCTCGAGGGCGGTGTGTGCCGTGATGGAGAGGTCATCTTTGAAGCCTTCGCGCTGAACGATGTGGTTGTCAGCCGCGGAGCGACCTCGAGCATGGTCGAGCTGAAGATCGACATCGGCGGCGAGTTCGTCGCCAACCTGCGGGCCGATGGCCTGATCATTGCGTCGCCCACGGGCTCCACCGCCTATGCGCTGTCGGCCGGCGGGCCGATCCTGCACCACAGCATCCCGGGGCTGGTGCTCGTGCCGATCGCGCCGCACGACCTGTCGAATCGGCCGATCGTTCTACCCGACTCGGGTGAGATCAGCGTGAAGATCGTCGCCGGCCGCGATGCCAGCGTCAATTTCGACATGCAGAGCCTGGCCAGCTTGCTGCACGGTGACCGCATCACGGTGCGCCGCGCGGCGTTTCAGGCGCGCTTCCTGCACCCGCCGGGTTGGAGCTACTACGCCACGCTGCGCCGTAAGCTGCACTGGAATTCAGGGGCTTCGTGATGTGGTCCCCACGGACATTGCATTCGCTGACCCCTGGGGGGACAGGTCAGCGCCTCAAGCTCAAGATTACCGGGCAACGCTGACATGTGGCGGCGTCTGGTCCTGCGCGACTTCGTCATCGTCACCGCGCTCGACGTGGAACTGGCCGCCGGCTTCTCGGTGCTGACCGGTGAAACCGGCGCGGGTAAATCGATACTGATTGACGCACTCCAACTTGCACTCGGCGGTCGAGGCGATGTCGGCATGGTGCGCGAAGGCGCGCAGCGCTGCGAGATCAGCGCTGAATTCGACACACCGCCCGGCTTGGGTGGCTGGTTGGCCGAGGCCGGTTTCGACGCTACGGACAGCCTTCTGTTGCGCCGCACGATCGACCTCCAAGGAAAGAGCCGGGCCTGGGTCAATGGCAGCACAGCAACGATTGCGCAGCTGCGCGAGATCGCCGATCACCTGGTCGACATCCATGGACAGCACGCCTGGCAAAGCCTGACCCGGCTTGCTGCCGTGCGAGTGATGCTTGATGCTTTTGCGGGAACCGACACACAGGCGATTGGCAGAGCCTGGGCCGAATGGCGCGCCGCCAGCGATGCGCTGGCGCGCGCGCAGACGCAGCAGGCCGACATCGAGCGTGAGCGCGAGCGGCTGGCATGGCAGATCGGCGAGGTCGAAAAGCTGTCGCCCGGCGCCGATGAATGGGCCGCGCTGAATACCGAGCACACCCGACTGGCGAATGTGCAGACCCTCCTCAATGCTGCACGGGAGGCGATGGAGGCGATCAGCGAGATCGACGACAGCGCCAACACGCTGACCGGCCGCGCGATCGACCACCTTCGCGATGCGGCGAAGATCGATCACGAACTCGCCGCAGTGGTCGAGGTGCTGGAAGGGGCACAAGCCCAGTTGCAGGACGCTGCCCATACGCTCTCGGGGTTCCTGAACGACACCGACACCGATCCCAGGCGGCTTGGCGATCTCGACGAACGGCTGTCGGCCTGGATAGGCTTGGCGCGTCGCTACCGCCGCCCGCCCGCCGAACTGGCCGCGCTGCTGGCCCAATGGAAAGACGAGCTGCGCGCACTCGACGCAGCAGCTGACCTGGACGCACAGCGCTCACGACTCGCACGTGCTCGGTCGGCCTACGAAGCCGAAGCCGCCTCCGTGTCTGCCGCTCGCCAGCTTGCGGGACCGAAACTTGCCAACGCCGTCACTCAGACGATGCAGCAGCTCGGCATGGTCGGTGGTCGATTCGAGATCCTGCTGACGCCACAGGAATCGCCGCAATCCTTCGGCATGGAGTCGGCCGAATTTCTGGTCGCCGGCCATGCCGGTGGTTCGCCGAGGCCGCTCGCCAAGGTGGCCTCCGGCGGCGAGCTGTCGCGCATAGCGCTGGCGATCGCAGTGACGACCAGCCAGGCGCACCGCGGTGACGCCGGCGTCGGCACTCTGATCTTCGACGAGATCGATGCCGGGGTCGGCGGCGCGGTGGCCGACACCGTCGGGCGTTTGATGAAGCAGCTGGGGGCCGATCGCCAGGTGCTGGCGGTCACCCACCTGCCGCAGGTCGCTGCCTGTGCTGACCACCATCATGTGGTGGCCAAGTCCATGGTCGACGGCGTGGTGCGCAGCGAGATCCAGGGGGTCGCTGGTGAGTCCAGGGTGATCGAAATCGCGCGCATGCTGGCAGGCGAGCGGCTGTCGGGCGCCAGCCTCGCGCATGCGCAGGAAATGCTGGCGACGGGTCTGATGCCGGGTACTGGCCTGTCGCCGACACGAAAGGAGAAGCCATCATGACGCCCACAGAACGGGGGGGTCCGGGCTCGCCCGCCGGTGCCACGTCCGCCCGCGAGGTCGTGCTGGTCACTGGCATTTCAGGTTCGGGTAAGTCGGTCGCGATGCATGCGCTGGAGGACGCTGGCTTCTTCTGCGTCGACAACCTGCCGCCCGAGTTGCTGCGGGGCTTTCTACAACTGGAGCACCGGCTGCATGACCAAAGGGTGGCTATCGCCGTCGATGTGCGCAGTGCTGGGTCACTGCCACACCTGTTGCCGCTGATCAAGCAGCTGAACGACGAGGGCGTGCGGGTGCGCTCGGTCTTCCTCGATGCCAGCACCGACGCGCTGGTGCGCCGCTTCTCCGAGACGCGTCGCCCGCACCCCTTGTCGCAGGCGCCTCGGGCGCCAAGCCGCCGCAGCGACGAGGACACCGATTACACGATCCCTGGCGATCTCGACGTCGAACCGGTGTCGACGCCCGACGGGCACCGGGCGCTGATCGATGCGATCGAACTCGAGCGCGAACTCTTGTCCGAACTGCGCGAGGTCTCGACGGTGATCGATACCAGCCAGTTGCGCCCCGCGCAGCTGCGCATCTGGATACGCGACCTGATGAGCGGTACTGGCAACCGGCTGACGCTGGTGTTTGAATCGTTCGCGTTCAAACATGGCGTGCCGCTGGACGCCGACTATGTGTTCGATGTCCGCGTGCTGCCCAACCCCCATTACGTGCGAGAGTTGCGGCCTCAGGACGGCCGCGATGCGGCTGTGATCGCTTACCTGGAAGCGCAACCCGACGTGGTTGAAATGCTGGCGCAGATCGAAGCTTTCCTGACGCGCTGGCTGCCGGCCTTCAACAACGACCAGCGCAGCTACCTGACTGTGGCCATCGGCTGCACTGGAGGACAGCACCGCTCGGTGTACTTCGTCGAGATGCTCGCGCGCCGCTTCGCCCGTCATACAGTGACGCTGGTACGCCATCGCGAGCTCGACGCCCGCGACTGAGCGCCGATCCGCCGCATCAACTCAGCAGCAGCTTGCGCAACGGTGCGGGCAGGCCCGCAGCCAGAGCCTCGTCATGGGTGAACCAGTGACCAGTCGGCCAGGCGGCGACGATGGCACGGGCTTTCGCGTCGTCAATATCCGACGGCAGCCTCCAGCGCACCGGATGCAAGGTCCAGTCGAGGTGGGTCAGCACATGGGTGAACGATGTCAGCGTTTCGGCATAGCCCGGCCAGGCGGCGCAGCACTGTTCAAAGATCGTCGCCGTTTCGAATTCCGGCAGGCTCCACAACCCGGCCCACACGCCGTGATCGGGCCTCTGCACCAGCCACATCTGGTCGCGCCAGCATAGCCACAGCCAGACGTGTTCCCGCTTGCTTCGTTTGAGCTTGCGAGTCTTCACCGGAAAGCTCGCCTGGGTACCGGTGGCAGCGGCGATGCACACCCCACGCACCGGGCATTGCGGGCACTGCGGAGCGCGCGCAGTGCATAGCATCGCACCCAGATCCATCAGGCCCTGCGTGTAAGGCTCGATGCCCTGGTCGGGCAACAGCGCAGTGGCGTGGCCCCACAAGGCACGCTCTTGCGCGGCCTCGGCCAGATCACCCTGAAAGCCGAGCACCCGCGTCAGCACCCGCTTCACATTACCGTCGAGGATGGCAACTCGCTCGCCGAAGCAAAACGCCGCTACCGCCGCAGCCGTCGACCGGCCGATCCCGGGCAGTGTCTGCAACTGCTCGCTGGAGGCTGGGAATTGCCCGCCATGCTGCGCCACCACCACCTGCGCACAGCGGTGCAGATTGCGCGCGCGGCTGTAGTAGCCCATGCCGCTCCACAGAGCGAGTACCTCGTCCTGCGATGCCGCCGCCAGCGCGGCCACATCAGGGAAGCGTTGCAGGAATCGCTCGTAATAGGCCAGCACTGTCGTCACCTGCGTCTGCTGCAGCATGATTTCCGACAGCCAGACGCGGTACGGATCACGGGTGTGCTGCCACGGCAGGCCATGACGGCCGTGCGTGCGCTGCCATTCGATGAGCTGCGCGGAAAACGCCACCAGCGGCGTCATTCAGGCGCGCGCTTGGCGAACCGAGACGAATTCGTCGAAGGGCAAGGCAACATCGATGTCGCATTGGGTCGCCACGGCGGCCGAGGCACTGGCGAGCACGGCCTGTGCCACAACGGCCAGACGCTCGATGCGGATTTGCAGCTGCGCGTCCTGCTGTTCGATGTCGGTGATGCGCAGCTCCAGTTCATCGGACGCACCGCGAATGCGCGACAGCGCTTCGGCCCGCTTCTGGAAACTGCGCCGACGCTCGTGCAACTGCACTTCGACATGCGTGGTCATCGCGGCGTTCCAGGACTCGATGTCGCTGCGCGCGCCATCCCAGGTAGGGTCCAGGCGCGAGAGCAGCATGCGCCGAAACTGCGCCATGAACTGCGGCTGCGACAGGCGCAAGGCCTGGCCGAGCCCGAGATACTGGGTGTAGCTGCGTTCGATGGAATTCAGCTCGTCAATGAACCGCGACAGATCGGGTCCGGGCATCAACACCAGGCCGAATCCAAACTCGGCGTTCAGGTGGGTGAAGGTGCCTGCAAGCATGTCGCGAATTTCCTGGGCATGTTGGCTGGCTTTCGCGAGGCGCGCTCGTAGCCGAACGCAGGCCGCGACAAAGGCCTTGCGCGCGCCAAGCTTGAGCACACTGGACTTGATGTCCGCCAGCAATCGATCGACCTCGGCCTTGAGGTGATCTTCCGACAGCCCTTCAAGTGCCGTGTCGAGCAGGCGCGCGTGCAGGCCTCGCAGGGCGACCAACCGCGAGTGGCAGTGCTCGAATTCGAGGGCTTCCTGCTCGATTCGCTGGCTGATCGTCCGCAGCCGGCCGCTGCTCTTGCCGCGCAGGCCGCGAAGTTCGAGCATCTGCTCGGCAATTTGCCGACGGGCATCGCCAAGCCGCCGTGACGCCCTCTGCTGCAACTGGGTGACGGTGTCGTCGATCAGCCGACGCAGCACCTGTTGCCGTTGCGGCAACAACTCGGCTGACAGCGCGGCTTCGAACTGGGCAACGTGGCTCGCGGCGAGGCCTTGCGCGTCGGACTCGACGCGAGCGACCAAAGCCTGCCTGGCCGACAGCGCGAACACCCGTTGCACAGGCACCCCGAGCGCTCTCGCGGTGGCACTGCGTTGCGATTCAATGTGCGCCGCCACCTGCTGCGGTGTCAGCAGGGGATCACGCAGCGCATCGATCTTGTTGAGTACGACGAAAGCAGCGCCCTGGCGGCTGCCCAGGTGATCACGCCAGATGGCCATATCGGACTGCGTCACACCGGTGTCGGCGCCCACGATGAACACCGTGGCATGCGCGGACGGCAAAAGACTCAAGGTCAGTTCCGGCTCGGCACCGAGCGCATTCAGACCCGGGGTGTCGAGCACCACCAGGCCCTGGCGCAGCAAGGGATGGGGGTAATTGATCAGTGCATGGCGCCAGGCCGGCACGTCGATGCGCCCGCTGTCATCGGGCTTCGGGTTGTTTTCGAGATTCGATTCATCCCACAGCCCAAGCGAGAGCGCCTCGGCAATCGATACCCGCTGGGTGCCCGTGACCTCGCGCAGCGCGCTCGCCAGGTGCTCGGGGCGCGCCGCGTCGAGCGGCACATGGATCCACGCCTGAGGATGCCGTCGCAATTCGGCCAGCGGGGTGCCGGTCAACCGGGTGGCGATCGGCAACAGCGACACCGTGATTGGCTGCAGTGGGTCATTGGACAGTTCGACCGGGCACATCGTCGTGCGACCGGGTGTGGCTGGCAGTACGCGGCGCCCGGTGTCGGCAAAGAAAATCGCGTTGATCAGCTCGGATTTGCCGCGCGAGAACTCACCAACGAAGGCAACGACCAGCTTGTCGGTGGACAACCGCTGGCGCAGCGAGGCGATCTGGGACTGCTCTGCTGCGTCGGACGGCATCTTTTCAGCGAGGAACGCCGCCAGTTCGTCAAGGCGTACGCAAACTGCGTCGCGCCACTGGCTGAGTTCATCGAAACGGCCGGAAAAAGCGGAAGACATTGCGGGAACAGACTCTTTTACATGGGCCGGGCGATACCGCGGCCCCTTCAAGCTTCGGGCCCTCTCATCCTAGGGCAAGCACGCACTTCTGCATCGCGAGAAGCGACCGCCGACTCGCGATTTTTTGAGCCCGAACTCAACGTTTCTGGCAGGTCGGGCAAAAGAAAGTGGAGCGTTGCGCCTGCACGATGCGCCGCACCGGCGTCGCGCACACGGCGCATGCCTGGCCGGTGCGGCCGTACACGCGAGCGATCAGCTGGAATTGCCCGGCCATGCCGTGCGCGTCGCGAAAGTCACGCAAGGTGGAACCACCGAGGTCGAGTGCGGCTTGCAGCGTCTGCCGTATCGCCTGAGCCAGGCGCTGGCAACGGGGCCGGCTCAGCCGATCACTGCGGGTGCGCGGGTCGATCCCCGCGGTGAACAGCGCCTCGCACGCATAAATGTTTCCGGCGCCGACGACGATGTCACCGCCCAGCAGCGCGAGCTTGATGGCTACACGGCGTTGCTGCAAAGCAGCATGCAGGTGCACACCATCGAAGGCGACATCGAACGGCTCCAGCCCCAGACTGGCCAGAAGCCTGCCTGCCATGCCCGTATTCAGTGCGGGCGACCAGACCACTGCGCCGAAGCGTCGGGGGTCGGTCAGGCGCAGCGTGCCGCGGTCAGTGGCCAGATCGAAGTGGTCATGCAATCCGGGCGCAGCCGGCTGGGGGATGAAGGCCAGCGAGCCCGACATTCCCAGATGCAGCAGCAAGCCGCCATCACCGAGGGGCACGGCATGCGGCGAGAGCTCACCCGACCGCAGCGGCAGCCACAGGTACTTGCCGCGCCGGGTGACCTCACCGACGCGCAGCCCTGTCAGATGCAAGGGCTCAATGCCCAGCGGCCAGCGCAAGGGCTTGCCGATACGCACGCTGGTAACCGTGGCGCCGCCGATCCGATCGGCAAAGCTCAGGCGGGTGACTTCGACTTCCGGCAGTTCAGGCATCAACGGAATTATCGGCAGTTGGCCAGGTCGTAGCTCAGTGGGCGCGGCTTCGCACCGCCCCGCTCTAGAATCTTTTCCTGACTGCAGGAGTCGCTGATGCCAGCTCGTTTCCCCACCGCCCAAGCGGTCTGTGCGCTTGCCGTTGCGGGCTGCACCTGGGCTCCGCAGGCGTGGTCGCAAGCCCCAGTTGCCGCAGCGTCGACGGCAAAATCAGCCTCTTCCGAGTCGGCGTTCGAAAATTCGGACCTCGATGCAGCATTGTTCTACCAGTTGCTGATCGGCGAGATCCAACTCAGTGCCAGTGAGGGCAGCACCGCATTTCTGGTGATGCTCGACGCGGCCAACAAGACCAAGAACGAACAGCTTTACAAGCGCGCGGTCGACATGGCGCTGCAAATCAGGTCAGGAGGTCAGGCGCTGACCGCCGTGCAATCCTGGCGCAAAGCGCTGCCGACCTCACGTAACGCACATCGCTACCTGATCGAATTGCTGGTCGCATTGAATCGCTCGTCGGATACGGCCGAACCACTTCGCTCCCTGATCCGCTTGACGCCGGAGGCCGAGCGTCCGGCGCTGATCACCAGCCTGCCACGTTTTTTCGAGCGAACGGGGGATCGCAACCTGGTCCCGGAGATCCTGACTGACGCCTTGCGGCCGTACATCGATTCGCCAGCAACCGCAGACGCCTCACTGATTGCGATTGGCCGGTCCTGGCAGACCGCGGGTGACAGTGCGCGCGCATTGGAGTTCGCGCAGCGAGCCCATGCGCGCAATGCCGGCGCCGATGGCCCGGTGCTGCTCGCCTTGGAACTGTTGCCGACGAGCGTTGACGCCGAGCCCATCGTGCAGGGCTATCTGAAAGCCAGGCCTGAGGCCAGTGCGGTACGCATGTTCTACGCGCGGGCCTTGGGCATGTCGCAACGCTACCTGGAAGCTTTGGCGCAGGTCGACCGGGTCACTCGGGACGATCCTGCGCAGAGTCCGCCGTGGCTGACACTGGGGGCCTTGCATCTGGAACTGCGCCAGCCCAAGGAAGCCACGGTCGCCCTCAAGACCTTCATCGAGCGCATTCAGTCGACGCCACAGGTCGTCAGCCCACCGAAGCCTGCTGCCACCACGCCGCCGCCGAGTGAAGCTGGGAGCGAGACGGCCGTCCAACCCGACGATCGTGGCCTGACCCAGGCCTGGCTGATGCTGGCACAAGCGGCAGAGCAGCAAGGCAACTTCAAGGCCGCCGAGGACTGGCTCGCCAAGGTTGACACCCCGGCACGCGCGCTGGAAGTTCAGGTGCGCCGTGCGTCGCTCCTGGGCAAGCAAGGCCGCCTGCCCGAAGCGGTTGAATTGATTCGGCGCGCGCCGGAAGCCGGCGACGACGACGCGCGGGCCAAGTTGCTGGCTGAAGTCGCACTGTTGCGCGACGCGAGGCAATGGGCGCAGGCCAGTGACGTTCTGCGGGGTGCCAACGAACGCTTCAAGGACGATCCCGATCTGCTGTATGAGCAATCGATGATGGAGGAAAAACTCAACCGGATCGACGAGATGGAGCGCCTGCTGCGGCGCGTGATCGAATTGCGGCCTGATCATGAGCATGCTCACAATGCCCTCGGATTCTCCTTGGCTGACCGCGGGTTGCGTCTGGTGGAAGCAAAGGCCTTGATCATGCGGGCGCTCGAACTGGCCCCCGGCGAGCCGTTCATCACCGATAGCCTGGGCTGGGTCGAATACCGGATGGGCAACCGCGACGAGGCGATCAAGCAGCTCAGGCGCGCCTACCAGTCGCGGCCAGACCCGGAAATTGCCGCTCACCTGGGCGAGGTGCTATGGGTCAATGGCCAGCACGAGGAAGCTCGCCGAATCCTGCGCGAAGGCAAGAGCCGCGATCAGGCCAACGACGTGCTCCGCGAAACCGTGGCGCGGCTGAAAGTCAATTTGTGATCTTTCGGGCCGTCGGGTTCTGTACAGCATTGGCGCTGACGGGCTGTTCGACCCTGACGCCGCCGGATGAACAGCCCTCGGGTGAGCTGCTGGTGGGCCGGATGTCGGTACAGGTCGCCGCCACCGATGCCGAACCGGCGCACAGCCTGTCAGCCTTGTTCGAGCTGAGCGGAACGCCACAGCGTGGGCGCCTGGACATGAACACGCCGCTGGGCAGCACCGTGGCGCGAGCCCGTTGGGGTCCTGAGGCTGTGGTGCTCGACACGCCACAGGGTCAGACCCGTCATGCGACCCTGGAAGAGATGACGCGCGCCGTGGTGGGCGAAGCGCTGCCCGTGTCTGCCCTGTTCGATTGGCTGCGTGGACGCCCGTGGCCGGGCGCGGTCAGCGTCAGCGCGATGGCACCTCAGCCGGCCGGCTTCAGCCAGCTCGGTTGGCAGGTGGACCTGTCTCGCTTTGATGAAGCGCGGCTCGTGGCAAGCCGGGCTTCAGCGCCGGCAGTCACCGTGCGGGTGAAGCTGGACCCGCCATGACGCTGAACGCCTTGTGGGATGTGAGTGCCCCGGCCAAGCTCAATACGTTCCTGCATGTGGTCGGTCGGCGCGCCGATGGACATCACTTGCTGCAGTCGCTGTTCGTGCTGATCGACTGGGCCGACACACTGCATTTCGAGCGGCGCAACGATGGCCAGCTCCGCCGCCATGACCTGTCGGTCACGTTGCCTGAGGACGATTTGTGTCTTCGTGCCGCGCGGGCCTTGCAGACAGCCAGCGGCACGAGGTGTGGCGCCGACATCAGCATCGCCAAACAGGTGCCCTGGGGGGCCGGCCTCGGCGGTGGCAGCTCCGACGCGGCCACGACCTTGCTGGCGCTGAACCGGCTGTGGGGTCTGAACTGGTCGCGGGCCCGGCTGCATGCGCTGGGCTTGACGCTGGGCGCCGACGTGCCGTTCTTCATTGGAGGCAACAACGCCTGGGTCGAGGGGATCGGCGAGCAGTTGACGCCGGTGGTGGTCCCTGTGCAGGTCTTTGTCTTGATCAAGCCAGCGGTATCGATCGAAACGCGTGCAATTTTCAGTCATCCTCATTTGGTTCGCGATACACCCCGCGCTATACTTAAAGGCTTTGATGCAGTCGAACTGCTGCGCATCACTGCCCCTTCGGGCAGAGTTGGCTGGGGTCACAATGATCTGCAAGCGGTTGCCGAGTCGTTGCACCCGGAGGTGCATGATGCGGCAGCGCTTTTGCAGAGCTGTTATGGCAACAGCCGCATGAGTGGTTCAGGCAGTGTGGTGTTTGCGCGCGTCGCGTCAGATTCGGATTTGACGCCCGAACTGGACGGCGAGCTTCCGCAGGGGTGGATCACGAAAGTGTGCCGTAGCCTGACGTGTCATCCGTTGCGTGACTGGGTGGGAGACGAAGAGGTGCAGGATTGAAAGCCAGATCCTGAAAGTTGTGGGTATGAGGCCACGGCCGCATACCGGTGTAGGGGAGTCGCCAAGTTGGTTAAGGCATCGGATTTTGATTCCGACATGCGAAGGTTCGAATCCTTCTTCCCCTGCCAGATTCATTGATTCCCGGATCGTCCTGACAGCAGGCCTGGGCTGTACTGAGAGGAAGCAGCGTGCTTCCACAGAGCCTCGTCGGAGGGAATGTGCTTTTCAACACTGTGCTGTTCACCGGCAACGCCAATCCAGCGCTGGCCAAGGAAATCGCCACTCACCTGGGTGTCGAACTGGGCAAGGCCTCGGTTGGTCGTTTTTCAGACAGTGAAGTTGCCGTCGAGATCGAGCAGAACGTGCGGGCTCGCGATGTGTTCGTTGTGCAGTCGACCTGCACACCGACCAACGAGAACCTGATGGAACTGTGCATCATGGCCGATGCACTGAAGCGGGCCAGCGCGCGCCGCATCACCGCCGTGATTCCTTATTTTGGATATGCGCGGCAAGACCGCCGGCCTCGTTCCACGCGAGTACCGATCAGCGCCAAGGTGGTCGCCAACATGCTGGAAGCCGTCGGCGTCGAGCGGTTGCTGACCATGGACCTGCACGCCGACCAGATCCAGGGCTTCTTCAATATTCCGGTCGACAACATCTATGCCTCGCCAGTGCTGCTGTCCGATCTGCAATCGAAGCGGTATGCCGACCTGGTAGTCGTCTCGCCCGACATCGGTGGTGTGGTACGCGCTCGCGCGCTCGCCAAGCAACTGAACTGCGACTTGGCGATCATCGACAAGCGTCGGCCGAAGGCCAACGTGTCCGAGGTGATGAACGTCATCGGTGAGATCGACGGACGCAACTGCGTGGTCATGGACGACATGATCGATACCGCGGGCACCTTGGTCAAAGCCGCCGCGGTGCTGAAGGAGCGCGGCGCCAAATCCGTCTACGCCTACTGCACCCATGCAGTGTTCTCCGGTCCGGCGATCGAGCGCATTCAGGGCTCAATGCTCGATGAGGTCGTGATCACCAACACCATTCCGATGACCGATGCTGCCAAGGCATGCGCGAAAGTTCGCCAGCTGTCGGTGTCGTTCCTGTTTGCCGAAACGATCCGTCGCATTTCCGACGGGGAATCGGTCACTTCTTTGTTTGCCGAGCAGAACAGCAATTTCTGATCGTCGAGCCAAGCGTCCGGCCGACCAGCCGGATGTCCACCCGGGCCACAAGGTCCGTTTCGAAGCACCTGGTCGCGGGGCTTCTCATCTTTTGGAGTCAACATGAAATTCGTCGCATTCGAGCGTACGTTGCAGGGGACCGGAGCGAGCCGCCGCCTGCGCAACGCCGACAAGGTCCCAGGGATCGTCTATGGCGCGGGCTCGCCAGCAATGATCGAACTCGATCACAACGCGCTGTTCTTCGCCTTGAAGAAGGAGGCTTTCCACTCGTCCATCCTCGAGATGGAGCTGGCCGGCAAGTCCGAGAACGTATTGCTGCGTGACTATCAACTGCACCCATTCCGCCCGATCGTGCTGCATGTCGACTTCCAGCGTGTAGATGCAACCACCAAGATCACGAAGAAGGTGCCGCTGCATTACATCAACGAGGACGAGTCCCCGGCAGTGAAGATCGACAAGTGCGTGGTCAACCACATCGTCACAGAACTGCGCATCCAGTGCCTGGCCTCGCAATTGCCTGAGTTCCTGACCGTGGATCTGGGCCAGCTCGTCAAGGGCCAGTCGCTGCACGTCAACGACATCGCGCTGCCAACGGGCATCAAGGTCATGACGCAGGGCAAGCCGAACCCGGTGCTGGTATCGGCGTCCGTTCTGTCCGCTGAAGAGGAAGCAGCGCCGGTGGTGGTGGCCGCAGCTGCAGCCGCCCCGACCAAGGGAAAGAAGACCGAAAAGCAAAACAAGAAGTGAGACGGCGCAGGAGCCCCCCCCCCGGCTCCTGCCTTTGCCCCCTTCGGAGCCCCACCACGGTGGGGCTTTTTCATGGGCGAACGAAATCGATAATCGAAACATGATCCGACTGATGGTGGGCCTGGGCAATCCTGGGGCGGAATACGAGCACACGCGTCACAACGCGGGCTTCTGGTTCATCGACGCGGTGGCGCGCCAGCTCAAGACGGCGCTGGCACCCGATCGGTCGTACTTCGGATTGGCTGCACGGGTCAACCTGCCGAGCGGCACACTGTGGCTGCTGGAGCCGATGACCTTCATGAACATGTCGGGCAAGTCGGTGGCAGCGCTGGCGCGCTTCTTCAAGATCGCGCCCGAGGAGATCCTCGTCGCACACGACGAGCTAGACCTGATGCCCGGCCAGATGAAGCTGAAGCTCGGCGGCAGCCACGCGGGGCACAACGGGCTGAAAGACATCCAGGCGCAGCTGGGTTCGCCCGACTTCTGGCGGCTGCGTCTGGGCATCGGCCATCCAGGCGTCAAGGCAGAGGTCATCAACCATGTGCTGCGCAAGCCACTTGCAACGGAGCGCGAGGCCATCGATCAGAGCATTGCGCAGGCCCTTGACGCGCTCGAACTGCTGATCGCCAGTGACATGGAACGCGCGATGCTGAAGATCCACGCTCGGCCGCCTCGGTCGAAGAAGCAACCTGATGCCGCCGGAGGGCCCTCGTCATGAACCCGTACACATCGGTCATCGGCTGGATGGCCATCGCACTCATCACCCCGGTAGCCGCTGCAGAGATCTACCGTTGCGGCCCGAACGGCAGCACCTACTCACAGGTCCCGTGTGCGGATGGTCGTCGCGTCGACGCCCTTGATGTCCGCAGCCATGAACAGCAATTGCAGGCCAGGCGGGTGAACGAGCGCACCGTGGCGCTGGCATCGTCACTCGAACGGGATCGCCTTGCCAGCGAGGCGGCCAACCGGCCAGCGCTGGCAGGCAGCTTCAGCGCGCCGGCGAAGAAGGCGTCCAGCGATGCACCGCAACCCCACAGCAAGTCAAAGGTAAAGGCAAAGCGACTGCGGACATCGACTCAGGCCGCAAATCGCCATCCGACGAAGCCTCCGCAGGAGATGGTGTTTGCCCAACCACGAGACTGACCCAGTCGCTGGGCAGATCAAGCAGATGTCGAAGACGCCGCTGTGGCGGCTTCTGCCTGCAGCCGTCGGTACTTTGACCACAACGAATCATTCGACTCGACGTGCTCCGGGTTGATCGGAATGCAGGCCACCGGGCACACCTGCACACACTGCGGCTCATCGAAGTGGCCGACGCATTCGGTACACCTGGCCGGATCGATCTGGTAGATCTCGAGGCCCATCGAAATCGCCGCGTTCGGGCACTCCGGCTCGCACACGTCGCAGTTAATGCATTCGTCGGTGATCAGCAGGGCCATATGGGCGCAATCGGGATTGTTCAGGCTTCCGGGTAGTTCAGACTCACGCGTGAGCGCAGCCGGTCGAGCACCGAAGGTGACACAAATTTGGAGACATCGCCGCCCAGCGTCGCGATCTCCCTGACGAAGGTGCCGGAAACGAACTGGAACTGGTCGCTCGGCGTCAGGAACACCGTCTCCACGTCGGGCATCAGCTGGCGGTTCATGCCAGCCATCTGAAATTCGTACTCAAAGTCGCTGACCGCGCGCAGGCCACGCACCACCACCTTGCCGCCGATGCCTACGACGAAGTCGCGCAGCAAGCCACGAAAGGCAATCACCTCGACATTGGGATGCTTGCGAGCCAGTTCCTGCGCGATCTCGAGCCGCTCCTCGATACTGAACATCGTCCGCTTGTGATGTCCGGCGGCCACCGCCAGGATCAGGCGTTCGAACAGGCGACTGGCCCGACGCATCAGGTCTTCGTGACCCAGCGTCATCGGATCGAAGGTGCCCGGATAGATGGCCGTCAGCTTGGTCACGGAGGTCATTCGTCGCTTCCAGTCACGGTGCAGGGGTCGCAGTGTAGTCACCGATGGTGCGCTGCAACAAGTGGGCGTGGACCCTGCCCGCGCGAAGATGGCGATGCACGGTCAGGTTCAGCGGCGCGAGATCCTCGGGGCTGTAGACGTGCGGGGCTTCGAGGTAGACGTAGCCACCAGGCACCGCCAGCCGAGCAGCAGCAGCCATTGCCGGTGCCAGCAGGTCGCTGCCGAATGGCGGGTCTATGAACACCAGTTCAAAGGTATCGGGCGCACTGCGGCGCATCCAGGACAGCGCGTCGGTGGTGATGACCTGCAGCATCTCTGCTTTCAGGCGCAGCTTCGACTCGTCGAGGCTGCGGGCCTGTCGACTCTCGCGTTCGAGCAGCACCACCGAGGCAGCGCCACGCGATGCCGCCTCGAAGCCCAGCGCCCCGCTGCCTGCGAAGGCATCAAGGCAGCGCCAGCCGGCGAGGTCGGCTCCCAGCCAGTTGAACAGCGTCTCGCGCACACGGTCGGGCGTTGGACGCAAGCCGGGCAGCAGTCCGACCGGCAGCTTGCTGCGCTTCCACGCGCCACCGATGATGCGTACCTCGCACGGCAGCGTAGCGATGTCGGCGGATACCGCAGGCTTCTTCTGTGCCGCCTTCTTGCGCGGAGCAACGTCGGCAAAGGCTCGGCTGCCGAAACGGGAGGTGTCTTTCGGCTTGGCCTTCGCCATCACAACCTCACCGGGATGCCGTCGCGCGCCATCAACGCCTTGGCCTGGCCCACGGTGAACTCTCCGTAGTGGAAGATGCTGGCGGCCAGCACCGCGTCGGCACCGCCGATGCGAATCCCTTCCGACAGGTGCTCCAGCGCGCCGACTCCGCCCGAGGCAATCACCGGGACCGCGACGCGGTCGCTGACCGCACGCGTCAGCTCCAGATCGAAGCCTGATTTCGTGCCATCGCGGTCCATGCTGGTCAGCAGGATTTCACCGGCGCCATGCTCGGCCATCTGCGCAGCCCATTCGACTGCATCAAGGCCCGTGTTCTTGCGTCCGCCGTGGGTGTAGACATCCCAGCCGGGGCCGCGAGCTGCCAGATCATCGCCCCTGCGTCGCTTCGCGTCGATCGCCACGACGATGCACTGTGCGCCATAGCGCGCCGAGGCATCGCGAATCAGCTGGGGATTCGCCACCGCCGCCGAATTGAAGCTGACCTTGTCGGCACCGGCATTGAGCAGGCGCCGCACATCATCAACCGAGCGCACGCCACCGCCGACCGTCAGCGGTATGAACACCTGCGACGCCACCGCCTCGATGATGTGAAGGATCACATCGCGGCCATCGCTGGTGGCGGTGATGTCGAGGAAAGTCAGTTCGTCGGCACCCTGGTCGTTGTAACGCGCGGCGATTTCCACCGGGTCCCCGGCGTCACGCAACTCGACGAAGTTGACGCCTTTGACGACGCGCCCACGGGTCACGTCGAGGCAAGGAATGATTCGCTTGGAAAGCATCTGATGTCGCCGGCTGCCATCGCAGGGCGTCGGGAAGGGTGGGAGACGCCGGTCAGTTCCCGTTCAGCTCGTCGGCACGCGCCTGCGCGACAGCGAAATCGAGGTCGCCGGTGTAGATCGCGCGGCCGCAGATGACACCATCGATACCTTCGAACTCCACCTGACACAACCGGTCGATATCGACCAGATCGCTCAACCCACCGGAGGCGATGACAGGAATCGTCAACGCCTGCGCCAGCTTGACCGTGGCGTCGATGTTGATGCCGGACAGCATGCCGTCGCGACCAATGTCGGTGTAGATCACACCTTCGACGCCGTAGTCCTCGAACTTCTTCGCCAGGTCTATGACCTCGTGGCCGGTCAGTTTGCTCCAGCCGTCGGTGGCGACCTTGCCTTCCTTCGCGTCGAGACCGACGATGATGTGACCGCCGAAAGCGCTGCAAGCGTCGCGCAGGAAGCCGGGGTTTTTCACCGCAGCAGTGCCGATGATGATGAAGCTCAGTCCGTCGTCGAGGTAGCGCTCGATGGTGTCGAGGTCACGGATGCCACCGCCCAGCTGCACTGGAATCTCATCCCCGACCTCGGCCAGGATGGCCTTGATCGCAGTCTCGTTGACCGGCTTGCCGGCAAACGCACCATTCAGATCGACCAGGTGCAGGCGCCGCGCACCGGCATCGACCCAGCGACGGGCCATCGCTGCAGGGTCCTCACCGAAGGTTGTCGAGTTGCTCATGTCACCTTGTTTCAGGCGCACACATTTGCCGTCTTTGAGATCGATCGCAGGAATGAGCAACATGACCGGAAAAGCAGTTGAAGGAATCAGGGACAGGAGAGGTAGAGATGCCGCCCAACCTGGCTCGCCGCAGCACGTCGCGGCGATCAGGGGTTCCAGCGGAGAAAGTTTCGATACACGGTCAGCCCGTGGCTCGCACTCTTCTCCGGATGAAACTGCGTCGCAAAAATATTATCTCGCCCGAGCGCGCAGGTAAAGCGTTGTCCGTAGTCGGTTTCGCCAAGACTGTGATGTGGATCTGTGGGCTGCGCGTAGAAACTGTGCACGAAATAGAAGCTTGCACCGTCAGGCACGTCCGCCCACAACCGGTGCGGCCGGACCTGGATCACCTGGTTCCAACCCATCTGCGGCACCTTGTAGCGGCTACCGTCGGGCTGCAACTGCCCGTCGAGCCGAAAGCGGATCACCTCGCCCGGGATCAGCGACAGCCCGGGGGTACCCACGCCGGGTGGACCCTCTTCGCTACGTGACAGCAGCATCTGCATGCCAACGCACACGCCGAGCAAGGGCTTGCGCGCTGCCGCATCGAGCACGGCGTCTTTCAACCCCGACTCGCGCAACTCGCGCATGCAGTCGGGCATTGCTCCCTGCCCGGGCAGCACGACGCGCTCGGCGACATAGACGACATCGGGGTCGGACGTCACCTTCACCTCCAGGCCTGAACCCTGCGCAACATGCATGACCGCTTGTGACACCGAGCGCAGATTGCCCATGCCGTAGTCGACGATGGCGACCGTTCTGGCCATGTCAGCGTCCGCCGGGCCGCCCCAAGGGAGCAGCTGAACGCTCCCTTCTCGGGGGGGAGGAGCAACGCGACGTGGGGACCGTCATCACAAACTGCCTTTGGTCGACGGGATCACATTGCCCATGCGCGGGTCGACTTCCAGTGCCATGCGCATCGCCCGGGCGAAGGCCTTGAAGATCGTCTCGCACTGGTGGTGCGCGTTGTCGCCGTGCAGGTTGTCGATATGCAAGCTGACGTTGGCGTGGTTGACGAAACCCTGGAAAAACTCGTAGACCAGCTGGGTGTCGAGCGCGCCGATCATGCCGCTCTTGAAATCGACGCGCATGTGCAGTCCCGGTCGGCCGGAAAAATCGATGACAACCCGAGACAGCGCCTCGTCGAGCGGCACATAGGCGTGGCCATAGCGGCGCAGCCCGCGCTTGTCGCCGACCGCCTTCGCCACCGCCTGCCCAAGGGTGATACCGATGTCTTCGACGGTGTGGTGGCCGTCGATATGCAGGTCGCCCTTGGCCTCGATGTCCAGATCGATCAGGCCGTGACGCGCGATCTGGTCCAGCATGTGGTCGAAGAATCCGATGCCCGTGGCGAGCTTCGCGGCGCCAGTACCGTCGAGGTCGATGGCCACGCAGATCTGGGTTTCAGCGGTGTGACGCGTCACCTGCGCCACACGGTGCATCACGGCCGGGGCCGTCGTGTCAGAACTCATCGCGGGCTCACTTCCAGGGCAGAGATCAAGGCAGTCAACAACAGCTCATTTTCATCCGGCGTACCAACCGTCAGCCGCAGGCAGTCTGCCAGCAAGGGATGCAGATTCGAGACATTCTTGACCAGGATGCCCCGAAGCTTCAATGCAGCGAACAGCGCAGCCGCATCCGGCACACGGGCGAGGATCATGTTGGCCTCGCTCGGATACGGCTGCACGCCGGGCAGACCTCGCAGGGCAGACATCAGCCGCGCCCGCTCGCTGCGCAGCACCGCCGCCTGTTGATCGAACTCGTTGGCATGTTCAAGTGCGAACAGCGCCGCCTCGCAGTTCAGAACGCTGACGTTGTATGGTGGGCGCACCTTGTCGATCTCGGCAATCAGCGCCTGCGGCCCCATGAGGTAGCCGAGTCGCACCCCGGCGAGGCCGAACTTGCTCAAGGTGCGCATGATCAGGACATGCTCGTGGCGCGCCACGCGGTCGCTGTAGCTGCGCGAGGCGAACGGCTGGTAGGCCTCGTCGATCACGACCAGCCCCGGAGCCGCCTCGATCAACCGCTCGACGATCGCGTCATCGAACAGGTTGGCGGTCGGGTTGTTCGGATAGGCGATGTAGACGATCGCCGGCTGGTGCTCGGCCATCGCAGTGAGCATGGCGGCCTCGTCGAGCTCGAAGTCGGCGGTCAGCGGCACGCTGATCGAGCGCAGTCCGTGCAAACGCGCCGACACGTCGTACATCACGAAGCCCGGCACCGGCGAGACGACACTTGCGCCTGGGTTCGCGCAAGCCAGGCTGAGCATCGAGATCAGCTCATCCGAGCCATTACCCAGAATCAGGTCGAAGCCGACGGGCAGCCCGGCATGCTGCGCCAGCGCGCAGCGCAGGTCGTCGTTGCGTCTGCCCGGGTAGCGGTTGATCGCCACCTCGGCCAGACGGGCACCGAGCGCGGCACGCAACGGCTCGGGCAGGCGAAACGGGTTCTCCATCGCATCGAGCTTGACCATGCCGTCGCTCGGCTGCACCGCATAGGCGTGCATCGCGCGCACATCGCGACGGATGTGGCGCTGGATCACGGCGTCGGTGGTCAGGCGTGGCATGGGGTACGACTCGGCTGCAGCACCAGTTCAGCGCTTCAACCGCATTTCGGCCGCTTGCGCATGCGCCTGCAGACCTTCGCCATAGGCCAGTTCAGCCGCGACGACGCCGAGCTGCTGAGCGCCCGCCTCGCTGACCTCGATCAGGCTGCTGCGCTTCTGGAAGTCGTAGACACCCAGAGGCGACGAGAAGCGCGCGGTGCCCGAGGTGGGCAGCACATGGTTCGGGCCGGCGCAGTAGTCACCCAGGCTTTCGCTGGTGTAGGCACCGAGGAAAATCGCGCCAGCGTGCCTGAGCAGCGGCTCCCAGCGGTGCGGGTCGCGTGAGCTGACTTCGAGGTGCTCGGGTGCGATGCGGTTGCTGATCTCGCAGGCCTCTTCCATGCTGAGCGTGCGGATCAGCGCACCACGGCCTTCGAGCGACGCGCGAATCACATCGCGGCGCGGCATGGTGGCGATCAAACGATCGATCTCGGCGTGCACACGCTCGATGTAGGCCGCGTCGGGGCACAGCAGGATGCTCTGCGCCAGCTCGTCGTGCTCGGCCTGGCTGAACAGGTCCATCGCGACCCAGTCGGCCGGTGTGCTGCCATCGGCCAGCACCAGGATCTCGCTCGGGCCCGCGATCATGTCGATGCCGACCTTGCCAAAGACGCGACGCTTGGCGCTGGCGACATAGGCATTGCCCGGGCCGGTGATCTTGTCGACGGCGGGCACCGTGGCCGTGCCGTAGGCGAGCGCAGCCACCGCCTGCGCGCCACCGATCGTGAACACGCGGTCAGCACCGGCGACCGCTGCGGCAGCCAGCACCAGCAGGTTCTTCTCGCCTTTCGGCGTCGGAACGACCATCACGATCTCGCCCACCCCGGCCACCTTCGCCGGCAGCGCGTTCATCAGCACACTGGACGGATACGCCGCCTTGCCACCTGGCACGTAGATGCCGACGCGGTCGAGCGGCGTGACCTTTTGCCCGAGCACGGTGCCCTCTGCGTCGCGGTAAGTCCACGAACGGCCGCAGGCTTCGAGCTGGCGCTGGTGGTAGTCGCGCACCCGATGGGCGGCCAATTCCAGGGCGCTGCGCTGTGCCGGCGTGATCGAAGACAGCGCCGCCTGGAGTTCGGTGTGACTGATTTCCAGCGACGCGACCGAGGCCGCATCGAGGCCATCGAAGCGACGCGTGTACTCCAGCACCGCCGCATCGCCGCGCTGCTGCACGTCGGACAGGATCGAGGCCACGCGCTCTTCGATGGCGCCATCGGTCTCGGCGGACCAGTGCAGTACCCGCTCGAACTCGGCAGCGAAGTTGGACGCCGACGTGTCCAGGTGGCGGATGCGCACGGTCATGTCTGACTTGCCCCACCTGGAATGGCGGATGCAAACGCATCGATGATCGCGCGAATCGGCTCGCGCTTGAGCTTCAGCGCGGCCTGGTTGACGACCAGTCGCGCCGAGATCTTCATGATCTCCTCGACCTCGACCAGGTGATTGGCCTTCAGGGTGTTGCCGCTGGACACCAGGTCGACGATCGCATCGGCGAGGCCCGTCAGCGGTGCCAGCTCCATCGATCCATAGAGCTTGATCACGTCGACGTGCACGCCCTTGTCGGAAAAATGCTGGCGGGCGGTCAGCGTGTACTTGGTCGCCACACGGATGCGCGAGCCCTGCTTCACCGCCTTCGCATAGTCGAAATCTGCGCGGGTGGCAACACTCATGCGGCACATGGCGATGCGCAAGTCGAGTGGCTGGTACAGGCCCGAGCCGCCATGCTCGATCAGCGTGTCCTTGCCCGTGACGCCCAGATCAGCACCGCCGTACTGCACATACGTCGGCACATCGCTGGCCCGCACCAGAACCACCCGGACGTCGGGTCGGTTGGTGCCGATGATCAGCTTGCGCGACTTTTCGGGATCTTCCGAGACCTCGATGCCAGCCGCCTTCAGCAGCGGCAGGGTCTCTTCGAAGATTCGCCCCTTGGACAGCGCGAGGGTGATCATCGGACCCGCTCTATGTCGGCGCCAATGCCGCGCAACTTGGCTTCCATCTGGTCGTAGCCGCGGTCGAGGTGGTAGATGCGGTCGATGCAGGTTTCGCCATCGGCGACCAGCCCTGCGATGACCAGGCTGGCCGAGGCGCGAAGATCGGTCGCCATCACCGCGGCGCCTGACAACTTCAGCACGCCGTGCACGACGGCCAGATGCCCGTCGACCTCGATGCGCGCGCCCAACCGCATCATTTCGTTGACGTGCATGAATCGGTTCTCGAAGATGGTCTCGGTGACCTTGGCAGTGCCTTCGGCGATGCAGTTCAGCGCCATGAACTGCGCCTGCATGTCGGTCGGGAAAGCGGGGTACTCGCTGGTGCGAAAGCTCACTGCCTTCGGGCGTTGCTGGCTGCGAACGCGAATCCAGCCCTCGCCCGATTCGATCGTGATGCCGGCCTCGCGCAGTTTGTCGATCACCGCGTCGAGATGGTCGGCGCGCGCATGCCTCAGCGTCACATCGCCACCGGTGGCGGCGACCGCACACAAGAAGGTGCCCGCCTCGATCCGATCAGGCACGATCCGATGACTGGCAGCGCCCGTCAAGCCGTGCAGGCGTTCGACGCCCCGAACGCAAATCCGGCGAGTGCCATGGCCCTCGATGCGCGCACCCATCGCGATCAGCATGTGGGCCAGATCGACCACCTCGGGCTCCTGCGCCGCGTTTTCGAGCACAGTCTCGCCATCGGCCAGCGCAGCGGCCATTAGCAGGTTCTCCGTGCCGGTCACGGTGACCATGTCGGTGGTGATCTTGGCGCCGCGCAAGCGCCGCGTGAACGCGCCAGCGGCTGCTGGAGCCTTCGCGAGGATGTAACCGTGCTCCACCGTGATCTGCGCGCCCATGGCCTGCAGTCCCTTGATGTGCTGGTCGACCGGCCGCGAACCGATCGCGCATCCACCAGGCAGCGACACCCTCGCCTGGCCGAAGCGCGCCAGCAGCGGGCCCAGCACCAGGATCGATGCGCGCATCGTCTTCACCAGATCGTACGGCGCTTCCGGCGAGGTCACGGTGGAGGCGTCGAGCGTGACAACGTCGGGTTGCGATTCGCTGCGTTCACAGATCACGCCCATGTTGCGCAACAGCTTCAGCGTGGTGCCCACATCGTTCAGCCGCGGCACATTGGCCAGCGTCACCGGCTCGGCCGTCAGCAGCGAAGCACACAGCTCGGGCAATGCCGCATTCTTGGCACCCGAGATCGTGACCTCGCCTTCAAGAGGCCGTCCGCCGCGTATCAGAAGTTTGTCCATGGGCGTGGGGGCGAAACCTGCACCGCCGTCGAACCCACCTTCGCGGGCTCAAACGCCGCAGCACGTGCCGCGACGACTTTCAGTGATGCTGCAGTGGTGCTTTTTCGGCGCTGACGGCCCACTCGGCCGGTGTGAGCGTCTTCATCGACAAGGCGTGGATCTCGGCACGCATCTTGTCGCCCAGAGCCTGGTAGACCATCTGGTGGCGCTTGATGCGGCTGGCACCTTCAAAGGCAGCACAGACGATGGTGGCGAAAAAATGCCTGCCATCGCCCTGCACCTCCAGATGCTCGCAACTCAGGCCTTGCGCAATGAAGCGTTGGACATCGTTTGGCGTGGGTTCAGACATGACGCGATTATCGCTCAGGCGACTCAGTGTCTGATCTTGTAACCGGTGTAAAGCAAGCGAAGACACAACCCGCAAACCACCACCAGGCCGGCCGCCGCCACGCCCAGGCTGACCCATGGCGACACATCGCTGACCCCGAAAAAGCCGAACCGGAAGCCATCAACGATGTAGAAGAAAGGATTCAGGTGACTCGCGACCCGCCACAGAGGCGGCAGGCTGTTGACCGAATAGAACACCCCGGAGAGAAAGGTCATCGGCATCACGACGAAGTTCTGGAAGGTCGCGATCTGATCGAATTTCTCTGCCCACAGGCCCGCGATCAAGCCCAGCGCTCCCATCAGCACCGCGCCCAGCAGGATGAAGACGGCGATCCATAGCGGCTGCGCCAGATCCAGCGGCGCGAACCACATCGTCACCGCGAGTACCCCAGCGCCGACGGCAACGCCGCGCACCACCGAGGCGCCGACGTAGGCGACAAACCAGGCCCAGTGGGACAGCGGCGTGACCAGAAGGAACACCAGGTTGCCGCTGATCTTGCTCTGGATCAGCGACGAACTGCTATTGGCAAAGGCGTTCTGCAGCACGCTCATCATGACCAAGCCCGGCACCAGGAAGCTGGTGTAGCCGACACCATCGAAGGGCTGCACCTGGTCGCCCAGCGCATGGCCGAAGATCAGCAGGTACAGCACTGCGGTGAGTACGGGTGCCGCCACCGTCTGAAAGCTGACCTTCCAGAAGCGCAACACCTCCTTGTAGAAAAGTGTGCGCGCACCGGACAGCAGGTGCATTGCCGGCGGTGCAGCGAAGCGCGTCATGCAGAAACCTGCCTCGGCGGCTGCAACAGCGGGGGCGAGAGCGCGGGCTCACCACGCATGATTTCGAGGAACACGTCTTCCAGGTCAGCGCGGCCGATCTCCAGATCTTCGGGCTGACCCCCGAATGCGCGCAAGGTGGCGAGCACCGATTCGACCTCGGCCGCATTGCGTGTCTTGATCTGCACGATGCGGCCCGTCACCCGGGCGTTTGCCTGCAACGCGGGCGGCAGCGGCGTGTCGAGCTTGAAGCGCAGCATCGAGCTGGCCCGCCCGGCCAGCAGCGCCGAGGTGCGGTCGAGTGCCACCACGCGGCCCTGTTTCAGCATCGCGAGCCGGCCGCACAGGGCTTCGGCCTCTTCCAGGTAATGGGTGGTCAGCAACACGGTGTGGCCTTCCTTGCACAACCGCGCAATGAACTGCCAAAGCGTCTGGCGAAGCTCGACATCGACACCGGCAGTGGGCTCGTCGAGCACGATCACCGGCGGACGGTGGACCAGCGCCTGCGCCACCAGCACCCGGCGCTTCATGCCACCCGACAGTTGTCGGGTGTTGGCGTCGGCCTTGTCGGTCAAACCGAGATGCTCCAGCAATTCGTCAATCCAGGCGTCGTTGGCGCGGGGGTCATTGCGCACGCCGAAATAGCCGCTTTGAATCTGCAGCGTCTCTCGCACCGTGAAGAACGGGTCGAACACCAGTTCCTGCGGCACGATGCCGAGACTTCGGCGCGCGCGGGCGTAGTCGGTGACAACGTCGTGGCCGTGCACCAGCACCTGGCCCGAACTCGCACGCGACAAGCCGGCGAGGATGCTGATCAATGTGGTCTTGCCAGCACCATTGGGCCCGAGCAGGCCGAAGAATTCGCCGGGTTCGATGTCGAAGGTGACGCTATCGAGCGCCTGCACGCTGCCCTGGCTGCCGCCGTAGCACTTGCTGACGCTGCGAAAGGAGATGGCGGCGTCGGCAGGGCCGGGGTGATGAACAGGCATGAAGCGCGTGATTGTAGGTAGTGCACCCGCTGCGCGCTGGCCCGGTCTCTTCGCCATGCGACCACGGCGCTGCTTCAGGGCAGATGCCGCTGGACAGGCTCCGACTTGGTGCTACCTTGATCGACAGTCCGACTGCAATGAAAGCAGATGCCATGGTGATTCCCGTCAAGAAGACACGCCGCACGGCCGAGCGCATCCTCGACGTGACGCTGGAACTGTTCAACCGCTTCGGCGAACCTAATGTGTCGACCGCGCTGATCTCGGCGGAACTGAACATCAGCACCGGCAACCTGTACTACCACTACCCGGCGAAGGACCTGCTGGTCGATCGGCTGGTTGATCGCTACGAAGCCTCGCTGGACATATTGCTGAAAGCGGCCGATGACGTGCACGATGTCGAGGACGCGTGGCTGTTCTTCCACATGCTGTTCGAGCTGGTCTGGCAGTACCGTTTCCTGTATCGCGACCTCAACGACCTGCTCAGCAAGAACCGGCGGATCGAAACCCATTTCCAGGATGTGCTGAAGGAAAAAACGCAGGCGGTGCGGCGAGTGCTGGCAGGCCTGGGCCGAGGCAATGCGGTGCGCCTGACGGCGTCGGAGGCCGAGTCGGTGGCCACTGCGATGGTCGTGGTGTCGACCTACTGGCTCAGCTACGAGTACGTGTGCGATCCTCGCCATGCACTGGAACCCGAGAACGCCAGTGCGGCCATGCTGCGCGGGGCCTCCCACGTGCTGAGCCTGCTGGCGCCGTACTTCGAACCTGAACAAAGGCAGCACCTGATGGGCCTGGCGCAGGCTTATTCAAAGCCGGCCTCGCCATCGACAGACACACCGCGCGCTGCCAGCTCGGTGGCGTCGCCCCACAGCAGTCGCGTCGCACAGTAGCCCAACCGAGCAATAGCGGGGCCCCCGCCAGGTCAGTCCTTCGCTGCTTGTGCGTGGTCGCCAGATGCGGCTGCAGCAGTGGCGATGGCCGCATCAAGGTTCTTCTCGATCTCGCCACGGATGCGATCGCTGAACCCCGACAGCAGGAAACCCAGGGTCACACTCAGATCAAACCTGTCAGCCGTGGCCCGCAGAAGACCTTGAACACCCGAGCGCTCGAAGGTGACCCGCTCGCAGTCTGCTTCGGCATGGACGCAGCAGTCCATGTCATGTTGACGGCGCGCATGGTTGGCCCATTGCCGTGCAAGCTGTCGCGCGCCCTCTATACCGAGCGTATGGTCGCGTTGGATGGTGAATTTGGTCATTTGGACTGCGTCCGAAAACGTGAGGCGGTGCCAGCGCTGACTCAAGGCGATGGGCCGGCCACCTGCAAGGCACGCCGACGCTCATCCATCGGCAGGCCAGCCAAGCGCCGCACTTCAGCATAGAAGCGCGGCAGATCGCCCCCCTGCGCGGCGAGCAACCGTTCGAACTGCGGCACCAGTTCGGTGTAGGCCGCCAACACGCCAAAGGACGTATTGTTGACGCGGTCGAACCATCTGTCATAGCCGGTATATCCCTGCCAGCGGCCTGCCTTCAACTCAGCATGGTCGGCTCGCAGCTGCGCCAGCAACTCAGCCTTGCCGCGCCGCTTGTCATCGTCAGATGCCGCACTCTGGTACAGCGCACTCAAGCTGTCGCGATAGCGGGCGGTCAACGCACGGAAATCGGCGCGACGCGATTCCTTCATCGCGAGTGCTTCTCGCGCCGAAGGACTGCCGTGGTCGACCAGCCAGCGGGCGGTGCCCAGTCGCTCGACCGTGGTCGCGAACGACTCATTGAAAACCGTGTCGTCAGGCGCGAAGGCGACCTGGTGTGACAGTTCGTGGAAGATCAGCCGCGCCAGTTCGCCTTCGGCAGACTGCACGAAGGTGTTGAGCAAGGGGTCTGCAAAGTAAGGGCCGGGGATCTTGCCCAGCGTCGAATAGGCCGGCACGCCATAAACGCCGACATCGAGGCCGCTGGCGCGCAACTGATTGGCATAGGACTCGGCATGGTCACGGTCGTAATAGCCGCGGTACGCCACGCAGCCGACAACCGGGAAGCACCAGGTGCGCAGTGTCAGGCTCAGTTCGGGCGCAGCCACCACATTCCAGACCGCTGCGCTGCGCCGAAGATCGGCATAGCGCCGATAGCTGTCGTTGTCGGGCAGCTTCAGCGCCTTCACGGCGTAGTCACGGATGCGCTGTGTCAGTTCGAGCCGTGCCTTCAGCGCATCGGGCGTCGCCGGGTCGGCCAGCAGCTCTGGTACCGGCCGCGCCGCGTTCAACAGCTGCAGATGCCCGCTGACCGACTGCGCGTAATAGCCGAGGCTGCTGCAGCCAGTGGTCAGGAAGACCAGCACAGCGGCGGCGGCAGCACGAACGGCCTGAGAGATCATGTCTGGCCAATGATTGCACAGCCCTTTTCCAGGGAAGCACACTGGCGTCCTCGCTAAACTGACCCAGGATCCATCCAGAACGAAACCTCGCCATGCGCCTGATCGACTCCATCGTCACCGACGCGCCCGCCATGGCCGCGCTGCGGCGCGACCTGCATGCGCACCCTGAGCTGTGCTTCGACGAGCGGCGCACCTCGGATGTCATCGCACGACAGCTCACCGAATGGGGCATTCCGATCCACCGCGGCATGGGCACCACAGGCGTTGTCGCGATCCTGAAGAACGGCACATCAAATCGCTCGGTAGGCCTGCGAGCCGACATGGATGCGCTGCCGATGACCGAGCACAACCAGTTTGCGCACGCCAGCCGCCACATTGGCAAGATGCACGCCTGCGGCCACGACGGCCACACCACGATGCTGCTGGCCGCTGCCCAGCACTTGGCCCGGCACCGGAACTACGACGGCACCGTGCATCTGGTGTTTCAGCCGGCCGAAGAAGGTGGCGGCGGGGCGCGCGAGATGATTGCCGACGGCTTGTTCGAGAAGTTCCCGATGGAGGCGATCTTCGGGGTGCACAACTGGCCCGGGCTGCCCGCAGGCCACTTCGCGATCAAGAACGGCCCTTGCTTTGCCAGCAGCAACGAATTCCGCATCACCCTGCGCGGCAAGGGTGCGCATGCGGCGATGCCGAACCTGGGCCTGGACCCGGTGCCGGTGGCCTGCCAGCTGGTCCAGGCGTTCCAGACCATCATCACCCGCAACAAGCGTCCGATCGATGCGGGCGTGATTTCGGTGACGATGATCCACACCGGCGAAGCGACCAACGTGGTTCCTGACACCTGCGAGATCCAGGGCACGGTGCGCACCTTCACGCTGGAGGTGCTCGATCTGATCGAGCAGCGGATGCGCGAGATCTCGCAGCACATCTGCGCGGCCTTCAGTATCGGCTGCGAATTCGAGTTCACCCGCAACTACCCACCGACCATCAACCATGCCGCCGAAACCGCGTTCGCACGCCGCGTGATGACTGAGCTGGTCGGCGCCGACAAGGTGCTGGAGTTCGAGCCGACGATGGGCGCCGAGGACTTTTCGTACTACCTGCAGGCCATCCGCGGCGCATATTTCGTGATGGGTAACGGGAGCGGTGACGGCGCGCATCGGGAATCGGGCCACGGCCTTGGCCCCTGCATGCTGCACAACCCGAGCTACGACTTCAACGACGCGCTGATCCCGCTGGGCGCAACCCTGTGGGTGCGCATGGCCGAGCAGTGGCTCGCGCAGCCGCGTCGCTGATGCCGCCGTTTGTGCCTCGGCTTGTCATTCGGCTCCTTGGCCGATGCATCAGTCGATCAGGCCGAACTCGCGCAACTCGTCCGCCAATGTATCCGGCCCGGTGAAAAGCTGCGCCTGCCAGCCGTGGCGCCGCGCAGCCTCGATGTTCTCCGGGTGGTCGTCGATGAAGAGCGTCGTGACGGGGTCGACACCGAAGCACTGTTGGGCCAGCGTGTAGATCGCCACATCGGGTTTGGCCAGGTGAACGCGCGAGGAGTAGATGCCGCTGGTGAACAGCGACAGAAAAGCGTGCTGGCTCTGCAGATGGTCGGCCAGCGGTGCAGGCATGTTCGACAGGAAATGCAGGCGATGCCCGCGCTGATGCAAGGCCTGCAGCAGGCGGACGCTGGCCTCGATCGGCTCCAGTTCATCCGGGACCGCATCGACGACGGCACGCACCTCCGCCTCGGACCAGCCAAGGCGTTTCGCAATACCCGCTACCACTTCGTCCACCGCGAGCGTGCCACGGTCAAACGCGCTCCACTCACCGTCGGGCAGGGCGAAGAACTGGTGCTTCCAGTGCTGCGCGCTGTGATGGGTGCTGATGCGATGCGGCAGCGTACGCGCGATCAAGGCGGCCGGGTCCCAGCGAAACAGCACACCGCCGAAGTCCCAGACGATGGTCGTTGGTGGCAGCCTTTTCAACCCCGTCGTCATGCGCGCAGGCGAGCGATCAGGGCTGCCGTCGACGCATCGAGGTCGGCGGTGGCGCCACCCTCAACGAGCCTCGGCAGCAGGTCGCGGCAGAGCACCTTGCCCAATTCCACGCCCCACTGATCGAAGCTGTTGATGCCCCACAGCGCACCGCTGGTAAAAACGCGGTGCTCGTACAGCGCGATCAGGGCACCGAGACTGTGCGGGGTCAGTCGATCGAGCAGCAAGGTGGTGCTCGGCCGGTTTCCCGGAAAGCCGCGGTGGCGCGCCAGGGTCGCCGCATCCATCTGCGTCGAGACAGGCAGCGGCCTGTCGGACAAGGCTTGATCGGTGGTCTTGCCGCACATCAAGGCCTGCGATTGCGCGAGCCCGTTGGCCAACAGCAGCGTCTGCTGGTGTTCAAGGCGCGAGATCAGGTCTTCATTGAGACCGAAGCTGCCAAAGGTCGGTCGCCGAACCAGCAGGAATTCGGCCGGGATCAAGTCTGTGCCTTGGTGCAGCATCTGGAAATAAGCGTGCTGGCCATTGGTGCCAGGTTCGCCCCAGACCACCGGGCTGCTGTGATACGGCAGAAGCTCCCCGTCGCGATCGACCCGCTTGCCATTGCTTTCCATCTCCAGCTGCTGCAGATAGGCGGGCAGGCGCCGCAGGCCATGGTGGTAAGGGGCCACGCTTCGGCTGGTCGTGCCGTGGAAATTGCGGTACCAGACGTCGAGCAGGCCGAGCAGCACGGGCACGTTGGTACCCAGTGGCGCTTCGACGAAATGGCAGTCCATCGCATGCGCGCCGGCCAGCAGTTCGCGAAAGTGGTCTGCCCCGATGGCGACCGCGATCGGCAAGCCGATGGCGCACCACAGGGAAAAGCGCCCACCCACCCAGTCCCAAAAGCCGAAGGTCGTGGTGATACCGAAGGCCGCCGCCGCCTCGACATTCGTCGTGGTGGCGACGAAATGCCGCGCGATGTCGGTGCCACCCCTGGCCTCGAACCACGCCCGCGCGAGCTGCGCATTGGCCATCGTTTCCTGGGTCGTGAAGGTCTTGCTGGCGACGATGAACAGCGTTTCAGCGGGTTTCAAGCGGCTCAATACGGTGCTGATGTCGTGGCCATCGACGTTGGAGACGAAATGGAACTGCAGCCCCGGATGCACGAAGGCGTCGAGCGCCGGAACCACCATCTGCGGTCCGAGGTCGCTGCCGCCAATGCCGATGTTGACGACGTGGCGGATGCCGCTCGCAGCGGTGTCGCGCACCGTCTCGGCCCAGGCCAGCATCGCGTCGAGCACCGCATGGACTTCGTCGTTGTGCGGACCCTGGCCTCTGGGCGCGCGCAGGGCGGTGTGCAGCACCGCACGGTCTTCGGTGGTGTTGATCGCCGCGCCGGCGAACATCGCATCGCGCTGCGCTTCGAGGCCGCATTCGCGCGCCAGATCGAGCAGGAAATGCAGCGTGGCCGCATCGAGCAGGTTCTTTGACAGGTCGGCGAAGACGCCCGGCGCCTCGAAGCTCAACGACGAAAACCGACCTGGATCACGCGCGAAGGCTTCGCGCAGATCAAATTGGCGGCCATGCGCTTCGAAATGGCCTTTCAGCGCAGCCCAGGCGGCAGTGCGGTCACAGCGGATCATGTGGTGCAAGTCCTCACAAAGCCTGGATCAAGGCATCAAGCTTGCCTGCGTCGACCGCGAAGGCGCGGATGCCTTCGGCCAGCTTCTCGGTGGCCATCGCGTCCTCGTTCAGTGCATAGCGGAAGCTCGCTTCGGTGTGGCTGACGAGTTCCAGACAGGCGTTGCGCGCCTCGGCGGGATTGAGCTGACGGGTTACCGGCGCTTGGCTGGCCTGCAGGCTCGCCAGCAGTTCAGGGCTGATCGTCAGCAGATCGCAGCCGGCCAGCGCCAGGATCTGGCCGACGTTGCGAAAGCTCGCGCCCATCACCTCGGTGGCGATGCCGAACTTCTTGTAGTAGCGATAAATGTGCGCCACCGACTTCACGCCCGGATCGTTCGGGCCCGCGCTCGCGGCTTCATCCCACGCCGCGCCTGCCGCCTTCTTGTACCAGTCGTAGATGCGTCCGACGAAGGGCGAGATCAGCTGCACGCCAGCTTCGCCGCAGGCCACCGCCTGGGAGAAAGCGAACAGCAGCGTCAGGTTGCAGCGGATGCCTTCGCGCTCCAGCGTGCGGGCGGCCTGGATGCCTTCCCAGGTCGCGGCGATCTTGATCAGCACCCGGTCGCGGGGGATGCCTTCGGCTTCGTACAGGCCGATGAGTCGGCGCGCGCGGGCGAGCGTCGAGGTGGTGTCGAAGCTCAGTCGCGCATCGACCTCGGTCGACACACGGCCGGGCACCACCTTCAGGATCTCAACGCCGAAGCGCACCAGGGTGCGGTCGACGATTTCATCCAGTGCAGCGCCGTGGTGCGCCCGGGCGGTTTGCGCCAGCAACGGTGCATAGTCAGGTTGCTGGACCGCTTTCAGGATCAACGACGGATTGGTCGTGGCGTCGCGCGGGGCGAAGGCAAGCAACTGCTTGAAATTGCCGGTGTCAGCGACGACGGTGGTGTATTGCTTGAGTTGATCGAGTTGGTTCATGGGGGCGCTGGCAGGTCGAGCACACCGCATTAGAACCCGAGCGGGAGCCGCTGTGGACATCTGGCACGCTCCTAGCGTCTATCCTGCGGGCTGAGGTGCAGCTACCCCGGACCCCAACACGAGGGCTAAGACGATGTCGTTCGACCTGGTTTTTTTCGGTGGCACTGGCGATCTGACCTGGCGCAAGCTGATGCCCGCCCTGTTCCAGGCGTTTCGCCACGGCAAGCTGCCGCCGGGCGGGCGCATCCTTTCGGTAGCGCGCGACGAGCAAAGCGACAACAGGTATCGCGGCTGGCTGAAGGAGCGCTTCCAGGACGTGGAGGGCGGCAAGCGGCCGAGCGACGAGGAGTTCGCGCGCTTTGCCGAACTGCTGCACTACCGCCGCATGGATCTGTCGCTGCCCGAACACTACGCCGGTCTCAAGCAGTGGCTGGAGGATCGTGGCGCCGAAACCGTGGTGCTGTACCTCGCCACCAGCCCGCACCTGTTTCCGCAAATCTGCGCCCAGTTGGGCGCCGTCGGACTCAACGGCCCGCACGTGCGCGTCGTGCTCGAGAAACCGCTCGGCCACGACCTCGCCAGCGCGCAGGACATCAACCGCGTCGTGCGTTCGGTGTTCAGCGAAACCCAGGCGTTCCGCATCGACCACTACCTCGGCAAACCCTCGGTGCAGAACCTGATGGCGCTGCGTTTTGGCAATGCGCTGTTCGAACCGCTGTGGCGTCGCGAATGCATCGCCAACATCCAGATCACCCTCGCCGAGAGCCTGGGCGTCGGCACGCGCGGCGACTTCTACGACCGCACCGGCACGCTGCGCGACATGGTGCAGAACCATGCGTTGCAGCTGCTCAGCATGGTGGCAATGGAGCCGCCGTCACGTTACGACGCGGATGCGATCCGCGACGAGAAACTGAAAGTGCTGCGTTCGCTGAAACCCTTCACCGATGACAGCGTCGCGCGCGACGTGGTGCGCGGCCAGTACCGCGCCGGCAACGCGGAGGGGAAGGCAGTGGTCGGCTACCTCGATGAGCTCAAGGTGCCGCCCGAGAGCCGCTGCGAAACCTTCGTTGCGCTGCGCACGGAGGTGCAAAACTGGCGCTGGGCCGGCGTGCCCTTCTACCTGCGCACCGGCAAGCGCCTGGCGGCGCGCGACGCGCAGATCGTCGTCAACTTCCGGCCGACGCCACACAGCATCTTTCCGGGCATCAACCAGCCGAACAAGCTGGTGATCAAACTGCAGCCGGAAGACGGACTGGAACTGCACCTGCTGGCTGCCAAAGGCACCAGCCAGAACGAGGCGCTGACGGCAGTGTCGCTGGACCTGGATTTCGACAAGGCCTTTCCCGAGACGCGGGTCGGCGCCTATGAGCGTCTGCTGCTCGAAGCGATCGCCGGCCGACTAAACCTGTTCGTGCGCAGCGACGAACAGGAGCAGGCCTGGAGCTGGGTCGAGCCGATCCTGCAAGCCTGGAAACGCGACAACGCGGCGGGTGGTGGACCGAGACCCTACTCGGCAGGAACCTGGGGCCCGGCAGCGGCAAGTGCGCTGGTGGCGCGCGACGGCTTTGCGTGGTCGGAAGAACAGTGAGCGCTTGTCAACCGGGCGGGCCGATCGGCGAGGCCCCTTCGCGATTTGTCTCAGGCTAGTGCCTGGGAGTCTTGCAAGGGCGCGATACCCAGCAACTCGGCGACGCCGTACAGACGCGCCAGCTGCCTCAGCCGAGGTGGGGCATTGCTGAGCTGAAAAGAGCGGCCCGACTTTTCTGACAGACGTCGGCATTCGAGCAGCACAGCCAACGCCGACGAATCGAATTGCTGAAGGCCCGCCGCATCGACCGTCGACCGACCCACTGGCTCGCGCGAGATGGCATCGGCCAGCGGACGCATCACGGCCTTCGCGTCGCTCAAACTGATGGTGGCAGGCAAGGTCAGCATGGAGTGCGGCAGTGCTGTGGCGTACTCTTGGGTGCGCCTACTTGCGAGACGCTGCCGACTTGTTGCGCTCGCTGAGCTTGGCGATCAGACCATCGATGCCGCCCTTGCTGATTTCCTGCGCAAAGCTGTTACGGTAGTTCTCGACCAGCCAGACACCCAGCACGTTGACGTCGTAGATCTTCCACCCGACGCTCGGTGACTTCTCGACGCGGTAGTCGAGCTGTACCGGCTCTCCGCTACCGCCACGCACCTCGGTGCGAACGATCTGCTCTTCGTCCTCCGGCAGATTGCGCGACGGCTTGATGACCACGGTCTGGTCCTTCACCTGCGACAGGGCACCGGCGTAGGTGCGCATCAGCAACGTCTTGAATTCGGTTTCCAGACTGGCCTGCTGCTCCGGCGTTGCCTGACGCCAATAGCGCCCGACCGCTGACGAGGTCATGCGCTGGAAGCTCACATAAGGGACCACCCGCTCATCGACGATGGCGAGCACCCTCTTCGTGTCGCCAGCCTGAATCGACTTGTCGGCACGAACCGCATCGAGCAGTTCATTCGACAGGCGATTGATCAGTTGATCGGGCGTCTGTGCACTGGCGGCGGCCACGGTGGGCGCGGTATTGGATTGCGCATGTGCCAAAGGCGCAAGCATGGTCAGCATACCGGCGCACAGCGAGGCGAGTGTCTTCTTTTGCGTCATGGGTCAATTCTCTCTCGGGTCAACAGGACCGCTGTTCAGTGTTGGAGGCAGCGATGCCGGGAAAGTTCGCTGCGCAAGGTCCGCGCTGATCGCGGTCAGCCCGGAGCTTTGCGACGACGATCCGTCCAGAGACCTGGGCATCAATTCCTTGGCGTTTCCGGTGGGTTGCCTTCCCATAGCTGGCTGCGGCGACGCTGCAGAAATCCATCGCGAACGAAGATGTACTTGTCCAGCACGATGTCATCGAGCAGTGTGGTGGTGTCCAGCAGGTTCGCACGGTTGTTGACCACGTTCAACGCCGTCAGACTGGCCGACAAGGCCGTGCTCTGGATGACCAGGCTCGGTGATGCGGTCAAGTCGAGCGGCAAGGCAACCGAGTCACGCGCGGTCGACGGGCCGAGGAGCGGCCAAACGACATAAGCGCCCTCCCCTACTCCCCAGTAGCCCAAGGTGCGTCCGAAGTCTTCGTTGTAGCGCTGCAAGCGCATAGCCGTGCCCCAGTCGAGCAAACCACCGAGCCCCATGGTCGTGTTCACCAGCACCCGCATCGTGTTGCTCGCGGCATGCTCGAACTTCAACTGAAACAGGCTGTTGACCGCAGACCAGGCATCTTCGAAGTTGTTGTGGAAGTTGGTGATGCCGGTCCGCGCCGGGCTGGGTACGACATTCTTGTAACTGGTGGCCACCGGCTTCAGGACGTTTTCGTCGACCTTCTCGTTGAATCCGAACATCGCCCGGTTGAAGCCCTCGATCGGATCGTTGACCGATACGCCGCTGCCGGGAGCGGGCGCGGAGGCACAGCCTTGCAACGCGAGAACCACCGAGGTACAGACCAGGGCCTTCAGTCCGCTGAGGGAACGGGACATCATTTTTCTTCTCCTTTGGCGGCATCAGCACTCGGCTTGCCCTCTGAGGCCTTGTTGAACAGGAACTGACTGATCAGATTCTCCAGCACCACAGCGGACTGCGTTTGCGTGATCACATCGCCTGCAGCCAGATTCTTCTCGTTACCACCGGGTTCGATACCGATGTACTGCTCACCCAGCAGCCCAGAGGTCAATATCTTCGCGGAACTGTCCTTGGGAAACTTGAATTTCTCCTGGAGCTGCAGCGCCACGCTGGCCTGAAATGTCTTGTCGTCGAACCCGATAGATTCCACCCGGCCCACGACAACGCCCGCGCTCTTCACTGCGGCGCGCGGCTTCAAACCTCCAATGTTGTCGAACCGCGCGACCACGCGATAGGTCTCGTCGAAATTCAGGCTCAGCAAGTTACCGACCTTGAGCGCCAGGAACAGCAAGGCTGCCGCACCCGTCATCACCAACAACCCGACCCACACATCATGACGAGATTGTTGCAACGTCATTCCCCTTGAAAAGTCCCACCCGCCATTGAATCAGAAAGTTCAGATCGAGAACATCATCGCGGTCAGCACGAAGTCCAGCGCCAACACCGCCAGCGACGACACCACCACCGTCTGCGTCGTGGCTCGCGACACGCCTTCCGGCGTCGGCTTGCAGGTATAGCCCTGCCACAGCGCCACGAAGGTCACTGTGATGCCGAAGACGATGCTCTTGATGACGCCGTTGCCCACGTCGGCGTTCCAGCGAACGCCGCCTTGCATCTGCGACCAGAACGAGCCGTCGTCGATGCCGAGCAGGGGAACCGCAACCAGCCAGCCGCCGAGCACACCCACCGCACTGAACACCGCGGCGAGCAGCGGCATCGAAATGAGACCGGCCCAGAATCGGGGCGCAAGCACACGGCGCACGGGATCGACAGCCATCATTTCCATGGCTGCCAGTTGTTCTCCGGCTTTCATCAGTCCGATTTCCGCGGTCAGCGAGGTGCCGGCACGGCCTGCGAACAACAGCGCGGTGACCACCGGACCCAGTTCCCGCACCAGCGACAGCGCCACCAGCAGGCCGACAGCCTCAGCGGATCCATAGCGCTTCAGGGTGTAGTAGCCCTGCAGAGCAAGCACGAAACCGACAAAAAGTCCTGACACACTGATGATGGATAACGAACGGTTGCCAACGAAATAAATCTGCTCGCTGACCAACGTAAACCGCCGCAGCGCTGCAGGTGTCAGCACCACGAGTCGGGCGAACAGTCGCGCTGCCATGCCCAGGCTGGCCAGTTGGCTGCGCACCAGTTGGCCGACCGACGCCGGATTGAGCCAGTTCATCGGCGTGCTCCCGTGCTGAAATCGTCGGCAACCGATACGGCGGGGTAATGGAATTCCACGGGGCCATCCGGTGACGCGGTGAAGAACTGGTGCACCAGCGGATCGGTGCTGGCGCGCATCTCGGCCGGCGTGCCCTGCGCGACGATGTTGCCGTTGGCGATGAAGATGATGCGGTCCGCGATGGCGAAGGTTTCCTCGACGTCGTGCGACACGACGATGCTGGTGACCCCCAGCGACTGCCCTAGATCACGGATCAGGCGCGAGGCGCTGCCCAGCGAGATCGGGTCGAGACCCGCAAAGGGCTCGTCGTACATGATCAGATCGGGATCGAGCGCAATGGCACGCGCAAGCGCGACGCGTCGAGCCATGCCACCCGAGACTTCCGATGGCATCAGGTTGCGGGCACCGCGCAAGCCGACTGCGTCGAGCTTCATCAGCACCACGTCGCGGATCATGGTTTCGCTGAGATTGGTGTGTTCGCGCAGCGGGAAGGCCACGTTGTCGAACACCGACAAATCGGTGAAGAGCGCGCCGAACTGGAACAGCATGCCCATGCGGCGACGCAGGGCGTAGAGACCTTTACGGTCGAGCGTCGCGATGTCCACACCGTCGAACAGGACCTGCCCCTTCATCGGCGACAGCTGACGACCGATCAAACGCAACAGCGTTGTCTTGCCGCCTCCCGAGGTGCCCATCACGCCGATCACCTGGCCGCGATGGAGGTCGAGGTCGACGTTGCGGAGGATGACGCGATCGCCATACCCGCAGCTCACACCACGCATGGAGACCAGGGCCGGCGATGTTGGCGAACGGGGATCAGGCACGGGGGGCATGGGACGGCACAAAGTGAAGCAGCGTGGCTGCCCTTCACCGGGCTGCCGATGATAGGGGATACCGCCCTGACCGACCGATGGCCCCTCGAGCCACCGGTCATCGGCGTTCCGCGAACTTCAGCGCCTCAGCGAGGCAGATCGCTGCGGCCCATCAACGCCGCATCGATCTCGCGCGCCGCCTGGCGACCTTCGCGGATCGCCCACACGACCAGCGACTGACCGCGCCGCACATCGCCAGCGGCAAACACCCCCGGTACATTGGTCGCGTATCCGCTGCCCTCGTCAGTGCTGGCGCGAGCATTGCCGCGCGCATCCTTGTCGACGCCGAAAGCCTCGAGCACGCTGGCGACCGGGCTGACGAAGCCCATGGCCAGCAGCACCAGATCGGCCGGGATGATCTGCTCGGTGCCAGGCACCTCGACCATCCGGCCGCCCTGCCATTCGACGCGCACCGCCTTCAGCGCCTTGACCTTGTCCTTGTCCTTGCCTTCGCCGCCGATGAACTCCTTGGTGGCGATGGCAAATTCGCGCTCGCAGCCTTCCTCGTGGCTCGACGAGGTGCGCAGCTTGGTCGGCCAGTACGGCCACACCAGCGGACCGTTCTCGTGCTCAGGCGGCATTGGCATCAGCTCGAACTGGGTAACGCTTTGCGCACCGTGGCGATTGCTGGTGCCGACGCAGTCGCTACCGGTGTCGCCGCCGCCGATCACGACGACATGCTTGCCATCAGCCCGGATCTGCGTGATGCCCAGCGACTTCAGCTTGTCACCCGCCACCACCTTGTTCTGTTGCGGCAGGAACTCCATGGCAAAGTGAATTCCCTCCAGATGGCGCCCTGGAACGGGCAGATCGCGTGACTGTTCGGCACCACCGGCCAGCAGCACCGCATCGAAGTCGGCCTGGAGCTGTGCGGGCGTGACCACTTCGTTTGCCCAGTTCGTGACCCTGGAGCCTTCGGGCAAGCCACCGACCATCACGCCCGTGCGAAACACCACGCCTTCAAAGCGCATCTGATCGACACGGCGATCGATGTGCGACTTCTCCATCTTGAAATCCGGAATGCCGTAGCGCAGCAAGCCACCGACACGGTCGTTCTTCTCGAACACCGTCACCTCATGCCCCGCGCGCACCAGCTGCTGAGCGGCGGCCAGCCCTGCCGGACCGGAGCCGACGATGGCCACCTTCTTGCCCGTCTTGTGCTTGGCCGGACGCGGCAACACCCAACCTTCGGCCCAGGCGCGATCGATGATCGCGTGCTCGATGCTCTTGATGCCGACCGCATCGTCATTGACGTACAGCGTGCAAGCCGCTTCGCAGGGCGCCGGACAAATGCGGCCAGTGAACTCGGGGAAGTTGTTCGTCGAGTGCAGCACCTCGATCGCGTTCTTCCAGTCGCCGCGGTACACCAGATCGTTGAAGTCCGGGATGATGTTGTTGACAGGACAGCCGCTGTTGCAGAACGGCGTGCCGCAGTCCATGCAGCGTGCGCTCTGCACCTTGGCTTCGTCTTCCTTCAATCCGATCGCCACTTCGTTGTAGTTCTTCAGGCGGAGTTGCACCGGCTGATAGGGCTCTTCGAGGCGCTCGTACTCCATGAAGCCGGTGACTTTTCCCATGATGTTCCTGCAACTTTCTGACTGACGGGTTGATTCGATTCACTGTGTGCAGCGGTCGGCGCGCTGTTGCCGCCGACTGCCGCGACATCACTTCGCGGGCGATACCCTGGCCTTCTTCTCGGCCACCTTGGCTGGCGCCGCCGCTGACGACGCCGCGATGGACTCCTCGGCCTGAGCTTGCTGGGCCGCCTTCAAGGACATCTCGGCGAGCGCGCGCTTGTATTCGATCGGAAACACCTTCACGAACTTGGCGCGTGACAGCTCCCACTGGTCCAGCAGATGGCGAGCCTGCAGAGAGCCGGTCCACTTGTGGTGGTCCTCGATCAGCTTCTTCAGGATCGCGTCATCGCTCTCCGGCGTGCCGTCCTTGCCCTTGTGCCACATCGCGCGGTCGGTGCTCGACGCCTGCACGGCCGGCGGCAGCACACGTTCGAGGTTGACCATCGAGGTATTGCAGCGCGAGGCGAATTGACCATCGGCGTCGTAGACATAGGCGATACCGCCGCTCATGCCGGCAGCGAAGTTGCGCCCGGTCTCGCCAAGCACGACGACGGTACCGCCAGTCATGTACTCGCAGCCGTGGTCGCCCGTGCCTTCGACCACCGCGGTGGCGCCCGAAAGCCGCACCGCAAAGCGCTCACCGGCCACACCTCGGAAGAAGGCCTCACCACTGGTGGCACCGTACAGCACGGTGTTGCCGACGATGATGTTCTTCAGCGCATCGCCACGGAATTCGATGCTCGGGCGGATCGCGATGCGTCCACCGCTCATGCCCTTGCCGGTGTAGTCGTTGGCATCCCCGATCAGGCAAAAGGTGATTCCCTTGGCGAGGAAAGCACCGAAGCTCTGGCCGCCGGTGCCCTCCATCTGGATGAAGATGCTCTGGTCAGGCAGACCTTCGGGATGCAGGCGTACCAGTTCGCCAGACAGCATCGCGCCAACGGTGCGGTTGACATTGCGCACCGCCTGCATGAACTGCACCTTCTCGCCGCGCTCGAAGGCCGGCTTGCACTTCTCGATCAACGCCACGTCGAGCGCGCGGGACAGGCCGTGGTCCTGTGTCTCGGCATGCCGGCGCGGCACGTCCGTCGGCGCCGCCGGCAGGTGAAAGATGCGCGAGAAATCGAGCCCCTTGGCCTTCCAGTGGGCGATACCTTTCTTCGTGTCCAGCAGGTCGGCGCGGCCGATGAGGTCGTCAAATTTCCGAATGCCCAGTTGCGCCATGATCTGACGCGCTTCTTCTGCGACGAAGAAGAAGAAATTCACCACGTGCTCTGGCTTGCCCTGGAACTTGGCGCGCAGCACCGGGTCCTGCGTCGCCACGCCGACCGGGCAGGTGTTCAGGTGGCACTTGCGCATCATGATGCAGCCCTCGACGACCAGCGGCGCGGTCGCGAAGCCGAACTCGTCAGCCCCAAGCAGCGCACCGATGACCACATCGCGGCCGGTCTTCATCTGGCCGTCGGCCTGCACGCGAATCCGCGAGCGCAGGCGATTGAGCACCAGCGTCTGCTGTGTTTCAGCCAGACCCAGTTCCCATGGCGTGCCGGCGTGCTTGATCGAGCTCCACGGCGACGCGCCGGTGCCGCCGTCATGGCCGGCGATCACCACGTGGTCGGCCTTGGCCTTGGCGACGCCGGCGGCGATCGTGCCGACGCCGACTTCACTGACAAGCTTCACGCTGATGTCGGCGCGCTGGTTGGCATTCTTCAGGTCGTGGATCAGTTGAGCCAGGTCCTCGATCGAATAGATGTCGTGGTGCGGTGGCGGGGAAATCAGACCGACGCCCGGCACCGAATAGCGCAGGAAGCCGATGTACTCGCTGACCTTGCCGCCAGGCAACTGACCGCCCTCGCCAGGCTTGGCGCCTTGTGCCATCTTGATCTGGATCTGATCGGCGCTGGACAGGTATTCCGTTGTCACACCGAACCGCCCCGACGCGACCTGCTTGATCTTGCTGCGCAGCGAGTCGCCCGCCTGCAAGGGGAAGTCGGCCACGATCACCTTCTCGCCGAGCACCTCGCTGATCCTGGTGCCGTCGGCGATCGGGATGCCTTTTAACTCGTTGCGATAGCGCGCCGGGTCTTCGCCACCCTCACCGGTGTTGCTCTTGCCCCCGATGCGGTTCATCGCGACGGCCAGGGTGCTGTGCGCCTCGGTCGAGATCGAACCCAGCGACATCGCGCCGGTCGCGAAGCGCTTGACGATCTCGGCGGCGGCCTCGACCTCGTCGAGCGGGATCGCCTTGCTCGGATCGAGCTTGAACTCGAACAGGCCGCGCAGCGTCAGGTGGCGGCGCGACTGATCGTTGATCAGCTGCGCGTATTCCTTGTAGGTGTCGAACTTGTTCGCGCGCGTGCTGTGTTGCAGCTTGGCGATCGCGTCAGGCGTCCACATGTGTTCTTCGCCGCGCACCCGCCAGGCATATTCGCCGCCAGCGTCGAGCATGCCGTCCAGCACCGGGTCTTCGCCGAACGCTGCTTTGTGCATGCGCAGCGCCTCGTCGGCCACCTGGAACACGCCGATGCCGCCAACCTGGGACGCGGTGCCGCGGAAGTACTGATCGACCATCGTCTTTTCGAGGCCGATGGCTTCGAACAGCTGCGCGCCGCAGTAGCTCATGTAGGTGCTCACGCCCATCTTGGACATGATCTTCGACAGGCCCTTGCCGATCGCCTTGACGTAGTTGTAGATCGCTTTTTCGGTCGACAGGTCGGCCGGCAGATCACGGTGAAGGCTGGCCAGCGTTTCCATCGCCAGGTAGGGATGCACCGCCTCGGCGCCATAGCCTGCGAGCACGGCGAAGTGGTGGACCTCGCGCGCCGAACCCGTCTCGACCACCAGCCCAGCGGTGGTGCGCAGACCTTCGCGTACCAGGTGCTGATGAATGGCCGACAGAGCCAGCGCTGCCGGAATGGCGACATGGCCGCGATCAGCGCGGCGGTCGCTGATGATCAGGATGTTGTAGCCGCCGCGGATCGCATCGACCGACTCGGCGCACAGCGAGGCCAGCTTGGCTTCGACACCCTCGCCGCCCCATTCCACCGGGTAGGTGATGTCGAGTTCGTGGCTCCTGAACTTGGCTGCGGTGTGCTTCTCGATGCTGCGCAGCCGCGCCATGTCCTCGAAATCGAGGACGGGCTGTGGAACTTCGAGCCGCATCGGCGGGTTGACAGCGTTGATGTCGAGCAGGTTCGGCTTCGGCCCGATGAAGCTGACCAGGGACATCACGATGTTTTCGCGGATCGGATCGATCGGCGGGTTGGTGACCTGCGCGAACAGCTGCTTGAAGTAGTTGTACAGGGGCTTGTTCTTGTCCGACAGCACCGCCAGAGGCGAATCATTGCCCATCGAGCCGGTGGCTTCCTCACCAGACTGGGCCATCGGGCTCATCAGGAACTTGATGTCTTCCTGGGTGTAGCCGAACGCCTGTTGACGATCGAGCAGCGTCTCGGTGAAGGTGGTGGCTTCTCCCTCGGCGCGCACGTCTTCCAGCTTGATGCGCACGCTCTCGATCCATTGCCGATAGGGCTTGGCAGAGGCGAACTGGTTCTTCAATTCCTCGTCGTCGACGATGCGGCCTTGCTCGAAGTCGATCAGGAACATCTTGCCCGGCTGCAGCCGCCACTTCTTGATGATCTTGTCTTCGGGAAACGGCAGCACGCCGGACTCGGATGCCATCACCACCAGGTCGTCATCGGTCACGACATAGCGCGCCGGGCGCAGGCCGTTGCGGTCCAGCGTCGCGCCGATCTGGCGGCCGTCGGTGAACACCATCGCAGCGGGGCCATCCCACGGCTCCAGCATCGCTGCGTGGTATTCGTAGAACGCGCGGCGGCGCTCGTCCATCGTGGTGTGCTGCTCCCAGGCCTCGGGAATCATCATCATCGCGGCATGCGCGAGTGAGTAGCCACTCATCGTGAGCAGTTCGAGTGCGTTGTCGAAAGTGGCGGTGTCGCTCTGTCCTTCGAAGCTGATCGGGTAGAGCTTCTGCAAGTCGTCACCCAGCACCGGCGACTTCATCACGCCTTCGCGGGCCCGCATCCAGTTGAAGTTGCCCTTGACGGTGTTGATCTCGCCGTTGTGCGCCACCATGCGGTACGGGTGCGCCAGCGGCCACTCCGGGAACGTGTTGGTGCTGAATCGCTGGTGCACCAGCGCAAGCGCGGAGGTGGTGCGCGGGTCGGCCAGATCCTTGAAATAGACGCCCACCTGGTTGGCAAGCAGCAGGCCTTTGTAGATGATGGTGCGACAGCTCATGCTGGGCACGTAGTACTCGTGGCTGTGCGTCAGCTTCAGCCGCTGGATGGCGCTCGACGCAGTCTTGCGAATCACGTACAGCTTGCGTTCCAGCGCGTCGGGCACGATCACATCGGGGCCGCGGCCGATGAAGATCTGCCGGATCACCGGTTCTTTCTCGCGCACGGTCGGCGACATCGGCATCTCGGCATCGACAGCCACGTCGCGCCAGCCCAGGAGCACCTGACCTTCGGCGCGCACCGCACGCACCAGTTCCTGCTCGCAGGCCAGGCGCGAGGCGTGCTCTTTCGGCAGGAAAATCATGCCGACCCCGTACTCCCCAGGCGCGGGCAGCTCGACCCCTTGCGCGGCCATCTCGGCGCGGTACAGCTCGTCGGGGATCTGGATCAGGATGCCCGCCCCGTCACCCATCAGCTTGTCGGCACCGACCGCGCCGCGGTGGTCGAGGTTTTCAAGGATCTTCAGACCCTGCTCGACGATCGAGTGCGCCTTGCTGCCCTTGATGTGGGCGACGAAGCCTACGCCACAGGCGTCGTGCTCCTGACTGGGTTGATACAGCCCGTGATCGGTGGCCAGCTTGCGTTCATCTTGCAGGGATTGTGTTGGCGCGGCCTGGTGCATCGCGAGCTCCTGAGGTGCATGGGAGGGTTAATCCTAGCCTTTCGCAGTAAGCATGCCAAGGACTTAAAACAGGGTCTGACCCCAAATATTCGACAGCAACAGAGAGACTGTTCTTATTTGGGGTCAGATCACATGCCGGGCCGCGAGGCCTTCGTGCTCGTTGCAGGGCGTCCACGAGCCAGGGGCTCGTGACGCCGACCGGTCAACGCCTCGACCGATTTCACGAAGGCAGGACTGCCCAGTGCCCATCCCTTCAACGTGGCGTTGCGGATGGTCGCGATGGCGTTCGGCGGTAGTGGGTGCGACAACAAGCGCCGGTAAGCCACTTCGCGATCGAAAGGGGTGTTGCCGATCGCCCAGAACAGCGCGTGCTCCGAGATGAAATCGTCGATCCGCTGGCCGAGGTGGTGTCCTGCGCTGGACACATGTTGATCGACAGCGAACAACACCACATCGGTGCCACTCGGGTCGCCAGCGGCGCAGGATTCGGCGTATTGCAAGCAGCGCATGAACCAATCAGGGGCGTCGATGACAGTCGAGCGGAATCGCCCTTCCCAGGGTGTGCCGCTGAGTCCGTGACGCAGATTGAAGATGCGCACGTAGCGTCGGCCGATGCCCTGCATCATCGTGGACAGCGACTGGCCCGCGGATGGCGTGACCAGCAGCCGCACCTCCTGACGACAGAGCCCGTAGCCGTGAACGGCCACACCCGACTCGCGGGCCGCCTGCATCAGCACCTGGCGGTAGGTGCGACTGTCGACTTCATCGTGGAAGACATCCTGCCCATTGCAGCCGCGGTGAATCACGAAGTGCGGATAACCCGCCACCACGGAGCGCGGCAGACGTGCCAAGGCAGAGCTCGCTCAGCGTCCGGAGTCAGAAGCCGGCGCTCACGCTGCAGCCAGCATCGGTGGGCTTGCAGACGCGAATGCGGCCGGCCGAACTCGCCAACACGCGCCGGGTCTGGCCAGTGCCGCTGGTGAAATCCAGCGAATGGGCACCACCGCTTGGAAAACCGCCCCCGATCAGGGTCATGAAGCCGCTGCCATTGAACATCGCGTACCTCACGCCGGAATGCACGAAGCTGGTCGCGCTGGTGGTGTCGATCACGACCGACGAAGGAAGCCCATCCACTCGAGACAGGATGATGTCACCGCTGTCCGAAGACAAGGCGGTGGTCGAGACATTGCTGTTCACATCGACGAAGGACACCCATCCGCTGGACCAGTTGCTGCCATCCGCGGGAATGACGAAGGTTCGAAGCTGCCGCTTCATCGCTTCGGCGCGCGCGGCCGACAGCGTCGCGAGGAAGTTGTTGGCGGTGGTCGTGAGTTCGGAGTTGCGCTGAAATGCAGTGAAGTTCGGCGCGGCCAGCATCATCATGATCGCCACCAGCGCCAGCGTGACCATCAGCTCGATCAGCGTGAAGCCGCGCTGCGCGGATGCGCTTGTCGTTGTGGGCCGATCCATCAATGCAGCCACTCTCATCGCCAGCAGATGCTCGGCTTGCCTGGGGGAACGCTCGGAGAGATGCCGGTGGCGACGCACGACTTGACGCCCGTACTCATCAGCGTCAAGGTACCCACATCAGCATCGGTTCTTTGAGGCACTGCCGAAAGCAGGATGCATTCGGTCAGCGCAAGGGTCGATGAGCATGCCTCGGCTTTCAGCTGGTAGGCGAAGCTGGTGGATGAGTCGCCCGATGTGGTCTTGAAGGGAATCGACACACCGCTGTTGGCAGAAGCGGTGGCGCCATTCGAGCCGGTCGCGCCTGCACTGAAGCTGAGGTAGCTGCCGGTCTGCGTGTAGTAGCGCTCCTGCTGCTGCAGGAGGTTCAGCAAGGCGGTTCGACCCTCGGCACGTCGGCCCTTCAAGACCGAGTCCTGGTATGACGGGTAGGCGATGGCCGCGAGTACGCCGACGATGGCCACCGTGATCATCAGCTCGATCAAGGTGAAGCCGCGCCCGCGGCGCAGGCAAGGCAATCGGCTGGCACCCGCGCTGTGAGCAAAGAACGGACGCAGGTTCAATTGGCGTTCCTCAGGTCCTGGTAGTTGCTGATCTCGCGCCAGCTCAGCCGACCGACCGTGTTGCGGATCGTCTGGCTCGCCTGGGTGCCGAGACCAGCCGAGCCCTGCTTGATGATCTGGTAGCGCGTCACTTCATTGCGAGACCCGGTAGGGTCACTGACATAAAGAGTCGAAAAGCCAACCCGGGTCAGGAACGGCTCACCAAGGATGCCCACATCGGACACTGTCGCAGAGCCGTTGCCACTCAGGGTGTCCACCACATACAGCTTGCCGGTGCCGTTGTCGCAGCTGGTGACACCCGGAATCACCGATCCGAAGATCATGCGTCCAGCCAGCACACCCAGTCCGCTGATCTGCCGCTCACCCGTCCCCGTCAGGGTGCTCGTCGTGCCGGAGTTGTGGAAGTCGAAGTACCAGCCCGAACGCGAGGCGGTGTCGTTGTCGGCCGCAGGCCGACCCCAGGCGAAGTTGGAGACGGTGATCGAGGTCGAGGTAACGGTACCGGCTTGCAGACGACCTCGGCCCGAAATCGCCGCCGTCGGCGAACTGGTCGAGTCCAGTGTTCTGCTGTTGTCGTCGAACAGCGAGTACATCGATTGCACCTTGAAAGGTGCCACGTTGTCCGCCGCAGCCAGGTAGCGCCCGGTACCGACCGACACGATGATCCCGCGGTTCGGCCCGAAGGTCAGCGCCGGCGGCATCGTGATGGGCTGGCGATTCGGCGGCGTCGCGCCATCCGTGGCAATGAACATGGGAATGGCACTGCCACCATTGGTGAAGAACGACAGATTGTCGAGGCTCCACGAGTCCGCCGAGGTCGCCTGGAAATCGAGCTTCCACAGGTGGCCCTGCAAGTCGCCTGCATAGAGGTAAGTTACTTCGCCCGCGTTCCCCAGCCGAACGGTGAAGTTGGCCAGACCTGAAGGCAGCGAACTGTCGCTCGTGATGACCGGGAACTTCACCTTGAAGTAGTTGTTCCCCAATTGCCAGGCCGTCGCCTTCGCCTTGTCGAGCCGCAGGAAGAACAGCGCCGGTTGGCCGGTGGTGCTGGCATTGCCATCCGCCGCATGGTTGTTCACACCGCTGGCCACCACCGCAAAGTAGCGATAGTCGGGCGTGGATCCGCCGGCTGCGATGTTCAGCTTCAGGATCTGCGGCCTGCCGATGACGTTGCCCATGTCGACATCGTGCCTGTCGGTGAACTCCCACAGGATCTTGTTGTTGCCGGTGCTACTGGCAAAGGCGGTCGGGTCGGTCACGTCGAGCGCATAGACACCCTGACCACCACCGCCTGTGCCGCCCACCAGCACGGTGCGCCAGTCCGCCGAACTGGTGGAACCCAGGTTGGCCTCGTTCACCACCGGCGTGGCATCGACGTAGCTTCGGTGCGTGTATGTCGGCGAGGTCAGCTCCTTCAGATTCGGAACCACCCAGCTCGGGATGTAGGCAAACAGCTCAGCACCCGTGTTGGCATTGAAGGCATGGAGCATGCCGTCGTTGGCGCCGACGTAGAGGGTCGGCACGCGGCCCAGGTTCTCGCTGTAGAAGCTCGCGTAGGAGGAACCGCTGATCGCCTTCGTGGGCGCTCCCACGTAGGTGATGCCCGAGTTCACGATGTCACCCAGCTTGCTGCCGCGCTTGCGGAAGGTGCCGGCGATCACGGTACCGTTAGTGAGCGTGACATTGTTTCCCGCTTCCAGAGAACGGTCACCGCGCAGGTAGTTCAGGCGATTCTGACCGTGCACGTCGGCCGTTTCGGGCGAGGTGAACAGCGCGGACTTGACCGAGGTATCAACCGCCGACCACGTGAAGGTGCTGCTGTTGAACACCGGCGTCGTTGCCGACGAGTGGTAGCCGACATAGATGTTGCGACTGCTGGCCGCCATGTCATCGAGCTTGCCACCCGCACCGACCGGCTGGCCCGCGGAGTTCGTCCAGCTCGAGGAGGTGGTCGAGCCGATCACGATTTGCGTGCTGTCCGATGACAGCCCCAGCGAGTACGCCACCAGATCGCCGCTCCAGTCGGCCGGGTCGAACTGGGCCTGATAAATCTGGCCGCCGGAGGTGGTCACGCGCGACGTCGAGATCGCACCACCGGCAATGCTGTTGGCCTCGGACGCGACGGTGGCGAAGATCTCGTCGAGCGCCGCCAGTACGGTGTCTGCAGAACTCGACAGGAAGTAGTTCTTGGCTTCTTTCAGGTTGGTGTCGGTGGTCTGGCGCTGCCAGTTCAGGTTGTCGGCGTCCGTGATGATGCTGCCGCTGGCGTCGAGCTTCTTGTACGGATCGCCCGTCCCGGTCACGTCCTTGAAGCCACCGTACTTCGCCGACAGGTAGAACTGGTTACTGGTGCGGCGCGTTGCCGGGTTTGTTTGCTGCCCGGCCTCATTGACGTCGAGCCAGTAGGTCGTGACACGCATGCCCGGGCGCTGTTTGGTCGGTTCCGCCGTCCATTGCGCACCGCGGATGTCGCGGGTATTCGCCCAGTAGGCAACGCCAGCCATGTAGTAGGTTGCATCACTGGCACCGGTGGACTGGTTCTCCATACCCCATCGAGCCGTGTTGGCCGTGTTGGGATTGCTGGTCGTGCGAGACACGCCCTTGCCATCGGTGTAAGCGACTGCGTTGTTGGATTCAAAGCCACCGACCACCTTGGTCCAAAAATAGAAGTCGGGTTCGTTGGCGGCTTCGTTAGGCGTTCGTGCGATGTCACCCTTGCCAGTTCGCGAATTCCCTGGAATGAACTTGTCGTTGTGGGTGTTCACGTCACCAATGCCGACGATGTTGTTCTTGAAACAGGAATAGTCGGTCGTACCACTCGATGCCGGGTGCGGATCGGTGTAGCTTGTGTAAACCGGGAAGCCGTCACGCAGGGCATCGGTGATGCCCGACACCGCGTTGGTCCCGATGTTGGTGCCCACCTGGGTCGGCGGCAATCCTTGCAGATAGCGCAGGCTTTCGTAGTACAGCTCGCCCACCGGGTCATATTTCTTGTACTGGCCGAAGGTGGTGCCGGTGCGACCGAACTGATTCAGGTAGTTGATGGCACCGCTGATCGGCAGATTGGGCCGGTTGCTGTTGGCTCCGCTGTTCGGGGCGGTCGCGGCGTCCGGATTGGTGGCGAAAACCCCTGTGGTCTCGTCCCACTCCTGGGCAGAATTGGCTCCTGAGACCAGCGAGAAGTTCGCGTCGTAGGCGCGCGGGCCCACGTACTTCATCGGGGCGCGCAGCACGCCACCACTGCGCTGGGGATCGTCGGAGTTGTCGTTCAGATAGCCAAAGGCCGCGACACGGACGCGATCACTGTACTTCTGCAGATTGCCGACCGGCTTGTAGTTGCCGTTCGGATAGCGAAGGCAGAGGTTGGTGCGCGGATCGGTCAGCACACCCGAATTGTCAACGTCACACACCTTGACGCGGGCGTAGAAGAAATTGTCAGCGGTCAGGCCACTGAACGCATCTGAACTGGGTCGATCGCGTATCCAGCACTCCTTGTCGACTCCGGGGAGCGGGTCGCCGAACACACTGTCGTTGCACACTTTGCTGACATCGGCCACCATGAACTTCCAGCTGGTGTTTTTGCCGTAGGCGATCTGCTTCGTACCGGTGACCGTGCAGGTTCCGTCTTTACCCGCGCATTTCCCCCGGGGGGGCGAGGGCGAGATGAAGTCGGCTGGCAGCGAGCCGCTGTAGTTGGTGATCACGTTCACCTGAGTGGAAGAGCCTGTCAACAAGCCCAGGTTGCCGTTGAGGCCGGGCGTACCGCAGCTGCCCGTTCTATCGATACCGAAATGCACGCGATTGAAGCAGTTGGCGACATAGAGCGTGCCCGTGAAGCCAGTGGGCAGCAAAGCACTTGGCACCGCGCCAGCCGCCTGTGTGCTGGTGATCTGCTTTGACGGGAAGTAGATGCCGTTCCAGAAGTTGTTGGGTTCGTTGGTCGAATTGCCGGTTCCGGGCAGCACGGCCCGTTGCAAAACGGTGAGTGTGGAGGTGTCGATGACGCGGTCGCCACCCGTCAGACCCAGACGCAGCACATCGATGGCCGAGCTGGTCGCCCAGTTCATGAAATTGCCGCTGAAGGCAGTGCCTCCACAGGTGCGGTTGGTGGCTGCGCCGCTGCGGTAGAAATACCGCTGACTCGCATCACTCAAACTGAGGTTGTAGAGATAGCAGCTTTCGGAGTCGTAGTAGCCGACGTATCGGGTAGCGGACGAATAGCTCTCGTCCCTGGTGGTGTTGGTGCCGACATATTGCGCACCGACAGTCGGATACTCCACCGACAGCGCCAGCGTCAGCGTGGGCTTGGCTCGCGCGCCCTTTGCGTACAGGGGCTCGGGAGACAGGCTCACCACGGGCGGCAAGGACGGGGTGACGGTCTGGGCCGACACGATCGCCAAGCCGGCGGCGCACAGCGCCGGCAACACCACCCAGCGCGTCAGCGGGCTGCCTGCCAGCGAATGGAACAGATTCATGATCCGTGACATGGTCAACCCCCCTCTTTCCTGAAGACCATCTGCAGCACAACCTGCACGTCGACCCGCGGGCCGAAGCCCATCGCAGTGACGCGGTACATCTTGGGCACCTGCCCGCCCGCGGCGTTGTTGCCCAGGGACTGGTCGTCGATCAGTTCGATGATGTAGCGGGGCCTGCGCGCGGGACGGATGCCTGATCCCGCATCGAAGCTGCGCGCAGTGAACTGGCCGAATTCGACGGTGGGCGCGCTGGTGCTGGTGTCGAGGAAATCGACGCGGGCCCAGACCGGCTTGGCGGTGTCCGCATACGGCAGGCAGAGTCCGCGTGTATTCGTGCTCGAACTGCAGCCCGAGACGAAGATGCCGTCGTTGCCCTGCGCGAACTGGGCCGTGCGGCTGTTCGTCGCGGTGTTGGGCCCGCGGATGTCGAACTCGGCATCCATCAGCGCGGCTTCGGCCGCCTGGGAAGCGATCAGGTAATCACGGTCGTAGCGAGCGGTGCGCTCGCTCATCAGGGCGATCTGCGCGCCGCCGACGCCGAGCACGATGACCACCAGCAGGATCATCATCACGACGACCAGCGCGATGCCGCGGTGGGCGGATCGCGCGGCGGTGGGGTGGCGGCGACGTGTCATGGCCACTAATTCCATGTCGGCGGCATCACGTACTGTCGGTTGCGCAGGTGCACGGTGAACACCATGCTCTGGCGCAGGCGGCCATCGGCAGAGACAGTGAGCGAGGACCCCACGTCGTTGGTGGCGTCGGTCAACCCAGAGCCCAGTACCTCATAGCTCTGGCCGGTGGCGGCGCTGTCTATCGCAGAACCAGGGCCACCACGCAGCAGCAAGCCGATGCGCACGCTTCGAACGCGTCGCCAGTTGTCCATGGTGGCATTGGCATTGCCTGTCACCGTCAGCTGGGAAGCACGAAGATAGCGGTCAGGGACATCATCGAAGCCGATGCTGCCTGCCGCCGGCGGTGCGGAGCCTGGAGTCAGGTTGTCCACGCCGTACAACACCTGGAAGCCTTCGACGCCCTGCATCAGCGGCACGGTCTGCCAGCTACCGGTCGAGTCACGGTAGGTGCAGGCGAGCGTGGGTTCGCCGGAGGCGCTGCGCGCAACGTGGAAGATGCTGTAAGCCGGCACGTTGCCATCAATTTCAGGAGCGCCGCCGCAGCTGATCATCGAGCCATCGCCGGCAGCGGCACCGGCACGACTGTCGCCCCAGTAGCGCACGGCGAGGATGTCGCTGCCATTGAGACAGCTGGTATCGGTCACGGTGCCGCACCCGGTGCTGCGGTTTCCGCTGACCAGTCCGGAGGGCAGCGTCAAGCTGCCCACCAGTGCGTTGTCGAAACCGACGATTCCCGGGTTCTTGTCACCATCGATGTCGCCACAGGGCAGGCCCGAACCCGAACAGAAGTAGCGCCATGTGCTGGAGGTCGCGCCATCCCGATGGCCTTCATAGCCGGCCTGGATGACGATGCGTTGGATCAGGCTGGCGGAGAAGCGGGCGTTCTCTCGCAACTGAGAGGACTGGTCCACCGAAGTGAACCCTTGTCGGCCGATCAGCAGCGAGGCCACAGCGGCGAGCGTCACCAGCAAGCCGAGGGTGAGCGCAACCAGCAATTCGACGAGCGTGAGGCCGGTCTGGCGAGACCGGCGGCGGATCGTGTCCGAAGCGACGATGACGGACCTCATGTCGAACTGCCCGCAATCAAGGGAAGGACCACGCCCGGCAAACCATCGGAAGCCTTGATGGCGGCGTCAGACGCCTGAAGCCCTTGCTGGGTCCAGCCAATCTTGACCACCAGGGTCTGGTTCGCGGCACTGTTGCAGGCCCACTGGGGCTGCCCGGTGGTTGATCCGTAAGGGGTGTCATCGAAGCAGACCACCACGCGGGCCTGGGGCAACGCGGCCTTGACCCGGGCCAGCCACTGATCCATGTCGTACTGGGCCACGGCCTTGGGGGTGGCGCAGGCGCCGGTGAAGCAATTGGCAGTGATCGTCGGCGCAGTCCCGGTGTAGTTGGCGATCAGGTAGGGGTTGTCTGTGGACGAGGTTGCGAGGGCCACGCCCTTGTTGCCGCGCATCATGTCGCCGAGCTCACGCCCGAGCGCCACCGCGATCGACTGGTTGCGCGCGGAACGGTTGGACTGCAAGGCAGCTGCCTGCATGCCCACGACGCCGAGAACACCGAACGACAGCACAACGATTGCCACCAGGATTTCGACCAGCGTGAAACCCTCCTGCGCGCGTGCAGACGACGTACGCAAGGCCTGCCAGCGGGAATGGATCACATTCATGCGGCGATTGTTGCGAAACACAGAGCGGCGTGCCGGCAAGGTGCTGCCGTTGGTCTGCCTTCAACGGCCGCCTGTCGGACGGGAAGCTGCCAGATGCTCAGAACGGCAATAGTTGGCGCGGCAGCTGGCTGGTGAGCTGATCGCCGAACAGCCGAGCGTGTTCGCGCAGGGCAAAGCGATCGGTCATGCCTGCGATGTAGTCGGTGATCGCCAGCTTCAGGGGGGTGCGCACTGCATGCGACGGCGACATCTGCTCGGGCGCCTCGAGGTAGGCGTGAAACAGGTCGCGCACGACCTGCCGAACCACATCGTTGGCGGCCACCACACGCGGGTGCTGGTAGAGCTGCAGGCGCAGGAACGCCTTGAGCTGCGCCGACGCTGCAGATACCTCGTCACCGCACGTCACCAGGGCGGGCGCCTGGGCAACCTCGGCGGCATTGACCGGCCCATCGCCCGCAATCCGCGCACTCGACGCTGCGATCAGGTCGCTGACCTGATGCGACAGCATCCGACGAATCACCTCGAACAGCAGCCTGCGCCCGTTCGCCGAGGGGTGCTCGGCGAGAACCTGCCGATGAATCTGGAGGAAGAACGGCAACTCGAGCAGCTGCTCGTGGTCCAGCAAACCGGCACGAACGCCGTCGTCGATGTCATGCGCGTTGTAGGCCAGCTCATCGGCCACATTGCACAGCTGGGCTTCGAGACTGGGACGCGAGCGCTCGAGAAAACGCGATCCCACGCCGCCGGGTTCTGCAGCCTCGAGCGCCAGCGCGTGCCGATGCGAACAGTGCTTCAGGATGCCTTCGCGGGCCTCGAAGCTGAGATTGAGCCCGTCGTGGGTGAGGCATTGTTGCTCCAGGTGATCGACCACCCGAAGGCTCTGCGCGTTATGTTCGAAGCCGAGGCTGTCCGGATCTGCAGCGCGAACGCAGTCGTCGAGCGCATGCTGCCCGGCGTGCCCGAACGGTGTGTGGCCGAGGTCATGCGCCAGCGAGATCACCTCGCAAAGGTCCTCGTTCAGCCGCAGTGATCGCGCGATCGAACGCGCCAGCTGAGCGACTTCCAGCGAGTGGGTGATCCGCGTGCGGAACAGGTCACCCTCGTGATTGAGGAAGACCTGTGTCTTGTAGGCCAGGCGACGGAACGAAGTGCTGTGGATGACCCGGTCACGGTCGCGCTGGAACACGGTCTGACCCGGCACACAGGGTTCAGGGTATCGACAGCCTCGGCTGCGTTCGGGTGCGCTTGCATACGGCGCAAGATCCGCGCTGGAAATCGTGCTCACACCGAGTGCGCGTCGATCACCTCGGCGACCAGCGCGTCGTCGGCCGGATGCACACCGGCCCGGCCAGGCGCGTCGATCAGCACGAAGCGGATCTGGCCGGATTCGGACTTCTTGTCGATGCGCATCAAGTCGAGGTAGCGAGACGCGCCGAGGCGAGGTCCGCGGATCGGCAAACCGGCACGCTCGATCAACCTTGCAATACGCGCCGCATAGGCCCCATCGATCAGGCCGCAGCGCACCGACAGGTCGGCCGCCATCACCATGCCGCAACCGACCGCCTCGCCGTGCAGCCAGGTGCCGAAGCCGAGCCCGGCTTCGATCGCATGGCCGAAGGTGTGACCGAAATTGAGAATGGCGCGCAGGCCCGATTCCCGTTCGTCCTGCCCGACGACCCACGCCTTGATCTCGCACGAGCGCCGCACCGCATGCGCCAACGCCGACTTGTCCCGCGCGCGCAAGGCATCGATGTGCTGCTCGATCCAGCCCAGAAAATCGTCGTCGGCGATCGGCCCGTACTTGATGACCTCGGCGAGCCCGGCCGAGATCTCGCGGTCAGGCAGCGTGTCCAGCGTGTCGAGGTCGGCGATCACACGCAGCGGCTGGTAGAACGCGCCGATCATGTTCTTGCCTGCCGGGTGATTGATGGCGGTCTTGCCACCGACCGATGAATCGACTTGCGCCAGCAGCGTGGTCGGCACCTGCACATAAGCCACACCGCGCATGTAGCAGGCCGCGGCAAAACCAGTCATGTCGCCGATCACGCCCCCGCCCAGCGCATAGATCACCGTCTTGCGGTCGAAGCCATCACCGAGCAGACGGTCGAAGATCAGGTTCAGCGTATCCCAGTCCTTGTGGACTTCGCCGTCGGGCAAGGCGATCGTGTCGACGCGCGAATGGTGCGCGGCGAGCACGCGTTGCAGCCGCTCGGCATACAGCGGGGCAACGGTGGTGTTGGTGACGATCAGCGCCTGGGATGACTTGGCGCCACAGGCCACGCAATCCTCGCGATCAAGCAGCCCGCAACCGATCTGGATCTGATAGCCCCGGTCGCCCAGGTCGATGCTGAGCTGCGTGGTGGGCGCAAGCCTGGACGGTGGGATCTGTGGCGAAATCGTCATGGGCGTATTTTGACGCGCCGCTGCAGCGATCGACGAGGGATCAGTGCAGCAGCGGCTCGATCCCATCGACGGGCGAAGGCACCGTGTCCATCGGCAGCACGCCGGCAAGCTCGAGTTGCATGAGCAGCATGTTGACCAGGTTGTGCACTGATGGGCGCCCGGTCTCGATGACGAAATGCGCCACGCTCTGATAGAGCGGATCGCGAACCTGAAACAGCGCTCGCAGCCGCGCCAGCGGATCAGCGACTTGCAGCAAGGGTCGGTGGGTATCGTGCCGCAGACGTCGAAACAATTCTTCCGGGGTCGAGCGCAGGTAGATCACCGTGGTGTGCCGGTGCAGTGCGTGGCGATTGGCATCGCGCATCACCACTCCGCCACCCGTAGCGAGCACGCCGCAGTCAGCGCGCACGAGTTCGGCGATCACGTCCTGCTCGACATCGCGAAAGCGCTCTTCACCTTCGGCCTCGAAGAACTCGCGGATGGTGCAGCCGATCCGCCTTTCGATGACCGCATCGCTGTCGCTGAAGGGCACCCCCAGGCGCCGCGCCAGATTACGCCCGACTGTCGACTTGCCGCCGCCGGGCATGCCGATCAGGCTGACGAACATCTCGCTCTGGAGCCGCGCTGTGCCGCAGGCCGACGCTCAGCGCGCGGCGGTGCGTTCGCTGACCACCTTGGGCGTCAGGAAGATCAGCAGTTCGGTTTTTCGGCTCGAGTTGGTACGGGTCTTGAAAAGGTTGCCGACTACCGGAATATCGCCGAGCAAAGGCACCTGCACCACGTCGGATCGATCCGTCTGCTCGAAGATCCCGCCAATGACTACTGTGCCGCCGTTTTCCACCAGGACCTGCGTCTGAATCGATTTGGTGTCGATCGACGGAACGTTGTTGGTCACGGCGCCGACGCTGTCCTTGTTGACGATGACGTCCAGAATGACGTTGCCCTCGGGGGTGATCTGCGGCGTCACATCCAGCTTCAGGGTCGCGTCAACGAACTCGATCGATGTAGCGCCGCTGGATGTGGCCCGCTGATAGGGAATCTTCGTGCCCTGCTTGATGATGGCCTTGATCTGGTCGGCCGTCACGATGCGCGGACTGGACACCACCTTGCCGCGGCCATCGGCTTCGAGTGCTGACAGTTCAAGGTTCAGGAACCGGTTCAGGCCAGACCCGAACAGAGACAGTGCAAACGATGCGGGCTGAAAGCCCCCCTGTGCCGAGGCTGGCAGGTTGAGGAAGTTGGTATCGCTGAGCAGCGGCACGGTGGCGGTCTGGCCGGTGCGGTTACCGACCACGTTCAGGTTGCCACCGATCGCGACCCGCTGACTGCCGCCGACGCTGAAGCCCGCATTGGAGCCGGCGCGGGCATCATTGACACCCAGACGCACACCCAGCGAACGGCCAAACGAGTCGTCGGCTTCGACGATGCGGGCCTCGATCAACACCTGGCGCACGGGGATGTCGATCTTCGCGATCAGCTCCTGGATTTCCTGCAGCTTCGACGGGGTGTCGCTGACGAACAGCTGGTTGGTACGCGTCTCGTAGAGCACGCTACCGCGCGGCGACAGGATGCGCGTCGTGGTCGACCCACTACCGCCAGACCCCCCGCCCCCCTGGCCGGAGTTCTGTCCCGTCAGGCCGCGCGCAATTTCCTCGGCCTTGGTGTAGTTCAACTGGAACGCCTGTGTGCGCACTGGCTCCAGGGCGGCAATCTGCAGCTTCGACTCGAGGTCTGCTTTTTCCTTCGCAGCCAGTTCGTCCTTCGGTGCAATCAGGATCACATTGCCCGATTTGCGCAGACCCAGACCCTTGGCCTGCAAGATGATGTCGAGCGCCTGGTCCCAGGGCACGTCCTTCAGACGCAAGGTCACATTGCCCGTCACGGTGTCGCTCGTGACCACGTTGAAGTTGGTGAAGTCGGCAATGACCTGCAGCAGCGCACGCACTTCGATGTTCTGGAAATTCAACGACAGCTTCTCGCCGGCAAAACCGGGACCCTGCGTGAGCTTGTTCGGGTCGATCTTCTGCGCACGGACCTCGACCACAAACTGGTTGTCGCTCTGGTAAGCGCTGTGTTCCCAGTCGCCGCGTGGCTCGATCACCATGCGGACACGATCTCCGACCTGTACCGTCGAAACGGTTTGCACCGGCGTGCCGAAATCAGTGACGTCCAGACGACGGCGCAGCACATCAGGCAGGCTTGATTGCAGGAACTCGACGACCAGGCCCTTGCCCTGCTGACGGATATCGACACCGACCTGGTTGTTCGCCAGGTCGACCACCACGCGACCGGCACCATCGGCGCCGCGCCGGAAGTCAATGTCCCTGAGCGGCAACTGCTGGCGGTTCTGGGGCTCGGCAAACCGGGTCGGCGGCTGGGTCGCGGTAGCCGTTGCGTTCGCCACCTCCGGAGAGGCATTCGATTCGAGCACGATCACCAGCGCCGTGCCTTGGAGCTCCGCGCGGTAGGTGGCCGGCTGACGCAGATTGAGTACCAGCCGAGTCCGCTCCTCGGACTGCGCAATGTTGACTGAACGCAGATTGCCCTGGTTGACCTCAACGACCGGCTTGCCCGTCGCGTTACCTACTCCGGGCAGATCAATGGCGATGCGAGGCGGCGTCTGCACCACGAAGCCCTTCGGGAGCGCTGCGAGCGGTTCTGACAGCTCGATCCGAATAACTTCGGTGCCTGCTTGCAGCGAGCTGTTGATCGACTGGATCGCGGTTTGCGCCATGACCGAAAAACAAGCGCCGCATAACAAGACCAGCGTCCACAGACGCGCTCGCCATTCACTACCCATGTTGAATTTGTCCTGCATGGCCTTCATCGAGCGTTCTCCTGGAGTTGGATCGAACTGGTGCGCTCGATCCATTCACCTGATGCGTCCTGCACGATCTCCCGGAGGGACATATCGGTTTCTGTGATCTTGATGATCTTTCCATAGTTCTGGCCGATGTAATCGCCCAGCTTGACCTGGTAGAGCAGCCTGTTGACCTGGAGCAGCACGAAAGGCTGCTTGCCACGGATGACGCTGCCCACCATCCTGACGCTGTCGAGCGGATAAGCTTCCAGCGGCTCGGGGCGCCGGTTGATCTCGGACTGCAGCAGCGAATTCGGCTGCCGAGACTCCTGCTTGATGGCCACCGCAAGCTTTTGCGCACTGAATGGTTCGACGACCTCACCAGTGGTGTAAGGCTGCGGATCGAACTTCTTCGGCGGCGAGATCGGCTGCACGTTCGGTTTGACTTCCTTGCGCTGCTGATCCATCCACTGAGCCAGCTCCTGCTGGTCACCACTGCAAGCGGCCAGCAGCAATGCGCAGCAGAAGACAGCAAGCGAGCTGAAACGGTCAGTGCGAAGGCAGTTCATGGGGTGCCTCCCGGCCTCTTGGCCGCATTGGACTTGCGTATCGATTCGAGCTCAGTGGTATCGAGGTAGCGGTAGGTGCGTGCCGTTGCCTCCATCACCAAATTGTCAGCGCCGCGATTGCCTTCAATCGAGATGTCGTGCAGCGTGACGATGCGCGAGAGGTTCGCCACGTCGGCAGCGAAGGCGCCGACATCGTGGTACCGACCCGACACCCGAAGCGCGATCGGCAGTTCGGCGTAATAGTCCTTGACCACGCTCTGTCCCGGACGGAACAACTCGAACTGCAGGCCTCGACCCAGGCCCGCCTGATTGATGTCGGACAGCAACGCGTCCATTTCGGCCTTGCCAGGCAACTGCTTCTCCAACTGGGTCACGTACTCCTCGACCTGCAGCTTCTGCTTGCGCAATTCGCTGAGATTGACCGCCTGGCCAAGCTTGTTGCGGTAGTCCTCCTTGAGGGCAGGCTCCTTGGCGACTTCGGCGTCGAAGTGGTCGTGCGCATCGGAGAGCAGATTGAACCAGCCCATGACGACGACCACAACGGCCACAAAGCTCCAGGCGACAAGTTTGGGCAACGCCGGCCATTGGCCTGGCTGATTCGGGTCGAGGCCTCGAAATTGCGAAGCGGCGTCCTGGAACACCGTGTTCAAGTCGATGCTTCCGGTGGAGATGCTGGGAGTAGGGGAGGTGGCCATCGATGTCACCCCTTCTTGACTGCAGGCGCCACAGGCACCGTGCCTGGCTGTTCCTGGGGCCGCTTGACGCTGACCCGAAGCGAAAAGTCGAACAAACGCTTTTGCGAACGGTCTGCAGCCTGCACGCCAGACACCTTGATCTCGATCAGTTCCGGCTTGACCAGCCATTCCGAGTTGTAGGCCGTGTTGCGCAAGAGCTCGGAGACCCGCTCGTTGGTCTGCGCCACACCAAGGATGTTGAGCACCTGACCGGTTTGCCTCACCGAGGTCAGGTACACGCCTTCCGGCGTCTGCCGCACCAGCTCATTGAGCAGGTGCACTGGCACGTTGCGATCGATCTGGAGGTCTTCAACGGCTTTCTGGCGCGCCTTGAGGGACTCGATCTCGCCTTTCAGCTCGGCGATGTCCTTGATCTGGACCTCGAGCTTGCCGATCTCGGCCGTCAGGTAGGCGTTGCGCTCCTGCTGCGACGAGGTCAATTGCTCGACGATGCCGTACCAGATTCCGACTGCGAGCAGACCGAAGGCCGCTGCAACACCGACGCCGACAAAGAAGGCGATCTTCTTGCGGCGACGCTTCTCTTCGCGGTGGGGGAGCAGGTTGATCAGGATCACTGGGCGAACCTCCGCATTGCCAGACCGCAGGCGGTCAGGTACGAAGGCGCCTCCCGGCGCAGCTTGCTTTCCCGCACCGCGCTGCCAAGCTTCATGCTCTCGAAGGGGTTGACGACCATGGACGCGAAGCCGGTCAGTTCGGTCACCCGGTCCTTCAGCCCCGGCAAGGTCGCGGTCCCTCCAGCCAGCATCACGTAGTGAACCTTGTGGTGCGGTGTGCTGGTAAAAAAGTACTGCAACGCACGGCCTATTTCCTGAGACAGGCTGTCGACGAATGGCGCGAGGATCTGCTGTGCGTAGTCTTCCGGCAGGTCAGAGGCCAGCTTTTTCTGCTCCGCCTCCTCGAAGGAAAAACCGTACTGGCGGGAAATCAGCTGTGTCAGCTGCGATCCACCAAAGGCCTGATCACGGTCGTAGAGTATTTCGCCGTCGCGAAGCACTTTCAGGCTGGTCGTGTCAGCACCAATCTCGAACAGGGCAATCAACGCATCATGACCTTCACTGGGCAATGCACTGACAAGCCGGCTCATCGCCAGGAGAGAGGCATGCGATTCGATGTCGAGTACCACCGGGCGCAGCCCTGCAGCCTCAGCCAGGCCTTGCCGGTCCTGCACGCGATCCTTGCGCGAGGCAGCGATCAACACCTCGACATCGCCGACGGAAGTCGGGCTGGGTCCGACCACGCAAAAATCGAGGCTGACCTCGTCGAGCGAAAACGGGATGTATTGATTGGCTTCGGATTCGACCTGCAACTCGAGCTCTTCTTCGCGCAGTCCGGCGGGCAGCATGATCTTCTTGGTGATGACCGACGATTGCGGCATCGCCATCACCACATCCCTGGTCTTGGTTCCGCTCTTGCTGACTACCCGACGCACCGCGTCGGCAACCTCGTCGAATTTCTCGATTTGACCGTCAGTGATCCAGCCTTTCTCGAAACTCTCGGCGGCAATTCGCTCCAATATGTAGGCGCCGGAGTCATCTTGCCCCAATTCGACCAACTTGACGCTGGAAGAACTGATATCGAGTCCGATCATCGGGGGATGTTTACGGCCTAACAGGGTGTCTAGAAAGCTCACAGACTTTGCCCTCCGACGCGCCGGAAACAGCGGTGGAATGTTAAGAAGTTACTTGAATGCTAGCAGTAAAGCCTATGTGCACCCATGGAAAACCAGGCGGACCAACACGCATCCGTTGTGACTTGGGCACGCTGTGGACACCTGTTTATCGGTGCCTCTGCGCATCTCATGAGCAGTTTCTTGAAACTCGCCATGTCCCTTCCCGTTAGAAAGGGGAGCACCGACCCCTGCTTCCTATAATTGAAAACAAAATAAACGGAGCTCCATGAGCGATTCCAAGCGCGACAGCAGCGCCGCTGCGTCGCCCCGCCCCCGAACGAGTTCGTGGGTCCGCAATCTGGTCCAGGCGGTGGCAAGCGTGTTCGGGCTGATCACGGCCGGCACACTGGCGGCGTTGATGCTGATCGCGCTCGCTCTGGCCGTGGCCTACCCCAACCTGCCCGAGATCGGTGGGCTGGCCGATTACCGGCCGAAGCTGCCGATGCGCATCTATTCGGCGGACGGGGCCTTGCTGGGCGAAATTGGCGAGGAACGCCGCAACTTCGTACCGGCGTCGCAGATTCCAAAGGTGATGAAAGACGCGGTGCTGGCGATCGAGGATGCCCGCTTCTACCAGCACAGCGGCGTCGACTACCTGGGCGTACTGCGCGCCGGATTGGCCAACTTCGGCGAATCGCGCAGCCAGGGCGCATCGACGATCACGATGCAGGTGGCGCGCAATTTCTACCTCTCTACCGAGAAGACCTTCACACGCAAGATCTACGAGATCCTGCTCGCGCTGAAGATCGAGAGCCTGCTCGGCAAGGACCAGATCCTCGAGCTCTACATGAACCAGATCTACCTCGGCCAGCGCGCCTACGGCTTCGCCTCGGCCAGCGAGGTGTATTTCGGCAAGCCGCTGAATGCTCTGTCGATTGCCGAAGCAGCGATGCTGGCCGGGCTGCCCAAGGCGCCATCGGCCTACAACCCGATCAGCAACCCGAAGCGCGCGACCATCCGCCAGCTGTACATCATCGACCGGATGCTCGAAAACGGCTTCATCACCGCCGAGCAGCACGATGCAGCACTAGCGCAGAAGCTGGTCTACCGCGCACCTTCGCAGACCCCGCTGCACGGCGAATACGCCACAGAAGCGGCGCGGCAACTGGTCTACGCCCAATACGGAGAGGACGCCTACACCGTGGGCCTGAATGTCTACCTGACGGTCAATTCGAACGACCAGATGGTGGCTTATCACGCGCTGCGGCGCGGCATCCTCGACTATGAGCGGCGTCAGGTCTACCGCGGCCCCGAGGCCTACATCGACCTGCCCTCAGACGCACGCGACCTGGACATACGCGTCGCCGAAGCGCTGGCCGACCACCCGGACAACGACGAGTTGAAGGCCGGCGTGGTCCTGGAAGTGAACGCCAGGAAGCTGGTAGCGGCCCTGCAAAGCGGGGAAACCGTCACCGTCACGGGCGATGGCCTGAAGCCAGTCACCTCAGGCCTGGGCGACAAGGCGAACCCGAAAACGCAGATCCGCCGTGGCGCGGTGATCCGGCTGACCAAGGGCCAGAACGGCGCTTGGACCGCAACCCAACTGCCCGAGGTCGAGGGGGCTTTCGTCTCACTCGACCCGCGCACCGGCGCGATCGCCGCAATGATTGGCGGTTTCGATCAGGATCGCTCGAAGTTCAACCGTGTCACGCAGGCGTGGCGACAGCCCGGGTCAAGCTTCAAGCCCTTCATCTACTCGGCAGCGCTCGAGAAGGGCTTCTCTCCAGCGACTGTCATCAACGACGCGCCTTTGTTCTTCGATGCCGACAGCACCGGCAGCCAGCCCTGGGAGCCGAAAAACTACGACGGCACCTTCGAGGGGCCGATGTCCATGCGGCGCGCGCTGGCCAAGTCGAAGAACATGGTGTCGATCCGCATCCTGCAGGCCACCGGTGCACCGTATGCGCAGGAGTGGGTGACGCGCTTCGGCTTCGAGGCCGACAAGCATCCGGCCTACCTGACGATGGCGCTGGGCGCCGGCTCCGTCACGCCCTTGCAGATGGCCAGTGCTTACGGCGTGTTCGCCACCGGCGGCTACCGGGTCAATCCGTACCTGATCAGCAAGGTGACTGACTCCAGAGGGCGCCTGGTGCATCAGGTCAAACCACCGGTGCTTGACGAGTCGATGCGCGTGCTGAACCCGCGCAACGCTTTCATGATGAACAGCCTGCTGCAGGAAGTCACCCGCTCGGGCACCGCGGCGCGGGCGCAGGCCATGCTCAAGCGCACCGACGTGTACGGCAAGACCGGCACCACCAACGATTCACACGACGCCTGGTTCTGCGGCTACCAGCACGATTTGGTGGCGGTGGTGTGGATGGGCTACGACAATCCGCGCAAGCTCGGTGACCGCGAGACCGGCGGCGGCTTGTCGCTGCCGGTCTGGATCGACTACATGAGCGTCGCGCTGAGGGGGCACCCGGAAAGCGAGCCCCTGCCGCCCGAAGGCGTCGTCAACATCGGCGGCGAGTGGTACTTCGAGGAATACACGCAGGGCGGCGGCGTCAGCAGCGTGGGACTCGAAGACAAGACACCGAAACCACCCGACCCGGAGGAGCGTAAAGGCATCCTCGACCTGTTCTCGCGCTGACGTGGCTGGTCACCGCAGCGAGCAGTTCAGTCAGCACCGAATGTCAGTGCCTTGCCGCCCTGTTCGCTGGCGCAGGCCGACAGCACCGCATGGAAAGTACCGCTTTCACGAGTGTCCTGCCACACGCCCTCTGAGTGCCTGAAATGGAAGCCACCACGGCGAGCGGCGAGCCACAACTCCTGCAGGGGCGGCTGGGTGTTGACGACGATCTTGCTGCCATTGGGGAAACTCAGCTCCAGCATGCCGCCGGTGCGATTTGCATCGATGTCGATCACATCGTCCTGCAACCATCGATCGACCGTCGCCTCGATGGCGGCCAGTACAGCGCCGGCCACCTCGCGGAACTCGGCGTCGGACAGTGGCGTGTGGGGGGCAGCGGCAGGCATGGTCAGTAGAATTCGCTCGATGTCGGAACAATCAGAAAGTTTAGTCGCGCAGGGCTGCACCTCTTTCGCGATGGCCTCGTTGATCACCATGGGTTTGTTGCTGGCGGGTTGCGGGCAAAAAGGACCGCTGACGCTGAATCCCAAAGCGAAGCCACCACCCACGGCACCGGCAACCAGCGCGCGTGCGCCCGCCACGCCAGGCGCGATGTCCGCGATCCCGCCGGCGCCGGCCGCATCGTCAGCCCGACCTTGGGGCAGCCCGCCGTCAACGCGGTAATGAGCGCCGTGATGAATGTCCCCGGATCGCCCCAGATCGCCTACCGAGGCGGTGTGCTGATGGTTGAAGGTCTCGCCGTCGCCGATCTGGCTGCGCGCTTCGCCACGCCGCTCTATGTCTACTCGCAAAGCGCCATGCATGCGGCGCTGTCGGCCTACCAGCAAGCGCTCGGTGGCAGGGACCACCTGATCTGCTATGCCGTGAAGGCCAATTCGAACCTGGCGGTGCTGCAGACCTTCGCGCGCGCCGGTTGCGGTTTCGACATCGTGTCGACTGGCGAACTCGCGCGGGTTCTGGCCGCGGGCGCAGCGCCGTCGAAGGTCGTGTTTTCTGGCGTCGGCAAGACCCGCGCCGAGATGCGGCAGGCGCTGGATGTCGGCGTGATGTGCTTCAACATCGAAAGCGAAGCCGAGCTGGAAGCACTGTCGGCGGTGGCTGTCCAGGTCGGCCGCACCGCGCGGATCAGCTTGCGCGTCAACCCCGACGTCGATGCGAAAACGCACCCGTACATCTCGACCGGACTGAAGGGCAACAAGTTCGGCATCGCGCACGAGCGCGCCGTCGCGGTGTACGCCCGCGCGGCGAACTTGCCGGGCATCGAGATCGTCGGCATCGACTGCCACATCGGCTCGCAGATCACCGAGATCGACCCCTATCTCGACGCGCTGGACCGCATGCTCGACCTGGTCGAGGCGGTCGAAGCCACCGGTGTGAAGCTGCATCACCTGGACCTCGGTGGCGGCCTCGGTATCACCTACACCGACGAGCAGCCGCCATCAGCGGGCGAGCTGATCGGCGCGCTGCTGCAACGCATCGACGCGCGCGGTCACGGCCACCGCAAGCTGATGTTCGAACCCGGCCGCTCGCTGGTGGGCAACGCCGGCGTGCTGGTCACCGAGGTGCTGTACCTGAAGCCGTCGAACGATGCGGACGGCAAGCACTTCTGCATCGTCGATGCCGCGATGAACGACATGGCGCGCCCGGCGATGTACGAAGCCTGGATGGGCATCGTGCCCTGCCGCCTGCGCGACGGACCACCGGTGAACTACGACGTGGTCGGCCCGGTCTGCGAATCGGGCGACTGGCTGGGCCGCGACCGCGCGCTGACCGTACAGCCCGGCGACCACCTCGCGTTGCTGTCTGCCGGCGCCTACGGCATGAGCATGGCCAGCAACTACAACACCCGCGGCCGCGCCGCCGAGGTGATGGTGTCGGGCGGCGAGGCCTGGCTGATCCGCGATCGGGAGTTGCCCGCCGAGTTGTTCAACCGCGAACACTTGCTGCCGTAGTCCGCAGTACCAGAGCGCCGAGGCAGGTTCTCGCGAGGGTCAGCTATCGGACGTCAGGCCAAAAGGCTCTTGCCGGCCCAGTGAGGTCTTTCGCGGGCGGCGGTTTTCAGTGGTCGATCTGCGCGCGCGAGCTGGGGTGGGGCGCTGATGAAGTCAGCTGCGGTTCCCAGCGGCACCCGCAACTGGCCGAAAGCGGGCGTTCGATCGGCAGTGAAGCAGGCCTCACCGCAACCGCCCTTCTTCCACCGCATGGCAAGCCACCTGCCCGCCGTCGATCGTTTGAAGCGCTGGCCGTTCGACACGGCAGCGCTCGTTCGCGTGCGGGCAGCGCGGATGGAAGCTGCAACCGGCGGGTGGCTGCAGCGGGTTCGGCAGGTCGCCCTGAACAGGCTGCCGCACGCGGCCGCTCATGGCCACATCGGGAATCGCATCGAACAGCATCCGGGTGTAGGGATGCCGTGGCCGCGAGAACAGCGTATGGCGGTCGGCCAGTTCGACGATGCGTCCCAGCACCATCACGCCGACCTGGTCGGCCACATGCCGCACCACCGCCAGGTTGTGCGAGATGAACAGATACGTCAGACCGTGGCGTTGCTGAATGTCCTGCATCAGGTTCAGCACCTGAGCCTGCACCGACACATCGAGGGCCGAGGTCGGCTCGTCGCAGACCAGAAACTCCGGGTTCGATGCCAGCGCGCGTGCGATCGAGATACGCTGTCGCTGCCCGCCGGAGAACTGGTGCGGCAGTTTGGAGGCATCGGTGGCAGACAGGCCAACCGAGGCCAGCAGTTCAGCAACCCGCTCACGCAATGCGGCACGGCCCGACAGCAAGCCATGCTCGACCAGCGGTTCAGCGACGATGTCGGCCACGCTCCAGCGGGGGTTCAGGCTTGCGTACGGATCCTGGAAGATCATCTGCAAACGCCTTCGCAGCGCGCCGGCCTGCCCTGAGGCGAAGGCCTGCGTCATGTCGATGCCGTCCAGGAAAACCTGACCCGAAGTGGGCGCATGCAAACCGACCAGCAGGCGCGCCACCGTGCTCTTGCCGCAGCCCGATTCGCCGACCAGCCCCAGCGTCTGCCCGCGCGGGATGGCGAAGCTGACGCCATCGACCGCCTGCACGAACTGCGGCGCACGGCGCTCGATCACCCGCGCGAGCCACGGCGCCGACACATCGAAGGTCTTGCGCAGGTCACGCACCTCGACCAGCGGTGAGGCCATCGGCTGCGTCATCGCGAGGCCCTCCCGTCATGCAGCCAGCAGGCCGCGCGGCTGGGACCGACGCTGATCAGTTCGGGCCGCTCGCTGCGGCAGCGAGCCCAGGCCTGCGAGCAGCGCGGATGGAAGGCGCAGCCCTCGGGAATGGCACCCAGGCGCGGCATCGTGCCGTCGATCTGCAGCAGCCGCGCGCGCGCGCCGCTCATCGACGGGATCGCCCCCATCAGCCCGACGGTGTAGGGATGTGCCGGGGTGTGGATCACCTCGCGCACCGGCCCGATCTCGACGATGCGCCCGGCATACATCACGGCAACACGGTCGCAGGCTTCGGCAATCACGCCCATATCGTGCGTGACCAGCATCACCGCCATGCCGCGGTCACGGCACAGCCGCTTCAGCAGCGCGATCACCTGCGCCTGCACCGACACATCGAGTGCGGTGGTCGGCTCGTCGGCAATCAGCAGACGCGGCCCGGCGGCGAGCGCCAGCGCAATCACCACCCGCTGCCGCATGCCGCCCGAAAACTGGTGCGGGTACTGCGCCAGCCGCTGCGCCGCGCCGCTGATGCCCGTCTCTTCGAGCAGGCTCACGGCCCTGGCCACGGCCTCGGCCTCGCTCAGCGGCAGATGGGTGCGGATCGTCTCGACGAGCTGATGGCCGATGGTGAGCAGCGGGTTCAGCGCCGTCATCGGGTCCTGGAAGATGCTGCCGATCTGCCGGCCGCGCAGGCGGCGCATCGCGTCGTCGGGCAGCGTGTCGATGCGCTGGCCGTCGTAGACGATACGGCCACCACCGATGCGGCCGGGTGGCGGCAGCAAGCCGATGATCGCCGCACCGGTCAGCGACTTGCCCGCACCGGATTCGCCGACGATGCCCAGCACCTCGCCCGGCGCGATGCCGAACGACACCTCGGACAGCGCGCGCAGGCTGCCGTGGCGCGTGGTGAACTCGACGCACAGTTGATCGACTTCGAGCAGGGCCTGCATCTCAGCCCTCGCCGGGCCGCCCCAAGAGGGCTGAGCGCCCCCGCGAGGGGCAGCACCGAAGGTGCGTGGGAGTCTTCATCTCAACGCCCGCCAGGGTTCAACGCGTCCCGCAGCCAGTCACCCAGCAGGTTCACGCTGAGCGCGATCAGCACCAGCATCGCGCCGGGGAACACCGTGATCCACCACTCGCCGGAGAACAGGAAGTCGTTGCCGACGCGGATCAGGGTGCCGAGAGAGGGCGAGGTTGGCGGCACGCCGACGCCGAGGAAGGACAAGGTCGCCTCGATCAGGATGGCGGAGGCCACCTGCAAGGTCGCCAGCACCATCACCGGGCCCATCACGTTGGGCAGCACATGACGTCTCATGATGCGCAGCGGCGCCACGCCGATGACGCGCGCGGCCTGCACGTATTCCTTCTGTCGCTCGACCATGGCGCTGCCGCGCACGGTGCGCGCATACGGCACCCAGCCGGTCAGCGAGATCGCGAGGATCAGTACCGCATAGGCCAGCGCGTCATTCGAATTCGGGAACAACGCGCGACCGATGCCATCGATCAGCAGCGCAACCAGGATCGCCGGAAACGACAACATGACATCGCACACCCGCATCAGGAAGGCATCGGTCTTGCCGCCCACATAGCCTGACAGCAGGCCGAGCGCGACCCCGACGACCATCGACAGAAGCACCGAAGCAAAGCCAACCAGCAAGGAGATGCGCGCGCCATACATCAGCGCCGACAGGATGTCGCGGCCCTGGTCGTCGGTGCCCAGCAGGTAGGTGGCACGGCCCTCGGGCAGCCAGGCCGGCGGCAGCCGCGAGTCGGCCAGGTCGAGCGTGGCCAGATCGAACGGGTGGTGCGGCGCGAGCAGGTTCGCGAAGGTCGCGCTGATGATGCAGATCAGCGCGATGGCAGCCGCCACCATCGCGGTGGGCGACTGGGTGAAGCTGTGCCACAGGTCACCCGCCAGGAAGCGGCGCAGCACGCCTGGTGAAGCGGTGGCCTGGCTCACTTGGCGCTCACTTCACCACCACCCACTTGAACGGCATCATGTTGTCCGGGGGCTGCACCAGCTCGACGTTCTTCTTCATGCCCCAGGCCAGCGCCTGCTGGTGCAGCGGGATGTGGCCGATGTCTTTCGCATGCAGTTCCAGCGCCTCGCGGATCAGCGCGTGGCGCCGCGTCGGGTCGTTCTCGCTTTGCACCGCAGTCGTCAGCGCATCGACGCGGGCGTTGCTGTATGCGCCGAGGTTGAACTGGCCCTGCCCCTGTTCGTTCGGCGTGGCGAGCAGCGCGACCAATACATCGTGGGCATCGTAGGTGCCGGGCGTCCAGCCGAGCAGATAGAGGCTGGTCTGACGTCGAAGGATCTTCGGGAAGTAGGTGACCTTGGCTTCGGCCTGCAGATGGATCCGCACACCGATGCGCGCCAGGTTAGCTGCGATCGCCTGGCAGATCTTGGCGTCGTTCACGTAGCGGTCGTTCGGACAGTTCATGCCCACTTCGAAACCTGATGGATAGCCTGCCTCGGTCAGCAGGCGCTTCGCGGCCGCGGGGTCGTAGGGCAGGCGCCGGTCCAGGTCGGCCGGGTAGCCGTTGACACCCGGCCCGAGCATCAAGGCGGCGGGCGTGGCCGCACCACGCATCACCCGAGTGCGGATCGCCTCGATGTCGATCGCCTGATAGACCGCCTGACGCACGCGGCGGTCCTTGAACGGGTTGCGGCCTTTCACGCTGGATTGCAGCAATTCGTCGCGCTGCTGATCCATGCCGAGAAAGACCGTGCGCAGCTCCGGGCCCTGCAGCACCTTCAGGGCGGGGTTGGCCTTCAGGCGCGCGATGTCCTGCAGCGGCACCGGCTCCATCAGATCGATCTCGCCGCTGAGCAGTGCCGCCACCCGCGTGGCGTCATTGCCGATCGGCGTGAACACGACCTCGGTCACGTTGGTCGTCAGCGGGGACCAATAGCCCGCGAACCGGGTGAGCACGGTGCGTGTGCCGGGTTGGCGCTCCTTCAGCTGGAACGGGCCGGTGCCGCTGGCCTTGAAGCTCGCGGCGTTCTCGATGCCCTTGCGCCGATCCACGGGCCGCGACGCCTGGTTCGCTTCGCACCAGGCGCGGCTCATGATGTAGACGTTCGAGATCACCTCGGGCAGGATCGGGAACGGTGCATGCGTCTCGATCTCGATCGCCTCACCGCCACCGTCACCCACCACCGCGCGTACGCCCTTGATCGACGCGGTGTAGCTGCGCATGTCCGAGCCCTCGCCGGCCGCGCGCTGGAAGCTGAACACGACATCGGCCGCGGTCATCGGCGTGCCGTCGTGAAAGCGCACCCCGCGCCGCAACTCGAAACGCCAGACCGTCGGCGAGGTGTTGGACCAGCGGATCGCGAGCGCAGGCGTCAGCGCGAGCTTCCGATCGCGACCGACCAAGGGCTCGTAGACATTGCCGAGCAGCGACAGCTGCAGTGCCTCGTTCAGCGCATGCGGATCCATCGCCTGCGCGTCGCCCTGGTTGGCCACCCGCAGCGTGACCGCCTGTGCGGGGCCGGCGATCCATGCCGCCAGCGTTACCGCCACGGCCACGCGCCATGGATCAGCCCGCATCGTCTGCCCTTTCGATGCGCAGGCGGGGATCGACTGCGAAGTAGAGCAAATCCACCGCGAGGTTGATGACGACGAATATCAGCGCGATCAGGCACAGGTAGGCCGCCATCACCGGGATGTCGGCGAACTGCACCGCCTGGATGAAGAGCAACCCCATGCCGGGCCACTGGAACACCGTCTCGGTGATGATGGCGAAGGCGATCAATGAACCGAGCTGCAAGCCGGTGATGGTGATCACCGGCACGAGCGTGTTCTTCAGCGCGTGGCCGAAATGGACCGCCCGATCGGTCAGGCCGCGGGCACGCGCGAAGCGAATGTAATCGGTGCGCAGCACCTCGATCATCTCGGCGCGCACCAGACGCATGATCAGCGTCAGCTGAAAGACCGCCAGCGTCACTGCGGGCAAGAGCAAGTGGCGCCAACCGTCGGCTGTCAGCAGTCCGGTGCTCCACACGCCGAGCTGCACCACCTCGCCGCGGCCGAAGCTCGGCAGCCAGTTCAGCGTGACCGAGAACACACCGATCAGGCCGATACCGATCAGGAAGGTGGGCAGCGACACGCCGATCAAGGAGGCAGCCATCAGCAGCTGCGCGTCCCAGTGACCACGTCGCAGCGCGGCGTACACGCCCAGCGGGATGCCTAGCGCCAGCGCCAGCACGGAGGCGACGAGGGCCAGCTCCAGCGTGGCAGGCATACGCTCTGCAATCAACGCCGACACCTGGCGGCCCTGGCGCAGGCTGAGTCCGAATTCACCCTGAACTGCGTTGCCAACGAATCCGAGGAACTGAGCGGGCACGCTGCGATCGAGGCCCAGGTCACGGCGCAACTGCTCGCGCTGCTGCGGCGTGGCGTCCTGCCCGAGCAGGTGGGTCACCGGGTCGCCGACGAACTGGAACAGCGCGAACGAGACCAGCGCCACCGTCAGCATCACCAGCACCGCCTGTGCCAGGCGCCGAACCACGAAGACCCACATGGAAGGCTGACCGCTCGCCTACTGCGGCCGACCGTTCGCCCCGAGCAAGCGAACCTCGCCGTAGTAGGCCCGCGTCGTGCTGCGGGTGTTGTCGCTGTCGGTCATCAGGGCAATCGAGATCAAGGCACCGGGGTCTTCCGCGAAGGCTCGCCTGTAGTCGCTGGCAATGTCTCGCTCGTGAAGCCGCCAGATCGCCGTCTGCGCAGGTCCCGAGTCGACGACGATCTTGCGGATGCGATCGGTTCGGCTGGCAATGATCACCGATTCGAGCGGCGCGCGGTTGTCCCACACGTACATCAGGGTCGCGTATGGCGGCTCTTCACCCATCACCGCTTCGAGCAGATCCGACAGCAAGCGGTTCTTGTACGAGAGCTTGCTGCGGTCGCCATCGAAGGCCAGCACCACACGAACCGGCGCGTCCTCGGCGTCGCCGCGGCTCAGATCGGCGGGTGCCATCAGTTCGGGCACCATCCATGAGAAGGACAGGCGCCCGAGTTCACCCGGAGCAACATGCACGCGCCGGCGGTACAGGCTGACGGCACTGTCGGCATCGGCCTGTATGACCGGTCGACCTTCGATCATCTGGGGCGTGTAGCGCGTCGGGCGCTTGGTCGGCAAGGGCGTCGTCTCCCAATCGGGGGCGCTGGCCTGATCGCTCGCACGCGGCTTCAGCTCGGCGGTGGAGCGGCACGCCCCGAGCACCAGCATCGCCATCGCGATGGCGGCGATCCACCACCAGCGACGCGCGGCGCGCGGCGGAGCAGGGTCAGAAACGATGACGTACTCCGAGGGCCACGCTGGTCGAATCAGCCCCGGCGCGGGCGGTCACACCGCCCAGATAGCCGCCGCCGCCGGGTGCGGCCTGGCCCAGCCCGGTGTTGTTGAAATGGGTGAGCACCGCGCTCACGTCGGTGCGCTTGGACAGCGCGTAACTGCAGGCCACGCCGTAGGACGCCACATCGGCATTCGCCGCGCGCAGGTCGTTGTAGACGTTGTAGGCTGCATAGAGAGTGGCCGCCCCGGTGCGGTGTCGATAGCCCAGGTGCCACAAGGTCGCGTCCTGTCGGATCGCATCGGTGTACGCCGCCTGGATCAGGCCCGCCATTTCGGGGCCCACCAGCGGTTTGATCTGCGCACCAATGCCCGACACGACTGAGGGGTGCCGGTCGTGAATGGCCGCCGCGGATGCATGAAGGCGCCCCGCGCCCACCGTCAGGTAGGCGCCCAGCGCCGTGCTGGTCAGAGAGCGCTGGCCGTTCTCGTTGTCCCGCTGGTTGTAGGCCACGCCAAGGCCGAAGGTCTCGTTGCGATACATCGCCATGCCGCCAATGAAGCGGCCCGTGTCGACCGCCTTTTCGCCGAAACCCACCATCAGCGACGCGGTGATCGTCTCGGTCTGAACGCGATACGCCACGGCATTGGAGACACGGATGTCGACCGCATAGGGCACGGCGGCAATCTGGCCGGATGCCAGCGATGACTGCGCATTCAACGCATCGAAGGTACCCACCAGTTCATAGCCCGGGGTGTACATGCGTCCAGCCAGCACCGCACCCACCGGCGTCACCAGGCCGGCGTAGGCCTGCCGGTCGAAGAACGCCGAGCCATCGCTGCGCACATTGATGCCCACCTGCGCGCCGAGGGCATCGGAAACCCGGTTCAGTACCGGCTGCAAGTCGTTTTGCTGCACCACCGGCAGCGAGGGCAGCAGATAGCGCGCATAAGTGGCACGGTCGGGCAGTTGATTGCGCGACGGTGGCCGGTTGCTGATGCCGCCAGTGTCGACTTCCAGCCGGTTCTCCAGCGTGAAGATCGCGCGGTAGCCATCGCCGAGGTCTTCCTGGCCCCGCAGGCCGATGCGCGAGCCCTCCATGACACCGCTGACCAACTGATTGACCGCGCCGCCCTTCAGTCCGCTGACCCGGGTCACCCCCGCATCAACGATGCCGTAAAGCTCCACCTTGCTTTGCGCCATGCACGCGTTGCTAGAGGTAGTCAGCCATGTCATCAGCAGCAACCGGCATTTCATGGGGCACTCGGGGTAGCTAGGGGCGTGTTCGAAGCGTGCCAAGTGTGTCATTTGAATCGCGCCGGGCACATCCGCATTTCGACCGATCAAAAAAGAAGCCGCCCGAAGGCGGCTTCTGTACAACAGTGATACCGCCGTTTGGCGATGGATCAGAAATTGTGACCCACGCCAATACCGAATTCGCTCTTACGAACGAAGAAATCCTTGTCGTCGCCGCCGCGTTGGGTGGCCGAGGCGTACACCAAGGTACGCTTCGACAAGGCGTAATGCAGCGAAGCGCCGTACTTGTGCTGGTCCAGTGAGGACTTGTTAGGCGCAAGGTTGGAAGCGGCCACGCCACTCTTCTTGTCGATCGTCGAGCCGGTGTACTGCGCCCTGAAGGTGAATGCGTTGAACGGCACTGCCACGCCGATGTTCCAGGCTTCCACATCGACGCCCTTACGGAAGATGTTCGGGACTGATGTGCCCGTGGCGCCAGCTGGGATGTTGGCCGTCTGGGGGCCGAAATTGTTGGTGTCCTGATAAGCCGCGACAACCTTCGCGAAGCCGAAGTCGTAGCTGCCGCCGACGGTGACCACGTTGTTGTAGTCATTGCTGCCGCCAACGACACCACCGCTCAGGTCTTCATAAATCACGTTGAGGGCCAGCGGGCCGCCTGTGTACACAACAGCGAGGCCACGATAGCTTGCCACCTTGGTGGTGCCCTGGTTCGATCCGGTGTTGGTTAGGTTTTTCTCGCGTTCGCCCAGACCAACAATGGCGCTGGCCTGAATGCCAGCGAAGGAAGGCGTCGTGTAACGGATGCCGTTGTTAATGCGCGCGCCGACGTTCTGGAACAGCGGACGGGTATTCTTGTCGGCGCTGTCCTGCAGTGTTTCGGTGACGGTGAGGCTGTTTTCACCACTGATGTCGTTGATCTTGACGTTGTTTTCGCGAGTCAAGGTTTCCTGACGACCCAGGCGAATCTCACCGAGAGTCTTGTGTGCCAGGCCCAGATATGCGCCGCGGCTGAAGAACGAAGAACCGCTGCCAGCAGCGCCGGTGTCCGGCGTGACGCCAGCTTCAAGCTGGAAGAACGCCTTCAGTCCATCGCCCAGATCTTCGGTGCCCTTGAAGCCGATACGCGACGAGCCAAATCCGTTGGTGCCGCCGTCGTTCAGCTTGGTGGTCATCTTGCCGTCCCTGATACCGGAAATCAGCGCGTTCTTGCCCGGATCTTGCAGGGTCACGTTTTGGTCAACGCGACCGTACAGCGTGACCGACGACTGGGCCGAAGCAATGCTGGTGAAAGCGCCGAGGACGGCAAGTGCTAAGAGTGACTTCTTCATTTTCTAGGTTCTCCGAAACGGACAGTTGAAACGAAACTTCGCCATGTCACGAGCGCCGGTCGAGCGGCTGATCAATGACACGCATCAAATGAGTGCATTGCTGGAGGCTATTCCATCCATGCTCGCTTGGCATGCCCCATAAGCTAATGCACTGCGGTGAAACCCACTTTCCGTTGTGACACCGCAACATCAGGTTTGGCGATGGGACACGGATCCGGTGACCGACTCGCGCAGTGACACCGCCGAATGCCGCCGGGCCCAGCCTTGCAGCACCAGCGAGTGCCTACACTCTGGCTGAATCTGATGACTGTTCTGAGACAGTTGTTCTTTTGGCGCAACACGGAGCCCACGCATGAACGATGCTTTGATCGCTGCAGCAGACCACGCCTTGCGGACCTTGTCCGGTGGGCTGAGCGCAGGCAGGGCAATGCCGGAGCCCGCTCCCGCACCATCTGGAGGTCAGGCTGACGCGGTAGGGCTGTCTGACGCTGAAAAAGCGCTCTCCGGGGCGTTGATGCGCGTCAACCACGTGGGCGAAGTCTGCGCACAGGCGCTCTACCAGGGACAGGCGCTGGCAGCGACCGACCGATTGATGCGGCAGCGTTTCCAGGCAGCAGCCCGCGATGAGACCGACCATCTGGCGTGGACGCAGCAGCGACTCGACGAACTCGGCGCCCGCGCCAGCCTGCTCAACCCGCTGTGGTACGCCGGATCATTCGCCATCGGCTGGCTGGCCGGGCGTGCGGGTGATGCGATCAGTCTGGGTTTCGTGGTGGAAACCGAGCGCCAGGTGGAACAGCACCTGGAAGAGCATCTCGACCGCCTGCCTGCGGGGGACAGGCACTCCCGAGCCATCGTGCACCAGATGAAGGCTGATGAAGCGCGACACGCCAGCGAAGCACTGGAAGCAGGCGCCAGCCCCTTGCCCGCGCCGGTCCGCTGGGGCATGCGCGCGGTGGCCAAGGTGATGACCACCACCGCGCATCACATCTGAACGACCTCAGGCCGACACGATCTCGAAACTGGTCGTGACTTCGGCCGTCTTGGCCAGCATGATGGTCGCCGAACAATACTTGTCGTGCGACATGGCTATCGCGCGCTCGACTGCAGCGGCCGGGAGGTCGCGCCCCGTCAGCTGAAAGTGCAGGTGGACCTTGGTGAACACCTTTGGATCCACCTCGGCCCGCTCGGAGGTCACCTTGACCTGACAACCGCTGATCGCATGGCGGCCCCGCTTGAGGATCAGCACCACGTCATACGCCGTGCAGCCGGCGGTCCCGGCCAGCACCGTCTCCATCGGTCGCGGTGCGAGGTTGCGCCCGCCGCCCTCGGCTGCCCCATCCATCGCCAGCAGGTGACCGCTGCCGGTCTCGGCAACGAAACCCATCCCCATCGCAGGGACCCAATTCACTGTGCATTCCATCTTCGACTTTCTCGAGCGTGATCGAACAGGCGCCTTGAATTCATGTTGCAGCGCAACAAAGACGACGTTACATTGCAATCATTGTCGCGGAACAGATCTTGCTGCATGTCAGTTGTCTCCTCCACCTCTCTCCGGTGGATTCAGCCCAAGGCAGCGATGCCTTGGGCTTTTTTATGCGCGCGTGCATCGTATGATCCGCGCCCCATGACCGATGGTCTGTGCGGCATCCCTGCTCCCGGAGATCCCATGCCTGGCCGAACCGCACCCGCAGCCCGCCCTGCGCGAAAACGTGGCGCTGTCGTGCGCGGCAAGGCCCTCGGCCTTGGCGACTACCTGCGGAAGATCCTCACAGCGCGCGTCTACGACGTGGCAGTAGAGACCCCGCTGGAACTGGCGAAAAGCCTGAGCCTGCGCATCGGTAACCAGGTGTTCCTGAAGCGAGAGGACAGCCAGCAGGTGTTCAGCTTCAAGCTGCGCGGCGCCTACAACAAGATGGCGCACCTGACACCCGAGCAACTGCGGCGGGGTGTCATCTGCGCGTCGGCAGGCAACCATGCGCAAGGCGTGGCGCTCGGCGCCGGCCGGCTGGGCTGCAAGGCGCTGATCGTGATGCCGACCACAACCCCGCGGCTGAAGATCGACGCGGTCAAGGCACTGGGCGGCGAGGTGGTGCTGCACGGCGAAAGCTACTCCGACGCCCATGTTCATGCGCTCGAACTGGAGAAGCAGCTCGGCCTGACCTTCGTGCACCCCTTCGACGACCCGGACGTGATTGCCGGGCAGGGCACCATCGCGATGGAGATCCTGCGCCAGCACCCAGGCCCGATCGACGCGGTTTTCGTGGCGATCGGCGGTGGGGGCCTGATCTCTGGCGTGGCGGCGTACATCAAGGCGGTGCGCCCGGAGATCAAGGTGATCGGCGTGCAGATGACCGACTCCGACGCGATGATCCGCTCGGTGAAGGCTGGCAAGCGCGTCGTTCTGGAGGACGTGGGTCTGTTTTCCGACGGCACGGCAGTGAAGCAGGTCGGCATCGAGACCTTCCGACTGACGCGCGAACTGGTCGACGACTTCATGACCGTCGACACCGATGCGGTGTGTGCCGCGATCAAGGACGTGTTCCAGGACACCCGCAGCATCCTCGAGCCCGCTGGCGCGATGGCGGTGGCAGCAGTCAAGCAGTACGTCCAAGAGCAGCAGGCCGCGGACCAGACGCTGGTGGCGATCGCCTGTGGCGCGAACATGAATTTCGACCGGCTGCGCTTCGTTGCCGAGCGGGCCGATGTCGGCGAGGAGCGCGAGGCGCTGCTTGCCGTGACGATCCCGGAAGAGCGCGGCAGCTTCAAGAAATTCTGCGAGCTGATCGGCCCACGCGCGGTGACCGAATTCAACTACCGGATCTCGGACGAGCGCCGCGCCCATGTGTTCGTCGGCCTGTCGACCACGCAGCGGGGCGAATCTACAGCACTGACGCAGGCGTTCAACCGCCACGGTTTTCATGCGATCGACCTCACCAAGGACGAGCTGGCCAAACTGCACCTGCGCCACATGGTGGGCGGGCGCAGCGAACTGGCGGCCGATGAACGGCTCTATCGGTTTGTGTTCCCCGAGCGGCCCGGTGCGCTGATGAAGTTCCTGGCCAGCCTCCACCCGGACTGGAACATCAGCCTGTTCCATTACCGCAACCAGGGTGCAGATTACGGTCGCATCCTGGTTGGCATCCAGGTTCCACGCCAGGACAAGAAGGCCTTTCGCGAATTTCTCGGCACACTGGACTACCCATCGGTCGACGAGACTGACAATGAAGCCTATCGACTATTCCTGCGTTGAGTTGCCGAGAAGATGGCCAACAGCTACCACAACCTGATTTCGCCGACTGGCAATGCTGAACTCGAGGTCGCCCTGCGTGAAAAATTGCTGCTGCGCAGCCAGACCACGGGCGAACTGGGCGAGCTGGAACCGCTGGCGGTTCGACTGGGCTTGATCCAGAACACGCTGAAGCCGCGTTTCCATTCACCACAGATCGTCGTCTTCGCAACCGACCATGGCATCGCCGTTGATGGCATCGGCGCCAGTGAGCGCCACTCGACGGCGCAGCTGGTGCACTCGCTGCTGACCTCGCAGATGCCGCTGTCGGTGTTCGCTCGTATCCAGGGACTGGAGTTGTCGGTGGTCGATGCGGGCGTTGCCGAAACATTGCCGCGGCATGCGCGGCTGCTGTCACGCAAGATTGCCCACGGCACACGCAATTCACGGCTGACCGCCGCGATGTCGCTTGAGCAGTCGCATGCGGCCATACGCGCAGGGATGGAAATCGGCGATTCGCTGCCCGGCAATGCAGTGGTGTGCGCAGGGGTTGGCGTCGGCTCGGCCCAGGCCTCGGCGCTGGTGCTGTCGCGGCTCGCCAATGTGCCCGTGCGTGACTTCTTGCTGTCGGGCCCGACGATGAAGCCGGCTGATCTGGCCAGGATGATGGTGGTGTTGCAAGGCTCGCAAGCCCGGCACAAGAACGTGGTCGATCCGATCGAAGTGCTGGCCGCCTTCGGCGGCTTCGAGATCGCGATGATGGTGGGCCTGATGATGGTGGCCGCCGGCAAGCGGCACCTGATCATGATCGATGGTCTGGCAGCCTGCGCTGCATTGATCGTGAGCTCGCACATCGCGCCCACGCTGGTCGATTACTGCGTGTTCTGTCGCAGCCATGCCCACCGTGGACTCGACCGCGCATTGGGCCTGTTCCAGGCGACGGCGATGCTGGACTTGGGCATGGACAGCACCGACGGCACTGGTGCCACACTGGCTTGGCCACTGATCCGCAGCGCAGCCGCCTCGCTCACCGAACTTGCCGAGGGCGAAGATCCTGGCCCGAGCCGGCCGGGGGCAATGATCTGAACGCCTGAGAGGTCACCTGCCCGCTCAACGCTGCGGCCGGCCTGCCGCGGGGGGCTCGAAGCCGCTTGCCGGATCTCGGTCCGGCATGCCTGGTGTGGCGGGGGGCGCCAATTGCGGGATGATGAACCCGCCTTGTGGCAACCCGCCTGTCGCGGCAGAGGTGAGCGGCGGAAGTTCCAGCACAAACGAAGAGCCACCTTGGTTGCTGTTGCGCGAAGAAGCCACCGTGGCGGTGCGCAGGCTGACCTCGCGCAGCAACAGGTCGCCGTCGATCGCCGCGCCGACCCGGTAGACACGCGGCGGATTGCCATCGACTGAGATCAACGCCAGGCCCTGTTCGCTGTCGTGCTTCGGCGCGACAACCCCGGTCAAGCGGAAGCGGCTGCTGATCTCTGGAGCGGCCTCGACCGGCTCCGAGTCGGCTTGTGGCGCGACGCCGAGGAGCCTCGACACATCGGCATTCGCCGTCGTGTCGTGGCCCAGTGCCACCACCACCGCCGATGAGCCGGCCGGCCGCGCCAGCAGGCGGGTGGCCCAGAACACACAGGTTGCTGCGACCAGCGCCCAAACGAGGAATGCAACCGAACGAGACAACATGCGACGATTATCATGGCCCGGGACAGCCGCGCACTCGGGCCGCGGCCAGGATGGCGACATGTCGAAGACTGATTCCGTGCCTCGTTCACACGCCTCGCCGGCGCTCATGCCGATGCATGTTTGGCGACGCGTTCGGCGACAGCACACTCCCGGCTTCACGCTGATCGAACTGATGGTGGTGCTGGTCATCATCGGTGTGCTGGCCGCGCTGATCGTGCCGAATGTGCTCAACCGTGCCGACGACGCCCGCGTCACCGCCGCACGCACCGACGTGAACAACCTGATGCAGGCGCTGAAGCTCTACAAGCTGGACAACCAGCGCTTTCCCAGCGCCGAACAAGGCCTGAAAGCACTGGTCGCCAAGCCCACCGCAGGCCCCATGGCGCCGAACTGGAAGCCCTATCTCGACAAGCTGCCCAACGACCCCTGGGGACAGCCGTACCAATTCGCAAACCCCGGCGTCAAAGGCGAGATCGACGTCTACAGCCTGGGCGCCGATGGCGTGGTTGGCGGTGAAGGCAACGACGCTGACATCGGTTCGTGGCAGTGAGCCGGTGACGCTCGAGAGCCCCGAGGACCGCGGGTCGAGGAGGCGCCCCTCGGGATTCACGCTGATCGAGCTGATGGTGGTGGTGGCGATCATCGCGCTGGCCTCGGCAGTCGTGAGTCTGGCGTTGCGCGACCCGTCGGACGCGCGGCTGGAGAAAGAAGGCGCGCGACTCGCTGCGCTGTTCGAGTCGGCCCGCGCCGAAGCCCGCGCCTCCGGGCTGGCCGTGCACTGGCTGCCCCGATCGATGAGCCCTGATCGTTCGCAGGCGGGCCTCGCCTCCGCCGACTTCACCTTCGTCGGACTCCCGGCATCGGCCGGCCTGCCGCAACGCTGGCTCTCGGCAGGGGTCACCGCGAGCGTGATCGGCGCTCCAGATGTCGTGCTGGGCCCGGAACCGCTGATCGGTGCGCAGCGCATCACGCTGCGCCTCGACGACAGTCGGCTGACCCTGGCCACTGACGGCCTGGGTCCTTTCGTCGTGTCCGGCGACGAACCGCCATCGGTGTCGCGGTGAAGTCTTCCCGCGCGGCGAAGGCCTGCCGTCAGGAACGTGCCGGCACACGCATGTCACGCGAGGTCTGCGGCTTCACGCTGATCGAGGTCATGGTCGCGCTGGTCATCGTCGCGGTGGCGCTGGGCGCGGGGATCAAGGCAGCCGGCGCCCTGATGAACAACGCCCAGCGACTCACCGAGATCAGCGAGGCGCAATGGTGTGCGGACAATCAGCTGACGGGCCTGAAGCTGGCGAAGGTGTTTCCGGATGTCGGCGAATCGAGTTTCAGCTGCGAGCAGCTGGGCCATACCTACGTCGGCACGATGACGGTGGCCCCCACACCGAACCCGAATTTCCGCCGCATCGACACGCGGATGAGCAATGACGCCGGCGAGCCGCTGCTGACGCTGTCGGCCATCCTCCCGAACCAATGACCATGGGCCGCGGTACGCCAAGCCAGACAGCCGACCGCGGCTTCACGCTGGTCGAGGTGCTGGTCGCACTGAGCATCATGGCGACGCTGGCCGTGATGGGCTGGCAGGGCATCGACAGCATCGTTCGTACCCGCGACGCCAGCCAGGCGAGGCTGGACCAGACGCTGCGCCTGGGCACGGTGCTCGCGCAATGGGAGCAGGACCTGGCCTCACTGCAGAACACCGATGCGGTGCCGGCGCTCAGCTATGACGGCAAGACCTTGCGACTGACTCGCCGTACCGACGATGGCGTGCAACTGGTCGCCTGGTCGCTGACGCCCGCTACCGGCTCGGCGCAGACCGATGCCGACAGCAAGCAATGGATCCGCTGGGCCGGGCCCTCAGTGAGCGGCAGCGCCGCACTGCAGGACAGCTGGTTGCGCAGCCAACTGCTGCAGAGCAATGATCCCGCGCTGCTGCGCACGCTGGACGGGGTGTCGCAGGTGCAGCTGTACTGCTACCGCGGCAACGCCTGGAGCAATTGCCAATCCAGCGGCAACGTGGCAGCCCCCCCTGGCGGCGCGAGCGGCGTCCCACCCACCGTGCGCACGGTGCTGCCATCAGGCCTGCGTCTGGTGCTGACTTTCACCGCCGACAGCGTGCTGACACGCGACGTCGCCTTCGGACCACAGCCGCCATGAGCCGGTCTGGAAGCCGTCTTCGTCAGCGTGGGGCCGCGTTGCTCACGGCCATGCTGATCGTCGTGCTGGTCAGCAGCCTCGCCTCGGCGATGGTCTGGCAGCAATGGCGCGCGGTGCAGGTCGAAAGCGCCGAGCGGGCACGGACCCAGTCGGCGTGGATCCTCTGCGGCGCGCTCGACTGGGCGCGGCTGATCCTGCGAGAAGACGCCAAGTCCGGCGGTGCCACCACGCTCAGTGATCCCTGGGCCACGCCGCTGGCCGAAGCACGGCTGTCGAGCTTTCTCGCCGCCGACAAGACCAGCACCGACGACGGCCCCGAGGCCTTCCTGTCCGGCCAGATCACCGACGCACAGGCGCGCTACAACCTGCGCAACCTGGTCCGTGACGACGGAATGGTCGTGCCAGAAGAGCTGGCCGCAGCCAGGCGCCTGGTCGAGGCGGTCGGCGCGGCGCCCGACATCGCTGACCGAATGGCTGCTGGGCTGCGCGATGCGGTCAGCCCACCCGGCAGCAAAGACCGCTCGGCGGCACCTCCCTTGCTGCCTCGTACCGTGGCCCAGCTGAGCTGGCTGGGCGTGGACCGCGAGACTCTGCGCCGGATCGCGCCATTCGTGGTGATCCTGCCGGTGCGCACGCCGATCAACCTGAACACTGCCTCGCGGGAGGTGATCGCCGCCAGCGTCGATGGAATGGACCTGAGCGCCGCCGGGCGACTGGTGCAAAGCCGTCAACGCACGCCGTTCAAGGCGATTTCCGAAGCACAGGCGCTGATTCCTCCATCGCTGGCGCTTGATGCCTCACGGGTCGATGTGAGATCGAACTTCTTCGAGGTACGCGGTCGCATCCGCCTCGGCGACAGGGTGCTCGAGGAGCTCTCGCTGGTAGAGCGGCGCGGGACCAACGTGGTGGCTCTGCAGCGGCAGCGGGTCAACCTGCGAGATGCACCGCAATGAGCGGCTGTTTCGGCGCAGTCCCGAGCGAGCAATCGGCTACAAACACGGAGCGTCCGGGCTCGCCGCGGCGATGGCAGCTTCCGCCATGACCCGCGACTAAACTCGGCGACTGCCCCTGGGGGCTTCCGCGCGCTTGCTTCATGCTCATCCTCGTCATCTCACTGTCGCCGCGTCCCCGACTGCGCAGCCGCCATGCCGACGTGACGGTGGCTGGCACATCGGCGACCGATGACGACATCGACTACTGGCTGAGCAGCGACGGCTTCACGCTGCAAAGCCAGGGCCGTTGCGCAGCAGCGCTGCTGCCCAAGGCCGACAGCGTGATCGCGGTGGTCAGCGAAGGCGATGTCGCCTGGCACCGCATCACCCTGCCCAAGGCACCATCTTCACGACTGCGCGCTGCACTCGTCGGCGTGCTGGAAGAGGCCCTGCTCGACGATGCCGACGCCACTCACCTTGCGCTCGCACCGGGCGCGGTCGCAGGCCTTGCGACCTGGGTCGCAGCGATCAATCGCGCCTGGCTTCGCGCAGAGCTGGCCACTCTGGAGCGACATCGGGTTTTCGTCGACCGTGTCGTGCCAGCCGCCTGGCCCGACACGCCACCGAGGGGTCACTTCAGCCAAGCTGGCGGCGGTGTCGCGGCAGATGGCAGCAGAAGTACGCCTCAGGATGTGGCGCTGACCTGGTCGCATGCCGATGGTGTGGCAACGCTGCGGTTGCACGGCGGACTCGCGCGTGCGCTGCTGCCTGCCGATTTGCCGCCCGATGCCCGCTGGACGGCGACACCTGAAGTGGCAACCGCCGCGGAGCGCTGGCTGGGCTCGCCGGTGAGGGTGGTGTCGGCAGCCGAATGCGCGCTGCAAGCCACGCGCACGCTGTGGAATCTGCGCCAGTTCGACCTGGTTGCCCGCCACCGCGGCACCCGGGCGGCACGCGATGCCTGGCGCCGCTGGCTGAGCCCGGGCTGGCGGCCGGTGCGCTATGGCCTGCTGGCCTTGCTGGCAGTGCAGGTGATCGGCCTGAACGCCTGGGCCTGGCACCTGCGCTCGGAACTGAGCTCACAACGGCAGACGATGGTCGCACTGCTGCAGACCACCTTCCCGCAGGTCAGCGCGGTGCTGGACGCTCCTCTGCAGATGCAACGCGAAGTGGATGCACTGCGCGTGGCAGCCGGGCGTTCCTCGGCGATCGATTTCGAGACGATGCTGCTGGCTGCCGCTGCCGCCTGGCCGGACGACCAGCCACCGGTGGACAACCTGCACTACGAATCGGGCCGACTCACGCTGGCCGCCACTGGCTGGGGCGACGCCGAGATTGCCCGTTTCCGCAGTCAGTTGCAGCCGGCTGGCTGGCAGGTAGAAGCCAGCGAAGGCCGCATCAGCCTGAGCCGTGCGCCAGCGGGAATGACGCCATGAATCGCCCGCCCGGCACGCAGGTCGCCACAGTGAACACCCGCGCCGGTCGCCTGATACCGGCCTCGTGGATCGCAACGCGCGACTCGCTGCGGGAGCGCTGGACTGCACTGGCAGCGCGCGAACGCGCCGCCCTGACTGCTGCTGCCCTGGTGATGGGCGTCTTTCTGCTGTGGAGCACGGCGATCCAGCCGGCCTGGCGCACGCTGCTCGAAGCGCCGGGCCGCATCGACCGGCAAGGCGCCGAGCTCCAGGCGGTACAGCGGCTGGCTGCCGAGGCTGCCGAACTGCGTGCGATTGCACCGGTCGCACGTGCGCAGGCCAGCGCCGCATTGCAAGGAGCCACAGCCCGATTCGCCGGACGTGCCACGCTGCAACTGCAAGGCGATCGCGCCACAGTTGCCGTCAATGGCTTGACCGGCGACGAGTTGCGCGAATGGCTGGCCGAGCTGCGCAGTGCGGCCCGCGCACACGCTACCGAGGTGCAGCTGACCCGCGGCGCACAGGGTTACACCGGCACGCTGGTGTTGAGTCTGGACGGCAGCCGATGAAACGCTTTTCAGCGAGTCGGCTGGGCCTGACGGGGTGGCGGGACGGTCGTCGCGCACCATTTCAAAACAGCCTGGCCGCCTCGCGGTGGTCGGAATCGACCCTCGCTGAAGCGGCCTGGGGCCGGGCCCGCGCGGGCGGCGTGCGTTGGGGTTGGGCCGGCGCCATCAGCGGCGCGCTGGTCGCGCTGGTCTGCTTTGCGCCGGCCAGCTGGCTGGCCGAGGCGATCTCCGCGGCGACCGAGCAGCGGCTGTTGCTGTCCGATGCGCGCGGCAGTGTCTGGTCGGGGAGTGCGGTGCTGGTGCTGACCGGAGGGCCAGGCAGCCGCGACGCGGCCGCCCTGCCGGGACGGCTGACCTGGACGGTGCGTCCGCGCGGCCTGGCGCTGGAGACCGTGCTCAGACAGGCTTGCTGTCTGCACGGTGACGTGGCCATCGTCTGGGCTCCAGGCTTCGGTGGCTACACCGTGACGCTCAAACCGCCTGCCGACTGGGTCGGGCAGTGGCCCAGCGCCTGGCTGGCGGGTCTGGGCACACCCTGGAACACCTTGCGCCTCGGCGGCACCACGCAACTGCTGTCTTCCGGCCTGACGATCGAGTCAGCGCAGGGCCGCTGGCGCCTGAGGGGCGGACTCGATATCGAGTTGCTGCATGCGTCGTCCCGTTTGTCCACACTGCAGACACTGGGCAGCTATCGGCTCTCGGTCCGGGAAGGGCCGCCAGAGGCACAGCGCAGCGGCCTGCCGGCAGGCACGGCCACGATCACGCTGTCCACGATGGAAGGTGCATTGCTGCTGACTGGCAACGGCACCTGGGGAATGGCAGGGCTGCGCTTTCGGGGCGAGGCCAGCGCTGTCGACCCCGACGACGCTGCGCTCGGCAACCTGCTGAACATCATCGGACGGCGCGACGGCGCGCGGTCCGTCATTTCGATCGGATAGTCATGAATGCTCGTGCCCCCAGGTTCTTGCTGCGGCGTTGCTGGCAGCGACACGCGTCGCGCGTCGGCACCGGCGCCGTGTGCATGCCGCTGACGCTGTCACTGCTGCTGTCGCCGCTGGCGGCACTTCCAACGGCAGCTCGCGCGCAGGCCGCCACGCCCGAATCCGTGGCCAGCCGCTTCCGCGGCGAGCCGGTGACGCTGAACTTCGTCAACGCCGACATCGAGGCCGTGTCGCGGGCGATGGCGGCCATCCTGCGCCAGCAGTTCATCGTCGACCCGCGCGTCAAGGGCACGATGACGCTGTACAGCGAGAAGGCGCTGGCACCGCACGAGGCCTACCTGAATTACCTGGCCGCACTGCGCGGGCAGGGCTACACCGTCGTCGAAGTGGGCGGGCTGTTCAAGGTGGTGCCGGAAGCCGACGCCAAGCTGCAATCGGGGACGGTATCGGTGGGCGAGGTGAACCGTCGCGGCGATCAGGTGCTGACGCAGATCTATCGGCTGACGCACGAGAACGCCAACAACCTGGTGCCAGTGCTGCGCCCGCTGATCAGCCCCAACAACACGATCAACGCGAACCCAGGCAACAACACGCTGGTCATCACCGACTACGCCGACAACCTGCAGCGCATCGGCAAGATCATCGCGGCGATGGACACGCCTGCCGCTGGCGATGTCGAGGTCATCACCTTGAAGCACGCGGTGGCCAGCGACATCGCGGCGCTGGTGCAGAGGCTGACCGACAACTCGGGCGGTGCGGCGCCCGGCGTGCCGGGGGGAGCCGGCGCCTCGGTACTGGTCGATCCGCGCAGCAACTCGCTGCTGGTGCGCGCGCCGAACCCGGCGCGGCTGGTGGCCATCCGCTCGCTGGTCGACAAGCTCGACCAGCCGGTCCAAGGCGGCAGCGCAGGCGGCAACATCTGGGTGGTCTACCTGAAGAACGCCGACGCGACGAAGCTGGCTGCCGTGCTGCGCGCGGCCTACAGCGGCAGCGGGACATCCGGTGGCAGCAACAGCACGGGCCCGGCGCCAGGCGGTTCCGCGTCGACGCAGAATCTGGTCAACGCCCTCAGCGGCCAGGGCGGTGCCACCCAGGCTACCGCACCGGTGACGCCCTCGGCCGGCCCGTCGACCGGCGGGTTCGTGCAGGCCGATCCGGCCACCAACGCACTGATCATCACCGCGCCGGAACCGATGTACCGCCAGCTGCGCGCGATGATCGACCAGCTCGACGCACGCCGTGCGCAGGTGTTCATCGAGACCATGATCGTCGAGGTCAGCGGCGACGACTCGGCTGACTTCGGCTTCCAGTGGCAGGCGTTGGGCAACGTGAACGGCCGCTACATCGGGGGCGCGGGCACCAACTTCGGCACCGGCGGCGTCAACATCAAGGCCAACGCGGCCGCGACCACGGTGACTGGCGCGCTGGCGGGCATCGGGGAGGGTTTCAACATCGGCGTGGTGCGCCAGATCGGCAACAACTACGGCCTCTCCGCAATCGCGCGGGCATTGCAGTCGCGCGCCGACACCAACATCGTCTCGACGCCGAACCTGGTCACGCTGGACAACGAGGAAGCAAAGATCATCGTCGGCAGCAACGTGCCCTTCATCACCGGCCAATACACCAATACCGGCAGCGGCAGCTCGACGGTCAGCCCGTTCCAGACCATCGAGCGCAAGGACGTCGGCATCACCTTGCGCATCCGCCCGCAGATCGGCGAAAACGGCACGGTGCGGATGACACTGTTCCAGGAGTCATCTAGCCTGGCCTCTGGCACGGCACCGGGCACATCGAGCGCCGGGCCGACGACCAACAAGCGCTCGATTGAATCGACGGTGGTGGTCGACGACGGGGAGATCATCGTGCTCGGTGGCCTGATCGAGGACACCTTCACGGTGGACAAGTCTCAGGTTCCTATCCTCGGCGACATCCCGTACTTCGGCGCCCTGTTCCGCAGCGAGTCACGCACCAAGAAGCGCACCAACCAGATGGTGTTCCTGCGACCGGTCGTTATGCGTGATGCGTCCGCCTCGAACAGCCTGTCGATCGACCGCTACGAACTGCTGCGCGGAGAGCAGAAGGACGTGAGGATTCCGGACAACCCCCTGCTGCCTCTCAACGGCGTGCCGGTGGTTCCGCCGCTGAAGACGGTCGAAGACCCGGCCGAGCCGATCTCGCCGCCGTCGACCCGTCCACCGCCCACCGGCCCTGCATCACGCGTGCCGGCCGGTACCGACTGACGCGAGGCACGCGAAGCCATGGCCAGCCGCCATCCCCTGCCCTATGCCTACGCCCGAGCGCACACCGTGCTGCTCGAGGACGAGGGCGACCGTCTGGTGCTGTGGGCTCCTGAGACAGTCTCGCTGTCGGCGCTGGCCGAGGTGCTGCGGATCTACGACGTCGATGCGCTGGAGCGCGAAACCGCTGCCACGCTGGCAAACCGCATCGCTGTCGTGTATGCCGGCAGCGAGTCGAGCGCTGCGACAGTCATCGGCGAGGTCGAGAGCGCGGTGGACCTGAGCCGGATGATGCAAGAGCTGCCGGCCATCGAAGACCTGCTCGAAGCCTCGAACGATGCGCCCATCATCCGCATGCTCAACGCGCTGCTGACGCAGGCGGCGAAGGACGGCGCCAGCGACATCCACATCGAACCGTACGAACGCAGCAGTTCGGTGCGCTTTCGCGTCGACGGCACCTTGCGCGAAGTGGTGCAGCCGAACAGGGCACTGCATGCCGCGCTGATCTCGCGGCTGAAGATCATGGCCGAACTGGACATTTCCGAGAAGCGACTGCCGCAGGACGGCCGCATCTCGCTGCGCATCGGCGGCCGCGCGGTCGATGTGCGCGTCAGCACGCTGCCGTCGTCGCACGGCGAACGCGCGGTACTGCGACTGCTCGACAAGGGCGAATCGAAGTTCACCCTTGAAGGCCTGGGCATGAGCGGCGACGTGCTGACCAGCTTCGACCGCCTGGTGCAGCAGCCGCACGGCATCGTGCTGGTCACGGGGCCCACCGGCTCGGGCAAGACGACCACGCTGTATGCGTCGCTGGGCCGCATCGACACCTCGACCACGAATGTGCTGACCGTCGAAGACCCGGTGGAATATGAACTCGGCGGGATCGGGCAGACACAGGTGAACCCGAGGATCGACCTGACCTTCGCGAAGGCGCTGCGCGCAATCCTGCGGCAGGACCCGGATGTCATCATGATTGGCGAGATCCGCGACTATGAGACCGCGCAGATCGCGATCCAGGCATCGCTGACCGGCCACCTGGTGCTGGCCACGCTGCACACCAATGATGCGCCGAGTGCCGTGACCCGGCTGACCGACATGGGCGTCGAGCCTTTCCTGCTCAGCTCCAGTCTGCTTGGCGTGCTGGCGCAGCGGCTGGTGCGCAAGTTGTGCGTGCACTGCAGAAAGGTCGATGCGCACGGGCGCTACCACCCGGTGGGGTGCGCCGAGTGCGGTCACACAGGCTACAAGGGTCGCACCGGCGTGTACGAAATGATGGTTGCCGACGACAAGGTGCGCTCTCTGATCCACAGCCGTGCCGCCGAGTCGCAACTGTTCGTCGCTGCCGAAGAGGCCGGGCTGCGGTCGATGCGCGAGGACGGCGAGCGCCTGGTGTCCGAAGGCATCACATCCCCCGAGGAAGTGATGCGGGTCACAAGGGAATGAGCCCCCGGTCGCCGCGCTTGCGGGTCTGAGTCGACTGCCCATGCCTGCGTACAAGTACGAAGCTCTGACTGCCGAAGGCAAGTCCACTGCGGGCCTGCTGGAAGCCGACAACGCGCGAGCCGCCCGGGCCCAGCTGCGGGCGCAGGCACTGGTGCCTCTGGAGGTGACCCAGGTCGCCTCGGCCGGCACCCAGGGTCAGGGCCTGCGCTTCACGAAGCGGGTGTTCTCGACGACCGGGCTGGCGGTATGGACACGGCAACTGGCCGGACTGGTCGGCAGCGGGCTGCCGCTGGAACGCGCGCTCACAGCACTGAGCGACGAGGCTGAAGACCCGCGCCAGCGCGAGCTGGTGGCGCACCTGCGCTCCGAGGTCAACGCCGGTTCACCGTTCGCCCGTGCACTCGGCAGCGCCGAGCGGGAGTTCGACGACGTCTACCGCGGCGTGGTTGCTGCAGGTGAACAAAGCGGCGCGCTCGGTCAGGTTCTGCAGCGGTTGGCAGATGACCTTGAAGAGCAGCAGGCGCTGAAAGCCAGGCTGATCGGCGCGACGCTGTACCCGGCGATCGTGTCGGTGATTGCGCTGGTGATCGTGATCTTCCTTGTCACCTATGTGGTGCCCCAGGTCGCATCCGTATTCACCAGTTCGAAGCGCGCTCTGCCCGCGCTGACCATTGCGATGCTGGCGACCAGCAGCTTTTTGCGCAGCTACGGCTGGCTGCTGCTGCTGGCCATCGCAGCAGGCGTCGGCACCCTGCTGCTGATGCTGCGCAACCCGCTGTTTCGCGAACGCTTCGATGCCGGCTGGCTGAACCTGCCACTGATCGGCCGACTCGCGCGCGGCTACAACGCCGCGCGTTTCGCCGGCACGCTGGCGATGCTGGCCGGCGCCGGCGTGCCAATCCTGAAGGCCCTGCAGGCGGCGGCCGAGACGCTTTCCAACCAGGCCATGCGCAGCGATGCGCTGGACGCGCTGGTGCGGGTGCGCGAAGGCGCACCGCTCGCAGCAGCACTCGCTGGCAAGAAGCGCTTTCCGGGCCTGCTGGCGATGTTCGCGCGACTCGGCGAGCAGACCGGCCAGTTGCCCGAGATGCTGGACCGTGCCGCCAAGCAGCTGGGAACCGAGGTGCAGCGCCGCGCGCTGCAGATGGCAACCATTCTGGAGCCACTGCTGATCGTCGCGATGGGCGGCGTGGTGATGCTGATCGTGCTGGCCGTCCTGCTTCCCATCATCCAACTCAATACCTGGGTGAAATAGCGCCCCCCAGTCGCTTGCACTATCCTTTTCGTGGCATGCCGCATGCATGGCGATTGGCGTGTCAATGCGGTGCTTCTCCGAAGCATGGTGCTGGCGCCACATGGTTGAATGATCCCAGCGAGGTTCACTTTTCGGAGGTTTGATGTCTGCTTCCCATGAACTGGTCAACGTATCGGGCACGCGTGGCGGGATTCCGATTGCTCGCATGAGGCACGTGTACCGCGTCGACGAGGTCGGCCGCAAACTCGACAAGCTGCCCCACAAGGAACACGAGAGCCTGCGCTCTACCTACGAACGCATGATCGAACTGGGGCCTGAGCGGTTTCAGGTGAAGCCATCGGGCCTGCCAGTGATGGATCGCCTGTACGACGACCTGCCGAACTTCTGCGACGTGCTCGACGACGTGAAACGCCAGTTGGCGCTGTGCGAAGACAGCCGCGACGCACTCGAGATCACGCCACTGCTGCTGCTCGGGCCGCCGGGCATCGGCAAGACGCATTTCGCACGCGAGCTGTCGCAGCTGCTGGGCACCGGCATGGGCTTCATCTCGATGAGCTCGATGACCGCGGGCTGGGTGCTGTCGGGCGCATCGAGCCAGTGGAAAGGCGCCAGGCCAGGCAAGGTCTTCGAAACTCTGGTCGATGGCCAGTATGCCAACCCGGTGATGGTGGTCGACGAGATCGACAAGTCCGGCGGCGAGCACGCCTACGACCCGCTGGGAGCGCTGTACAGCCTGCTCGAACACGACACGGCGAGCTGCTTCATCGACGAGTTCGCCGAGGTACCGATCGACGCCAGCCAGGTCATCTGGGTGGCCACCGCGAACGACGCGCGGGGCATCCCCGATCCGATCCTGAACCGGATGAATGTCTACGAGGTGAAGGCGCCAGACCGCGAGGCGGCCCGGCGAATCGCAACCCGGCTGTATGCCTCCATCCGTGCCAGCCACGACTGGGGCAGCCGCTTCGATGAGCAGCCAGGTGCCGATGTGCTCGACCGCATGAGCGAGATGGCGCCGCGCGAGATGCGCCGCGCCTGGATGACGGCTTTCGGCAACGCCAAGCTCGATCGCCGCTCGCAGATCTCGACCACCGATCTGCCGGATGCCCAGCAGCGGCGCACGATGATGGGTTTCGTGCACTAGTTTCGGCAGGGCTTTGCGTGCCTGGGCAGACTCAGGTGCGCCGTATCATCTGGCGCATGCCTGTCTCCCTTGCCGGTCAGCTGGTGGTTGCGATCTCGTCGCGCGCACTGTTCGATTTCGAGGAAGAAAACGAAGTCTTTGAGGCCGCAGATGACCGCGCCTACATGCAGTTGCAACTCGATCGGCTGGACGTGACAGCGAAACCGGGCGTCGCCTTCTCGCTGGTCAACAAGCTGCTTGCGTTCAATCGTGTACCGTCAGTGAACGCGAATGATCCTTCACCGGCGCAACGCGTCGAGGTGGTGATCCTGTCGCGCAATGATCCGGTGTCAGGCATGCGGGTGTTTCGCTCGGCCAAGCAGCACGGTCTGCCGATTCAGCGTGGCGTGTTCACGCGGGGTCATCCGCCGTGGCGCTATCTGCAGCCGTTGAATGCGAACCTCTTCCTGTCGACCAACGAAGCCGATGTGCGCTCGGCACTCGAAGCGGGCGTACCGGCGGCGCGCGTCTACCCTCATTCGGCGCGCGCCTCGGCGGCGTATCCGAACGAGGTGCGCATCGCCTTCGATGGCGACGCGGTGTTGTTCTCTGACGAGGCTGAACAGGTGTTCCAGACCGCCGGCTTGAACGCGTTCCAGGAACACGAACGCGACCGCGCCGAAAAGCCACTGGCCGCAGGCCCTTTCAAGCCCCTGCTCGAAGCACTCCAAAGACTGCAACACGCCGCCACACCAGCGATGAGCATCCGAACCGCGCTGGTGACCGCACGCAGTGCGCCGGCCCATGAGCGCGCTATCCGCACGTTGATGGCCTGGGACATCGAGATCGACGAGGCGATGTTCCTCGGCGGCCTGGCCAAGGGCGAGTTCCTGCGCGAGTTCGAGCCGGATTTCTTCTTCGACGACCAGACCGGGCATATCGAGAATGCGGCGCCGCATGTACCCGCCGGACTGGTCGCCTCCGGCGTGTTGAACCGCTGAGGGTGCCAGCGGATCAGCTCAGGGTCACCCGCGCGAATTTGCGCTTGCCGACCTGCAGGACGTAGGTACCGGCAGCGAGCTTCAGGCCGCGGTCACTGACCACACTGCCGTCGACCTTGACACCGCCGCCATCGACCAGGCGCAGTGCTTCGCTGCTCGATGGCGCCAGCAAGGCCTCGCGCAGCAAGGCACCGATGCCGATCGGCGCGCCGGCAATTGACAGTTCGGGAATGACGTCGGGCACGCCGCCACGTGCGCGCAGGTTGAAATCGTTCTCGGCCGCATCCGCTGCTGCGACGCTGTGGAAACGGGCAGTGATCTCCTTGGCCAGCATCACCTTTGCATCCTTCGGATTGCGGCCGAGCTCGACCTCGGCTTTCAGCGTGGCGATCTCCCCCTCGGAGCGGAAGCTCAGCAGGGTGAAGTAGCGCCACATCAATGTGTCGCTGATCGACAGCAGCTTGGCAAACATCTCATTGGGCGCTTCGCTGATGCCGATGAAATTGCCCTTGCTCTTCGACATCTTCTCGACGCCGTCGAGACCTTCGAGCAACGGCATCGTCAGGATGCACTGCGGCTCCTGACCGTATTCGCTTTGCAGCGCACGGCCGACCAGAAGGTTGAATTTCTGGTCAGTGCCGCCGAGTTCGAGGTCGCAATGAAGGGCCACCGAGTCATAGCCCTGCATGAGCGGATAGAGGAACTCGTGCACGCTGATCGGTGTGCCTGCCTTGTAGCGCTTGGTGAAGTCGTCGCGCTCCATCATCCGCGCCACCGTGTAGCGCGACGCCAGCTGAATCAGCCCGCGCGCGCCCAACGGGTCGCTCCACTCGGAGTTGTAGCGGACCTCGGTCTTCTCGGCGTCCAGCACCAGCGTAGCCTGCTGGAAGTACGTCTTCGCGTTGTCCTCGATCTGCTCGCGAGTCAGCGGCGGCCGGGTGGCGTTTCGCCCGGAAGGGTCGCCAATCATCGATGTGAAGTCACCGATCAGGAAGATCACCGTGTGGCCCAGATCCTGCAACTGCCTGAGCTTGTTCAGCACCACGGTGTGGCCGAGATGGATGTCGGGGGCGGTCGGGTCGAGTCCGAGCTTGATGCGAAGCGGTGTGCCGGTGGCTTCAGCGCGAGCCAGCTTGTTCAGCCAATCGGCTTCCGGCAGCAGTTCGTCGCAGCCCCGTTGCGTGGCGCGGAAAGCCGCCAGGACTCGTTCTGTCACGGGAAACGGCTGCGAGCCGAGCGCATTTGGTTCGATAGGGTCAGGTCGTGACATTTCGGGAAACTACGTAGTAAAAAACGGGACAATTGGCGCGCTCAACCTGTCAAAACCGGCCAGACCCGTCGTTATACTGCCACCCTGGTTTAGGGCGTCGTCAAGCGCAGTGATATCGATTCAGGCTGTCGCTCTCACCTGTTTGAACCGTTCCACAGTTTACGGGACGGGGTCTTACAGCAGCATTCATTCGGCTTGCACCATGCAGGCCTTCACAACGGGCGACGCGCTCCCTGAACTTTGAGCACACCTGATTTGATCGATCGCATGGCCGTCCTTCTGGGCCAGCGAACCGCTAACCTAGTGCGTCGGCATCCTCGTCGGCTCTACGCGGCAATCCTGCTGGGCTGTGCGGGTTTTGGTGTGACGGCGTTCGGCGTTGCGCCGCTCAGTTCAGTCGATTCCCAGGCCCAGTTCCTGATCACAGAATCGGTCTTGCCAGCTGATCTTCAGGCTCAGTTGTCGTCTCTGGACCAGCATGGGTTGTCCCTGTTCCGCAACGACACGACGCGCCCCGGCGATACGGCGGACAGCCTGCTGCGCCGACTCGGGGTTGATGACGCTGAAGCGACCATCTTCCTGCGCCGCGACAAACTCGCCCGCGAGTTGCTGTCGGGGCGCAGCGGCAAGATGGTCCAGGTGAACGCCGACGCATCGGGTCAGATGAAAGAGTTGGTGGCGCGCTATCCAGCACGCAGCGCCGCGCAGCTCAAAACGCACTTCACCCGCTTGCGCATCACGCGCGACGGCCACCAGTTCAGTGTCAGCATCGAGACTGCGCCGCTGGCCGCGATGCCGAAGATGGGCAGCGGCGTGGTGGTCGACTCGCTGTTCAATGCGACAGATGAAGCCGGCATGCCGGACTCCATCGCCACGCAACTGGCGGAAGTGTTCGCGACCGAGATCAATTTTCACCGCGATCTGCGCCGCGGTGACACCTTCTCCGTGGTCTACGAGACGCTGACGGCTGATGGCGAGCCCATCACCTGGAACGAGTCTGCTGGGCGCGTTCTGGCGGCAGAGTTCGTCAACAAGGGTGAGTCACATTCGGCGATCTGGTTTGAAAGCGCACAAGCAGGTCAGCGCGGCGCCTACTTTGACCCGAGCGGACGGAGCAGGCAACGTTCTTTCCTGGCGAGCCCGATGGAATTTTCGCGCGTGACTTCTGGCTTTGCGATGCGCTTTCACCCGATCCTGCAGAACTGGCGCAAACACGCCGGCGTTGACTACGGCGCACCCGTGGGCACGCCGGTCCGCGTCGTCAGCGACGGAACCGTGGAGTTCGCCGGCTGGCAAAAAGGGTACGGCAATGTCGTGACAGTCAAGCACGCAGGTGACCGCAGTACTCTGTATGCGCATCTGAGTCGCATTGACGTACGCAAGGGGCAAGCCGTCACGCAGGGCATGCACATCGGCGCCGTCGGCATGACGGGCTGGGCTACGGGTCCGCACCTGCATTTCGAATTCAAGGTCGGTGGTTTGCAGCGCGACCCATCGGTGATCGCCAGCCTGGCCAACACAGTCACGTTGTCGCCTGCTTCACGCGGGCAGTTCGCACAGGTGGCCCAATCTTCCAGGGTGCAGTTGGACTTGGCGCGAAGCACGAACCCGGCGAGCGAAACGTTCGAGTGAGTGTCAGCATCGATCGATTTCACCTTAAGCCAGCAGAGGCCCGCATCAGCGGGCTTTTTCTTGGGCGGGGAGCGCCTGCTTGAATCGACTGTTCCTTGGGCTGATGTCTGGCACTTCGCTCGATGGCGTCGACGGCGTACTGGTGTCGTTCGACGACGGGCCATCCCTGGAAGTGCGGGCCCATGTTCACCGTGCCTTCCCGAGCGAATTCGCAGCTGAACTGCTCGCGCTGAATACGCCCGGTGGCAACGAACTGCACCGCACCGCACTGGCGAGCAATGCTGTCTCGCAGGCCTACGCCGAGGTGGTGAAAGCCTTGCTTGAAGCCGCTGAAGTATCGCCGTCCGAAGTGGTCGCAATCGGCGCTCATGGGCAAACGGTCAGGCACTGCCCTGGCGCGTTCGATGGCATCGGCTACACGGTGCAGTTGTGCAACGGCGCGTTGCTGGCCGAATTGACCGGCATCGATGTGGTGGCCGACTTCAGATCACGCGACGTAGCGGCGGGCGGCCAGGGTGCACCTCTGGTGCCGGCGTTTCACCGCGCAGCCTTCGGCAGAGATCACGACAGCCTCGCCGTGCTGAACATCGGCGGCATCAGCAACCTGACGGTGCTTGAAGCAGACGGGACGACATTCGGCTTCGATTGCGGCCCGGGAAATGTGCTGATGGACCACTGGTGCGCTCTCCATCGAGGCGTGCCGTATGACCGAGACGGTGCCTGGGCGGCGATGGGCTCAGTCGATCAAGAACTTCTACGCGTGATGCAGAACGAGGCTTTTTTTTCACGGCCGCCTCCCAGGAGCACCGGCCGGGATCTGTTCAATCCAGATTGGCTGAGGCAGCGCCTGAACCAGACGGCAGACATGGGGCAGGTGCCTGACGCGGTAGATGTCCAGGCCACGCTGACCGAGTTGACCGCTTGGTGTTGCCAGCAATCGATGGCTCAGTACGCGCCACATGCCAGCCGACTCCTTGTGTGTGGTGGCGGCACCTACAACGCCGACCTGATGCGCCGCTTGGCACAACGGCTTCCGCAACTGAAGGTCGAGTCCACAGAAGCATCGGGACTGGCCCCCGATCAGGTCGAAGCAGTCGCCTTCGCCTGGCTGGCGAGTGCTTGGGTAGACCGCCGCGCGGGGAACTTGCCCGCCGTTACCGGGGCCCGAGGCCCACGCATTCTTGGCGCGCTGTACCCAGCCGCGTGATGAACTTCAGACCGAGAAACTGGAGCCGCAACCGCAGGTGGTCGTAGCGTTCGGGTTCTTGATGACGAATTGAGCACCTTGCAGATCGTCTTTGTAGTCGATCTCCGCACCCATCAGATACTGCAAGCTCATCGCGTCGATCAGCAAGGTGACACCATTCTTGTCCATCCGGGTGTCGTCTTCGTTGAGCACCTCGTCGAAGGTAAAGCCGTACTGGAAACCCGAGCAGCCACCGCCCTGAACGAACACCCGTAACTTGAGGTCAGGATTGCCTTCTTCGTCGACCAATTCCTTGACCTTGGAAGCAGCGCTGTCGGTGAAAACCAGCGGAGGAGGTGGCTCGTCCTGCGGTGCGGCAAGGTGGTTCTGTTCTGCGGCGGCGTTCATGGCTGCTCCTGAATATCATGGGACTAAAGGCTCGATTATGAGCTGAGCATCCCAAATGAAAAAGGTCGCCAGAAGGCGACCTTTTTCTGCGTGTGTAATGACGACGCGGTAGCCGATCAGCGCTTGCTGAACTGCTTGCGGCGACGTGCGCCGTGGAAGCCAACCTTCTTGCGCTCAACCTCGCGGGCATCGCGGGTGACGAAACCAGCGCGGCTGAGTTCGGGCTTCAGCGCTGCGTCGTAATCGATCAGCGCGCGGGTGATGCCGTGGCGCACAGCCCCAGCCTGACCAGATTCACCGCCACCGTGGACATTCACCTTGACGTCGAAAGCCGCATCATTCGCGGTCAACATCAACGGTTGCTTGACGATCATGATCGAAGTTTGTCGACCGAAATACTCATCGACAGACTTGCCGTTGACGAGGATCTGGCCCGTGCCCTTCTTCATGAAGACACGCGCGACGGAGGACTTGCGACGGCCGGTCCCGTAATTCCAATTACCAATCATCACATGCCCCTTAGATTTCCAGCGCCTTGGGCTGCTGTGCGGTGTGCGGGTGCGTGGCACCGGCATAAACCTTCAGTTTCTTGACCATGGCGTAACCCAATGGACCCTTGGGGAGCATGCCCTTGACGGCCTTCTCTAGAGCACGCCCCGGATGCTTGGCCTGCATGTCCTTGAATTTCGTGGCGATGATGCCGCCGGGATAGCCAGTGTGCCGGTAGTACACCTTGTCGTTGGCTTTGTTGCCAGTGACGCGGAGCTTTTCTGCGTTGACGATGACGATGAAGTCGCCGGTATCGACGTGAGGCGTGTAAATGGCCTTGTGCTTTCCGCGCAAACGGAGGGCGACTTCACTGGCCACCCTGCCGAGAACCTTGTCGGTCGCATCGATCACAAACCACTCATGCGTCACTTCGGCCGGCTTGGCACTGAAGGTTTTCATGGTTATTCCTGTACGAGAAACTTGCCTTGTGGACATCAGCGAACGCTTGTTCGCAGTCCTGAATCACCGTTGGAACTGCTTCTGGAGTGGCAGCCTCTCGGGAAATTCGTCACGCTCAACCCAGCCGCACCACCTGATGGCATGAAATTCAGGTTAGCTCGCTATCATATCAGATGGAGGCAAGCCCGGGTGATTTCGATTCAATCACCAGCCTTGGAGCGCATTGAACTGTCAGCGCGAGCTCGTTCTCCTGAAGTGTCTTCGGACTGACGCGGCGCTAGCATTCAGTATCAGGAGTTACGCTCGCTTGCGCTAGTACCACTCAAAATGGTTGCATACCCCGTGATCGCCGCCCCGGCTCTGTCGATGTTGGTTGCCGCCTTGTTGCTCGGTGTGGTGCTTGGCGGCTTGGCGGCTTGGTCCTGGGCTCCACCCCGCAGGCGCGTGGCACCACTCCCGACGCAGTGGACGCTGGCCTCGCGGCGCGTGCTCAGCGCTGATGAACGTCATGTCTACAACCAGCTTCGACTGGCCTTTTCCAGCTACATCGTGATGCCCAAGCTTCCACTGGTGCGCCTGTGCCAGTCGGCTTCGCCTGACCAGGTGCAGTTCTGGTACGAGCTGATCGGGGCGGCCCATGTGACGTTCGCCATTTGCAATCCGAATGGTCATGTGTTGCTGGTGATCGATCTTGACAGCACCCGCATCCATTCGCGGCGCAGCACCCGGATCAAGGAATCAGTACTCGCGGCGTGCGGCATCCAGCGACTGCACTGCGCCGCGGACGCCTTGCCGTCGATCGACGAGTTGCGCTCGCTGTTGAACGACCGGGGGCAGGACAGCAGGATGAGTGAGCCCATCAGCGCCCCCATCAGGGAGCCGTTCACTTCGCCAGCGAATTCACCCGACACCCGGCCCGAGCCGGCAGCCCTGCGAGCAGCGGCGATACCTGACGTGACAGAAGACAGAACTGCAGTGGCCCCCTACGCCAAACGGCCTGCGACCTGGCGGGATCCGAACGTGTTCCTCGACTCCTTTTTCACCTGCGACGACAGGCCCGGGTCGGTACCAGCGAGTGACTCGCAAGCCGAATTGGTCGGCCGGTCGCCCGCCGCGGGGCAGAGTCCTCACGCGGATGGCCCCGCGGCCGGGGCCGATGTCCCATGGCCAGGCGCACCCATGCGCCTGGCGAGCGGCCGCTGATCGATCGCATACGATCGTCGGGTGCCTGAAGCCCCATCCGCTGTCGCTGTTTCGCCCACCCCGTTCTCCGGGCTGACGCCAGAGTTGATCCTCGACGCCCTCGATGGCGTCGGCATGCGCAGCGACGGTCGCTTTCTGCAGCTCAATTCCTACGAGAACCGCGTCTTCCAGGTGTTCCTGATCGATGGCAAGGCAGTGGTGACCAAGTTCTACCGGCCTGAGCGCTGGAGCGATGCGCAGATCCTTGAAGAGCATTCGTTCTCGGCCGAACTGGCCGCGGAGGAGATCCCTGTTGCAGCGCCATTGGTCCTGAGCGTCGATCATGGTTCGCCGCTGCAAGTCGCACTGAGCGGTGCGCCTCCCACGCTGGGCACCGTGTCAATTGCGCAAGGCTCCTACCGCTTCGCGGTAAGCCAGCGCAAAGCCGGCCGCGCGCCAGAACTTGAACAGCCGGCAACGCTGGAATGGATCGGCCGCTTCATCGGTCGCATGCATGCGGTCGGTGCGCGCAAGCCCTTCGCGCACCGCCGCAGCCTGACGGTGGCCGAGTTCGGCTGGGATTGCCGCGACTGGTTGCTCGCGCACGGCAACATCCCATCGGAGGTGGAATCCGAGTGGCACGATGCCGTCAATGCGGCGCTGACCGAGGTGCAACGCGCGTTCGACCGCATAGGTGATCTGAATCGGATCCGCCTGCATGGCGATTGCCACGTCGGCAATGTGCTGTGGACCGATGCGGGACCGCACTTTGTCGACCTGGACGACTGCCTGATGGGCCCAGCCATTCAAGACCTGTGGATGCTGCTGTCCGGCGACGAGGCCGCCGCGAGGCAGCAGCTGCGTTCACTGCTCGTCGGCTATGAGCAGTTCATGGACTTCGATGATCGGCAGTTCGCCTTGATCGAGCCCTTGCGCACGCTGCGCATCGTCCACCAAAGCGCGTGGCTGGCCAAACGCTGGCGCGACCCGGCCTTCCCGCCCAGCTTTCCGTGGTTTGGTACCAGCGGCTACTGGCAGCAAGTGGCGCAGCAACTCAGGCAGCAAGTCGCCGCACCCTGACCCGCACACATCAGGCCGGGGTCAACAGCCGGTTGACGCGCTTGACATAGGCGGCCGGGTCTTCGAGCTGCCCGCCTTCGGCCAGCACCGCCTGATCGAACAGGATCTGTGCCAAGTCGTCGAAATGCGGACTCTGCTCCAGCGAACTGACCAGCGTGTGCTGGACATTGACCTCGAGCGTCGGCAATGACGACGGCAGTCCGCTCTGCCCTGATTGCTTCAGCAGCCTCGCGAGGTGACCGCTCATGTCGCCTTCTTCCACCACCAGGCAGGCTGGGGAATCGACCAGGCGTGTAGTCACACGTACATCCTTCGCGCGGTCTTTCAACGAGACCTTCAGCCGCTCGAGCACCGGCTTGAAGGCATCGGCCGCCTGTTCAGCCTGACGCTTTTCTTCCTCGTCCTGCAACGCGCCAAGATCGACCACGCCCTTGGCCACACTCTGCAACGGCCTTCCTTCGACCTCATGCAGGTGGCTCAGCATCCATTCGTCGACGCGGTCGGTGAGCAACAGCACCTCGACGCCCTTCTTGCGGTAGATCTCCAGCTGAGGGCTGCCCTTTGCCGCCGCGAGGCTGTCGGCGGTCACGTAATAGATCGCCTCCTGGCCTTCCTTCATGCGACCCAGGTAATCGGCAAAGGACACGTCTTCGTCGGCGTGCGTCGAGGCAAAGCGCAGCAGCTTCGAGAGCCGCTCGACGTTGGCGTGATCCTCGCCGACACCTTCTTTCAGCAGCGGGCCGAAGTCGCGCCAGAAGGCCTTGTACTTGGCGCGCTCAGCCTCGTCTTCGCTGTTCGCCAGAGCTTCGAGCATGCTGATGACCCGCTTGGTCGAGCCCTCTCGGATCGCGCGCACGTCTCGGCTTTCCTGCAGCAATTCGCGGCTGACGTTCAGCGGCAGATCGGCGCTGTCGATCACGCCTTTGACAAAACGCAGGTACACCGGCATCAGCGCCTCGGCGTCGTCCATGATGAAGACGCGCTTGACGTACAGCTTCACGCCGCCGCGCTTGTCGCGGTTCCACAGATCGAACGGCGCCTTGGCCGGGATGTAGAGCAGTTGCGTGTAGTCGCTGCGGCCTTCGACCCGGTTGTGTGTGTAGGCCAGCGGCGCTTCGGTGTCGTAGCTGATCTGCTTGTAGAACTCGTTGTACTGCTCTTCGGTGATGTCGCTCTTGCTGCGCGTCCACAGCGCCGCCGCCTTGTTGACGGGCACCCATTCGTCGCGCGTGACCTGCTTGGCGGCCTCGGCGTCCCACTCTTCCTTGCGCATGAGAATGGGCAGCGACACGTGGTCGGAGTACTTGCTGATGATCGATTTCAGCTTCCAGCCGCTGAGAAATTCGTCTTCGCCCTCGCGCAGGTGAAGGATCACATCGGTGCCACGTTCGGCCCGCTCGATGGTTTCGATCTCGAAGTCGCCCGTGCCTTCGGAACTCCAGCGCACGCCTTCACCGGGACTCGCGCCGGCACGACGCGATTCGACGGTGATGCGGTCGGCGACGATGAAGCCGCTGTAGAAGCCGACACCGAACTGGCCGATCAGTTGCGCGTCCTTCTTCTGGTCGCCATCGAGCCTGGACATGAATTCGCGAGTGCCGCTCTTCGCGATCGTGCCGAGGTTTGCCACCGCTTCGTCGGCGCTCAGTCCTATGCCGTTGTCGCGGATGGTCAACGTCTTCGCTTCGGCGTCGAAGCTGATGCGCACGTCGAGGCCAGGCGCGTCTTCATACAGTTCAGGCCGATTCAACGCCTCGAAGCGCAGCTTGTCGCAGGCGTCGGACGCGTTGGAAATCAGCTCGCGCAGGAAGATTTCCTTGTTCGAATACAGCGAGTGGGTGACAAGGTGCAGGATCTGCTTGACTTCGGCCTGGAAGGAGAGGGTTTGCTTGGTCATGGTCAAGGAGGTGAATGTCGAGTGGTTGCCCGGATCGTTGATATGGGGTCCGGCGGCTGACCTTCAAGGCCGGGCCAGGTGCATCACAGGCAGCAACAAGTCACCCACTACCGTCGCCAGAGCAGCGCCATGTGCAGGGCGAACCAGGCCGATGAAGCTCCATCGCGGCAAAAAACATCCATGCGGATGCCCTCTGGATGGTGCTAGAGTGCCTTTCATGAATTCGTCCGTTGTCGCCGGTTCACCAGCTTCAAGCCAGAAGCCGGGTGCACGGCAACCCGATGTTCAGTCCCCGACGAAGCCCGGCCGTATTGCCAAACCCGTGGATTCCGAGAAGATCACCATCAACCTCGGACATGTCGACCTCGGGCAGGTCGATCTGTTGGTCAATGAAGGCTTCTACGGCAACCGCACCGATTTCATCCGCACCGCCATCCGTAATCAGCTGACTCAGCACGGCGAAGCATTGAAACAGGTGGTGGCGCGCAAGATGCTGGTCCTGGGCCTGCAACACATCAGCCGCGAGGAGCTTCAGGCCTTGCAGCAGTCGCGGCAGAAGCTGACCCTGAGAGTGGTGGGCCTGGCATCTATCGCCCCCGACGTCACCCCCGAACTGGCGCTGGACACCATCGAGTCGCTCGAGGTAATGGGCGCGTTGCATGCCAGTGCCGAGGTGAAACAGGCTCTGGCGGGGCGGTTGAAATGAATGCTCCCCGGTGCGTGATGAACGCTGCCGTCCTCGTTCTTTGCGCCATGTCACCATGAAAGCCACCATGTCCGAACCCCTTCAGCGCTGGATGAACGAGGTGACGCGGCTGACCCGCGTGGGCCGTCTGGCTGAAGCCACGCAGGTGATCCGGCATGCTCTGGGGCCCCATCAGGCACCGCTGCCGATGACCTCGGCAGAGCCGGATCCACCGGGCGTGATCGATGGATGCGTCACGAAACTTGAGACCGCGGTGGTCGACACAGCACCGCCGGCGCGAACACCGGTGCAAGAGAGGGGTTCGACGCTGACCGGCGAGCACATCGAGGCCGGACTGGTGCGCAGCTATCTGCTCTACCTGCCACCGGCGACATCCGCCAGCCCGCCAGACTCGGCGATGCCCCTGGTCGTGATGCTGCATGGCTGCACCCAGGACCCGGCAGACTTCGCGCTAGGCACCGGCATGAACAAGCTGGCGCATGAGCGGGGTTTTGCCGTGCTGTACCCAGCGCAGGCCGAGGACGCCAATCCGCAGCGTTGCTGGAACTGGTTCAGGCACGATCACCAGCAGCGCGGCCATGGTGAAGCTGCGGTACTGGCCGGCATGACGCGCGCCGTGATCGCCAACCACGGACTCGATGCCCGCCGCGTCTATGTCGCCGGGCTCTCGGCCGGCGGCTCGATGGCCGCCATCCTCGGCCAGGCTTATCCGGACATCTACTCTGCCGTCGGCATTCATTCCGGACTGGCCAGCGGCGCAGCGAGCGACCTGATGTCGGCCTTGTCGGCCATGAGGAACGGTCCGAAGGCATCGGCGCCTGGCCCGACCTGTCGCGGCGCGCCCGGCAACGCCGCCATCGGTGCGGCTGGCGCGATTGCGCCGCTGCCAACCATCGTGTTCCACGGCGATGGCGACACGATCGTGCACCCTGGCAACGGCGCTCAGGCGATTGCCAGGGCGCTCGGTGACGCCCATCAAAGTGCCCCTGACGCAGCCGGAGCGCAGTCAGTTGAACACGGCGTGACAGCACGAGGCCGCCACTACACGCGCACGGTCCACGTCAGCGCACAGGGCCTACCTGCCCAGGCCGAGCATTGGGTGGTGCACGGCGGCGGACACGCCTGGTCGGGCGGCAGTGCACAGGGCTCGTACACCGATCCCAGCGGACCCGATGCCACCCACGAGATGTGGCGCTTCTTCAGCGATCACAACCAATCGATGTCCTGAGGATGCGAAGCGTGCTGGCCATCGTCTGCAGCGTACGGAGCACCTTGCTGGCGCTGCTGCTGGGCTTCGGTCTGGCGACCACGATTCATGCGCAATCGGCCGAGCGTTACCAATCTGCACCGCCCAGCGCCGATGGCATCGGCAAGGTGTACCAGGGGCGGGAAATCGCCCAGATGATGGGATTTGACGGGGCGGCCTGGCTGGAGCGCACCGAGCGGCAGAAGGAGGAGCGCGCCGACCTTCTGATAGCCGAGCTGGAGCTGAAGCCGGGGATGGCCGTGGCCGATGTCGGCGCTGGCACTGGCTACTACTCGCGTCGCATGGCACTGGAGGTCGGGCCGAAGGGCCTGGTCTACGCGATCGAGGTGCAGCCTCAGATGCTGCGCGTACTCGAAACGACCGCGAAGCGCCCCGGCTACGGCAACATCGTGCCGGTGCTGGGCGCTGACGACGACGTGAAGCTGCCCGAAGCGTCGATCGATCTGGCGGTCATGGTCGACGTCTATCACGAGCTGGCGTATCCCCACGAAGTGCTGGCAAGCATCGTGCGCGCATTGCGTCCGGGCGGACGCATGGTCTTCGTGGAGTACCGCGGCGAAGACTTTCGCGTACCCATCAAGCCATTGCACAAGATGACAGAGCAGCAAGTGAGGCTGGAGGCAGCCGATCAGGCCCTGGTCTGGGAACGCACCGCCCGCACGCTGCCTTGGCAGCATGTGGTGGTGTTCAGGCGGCCATGAAAGTCGCCTGCCCACCCATGCCGGACCCGAGGAGGTAGCACCGATGTCGAGCCTGTCCAGCATCCCCACACTGCCCCCGGCCTTGTCCGGTGCGCGCGTCGAGATCGACAGCAGCGCCGGGCGGCTTTCGTTCTATGTCGCCGGCCCCGCGGAGGATGCAGGCGACTCAGCCGACCGCACGCCGTTGCTGCTGCTTCACAGCATCAACGCCTCGGGCTCGGCCTACGAGGTACAGCCGCTCTACGAGCATTACCGACAGCGGCGCCCGGTCTACGCGCTCGATCTTCCCGGCTTCGGCTTCTCCGACCGCAGCGACCGGCAGTACCTGCCCCGCCTGATGACCGATGCGGTCCATGCAATGGTGGCCGAGATCCAGCGTTTGCAAGGTGATGCACCGATCGACGTGATCGGCGTATCGCTCTCTAGCGAATACGCCGCGCGTGCCGCTCAGGAGGCACCCGCTCGGTTTCGCAGTGTCGCCCTGGTCAGCCCGACCGGCTTCAATCGCGGGGCGCCGTTCAATGGTCCACCGGGCAGCAACCGTGGCATCGCCTGGCTGCGTCGGTTCTTTTTCAACCCTCGATGGAGTGATGGGCTGTACCGATGGCTGACGAAGCGCGGGGTCATCCGCTACTTTCTGCGCAAGACCTGGGGCAGCAAGCAGATCGACGACGGGATGCTGGAATACGACGTGCTGACGACACGCCAACCTGGCGCGAAGTTCGCGCCCTACTGGTTCGTCAGCGCCTACCTTTTCAGCGCCGACATCACCCGCGTGTATCAGTCACTGACGATGCCGGTGTGGATGGTTCACGGCGTGCGTGGCGACTTCATCGACTACCGCCACAAGTCCGCCTATGTCGGGCGTTCGAACTGGACGTTCGACGTCATGCCCACCGGGGCTTTGCCCTACTTTGAACGCTGCGACGACTTCGTGGCCCTATTCGACAGTTTTCTGGGCCGCTGATGAGCCGCAGCCTGTCGCGGGGAGACCTGTTCTCCGCGCTCACGGTCGTGATCATCTGGGGACTGAATTTCGTCGTGATGAAGTGGGCGCTGGCTGCAGTGAGCCCGATGATGCTCGGCGCCTTGCGCTTCGCGGTGGCCTCGCTGCCGCTGCTGTGGGTCGTTCCACGACCACGCACCTCCTGGTACTTCATCGTGAGCTACGGTGTGCTCCAAGGAGTCGGGCAATTCGGGCTGCTGTTCACCGCACTGCATTTCGGCATGCCTTCCGGGCTGGCCTCGACCGTTCTGCAAGCGCAGGTGCTGTTCACGGTGCTGCTCGCCGTTCCGGTACTTGGCGAAAGAGCCCGCTTTCATCACGGCATGGGACTGCTGATCGCCTCGGCAGGACTCGCGCTGATTGCCGCAAACCATGGCAACGGTCCGCGAGAAATGACGTTGCTGGGCTTCGCACTGACTTTGGCGGCCGCCTTGTCATGGGCGGGGTCGAATCTGCTCGTGCGTTGGATGGGGCGCGGCGCAGCGTCGATCGACCCCTTCCATTTCATCGTCTGGAGCAGCGCCATGTCGGTGTTGCCGTTCCTCGCGATGGCGATCGCGTTCGACGGCGCAGCGGCGAGTTGGCACTCGGTGACTGGGATGGGTGTGCGCGAGTGGGCTGCCGTGGCTTACCTCTCGCTGCTGGCCACACTGGTCGGGTACTCGTTGTGGATGCGACTGCTGCAGCGCCACCCGGCTGGCCGCATCGCGCCGTTTTCACTGCTGGTCCCGGTGGTCGGTCTGTGGGCCGGTTCGTTCTTCCTGTCCGAGCGCCTCAACGCTGCACAGTGGTCTGGGGTGGCTCTCGTTCTGGCCGGCCTGCTGGTCAATCAGTTCGGCGGTGCCCTCAGGCCTGCATCACCCGCTGGTCGGCGGGGTCAGGCGGCGGCGACCTTCTTGGACAAGTGAGCCAGCGCTTCATCGACCTGATCGACCAGCACCAGACACAGATCGCCAGGCTCCAGGCGATCAAGCGCACGGTCGATGGCGACGAATTCGCCGCGAATGTCCTCGATCCGCCGCGTCCGCTTCGCGCCTTCCAGTCCCTCGCGCAGCAGGCGGATCACCTCGCCATCGGAACGCCCTCGCTGGCAGGCATCCTGATATAGCAGCACGTCATCGAAGGCATCGCCGAGGATCTGCGTCTGCTCGCGGATGTCCTCGTCGCGCCGGTCGCCGGCACCGCTGATGACCACCGAGCGTCGCTGCGCCGGCAGAGCCTCGACGGCCGAGACCAGTGCCCGCATGGCATCAGGGTTGTGGCCGTAGTCGGCAATGACGGTGGCGCCGCGATAGCTCATCACGTTGAAACGGCCCGGCACGTTATCGCTGTCACCTGAGAAGCTGGCCAGCCCGCGTCGCACCACATCCCAGGCCAATCCTGCGCCCCAGGCAGCGGCCATCGCGGCCATCACGTTCTCGACCTGGAAGCGGATCGCGCCATTGCGCGTCAGCGGCACGTCACGCAAGGCCACGCGCTCGCGCCAGGCACCCTGCGACGCGACCAGCCATTCGCCTTCGACGCAGACCGTGCGGTGGCCCTGCGCGCGGTGCGCCACCATGACGGGATGCTGGCGATCGGCAGCGAAGAAGATGACCTCGCCAGGACAGTTGGCGGCCATCGCGACCACGTTCGGGTCGATGGCGTTGAGCACTGCGTAGCCGGTACTCGCCACGTTCTGCACGATCACCCGCTTCAGTACGGCAAGGTCTTCGACGGTAGTGATGTAGTTCAGACCGAGGTGGTCGCCGCTGCCGATGTTGGTGACGACCGCCACCTGGCAGCGGTCGAAACCGAGCCCTTCTCGCAACACACCGCCACGCGCGGTCTCGAACACTGCCGCGTCGACGTCGGGGTGCATCAGTACATTGCGTGCGCTCTTCGGGCCGCTGCAGTCGCCGCTGTCGATTTGCCGACCCTCGACGTAGACGCCGTCGGTATTGGTCATGCCAACGCGCAGACCGCTGGTCGAAAACAGGTGCGCGATCAATCTGGCCGTCGTCGTCTTGCCGTTCGTTCCGGTCACCGCCACCACCGGAATCCGGCCGTCCTCACCGTGCGCGTAAAGCTTGGCGATCATGGCCTCGCCGACCGGCCGGCCCTTGCCATATGACGGCGTCAGGTGCATGCGCAGGCCCGGCGCGGCATTCACCTCGACCACGCCACCGCCTTGCTCTTCCAGCGGACGCAGCACACTCTCGCACACCACATCGACGCCGCAGATGTGCAGTCCGATCGTCTGCGCTGCAGTCACCGCGCGCGCCGCCAGTTCCGGGTGCACGCTGTCGGTGACGTCGGTGGCGGTGCCACCGGTGCTGAGATTGGCGTTGTTGCGCAACACGACGCGGCGACCCTTGGCGGGCACCGACTCGGGGGTCAGGCCCTGCTCGCCCAGGCGAGCGACCGCGATGTCGTCGAAGCGGATCTTGGTCAGCGAGGTGGAATGCCCGTCGCTGCGTTTCGGGTCGGCATTGACCCGGTCGACCAGCTGCCGCACTGTGTGCTCGCCATCGCCCAGTACCTGTGGCGGATCGCGCCGGGCAGCGGCCACCATGCGGTCGCCCACGACCAGCAGCCGGTAGTCGCTGCCCGGCAGGAATCGCTCGACCATCACATTGCCGATCTCAGCGGCCGTACGGTAGGCGATCTCCAGGTGCTCGCGGTTCACGATGTTGACGGTGACGCCCTTGCCCTGGTTGCCATCCTGCGGCTTGACGACAACCGGCAGACCGATTTCGCAAGCCACTGCCCAAGCCTCGTCGACATCGGACACCGGTCGTCCATACGGCACCGGCACGCCAGCGGCGAGCAGCAGCTTCTTGGTCAGGTCCTTGTCCTGTGCAATGGATTCGGCCACCGCGCTGGTGGCGTCGACCTCGGCAGCCTGGATGCGGCGCTGGCGCGAGCCCCATCCGAATTGAACCAGACTGCCTTGGGTGAGGCGCCGCCAGGGGATACCGCGCGCCGCGGCGGCATCGACGATGGCACCGGTGCTCGGTCCAAGGCGCACGTCTTCATGGGTGTCCTGCAACTGCTTGATGGCCGCGTCAACATCGAACGGCCGGTTGTGCACCGCTGCCTTGACCAGTGCCTGTGCCAGTTCGAAGGCCTGTCGCCCGACCGCCTCTTCGCTGTACTCGACCACCACCTGATAGATCCCGGGGTCGACGGTAGCTGACGTACGGCTGAAGGTCACCGGGCAACCTGCCTGCGCCTGCAGCGCCAGCGCGGCAGACTCCAGCACATGCGCCAGTGACTTGGGCTGCTGCTGGCTCGCCGCATGCAAGGCGCCGATCGCCGGGAACAGCGAACGCACGCGGGCTTCGAATCCGCTGATGTTTTCCAGCACGCACTCCGGTGCGGCGCAGGAGACGACGGCCTCGATCGCGGTATGGCGAGTCCAGAGGTTCGGGCCGCGCAAGGCGCGGACACGGGTGACTTTCATCGAGAGTTCTTTCTGCCCGACGCATCGGTCAGGCGCAAAAGTGCATCAGGCCGAGGCCAGCAGTGGCTCGGTGAGGGAGGTGACTGGCTCGGCAGCCGAAGCCGCATCGAGCGTCGCCTGTACTGCGGCGATCACGCCAGTGGTCACCGCGACTGGAAAGGTCTCGATGCCCGCTGCCATCAGTTCAGGCGAGATGCCCATGGCCCAGGCGCTGGCGATCGAGGCCAGAAGTACGTCAGCCGGATCGGCGACTGGCATCACCGCGTGTGGCGTCGAAGTGAACCGGCGGCTGGCATGTTCAACGTTCACACACACCGTTTCCGCCGATCCCGCTGCCAGTACGGCCCAGCCATCGCGCATGAAAACGCTGCGCCCGCCAGCGGCGCGCTGGGCCATCAACGCCTCATTGCCGCTGTCGCGGGCATAAAGAATGACTTCGCCGTCGCACAGCGAGGCCATGTCGGCGATTCGCGGGTCGTCGGCATTCAGCACCGCGACGCCGCTGGCCGTGACCACATCCACCTGGGTGCGCAGAACCTTGGCCAACTGCTCCGACCCATGGACATCGTGGGTCGCCAACACGGCCGCCTCATGCGGGGCCAGCATCAGGTCGGTGACCATGCCGACATGGCAACGGTCGTAGGCCAGTCCGTCACTCAACACTGACGGGGCGCCGTTCTCGATCACCACGGCGTCGACACTTCGATTCATCAGCAGCCGGTGACCGGCTTCCCAGCGCGCGCCGTCGCTGCGGTCGATCTGGCGACTGCCGAGGAACAAGCCGTCGCGGCAGGCCAGGCCGACGCGGCGGCCGCTCAGGTGCAGCAACCAGGCGAGCAGCCTGGCCATCGTGTGTGTGCCGACCGAGCCAGCGATGCCGATGATGTCGATGCGCCCGCTCTTGCCATCGGCTTCGTCTTCGGGAAAAAGATGGTCGACGATGGCCCGCCCGACTGGCCGTGGTGTGCCTTCCGCAGGCTTGAGATGCATCAGCAGCCCCGGCCCGGCATTGACCTCGACCACCGCACCGCCTTGCAGGTGCAGCGGCTTCGAGATGTCTTCCGCCACCACGTCGACGCCTGCGATGTCGAGCCCGACCACGCGGGCGGCCAGTGCCACCTGGAACGCGACTTCGGGGTGTACCTCATCGGTGCAATCGATCGAGACATTGCCATTGCGCTGGATCAGCACGCGGCGACCGGGAGCAGGCACGTCTGTCGGGGTCAGCCCCTGGCGCTGCAGATCGAGCAGGACCGCACCATCGGTGGTCAGATCGATCAGGCTGAGTGGATGGTCCTCGGTCATGCCACGACGCGGGTCGCAGTTGATCTGAGTGTCGATCAGGTCGCGCACGCTGGACTGGCCGTCACCGGTGACGAAGGCTGACTCGCCGCGTGCCGCGGCCACCACCTTGCCACCGACCACCAGAAGGCGGTGTTCATGGCCGCGGATGTAACGCTCGACGATGACCTCGCTGCCTTCAGGCTCGGCCACAGCGTAGGCGGCCTCGACATCCTCCCGGGTCTTCAGGTCGAGCGTGACGCCGCGGCCATGGTTGCCGTCGGTGGGCTTGACAACCACCGGCAGCCCGAGCTCCTGAGCGGCTTCCCAGGCAGCGGCAGCGCTGGACACCACCTCACCCTCGGGCACCGGCACGCCGCAGGAACTCAGCAGTGTCTTGGTCAGATCCTTGTCGGCTGCAATGCCTTCAGCGATCGCGCTGGTGTCCTCGGTCTCGGCCGTCCAGATGCGGCGTTGCCGCGCACCGTGGCCCAGTTGCACCAGATTGCCGACGTTCAAACGGATGTGTGGGATGCCGCGTTCGGTCGCCGCCGCGACGATGCTGGCCGTGCTGGGGCCAAAGTAGCAGTCGTCTATTTTTCCGCGGATCTGCTCGACAGCAGCGCCCAGATCAAAGGCGACGTCGTTGATCATGGACATCACCAACCGGTGACCCGCAGCCAGCGCCGTGCGGGCCACATGCTCGTCGCGGGCTCGGAACACCATGCGATAGACGCCGCGCCGGGATGTGCTTCGGGTCTGGCCGAAGCCGGTGGGCATGCCCGCCAGGTTCAGCAATTCGATGACCACATGCTCCAGCACGTGGCCGGCCCAGGTGCCCGATTGAAGCCGTTCAAGGAAGCCACCACGCTCGCCGACACCGCAGTGATGCTCGACCAGAGCCGGCAGCTGCGCGACCAACCGCTCGTTGAAACCGGGCAGCATATGGCTGGGATGGTCTTCCAGCTCCCCCAGGTCGAGCCAGGTTTCCAGCGCAGGGCGGTAGGTCCAGATGTTTGGGCCGCGCAGGTAGCTGATGCGCAGCAGGCGTATGTCTTCGAATGTCTTCATGTTTTGGGGACGGTGTTCTCAAGGCGGGCCACTCGGCGAGAATCGCGGGCCCTGTTCGATGGCAATGGCATCCGTTCCGTCGGCGACGCAAGCTTCACATGCAGCATTCCCATCCAATTCAAGTCCATGCTCCTGCGTTGCCCGACACCGTGAACCCGGTGGTCGCGCCGCTCGAGTCCGACGAGAACGCACTCGGAACGCTGCTGGTTGACTTGTCCCCGCAACTGCACTACGGCGATGGGCAGCTGGTGCTGACGGATCGCCGACTGCTGGCGCTTCAGCCAGGGGCAGATACCAGCCAGGCGTCCTGGCATGGCTGGCGACTGGACGAAGCGGCCGCCCAACGACTGCAACTGCGGCACAGCGACCACGGCGGGGTGGGCACGCTGTCGCTGCATGACGAGCACCGTCGGCTGGCCGTCTGGCGCTTCACGCTGGCGCAAAACGTCTACGCGCTGCGTCTGGTGGCCCTGTTTGAAATGCAGCAGCAACGCCGCCTGGCGTTGGGCGGCCCGTCCATGGGTGGCCCGTCCATGGGCGACATCGGACTGTGTCCGTCGTGCAAGGCGCCGCTGCCGCCCGACAGCGACGACTGCCCCGTGTGCAGCCGAGAGGTGCAGGCGGTGCCGTCGACCTGGGTGCTGCTGCGCCTGTGGCGCTTCGCTCGCCCCTATCGGAAGCCGCTTGCGGCCGGATTCGGACTGACGCTGGCATCGACCGCAGCGACGCTGGTGCCGCCGTACCTGGCGATTCCGCTGATGGACGACATCCTGATCCCGTTCCAGAACGGCCAACAGATCGATCCCATGCACGTCGCGCTGTACCTGGGCGGACTGCTGCTGGCCGCGCTGCTGGCCTGGGGACTGGGCTGGGCGCGCACCTATCTGCTGGCGCTGGTCAGTGAACGCATCGGTGCCGACCTGCGCACCGCGACTTTTGAGCACCTGCTGCAGTTGTCGCTCGACTATTTCGGCGGCAAGCGCACCGGTGATCTGATGGCGCGCATCGGCAGCGAAACTGATCGCATCTGCGTCTTCCTGTCGTTGCATGCGCTCGATTTCGCCACCGACGTACTGATGATCGTGATGACCGCGGTCATCCTCTTTTCGATCAATCCCTGGCTGGCAGTGGTCACGCTGCTGCCGCTGCCCTTCATCGGCTGGATGATCCACACGGTGCGCGACCGCTTGCGCACCGGCTTCGAGAAGATCGATCGGGTCTGGTCGGAAGTGACCAATGTGCTGGCCGACACGATTCCCGGTATCCGCGTCGTCAAGGCCTTCGCCCAGGAAGGCCGCGAAGCCCAGCGCTTCAAGGCCGCCAACCAGAGCAACCTGCAGGTCAACGATCGGCTGAACAAGACCTGGTCCCTGTTCACCCCGACGGTGTCACTGCTGACCGAGATCGGTTTGCTGGTGGTCTGGGCCTTCGGCATCTGGCAGGTGTCGAAGCACCAGATCACCGTGGGCGTGCTGACTGCCTTCATCGCGTACATCGGCCGCTTCTACGGTCGGCTCGACTCGATGAGCCGCATCGTCTCGGTGACACAGAAGGCCGCCGCGGGCGCCAAGCGCATCTTCGACATCCTCGACCATGTGTCGAACGTGCCAGAGCCGGCGACGCCGGTGAAGCTGACCCAGCCACTGGGCCGCATCGAACTCGCCGGCATCGGCTTTCGCTACGGCAACCGATCAGTGATCCGCGGGCTGGAGCTGGACATCCAGGCCGGGGAGATGATCGGCCTGGTCGGCCACAGCGGCTCGGGCAAGAGCACGCTGGTCAACCTGATCTGCCGCTTCTACGACGTGTCCGACGGTGCCATCAAGGTTGATGGCATCGACATCCGGCGCTACGGCGTGGCCGACTACCGCCGCCACATCGGCCTGGTGCTGCAGGAGCCGTTCCTGTTCTTCGGAACCATTGCCGAGAACATTGCCTATGGCCGCCCCGACGCCAGTCGGGAAGACATCGTGGCCGCGGCACGCGCCGCGCATGCGCACGAGTTCATCCTGCGGCTGCCGCAGGGCTACGACTCGCTGGTCGGCGAGCGCGGTCAGGGCCTCTCCGGCGGCGAGCGTCAGCGCATCAGCATCGCGCGCGCACTGCTGATCGATCCGTGCATCCTGATCCTCGACGAGGCGACCTCGTCAGTGGACACCGAGACCGAAAAGGAAATCCAGAACGCGCTCGACAATCTGGTGCAGGGCCGCACGACGATCGCCATAGCGCACCGGCTGTCCACCTTGCGCAAGGCCGATCGGCTCGTCGTGATGGACCGTGGCCAGATCGTCGAGGTCGGGCCACACGATGAGCTGATGGCACGGCGCGGCGCCTATTGGCGGCTGCATGAGGCACAGGCGCGCCAGGCTGTCACTGCTGATTGGGTGGGCCACGGCAGCTCGACCGAGACGCCCCCATCGGCAGCAGCGGCCGGGGCGTCCAGTCACAGCGACTTGCCCGCATGAACGACGCGCCTTTTCAATTGGAGCGAGACGCCCACGGCTGGCTGGTGCTCACCACTGCCGACGGCACACGTCATCAGGGTGTGGTGCCGGTGCGGGCCTTTCCGATCGCAGCGCCGAACGAGGGGCTGTCGCTGGTCGATGGCGATGGCCGCGAAGTCGCCTGGGTCGACGCCCTCGACAAGCTGCCCTCGCCCCTGCGCACGCTGATCACCGAGGATCTGCTCAGCCGCGAGTTCACACCGGTGATACGCCGCATCGTCTCGGTGTCGACGTTTTCAACCCCTAGCATCTGGCAGGTCGATACCGACCGCGGGACCACCCGCTTCGTGCTGAAAGGCGAGGAAGACATCCGGCGTCTGAGCGAAGGCTCGCTGTGGATCACAGACAGCCACGGGATTCAGTTCATCGTGCGCAATCGCCGGGCGCTGGACCGGCGGTCGCGCCGGCTGCTGGAGCGGTTCCTCTGACCCGGCGGCGAGGCATGGTCACCTGAACCGCAACATCGGCGATCAGGAACCGCTCTCGATCCAGTCCCCGGTGTCGGGCAGGTCCTGCTCGAAGTCGGGCCCGCGATCAATCAGCGCATCGAAGGACAAGGCATCGAGGGCCGGGGCGCACAGCCCACCCTGGTACTGGGTACACCCGGCCTTCAGCATGAACAAGCGCTGCGCTTCGGTTTCGACACCCTCGGCCACCATGTCCAGGTGAAGGGCCTTGCCCAGGTTCACGATGGCATTGACGATCCCGACATCCACCTCGTCCTCGGGCAGCCCCTGGATGAAGCTGCGGTCGATCTTCAGTCGCCCGATCGGAAAGCGCTTGAGGTAGGCCAGGCTCGAGTAGCCGGTGCCGAAATCGTCGATCGCCAGCTTCACGCCCAGTTCAGCCAGCGCCTGCAATCGGTGCAGCGCC